>JAKBWB010000039.1 GCA_021843755.1 Pseudomonadota bacterium
GTGTACTTCACCGCGCCGCGCGCGATGCTGACGGTGCTGCTGATGAAGATGCAGGAGAGCGACTTCAGCCACGAGAGCATGCGCGATCTGGTCGGCGAGGTCGCCAACACCATCTCGGGCAACGCGCGGCGCGATTTCGGGCATGACTTCGTCATATCGGTGCCGAGCGTGTTTGCCGGCGAGAAGCCCCAGATTCCACAGCCGCCCGGCGCCCGCGCCTTCGTCATTCCGATCCACTGGCGCAGCCACAGCGCCAAGCTGGTCGTCTCGCTCACCTGAGCGGCCCGGATCGGTCGCCCCTAAGGGTTCCCCATCGACCGACGGTCGACCCCGAGTCATGAAGCGGGCGGACAGGGTAGTCGGTACCTGGATGTACCCGGCCGCCGCGGCGGGCCGGGCAACGCCGCTACCCGCCCGGACTGTCATCGCTGCGCAGCCGGTAACCGAGGCCCGCCTCGGTCACCAGGTAGCGCGGCCGGCGCGGGTCCGGCTCGATCTTGCCGCGCAGGTTCATGATGCACACGCGCAGACCGCGGCTGTCCCCGAGGCGCTCCGGTCCCCACACCTCGCGAATCAGCTGCGCTTGCGTGATGATCGCGCCGAGGTGGCGCGCCAGGCACTCGATCACCCGGTACTCGAGCGGCGTGAGGTGTATCTCGCCGGCCGCGCCGCGGGCCTCGCGCTTCTCCAGATCGATCTGCAGCGGCCCGAGGTTGAGCACGCCCGTCTGCTCCGAGCCGCGTACGTTGCGCCGGAGCGCGGCGCGGACCCGCGCGAGCAGCTCCCCGGCGCTGAACGGCTTGGTGACATAGTCGTCGGCGCCGGCATCCAGCGCGGCGACTTTCTGCTCCTCCTGCGTGCGCGCCGACAGCACGACGATCGGCATCGGCGACCAGGCCCGCACCCGGCGGATGATCGCGATGCCATCGCCGTCGGGCAGCCCCAGATCGATCAGCAGCAGGTCCGGCTTGTGACTGCGGCTCTCGATTTCCGCGCGCAGCGCCGTGTCGGCCTCGATGACCCGGTAGCCCTCGGCCTCGAGCAATACCGTCAACACGTTGCGGATGGCTGGCTCGTCCTCGACGACCAGCACCTGGTGCATCGCTTCGGTCAAGCGCGCGGCTCCCGCGCCGGCAACGTGAATTCGAATCGCGCGCCGCCCCCGTCCCGGCGCCGCGCCGAGATCTCCCCGCCATGCGCCCGCACGATCGCACGGCAGATGGTCAATCCCAGGCCCGCCCCGGCGACCGTGCCCTCGCCGCTGCCGCGCTGGAACTTCTCGAACAGCCGCTCCGGATCGCCGGCCGGCAGTCCCGGCCCGTCATCCTCGACCAGCACGCGCACCGCGGCCCCCTCGTTGATCGCCGACACCCACGCATGCGTGCCGGGAGGAGTGTATTTCGCGAGGTTGTCGAAGAGATTGGCGAACAGCTGCGCCACGAAGCCCGCATCGACGTACACCGCCGGCAGATCGGGCGGGATCTTCAGATCCACGGTGTGATCCTGCAGCCGTTCCTGGATGCGCTGCAGCCCGGCGCCGGCCAGATCCTCGACGCTCTGCCAATCGCGCATCAGCGGCACTTCGCCGGACTGGAACCGCATCAGATCGAGCACATTGGACACGAGCTCGGACATCTCGCGCGCCTTCACCTCGATGGAGGCGGCCAGTTCCCGGCGCTTGCGCGGCTCGAGCGCCTCGCCGCGCTCGGTGAGCGTACTGGCCGCACCGACCATGACCGCAAGCGGCGTGCGCAGGTCGTGCGAAATCGAGGCGAGCAGCGTGTTGCGCAGGCTCTCGCGCTCCGCGGCCAGTCTCGATTCCTGGGCGGCATCGGCGAAGCGCGCCCGCTCGAGCGCGAGCCCGATCTGCCCGGCGAAGGTCTGCAGCAGCTGGTTCTGCTCCGGCAGCAGCACCCGCCGCGGATTCGCCGGCAGCACCGCCAACACTCCCGTCGCGCGCTGCTCGTCACCGAGCGGCACGTACAGCGCGGGTGTCGCCGGCAGCGTATCCGAGCCCAGGCCGGCGCGCCGGCCATGGTCGTTCACCCACTGCGCCACGGCCAGATCCGCACCGCGCAGCGAATTGTCGGCCGGCTGCCCGTGCGGGCGATGCAGCTTGCCCGCCGCATCCGGCAACAGCACGACGGCCCGGCAGTCGAACACTTCGGCCACGTGCCGCACGGCCACACGCGCCATGCTCTCGGTGCCGCGCGTCACCGCGAGCTCGCGGCTCATGGCGTACAACGCGGCGGTACGCCGCTCGCGCGCCCCGGCGACCCGGGTCTGCTGGCGCACGTTGGCCGTGAGGGTGGAGATCACCAGGCCGATGATGAGCATGGCCGCGAAGGTGATGAAATACTGGAAATCGGCGACCGCGAACGTGAATCGCGGCGGCACGAAGGAGAAGCAGAACAGCAGCACGTTGAGCACGGCCGTGAGCGCCGAGGGGCCGCGCCCGAGGCGCAGGCCCGCCACCGTGACGCCGAGCAGATAGACCATCGCGAGATTCGACAGGTCGAAATGCGGATACATCGCGAATGCGACCAGCGTGCACAGGCCGCTCACGCCCGCCGCCCAGCCATACCGCTCCCAGGGAATGTCGGCCTGGAAGGCACCGGCCGGCAGGTAGGCCGACGGCGCCAGCCGCTTCGTCCGGCCCGCCGGTGCGACCACGATCACATCGAACCCCCGCGCTTGCTTCACCAGCACGGTCGAGGTGGATGCGCGCGCCCATGCACGCCAGCCACGCCGTTTCGGCGCACCGACCAGAACGCGCGTGACACGGCGCGTCTGTGCGTACTCCAGCAGAGCCGCCGCCGCGGACGGTCCGTCCAGGGTCACCGTCTCGGCGCCGAGCGACTCGGCCAACCGCAGCACGTTGATCCTGCGGTTGCGCAATGTGTCCGACAGACGCAAAAGGGCCGGCGTCTCGACATACACCACCAGCCAGCTGGCCGCGAGGGCATCGGCCAAGCGTTTGCCCGTGCGCACCAGCTGCTCGGCCTGTTCGTCCGGACCGACCGCCACCAGTAGGCGGTCCCCGGCGATGCGGCCGCGGGCACGGCCGGTGTGCAGGGCGCGGGAGGCGGCCTCCACCCGCTCCGCCACTCGGCGCAGCGCGATCTCGCGCAGCGCCATCAGGTTCGACTTGCGGAAAAAGCGCTCCGACGCGGCCGCGACGGCGTCGGACAGGTACACCTTGCCGGCGTGCAGCCGCGCGATCAGATCGTCGGCCGGCAGATCGATCAGCTCGATGTTGTCGGCTTCGTCGAAGACCCGGTCCGGGAGCGTCTCGGTCTGGCGCACGCCGGTGGTTTGATAGACTAGGTCGTTCAGACTCTCGAGGTGCTGGACGTTGACCGTGGTCCACACGTTGATGCCGGCCACGAGCAGCTCTTCGATATCCTGCCAGCGCTTCGGGTGGCGGGGCTGCGGCACGCCGCCGATCAGATTGGAGTGCGCCAGCTCATCGACCAACACGATGGCCGGTCGGCGCGCGAGCGCCGCATCGAGATCGAATTCCTGGCGCACGATGCCGCGATAGGCGACCGCCAGCGTCGGCAGGCGCTCGAGCCCCTCGGCCAGCTGCTCGGTCTCGATACGGCCGTGGGGTTCGAGATAGCCGATGACCACATCGGTGCCCGCGGCCCGCTCGGAGCGGGCCGCCTGCAGCATGGAGTAGGTCTTGCCGACCCCGGCGGAGGCGCCGAAAAAGATACGCAACCGCCCCCGGTTGGCCCGCTCTTCCTGGGCTTTGACTTCGGCGAGCAGTTGGTCCGGATCGGGCCTGAGATCGGCGGTCGGGGCGTTCACCCCGCTATTATCCGCCGGGAGATCCGTTTCGCGCGCGCCCTTCGTTCATTCCGCGGAACTATTTGACGGCGGCCGGCCGTTTCAGGGCATCGAGGGCTAGATTCAGCTCCAGCACGTTCACGCGCGGCTCGCCGAGCAGCCCGAGCCAGGGGTGGTGGGCGTGCGCGGCGATCAGGCCACGCACCGTGGCGAGGCTCAGATGGCGCGCGCGCGCGATGCGGCCGGCCTGATAGTAGGCGGCCGCGAGACTGATATCCGGATCGAGACCGCTGGCCGAGGCGGTCACCAGGTCCACGGGGATCGGCGCGGTATTGCCCGGGTCGGCCGCCCGCAAGGCGGCGATGCGGGCCTTGACGGCCTGAATGAGCGCCGGATTCAACGGCCCGAGATTCGATCCGGTGGAATCCAGGCCATTGTAGGGCTGCGGGGTGGTCGCCGAGGGCCGGCTCCAGAAATAGCCCGCGGAACTGAACGGCTGGCCGATCAGGCGCGAGCCGATGGGTTTGCCGCCGCGCGTAATCACACTACCACCGGCCTGGGCCGGAAACAGCACCTGCGCAATGCCGGTGATGACGAGCGGATAAATGATGCCGGTCAGCACAGTCATCATCAGCAGCAGCACGATCGCAGGGCGCAGTACCGATTTACCCGGTCCCTCCAGGGCCTCGGCCCTACGGGGTCGCGGCGCCGCCGCGTCGAAAATTGCTCCTGGCAATTCTGTCATGGCGTCACCTCTCAGGTCAGATGAAGGAAGGTCAGGCCCATGTCGATCAGCTTGATGCCGAGGAACGGCACGATGATCCCGCCGATGCCGTAGACCAGAAGATTGCGGCGCAGCAACGTCCCGGCGCCGAGCGGCCGGTAGCGCACACCGTTCAGCGCCAGCGGAATCAGCACCACGATGATGAGCGCATTGAAGATCACCGCCGAGAGGATCGCCGAGAACGGGCTCGTCAGATGCATGATGTTGAGCGCGTTCAGCTGTGGATAGGTGGTGGCGAACGCCGCCGGAATGATCGCGAAGTACTTGGCGACATCGTTGGCGATGCTGAAGGTGGTCAGCGCGCCGCGCGTCATGAGCATCTGCTTGCCGGTTTCCACGACCTCGATCAGCTTGGTCGGATTGGAATCCAGGTCGACCATGTTGCCGGCCTCTTTGGCCGCCTGCGTACCGGTGTTCATCGCCACCGCGACGTCGGCCTGCGCAAGCGCCGGCGCGTCGTTGGTGCCGTCGCCGGTCATCGCCACCAGCCGCCCTTCGGCCTGCTGGGCGCGGATGAGCTTGAGCTTCGCCTCCGGAGTCGCCTCCGCGAGGAAGTCATCGACACCGGCCTCGGCGGCGATCGCCGCAGCGGTCAGAGGATTGTCGCCGGTGATCATGACGGTCTTGATGCCCATGCGGCGCAGCTCGCCGAAACGCTCCTTGATGCCGCCCTTGACGATGTCCTTCAACTCGATGACCCCGAGCACCCGCGGGCCGTCGCTCACCAGCAGCGGCGTACTCCCCCGCCGTGCGACCCCTTTCACGGTCTCGAGCATCGCCTGCGGAAACTCCTGTCCGAGCGACTCGACGTGCTTGCGGATCGCGTCCGCCGCACCCTTGCGGATCTGGCGCCCGCTGATGTCGACGCCGCTCATGCGCGTGTGCGCGGAGAAGGGCACGAACGTTCCATGCAGCGCGGTAAGATCCCGCTCGCGCAGCTTGAAGCGCTGCTTGGCCAGCACGACGATGCTGCGCCCTTCCGGCGTCTCATCGGCGAGCGAGGCAAGCTGGGCGGCGCTGGCCAGCTCCTCCTCGGTCACGCCCTCGACCGGAATGAACGCCGCGGCCTGCCGGTTGCCCAGCGTGATCGTGCCGGTCTTGTCGAGCAGCAGCACGTCAACGTCGCCCGCCGCCTCGACCGCGCGGCCCGAGGTCGCGATCACGTTGGCCTGCATCATGCGGCTCATGCCCGCCACCCCGATCGCCGACAGCAGACCGCCGATGGTGGTTGGAATCAAGCACACCAGGAGCGAGATGAGCGCGGTGAGCGTGACGGGGGTGCCGAGCTTGGTGACCGCGACGCTGTAGAGCGAATACGGCAGCAGCGTCGCGGTGACGAACAGGAACACCAGCGTGAGCGCCACGAGCAGGATGGTGAGCGCGATCTCATTGGGGGTCTTCTGCCGCTTGGCGGACTCCACCATGGCGATCATGCGGTCGATGAAGGTCTCGCCCGGGTTGACCGAGATGCGCACCACGATCCAGTCCGAGAGTACGCGCGTGCCGCCGGTGACCGAGGAGAAATCCCCGCCGGACTCGCGGATGACGGGCGCGGATTCCCCGGTGATCGCGCTCTCATCCACCGAGGCGGCCCCTTCGATGACCTCTCCGTCGCCGGGAATGAAATCGCCCGTCTCCACCAGGACGACATCGCCCTTGCGCAGCCGGTCCGCCCGCACCCGCGTCACCCGCGTGCGGTCGGCGGGATCGGCAAGCCGCTTGGCTTCCACGGTCTGCTTCAGGCCCTTCAGGCTCGCCGCCTGCGCCTTGCTGCGCCCCTCGGCGAGCGCCTCGGCGAAATTCGCGAACAGGACCGTGAACCACAGCCAGATCGCGACGCCGAAGATGAACCACGCCGGCGCCTCCCCGTGCCCAAACAGCGCCTGGATCCACAGGCCCGTGGTCAGGATGCTGCCGAGATACACCACGAACATCACCGGATTGCGCCATTGCACGCGCGGATCGAGCTTGCGCAGGGCATCGCGCAGCGCCGGCCCGAGCAGCGAGCGGTCGAACATGGAAAGCTTGCGGCGCATGTCAGCGACTCCAGAGCATCAGGTGCTCGACAATGGGACCCAGAGCGAGCGCCGGAATGAAATTCAACACCCCCACCAGCAGCACCGTGCCGATCAGCAGGGCGATGAACGTCGGGCCGTAAGTGGGCATGGTGCCGACCGAGACGGGTACGCGCTTCTTCGCGGCGAGGGAGCCCGCGATCGCCAGCACCGCGATGATCGGCCAGTACCGGCCGATCCAGATCACCAGGCCGAGCGCAATATTGTAAAAGCGCGTATCGGCGCTGATTCCGGCGAACGCGCTGCCGTTGTTGTTGGCTGCCGAGGTGAAGGCGTAGAGGATCTCGGAGAACCCGTGTGCGCCGGGATTGAGCGGGCCGGCCTGCCCGGCCGAAACGCTCACGGCAACGGCCGTGCCCACCAGCACCAGGATCGGCGTGACCAGAATCGCGATCGAGCTCATCTTCATCTCGAATGACTCGATCTTCTTGCCCAGATACTCCGGTGTGCGCCCGATCATCAGCCCCGCGATGAAGACCCCGACGATCGCGAAGATCAGCATCGAGTACAGGCCGGCGCCCACGCCGCCGAAGACCACCTCGCCCAGCATCATGTCGAACAGGGTGACCATGCCGCCGAGCGGCATGTACGAATCGTACATCGAGTTGGCGGCACCGGTGGAGGTGGCGGTGGCGAGCGTCCCGAACAGCGTCGAGCCGTCGATGCCGAAGCGCACCTCCTTGCCCTCCATGTTGCCCCCGCTTTGCAGGCTGCTCGCGGTCTGATTCACGCCGAGGGCGGTGAGGCGCGGATTGCCGAGCTGCTCGGAGTGATTGCACAGCGCATAGAGCGGCACGAACAGGATGATCATGGCGGCCAGCACCGCCCATCCCTGCCGGGTATCGCCCACTATGTGACCGAAAGTGTAGGTGAGCGCGGCGGGTATCAGGATGATCGCCAACATCTCGATCAGGTTGGTCAGCGCGTCCGGGTTCTCGTACGGGTGGGCGGAGTTGGCGTTGAAGAAGCCCCCGCCGTTGGTGCCGAGCTCCTTGATCGCCTCCTGCGAGGCGACCGGCCCCATCGGCAGCGTCTGCTCGTCGGTGGTCACGGTCTGCATGACCGGCGTGCCGGCGGCGTTGGTGACGGGATTGCCCGCGGCGTTCACCTTCTGCTGCTGATAGGTGACCGGCTGCAGCAGCGACACGGTCTTGTTGGGGCTGAAGTTCTGGATCACCCCCTGGCTGACGAGCGCGACCGCGATCAGCGCGGCAATCGGCAGCAGCACGTAGAGCGTCACGCGCGTGAGGTCCACCCAGAAGTTGCCGATGGTCTTGGCGCTGTGGCGGGCGAGTCCGCGGATCAGCGCCACCGCCACCACGATGCCCGTGGCCGCGGACATGAAGTTCTGCACGGCAAGACCGGCCATCTGGGTGAAATAGCCCATGGTGGTCTCGGGCGTGTAGCTCTGCCAGTTCGTGTTGGTAACGAAGCTGAGCGCCGTGTTGAACGCGGAGTTCGGCGGCGGTCCGGGAAGATGCTGCGGGTTGAGCGGCAGGTAGAATTGCAGCCGCTGCAGCGCGTACAGCAGCAGCGCTCCGAGGACGTTGAACACGAGCAGTGCGACGGCGTAGCGCTTCCAGCCGGTCTCGACGGCCGGATCGACCCCGCACAGCCGGTAGATCAACCGCTCGAGCGCGCCGCCGACGCGCACCGGCCAGACGGGCACGCCCTCCATGACGTTGGCCATGTACAGGCCAAAGGGCTTCACGCACAGCAGCGCAAGGGCGAGGAACAGGGCGAGCAGCCCCCAGGACTGTGCGGTCATCAGAACTTCTCCGGCTTGAACAGGGCGTAGAGGAGGTAGCCGGTCAGGCCGAGCGCCAGCAGACCGCAGATCACATAAGCGACACTCATCCGCCCTCTCCCAGGCGCGAGATCGCCCAGATGATCGCGTGGGTCACCGCATACAGGGCGGCGATGAGCAGGATGTAGACGATATCCATCCGAGTCTCTCCCGTACACCGCTCCATGGGAGCGAACAAGGCCGCGAACGCTACCGCGCGGGCTGTGAGCATCGGGTTAAAAAAAGTGCCGCCCTGGTCTCGGTGCGGCGCCTGACGGAGAATGTATTCTCGTCACTTACGCCACGACTCAGCCCATGCCCCAATCGCCCTGCCGCCCTTATCCCGCCGTGCGCCCCGGGGACCGCGTCGCCGTCGTCGCGCCCTCGGGCCCGTTCGAGCGGGCGGCTTTCGATGCGGGCCTCGCGTCGGTCTCGAGTCGCTATCACGTCGAGTTCGACCCGGGAATCCTGGCTCGGCGGCGCTATCTGGCCGGCGATGATGCGCGCCGGTTGACCGAGTTCGCCGCAGCGCTCGCCGACCCGCAGATCAAGGCGGTCTTCTGTGCGCGCGGCGGCTACGGCGCGATGCGCCTGCTGCGCGAGCTCGAGGGTGCTCCCATCACCCCAAAAGCCGTGGTCGGCTTCTCGGACATCGTCGCGTTGCATGCCGTGCTGGGACGCGCAGGTCATGTCACCGTTCACGGCCCTGTGCTCACGCAGCTCGGCGCTCTGCCCCCGGCGACCCACGAGCGCCTGTTCGCGCTGCTCGAGTCGCCCCGGCCGGCCGAGCCCCTGCACGGCGGCATGACGTTCGTCGGCGGCATCGCTGAGGGCCCGCTCATCGGCGGAAATCTCGTGACGCTGACGGCATTGCTCGGCACACCGTACGCACCGTGTTTCGACGGCGCGGTACTGCTGCTGGAAGAGATCGGAGAGCGCCCTTACCGGCTCGACCGCATGTGGACGCACCTCACGCTGGCGGGGGTATTCCGCCGGATACGCGGCATCGTGCTCGGCTCCTTCACCCGGTGCGAGGAGCGCGACGCGGATTTCACGAGTACCGATGTCCTGCGGGACCTGGCGAGCGCCACGGGGCTGCCGTGCGCGGCGGGCTTCCCGATCGGCCACGGCGAACTCAACGAGCCGGTGCCCCTGGGGGTGCGCGTTCGGCTCGACGCGTCCGAGCGCAGCCTGAGGTTTCTGGGGAGCGCGGCATGCTGACAGACCAGACACTCTACCGCTCCCGCGCGGATTGCTGCAGGATAAGAGACCGGAAACGCTGATCGAGAGCCCATGCACGCCAGAGCCGATATCGAGCGGATACTCAAGCTGTCACCCGTCATGCCGGTCGTGGTGATCGAGGACCCCGGCCTCGCGCCGGACCTGGCTCGAGCGCTGCTGCGCGGCGGACTGCGCGTCATCGAGGTCACGCTGCGCACGGCTGCGGCGCTGCACGCCATCGAGGCAATCGCGCGGGACGTTCCCGACATAGCCGTCGGTGCCGGGACAGTACTCTCGGTCGATGATCTGCACGCGGCCGCCAACGCGGGCGCGACGTTCGCGATCTCCCCCGGGGCCACATCGGCACTGCTGGAGGCGGGTCTGCACAGTCCCATCCCCTACCTGCCGGCAGCGGCCAGCGCCTCGGAGCTCATGCTGGGCCTGGCTCACGGATATCACTGCTTCAAATTCTTTCCCGCCGCGCTCGCCGGCGGCGTCCCGATGCTCAAGGCGTTCGCCGGCCCGTTCCCGCAGGCCCGCTTCTGCCCGACGGGTGGCATCACCCAGGATACGGTGCGGACCTACCTCGATCTGCCCAACGTGCTCTGTGCGGGCGGCTCGTGGCTCTCGCCCGCCCAGGCGCTGGCGGCGCGCGACTGGACGCGCATCGAGGCACTGGCGGCAGCCGCGGCCAGAGCTCGAGGGTAAGCCGCTCGGCCTCATGTGCAGGCTGACCCCTGGCGCCCACCCGATGCCCACCCGCCCTCATCGATCGTTGTGGCTGTGCGCGGTGCTGCTGCCCTGGGTGCTGGCGGGCTGCGCTGACGAACTCAAGGTTGCCCCACCTGCTCATGCGCCTCGCTTGACCGGCGACTGGCGGCTCAACCAAGCCGCCAGCGGCCGGGTCAACGCCGCGGTGGCGGATCTGCAGTCGCAGCTGCTGAAGTTGATGGGGCACGGGCACGCGCCCATCGCAGCCCCCGGTAGCGGCACGGGACGGCCGGCTGGAGGGCAAGCCCCCCGCAGCCCCGGGGGCACCTCGAGCGCGAGCCCGACAACCGGTGGCAGCTCACCGGGGCAGCAGGCACCCGCGGTTGTGGTGAGTGCGCCGAGAGTCGGGGCGAATCTGGTCGAGGAATTCCTCGCCCACGTGCCGGAGGGAAACGCTCTGGCCTTGCGGGTTGCGCCCGGAGCCTTCACCCAGCAGACCGGCGCCGGCGCCGAGCAATGCACGCCCGGGGTGCTCACTGCGGTGACCCTCGGAAAAGTCGGGGCCGACGAGATCTGCGGCTGGAACGGCCGGGCCTTCGTCGTGCGGATCAAGCCCGAATACGGCCCGACCCTGACCGAGCGCTATGCCCTGGCGTCCAATGGCGAGCTGGTATTCACGCTGCGCCTGGCCGGCGGTGGGCTCGACGCTCGCCTCGTCAGGCGCTATCGGCGAACGTCGCGTCCCCCGCCCTCGCCGCTGCCGACCGCCGATTAGCGCCATCATCGCAGGGCGAAGCCCCAAGCGAGCGCCATGATCGCCGTTGCCGCGAGTCCCGCGAGCCACTGCGGAACGCGCGCGAGCCGCGGGTCGATGACCGTGGAGGCGCCGGCCCAGCCGATGAGCACGCCGACCCCGAAACCCAACGCGTGCGCCATGACGTCGGTGTGCCGGCCGGCCGTACCGAGCCACCCCAGCAGCACCACGCCCGCGCCGAGCGGGAGCCAGCGACGCAGCCGGCTTTGCGGCTCGCGGCGTCCTTTCCACCAGGTCTGCGCGGCCATCATGCCCAACGCCGTGAATACGGCGGTCGAGGCACCGGCGGAACGATACCAGGGCGGTCCCAGCAGTCCCTGGAGGAGGTTGGCGATGCCGGCACCCACGACGATCAGCAACCATGCGGTGCCGGCCCCGAGCTGCCGGCCGGCGAAATAGCCGAACCAGATGCCGGCGAGCAGATTGCCGGCCAGGTGTGGACCGCTCAGATGCAGCGTCAGACAGGTCCAGGCCCGCCACCATTGCCCCTGCTGCACCCGCGCGCCGTACAGCACACCGCGGTTGAACGCATCGAGACTCACCAGTCCATTGGAAATGGCATACGCAACACCCAACAGCCAGAGGGCGTAGCCGACGCAGCCCACCCAGGCATGCGCGAACAGCCGCGGCGGCGCGGCCGGCGACCCGGCTCGCGGCGGATTCTCCAGATCGTACTGGCGCAGGTGCGCGGCCGCCGGCTCGAGATCTGCCGAGGCGACCTGCAGCACGAAGCGGCCCCGGGCGCTGATGATCTGGCTGGCAATGCCGACCGCCGTGAGCACGAGCGCACGCTCCTGGCACGGACGGCGGCCCCGAGAGCGATAGACCTCGACCTCCGTCCGGCTCACCGGATCCGTGGAACACAGCCCGCGCTCCTCGGGCGGTGACGGCACGGCCGCACCGTCAGCGTCGCGGTCGGGCACTTGTACGTATGGCGCCAAGCATCATTCCCCAGCATTATAAGAGCGATATGGATGGCAATTGCGCACTCTGCGGGCATGACGAGCACTCTTACCTTCGATCCTGAGCTGCTGCGCCGCTACGATCGGCCCGGTCCACGCTACACCTCCTACCCCACGGCGCCACAGTTCACCCCGGCGTTCACCGACGCGGACCTGCGCGAGCACATCGGCCGCAGCAATGCGCGCGGCCATGCGTTGTCGATCTATGCGCACATGCCGTTCTGTGCCAGCCCCTGCTTCTATTGTGCCTGCAATCGCGTGATCACCCGCGATACGGCGCGCGCCGAGCACTACCTGGAGTGTCTGTTGCGCGAAGCGGCCGAGACCGGTGCGTTCATCGACGAACGGCGTGAGGTCCTGCAGCTGCACCTCGGCGGCGGCACGCCGAACTTCTTCCGCCCGGCACAAATCGGCCGGCTGCTCGAGACGCTCGCGCGGCGGTTGCGCTTGAGCGAGCGCCCTGAGCGCGACTTTTCCATCGAACTCGATCCCCGCGCGGTGCCGCCGCGGGAAATCGCCGAACTCGCCGCGCTCGGGTTCAACCGCGCGAGCCTCGGCGTGCAGGACTTCGATCCGCAGGTGCAACTCGCGGTCAACCGTATTCAGAGCGTCGAGGAAACCCTCGGGGTCATCGAGGCATGCCGCGCGAACGGCTTCCGCTCGGTCAACGTCGATCTCATCTACGGCTTGCCGATGCAGACGCTCGCGGGTTTCGAGCGCACCCTCGCAACGATCATCGGCGCGCGGCCCGACCGGCTCGCCGTATACGGCTATGCCCACCTGCCGGACCTGTTCAAGCCCCAGCGACAGCTCGATACCACTTTCCTGCCCCATCCGGAGCTGCGCATCAGGCTGCTCGCCATGGCGATCGAGCGGCTCTCGGCGGCCGGCTATCGCTACATCGGCATGGACCATTTCGCGCTGCCGCAGGACGATCTCGCCCGCGCGCGCGAGGCCGGCGGCCTGCAGCGCAACTTCATGGGCTACACGACCCACGCGGACTGCGACCTGGTCGGCTTCGGCGTCAGCGCCATCAGCCACATCGGCGCGAGCTTCAGTCAGAACCAGCGCGACCTCGCCGGCTGGCACGCCGCCCTCGAGGCGGGTCGAATGCCGCTGTGGCGCGGCCTGGTCCTCGATGCCGACGACCTGCTGCGCGCGGATGTCATCCAGCAGGTGATGTGTCAGGGAGAAATCGACGTGCGGGCGACCGAAGCCCGGCACGCAATCGAGTTCCAGACGTATTTCGCATCCGCCGCGAGCGCCCTGCGCACGCTCGAGGCCGACGGACTGGTCGCACTCGGTCCGGCCGTGATCCGCGCCACCGCCCGCGGCCAGCTGCTGCTGCGGCTGATCGCCATGTGCTTCGACCGCTACCTCGCCGCGCCGCCCGCGGCAGCCTCGGTCCCGCGCTACTCGCGGGTCGTCTGATCGGGCCGGCCGCCGCTCAGCGAAAGGCGGCGACGATGAGCGCGGTCAGGATCAACAGCGCCAGCGCCTGCGCCCGATAGTTGGCGAACAGGCCCAGGTCGCGCAGCCTGCGGATCTCGGCGCGGTAATCCGCGCCGCTCCAGAGCAGCGCATCGACTGCGGCACTGCGGGCCGCCGGCCATCTCAGGCTCGCCGCGACCAGCACCGCCAGCTCGATCGCGAGCAGAATGGGCGCGGCGTACAGGAACTGCAGATGCACCATGTGCAACACGGTGGTCAGCAGGAACAACCCCAGGCCGCACAGGGTGCCGACCCGCAGGGTGGCACGCGCACCGGCGGCGTTGGCACCTCGCCAGAACAGTCCCGCCGCGAACAATGCGACGATCGGCGGCACGGCGTAGGCGAGCACCGCCTGCAGGTACTGCCAGAGGTCGCCGAAGCGCTCGATCTGCGGCGCCCACAGCACGGCCACCGCGAGCACCCCGAGCGTGCTCAGATGAGCGCGCTGCCGAGCAGCAGCACCGCCTGCACCGAGCCGGTCCACATCACCGCGCGCAAGCCGCCGGTGAGCGTGTACAGGCACGCCACGCCGGCGAGCAGCGCGCCGAGCGCCCACAGCGGCACATCCGGCACAAGCAGACGGCACACGAGCGAGCCGCAATAGAGCGCGGCCGCGGCGTCGACGAACACGAGCAGGAACAGCGTCAGCACCGCGAAGTACAGCCGGGCGCCGCGGTCGTAGCGGCGCTCGAGGAACTCCGGCATGGTGTAGATGCGGCTGCCGAGCAGCGCCGGCAGCAGGAACACGCAGAAGAACACCAACAGCACCGTCGCCGACCATTCGTAGTCGTAGACCGAGATGCCGAACGCATAGGCGGCGCCCGCCAGGGCGATGATCGCCGTCGAAGAGATGTTGGAGGCATACAGCGCCAGGCCGATCGCCGGCCAGCGCGAGGCGCGCGAGGCGAGAAAGTAATCATCCAGATTGCGCTGGCGCCGGGAGACGAGCAGGCCGAAGCCGACCATCCCGGCGGTGCATCCCAACGTGATGAGCAGCGCCAATGTCCCCGGCGCGCGCATCAATCGAGGCGCCTTGGCCGCGCCCGCTGCGGCGAGAGGCTGATTGACAGCGCTGACATTTTGACTATTCTAGCAGCATGCGAAGAGCGGCGGCTCCAGGTCGCGGCTCCGCGACCATCGAAGTGGTGGCGGGTCAGGCCGGCGTCTCGCCGAAGACCGTCTCCCGTGTCATCAACAACGAGCGCGGCGTGCGGGCCGAGACGCGCGAGCGCGTGCTGAGGGCGATTCAGCAGCTCGATTACCAGCCGAATCTGGCCGCACGCGGCCTCGCCGGCGACCGCTCGTTCCTGATCGGCCTGTTTTACGACCAGCCGGGCGATTACCTCAGCGAATTTCAAACCGGCGCCGTGCAGCGCTGCCGCGAAGCCAACCTGCATCTGATGGTCGAGCCGCTCGAGGCGGCCAGCCCCGAAGTGGGGCGCGATCTGAGCACGCTCATCCGCCAACTGCGTCTGGAAGGCGTGATCCTGCTGCCGCCGCTGAGCGACCTGCCGGCGGTGCAGGCCATTCTGGCCGCCGCGGACATCCCGGCCGTGCACATCGCGCCGATGCACGCGCAGGACGACACCCCCTCGGTCGACACCGATGACCGCGCCGCGGTCCGCCAGCTCACCACCGAGCTGCTGCAGCGCGGCCACCGCCGGATCGGGTTCATGCTCGGGCGGGCGGGCCATCGGGCCACCGAGCAGCGCTACCTCGGCTTTGCCGATGCGATGCATGCGGACGGTCTGGACATCGACCCGCAGCTGGTCCAGACCGGCAACTTCGAATTCGCCGAAGGCCTCGAGTGCGCGCGCCGCATGCTCGGCTGCCGTCCGCGTCCCACCGCGATCTTTGCCAGCAACGACGACATGGCCGCCGCCGCCGTGTCGGCGGCGCGGCAAATGAGCCTCGCGCTGCCCCGGCAACTGTCGGTCGTCGGCTTCGACGATGCGCCGGTGGCGACCATGGTGTGGCCGCAGCTCACCACGGTGCGCCAACCGGTGCGCGCCATCGGCCGCGTCGCCGCCGAGCTCATCAGCCAGTACCAGCCGCACCGCCAGGGCTGGCCCCGCCCGGTGCCGCGGCGGCATCTGCCTCTGGAGCTGGTCCTGCGCGGCTCGATTGCCCCGGCGCCAAGGGACTCCTGACACGCGACGCGCCGCAGGGCTCGCCGGTGGCATCGGCCTGATACGACCACCGCGTACTGCCGGTGTACGACAGCGCCAACTATGTCACGCTGATGCCGCACGAGACGCGGCGGATTCGGATCCTGTGCCCCAGGGGCGGTGCGCGCTGTGCAGAAACGCAACTGCGCGGCTGGAACGTGCGCTCGATGACCGTGCGAGTCATGGCCCCTCGAGCGCCGCGGCAAGCGAGCTGATGGCACCGATGATGTGATAGAAGCTGCTCGCCGGTGAGGGCTCCGGCACGAAGGCGCCGTTCGCGAGCCGGCGGTCGTACCAAAGTCCAGGGTGCGGCGTCGCAAGGTAGGCCCGCAACGTCTCGGCCGCCGCGGCCGCGCGCCTCCAGTACAGCGCTTCGCCGGTCAGGCGGGCCAGTCGTGTGCAGGTCTTCACCCGCTCCGTCTGCGGCCACAGCCGCGCTTCGGGATCGAGAACCGTCAGGTCGGCGCGCAGCGCGTTTACGGCGGCACCGGCTTGCACGCCGCGCGTCTCGGCGATTTCCACCAGCCGCAGGGCGGCCTCACGCAGGCGCGGGCGTGCAGGATCGAGCTGCAGCAACAGCCCTGCCCACTCGAACAGATGGCCGGGTTCAACCGGCCCACTGCGCGCTTCGGGACCGGCGGCGTTGAGGTCATATTGCTCGCGCAGCGCACCGCTCGCCGGATCGATCAGACGCTCGAGCGCGAGTGTCGCGAGGGCCTCGGCCCACTGCCGCCAATGCGGCGCGGCGTCGAGCTGCGCCCAGGCCAGCAGTGCCTCGAGCAGGTGCATGTGTGGATTGGCGAGCAGCGGTCCGCTCGTCGTCGTGTCCGCGCGCAAGCCAAGCGGTGCGCGCAGCCGCACAGTGATCTGCTCCCAGAGCGTCGCGGCGCGCTCGGCGCAGCCGGCGCCCGCCCCGAGCGCGCGGTGCGCGGACGCGAGCGCAAGCAGTGCGAACGCCTGGTCATACAGCAGGGCGCGATCCTCGAGGACAGTGCCGTCCGGCGCGAGCACTGCGCGGAACAGCCCGTCAGGCCGTTGGCGATAGGCCAACACGTGATCGAGCCCGCCGCTCACCAATGCCCGCCACTCGCCGTGCCAACCCAGCGCCTCCGCCCACGCAAAGCAACAGATCTGGCGCAGCTGCACGCGAGTACGACGCGCGTCCGTCGGCACGGGGCCATCGGGTCCGAGGCGCTCGTGGAAGCCGCCCCGCACGCTGTCCCAGCCGCGCTGCGCCCACAGAGGATAGGCCTGCTCGAGAAGCCAGCGATGCAGTGCATCATGGGAGTTGCGCGCGGCCGCGCGCTCTTCGCCGCTCATACGCTTCCGTGACGACCCGCGGCCGAGAGACTCATGACTCGGCAGGGGCCGCCACCCCGGGGCCGACTGTGCGGCCGGCCGCCATGTCCCGGTTGCCGGCGGCAAACGTCATTGCGCCGAAGGCGAGACGCCAGACCGGTGTGACTGAGCACAGAATATCGCATGCGAGGCACACTCCTCGTCAGTTACCGTTCCGATCCTCCCGGCAGGGGGGGGATACTGAGCCGCGACCATTTTAAATCCGGATCCGCTGCCAGGCGCGCGAGCGCCAGCGCAGGAACAGCGCCGAGCCCAGCAGCACGACGTAAATGATGACGGCGCTCCAGCCCCCGCGGGCACCCCAGCCGAATTGCGGCAGGAAGTGGAACCAGCCCTGCCCGGGCGCGAATGTAAATGCATGCGCGAGCGGCAGAAAGACCAGCCAGCACACCGGGAATATCAGCGCCGCCGGAACCCGCACGTCGCCCGCGCCTCGCAGGCACATGCTGCTGCCGAGGTTCAGACCGTCGAAGAACTGATAGGCCGCCGCGAGCCACAGCAGCTGCGTGCCGAGGCGCACCGCCCGATCCGAGGCGCGATCGTGGGCGCCGGCGAACAGCGGCATCAGCCAGGGACCGGCCAAGGCGAGCGCGAGTCCGATCCCGCCCATCACCAGCGCGGCAAGCAGGATGATCCGGGTCCCGAGCCGCAACGCCCAGGACCGGTCCCCCGCCCCGATCGATTGGCCGACCAGGGTGGCCGCGGCCGTGGCAATACCGATACCCGGCATGTACGCGATGGAGGTGAGCACCGTGACCATCTGGGTCGCGGCGCCGCTGATCATCCCGTAGCGCACCTGCATCATCTGGAATACCGAGAATCCCAGCACGTCGGCCGCCGGCATCAGCCCCAACGGAACCCCCAGCCGAAGCTGCCGGCGCACGGTGTGCCAGCGCGGACGCCACGTGAGATGCGAGTTGAACGCCGCGCGAATCGGCGAGCGCAGGAACAGCACGAAGCCGAGCCCGAAGCCGGCCGCTTGCGCCGCGTTGCTCGCCCAGGCCGAGCCGGCCACCCCCCAGCCAAAATGAAAGATGAACAGATCGTTGAATATCGCATTGGCAATCGCCGCGGCGGCAGCCACCATGAAGCTGACACGGGTGCGGCCGATCCCGTTGAAGAACCCCATCATTGCCCAGGCTGCCACCGCGATCGATGCGCCGCCGATGCGCGGCAGCCAGAACTGCTCGGCCAGTTGCGCGATCCGTGGCGCAAACCCACAGGGTGTCAGGATGATCCGGCCGGCCATGCCCAGCAGAATGCAGACCGGGACGATGCACAACGTCACCCAGAGCGCCGTCCAGGTGGCCTGCGCGGCCCGCCGAAATCGCCGCGCGCCGTGCGCGTGCGATGCGAGCGTCTGCACGGCCATGCTGCTGCCCCCAAGCACGAACATGACCCCGAGAATGAGCCACTGCACCGCACCGACGGCCGCGAGCGCCGCAGTGGAGATGTGCCCGATGAACCACATGTCCGTGAGGTTCAGCACCACCTGTACGGCGCTGTTGGCCATCAGCGGCAGTGCCAGCGCCCAGACGGCACGCAGATCGATGTGCGCGCGGCCTTCTCGGTCGAAGCGCTGGGCCGGCAGGCGAGCGGCAGCCGGGGCGGCGGAAACGATGTCCATGCGGGGACTCGGCGGGATGAGGGGTCATTCTCGCACAGCACTCTTTGACGCGACGGCGCGTCCGAGGCACCGTATCGGGCCATGGCAGCACCCAAGAAAGCCGCACCCGCCCGCACCCGCCCTGCCCGGGAAACCCGGCGCGCGAACACCCCGCGCCGCCGGGGCAAGCTTGCGCCCGGGAAACAGCCCAGAGGCCTTGCCGCAACCCAGATTGCTCTCGCTCTGGACAGTCCGGAGGTGGCGCCCCTCGCCGAAGCGGTGCGCGGCGCCGGCGGCGCGCCGATTGGTGCGTATCGCGAGCCGCTGAACGGCCGGGAGATGCTGCTGGCCACCCTGCCGCTCGCCGCGCTGCAACCCACGCCCTTTCAGCGCGATTTGTCGCCGGCACATGCGCAGCGCCTCGCGCAGCGCATCGGGCAGACCGGCGCATTCCTCGATCCGCTGATCGTGGTCCGTGCTCCCGACGGCCGGCTCTGGAGCCCGAACGGACGGCATCGGCTGGCGGCGGCCAAGGTACTCGGATTGCGCCAGGTCACGGTCCTGATCTGCCCGGACCCTGCGCTCGCCTACCGCATCCTGGCCCTCAATACCGAGAAGGCGCACAACCTGCGCGATCGAAGTCTGGAAGTGATCCGGATGGCGCGCGGCCTCGCGCAGCAGCCGGGCCGTGCGAGCGAGCAGACCTGGGCCGAGCAGTTCGAGGCGCCGGAGCTGCTGACGCTCGGCCTGCTGTACGAGGGCTCCGGACGCTTCGCCGGCGGCGCCTACAGCGCGTTCTTGCGGAAAGTGGACCGCTTCAGCGACCGGCCGCTGGCGGCCAGTCTGCGCGAGCGCCAGAACTTCGCGGCACGGCTGCTGGCGATCGACACCGACGTCAAGCGCATCGTCACGGGCCTGCAGGCCCGCGGGTTCCGCTCGCCGTATCTGCGCAATTACGTGGTTGCGCGCATCAATCCGGTGCGCTTCCTGAAGCCGCGCAAAGCCGGGGCGGCCCCGCTGATGCCCATGCCCCAGGCGCTGACCCGCATGGCCGCCGCCGCCCGCGCGTTCAAGCTCGATTCGGTCTCACACCGTGACCTCGCCTGGATCGCGGTCGGCGCGGCCACCGAGGAATGACCGGCCCCGTCCTCCGCCTCAGCGCAGGTGTGCCGCGTGCGCCAGCCACCTCGCGGCCTGGCGCGGCGTGCGTTTGTCGTTGCGGCGGTCCACCAGGAAATTGGCGTGGCGCATCAGGCCGATCGGAATATGGTTGATCAACGGCTCGAGCGCCCGGCGCAGCGCCGGATTGCGAGCGGCGCGCGGGGACAGCAGGATCACCGCATCGTACGGCGGGATCACGTGCAGGGGATCCTTCAGCAGCACGAGATGATCCTCGGCGATGCGCCCGTCGCTGGAGAAGGCCGCGATGACGTTGACCGCACCGCTCATCAGCGCGTGATACATGAACGCGGGCTCGTATTGGCGCAAGGCCCGGAAATGCAGCCCATAACGCCGTTTCAGATCGTGCCAGACCGGGCGCGCGAAGAACTCCAGATCGCCACCGAGGGCAAACCGCGGGGCGAAACGCGCCAGATCAGCGACGGTGCGAATGCCGAGCGCGGCGGCCCGACGGCGCCGCATTGCCAGCACGTAGGCATTCTCGTAGCCGAGCGGCCCGAGCAGCACGATGCCGTACCGGCGGCGCAGCTCGGTGCGCAGCTCGCTCAGCAGCTTCGCGCGCGGCGGGTCGCTGCTGTGATGCAAGTCATCGTGCCACACAGTGCCGGTGTAATCGACGTACACGCTGAGCTCGTTGGCCGCGAGCGCCTGGAAAGCCAGTCTCGAGCCCAGGCCCGTGCGCTCCGTCACCGGGTAACCCTCGGCCCGCAGCCGGCTGGAGATCAGCGCCGCGAGAATGTATTGCTCCGTGAAGTTCTTTGCGCCGACCACGAAACCCGCCCGCCGGCTCCCGGTGAGCGGCACGGCGGCCGCGGCCGCCACACCCGCAACCAACAGGCACAGGCCCAGCCACGCGAGCCGCGGGCGGCGGTGCGCCAGGCCGAATGCGATCAGCGCCAACAGCTGGTCGGTCACCAGGGCCAGCGCGACGGCCGCCCCGCACCCGAACAATACCCAGACCCAGTTCGCCAGCTGCAATCCGGTGAAGATGTAATTGCCGAGGGTGGTCTGGCCGACCGACGTCGCCAGGGTCGCCGTGCCGATCACCCACACGGCCGAGGTCCGCAGGCCCGCCATCAGCATCGGCGCGGCCAGCGGCAACTCCACGCGCCACAGACGTTGCCGGCTCGTCATGCCCACCCCGTGCGCGGCCTGCACTATGGCCGGATCCAGGCTCACAACAGCGGTCACGCCGTTGCGCAGGATCGGCAGGATCGAATAGAGCGTCAGCGCCAGGAGCGAGGGCAGGAAGCCGAGCGCCTGGAACCGCACGCCAAACAGACGGCCGGTCAGCCGGGACAGACCCAACAGCAACGGATAGAACAGCGCCAGCAGCGCGATGCTCGGCACCGTCTGGATGAGGCTGGCGGCCGCAAGGACGGGCCAGCGCAACCGCGCGCTGTGGCGCGCCGCGATGAGCAACGGCACGCTCAATGCGACGCCGAGCGCGAGAGCCGCCGCGCTGAGCAGAACGTGCTGGCTGAGATACTCCGGCAGAACGGCCAGCGCCGAGCGCAACGGGTCACTCACGCGCGGCGCGCTCCTCGAGCAGCGCGCGCACGCGCTCGGCCTGCCGCCGCGGCATGTCCATGAGCGTGCGCACGGCGGGGTCCGGATGGCCGGCGAGCAGCTCGTGCGGCTCGCCATCGGCCACGACACGCCCGCGGCGCATCACGCAGATCCGATCGGCGAGCAGCACCGCTTCCAGGATGTCATGAGTCACCATGACCGTCGTCAATCGCATGCTTTCATGGAGCCGCCGGCATTCCGTGCCGAGTCCATCGCGCGTGACCGGGTCGAGCGCCCCGAACGGCTCGTCCATCAGCACGATGGCCGGCCGCGCCGCGAGCGCCCGGGCGATGCCGACCCGCTGGCGCTGGCCGCCGGAGAGCTCCGCGGGCCTGCGCGTCAGAAAGGTGCGGGGCAGGCGGACCAGATCGATCAGCTCCTCGACGCGGGCGCGGATCGCCTCCTCCGGCCATCCCGCCAACCGCGGCGTGATCCCGATGTTCTGCGCAATACTCAGGTGCGGAAACAGTCCGACCCCCTGGAACACGTAGCCGATGCGGCGGCGCAGCTCGTGCGGCGCAACCGACCGCACCGGCTCGCCGTTGATATACACCTCGCCCGCCTCAGGCTCGATCAGACGGTTGATGGTCTTCAGCAGCGTCGTCTTGCCCGAGCCCGAATCGCCCACGATGGCCACGAACGTGCGCGCCGGAACCTCGAGGCTGACGTCCCGGACGGCATAACTGGCGCCGCCGTCGAAAGTCTTGCAGACCCCCCGCAGCGCGATCACGAGGGAACGCGCATCACCTGAGCGTCCGCGCCCCGTCCAACGCGCACGTACCGCGTGCCGATGGTGCGATTGCGGCCGCTCACCACCGTGACGATCTTCGCAAGCGGCGCCGCTTCGACATCCGCGCGCGGGCGCGACAGAAACAGCTCCGCCTGGAAGCGTCCTTCGGCCTCGAGTCCCCGAGTGTCGATGTTGAGCTTCTCGAGCGTCGTCAGACAGTCGGTGAATTCCTTGACGTCACGAAAGCGCCGCTGCACGAACGTGGCTCCGGCCAGCTTCTCGGTCACCAGTCCGCGCTTGCCGAGCTCGGCGGCGATCCGCTCGTAGGGAAACATCCGCAGCACGAATGACACCACCCACGGCGGCTCGGCGGCGCAATCGAGAATCGACTTGAAGGTGCGTTCGGTCACGTAACCGACACAGCCGGTCGAGAGCACCACGTCGACCTTGCGCAGGGACTCGCGGTCCTGCGGGCCCGGCTCGCCGCGTTCGAAGTTGGCGACCACTCCCGCCTCGAGCAGACCGACCGCCACCGCGTAACGCACCGCCGGCGCCGACACGTCGAGTCCGATGAAGCGCGCCGGGCCGATCTGCGGCCAACTTGCGTAATAGTTGCGATCGAGGCGCGCCAGATCGTCCGCGCTGAGCGCCGCCATCTCGGGATTGGCGTAGCGGCGGCGCAGCACGCGGACACTGAGCGGGAAGCGGTGCACGGCAGCGTTGATGCCGTATGAGCAGCCCAGGTCGAGAACGGTGGCGTCCGTTCCGGTGCGCTTGTACCGCGCGGCCAGAATCTGCCGGATGATCGGCTCGGCGACGTCCGGAATCATGTAATCCAGCGCCCCCAGCACCGAGAAGTAGGCGCGCGGATCGGGTTGGTCATAGATGTTGTCGAAATTCGCCTTCGACGCGTTGAGCGTGGCGAATTGCTGCATTGATTTTCTCCTTGACGAACGAGCGGGCAACCCCCGGCACCGATCGTTTGGATGCCCAGGCAGCCGCTCCAGTTGGCCGCCAGAGACCATCATGGTAATATATTTGGCCGAATATATGAGGATATGAGCCCGGCGGCGCCGGCGCAACCCTCGGCGTCGCGGCAGCGCGGCCCCGGGAACGGGCCCGGTCACTCAACGAGCAGGCAGTCTCCGGTGGCCGTGGGAGCGGCTTGGCGCATCGCGCGAAGGAGCGTGGCGAGACTGTGGGCCAGGGTATCCAGATCGCGTGCGGCGATCCGCCGCAGCGCATCCACCAGAGGGCCGCTGTGCGGCCGTCGCGAGCGCGACAGCACCCGCGCGCCGCTCGCGGTAACGTGCAGATGCACGAGGCGCTGATCGCGGCGATCACGCGTGCGGCGGATCAAACCGCGCTCGACGAGCGCATTGACCAGGTTGCTCGCCGTGGTCTGATGCAAAGCGAGCCGGCGGGCGAGCGCATTGACGGTGATGCCGGTGGCGAGCGAGACCTCGGCCAGCGCCCACAACTGCGAGCCGGCGATGCCGGTGGCGCGACGGATGCGGCTGTCGTGCCGGCGGGCCGAGCCAACCACGGTACGCAGATCCTGTAGCGTGTGCAGCTCGAGCGCCGCTCGGCGCGCGTGCGTCATGGCCGGTGTCGGCAATGCCGCGGGCTTGCTGGAGCGGGATGATTGACGCATGACCCAACGTGTGACGGCGCGCCTCCAGGGCGTGAAGCGCGCAAGGGTAGCTTGCCGACGGGCCCGGTACAACGGCGCAGCGGTTGCGCCGGTGCCTGAGCGCCTCAAGACTGCGTCACGGGATTCACGCACGCATGCCGGCGCGAGCCAGGCGCTGTGCGGCGGCCTGCGCGACCCGGCCCGTGAGCGGCGGATCCCGTGCTTCACTTCGCCGCACCCCAAGTCCGGCGACCGGGGATCCGATCGGGGCCGCAAGGCTATCCAGGCCTCGAGCTGAACCAAAATACGCCCTGAAATTTCCTCTATCGCTCGAAAACCGCCTCACCGGCATTGACCGGCGGGTGTAGACGGATATGATCGGATACATATCGGCGGCATTGAGCGCAGTGGCTGTCCCGGGCCCCCGTGGCGGGGGTAGGGCGCGCGCCAACCGCCCCAATCATCTCGAGACATGCGGGAGCCGCCGGCCTCGCGCATCCCCGGACCCCCGGGGCTGTCGGCCGGTGCAATGGATCACGCGCCCGCGAGCAGAACCCAGCAGTTCGCCATGCCGGCGAGCGGACGGGAGGCGGCTTCGGCCGGCCCTCCCGCCCGAATCCGGCAGGAGAGCGCTGGGACGACCCGGCGAAGGGCTACCTCGGGTAGCCTGGGCCGGATTCACCAACCGATGAGGCCGATCATGCGACATCAGCGCCGCCGCGCTGCGGCGCGCTCGCCCCGGGTCGCCCCCGGGCCGGCGCGCCGCCCCCGGAATGCCCCCGCGAAACAGGGGCTCTACGATCCGTGGTACGAGCACGAGGCGTGCGGCGTCGGCTTTGTGGTCGACATCAAGGGACGCAAGTCCCACCGCATCCTCGAGCAGGGGATCGAGGTGCTGCGCAATCTCGAGCACCGCGGCGCCTGCGGCTGCGAGACGAACACCGGGGACGGCGCCGGGGTGCTCATCCAGATGCCGCACGCGTTCCTGCGCGACATTGCCCGGCGCAATCACCTCGCCCTGCCGGGCCCGGGCGAGTACGGCAGCGGCCTGATCTTCCTGCCGCGCAACCCCACCCTGCGCCGGCGCATCGTCGAGACGTTCGAGCACATCGTGCAGTCCGAGGGACAGGTCCTGCTCGGCTGGCGCACCGTGCCGACGAACAACTCCACACTCGGGGAGACCGCCAAGTCCGGCGAGCCGTTCATCCGCCAGGTATTCATCGGGCGCGGGGCACAGGTGCGTGACGAGCTGGAGTTCGAGCGCAAGCTCTTCATCATCAGAAAGCGCGCCTACAGCGAGATCCGCGCCTCCACCATCGACGGCGCCGAACACTGGTATATCTGCAGCCTCTCGCACAAGACCATCGTCTACAAGGGCATGCTGCTCACCGAGCAGCTCCCGCAGTATTACCCGGACCTGAACGACCCGGCGATCGAGACCGCCCTCGCTCTGGTGCACTCGCGCTTCAGCACCAACACGTTTCCCAGCTGGGACCGCGCCCATCCGTACCGTTATCTGGCGCACAACGGCGAGATCAACACGCTGCGCGGCAACTTCAACTGGATGAAGGCGCGCGAGGCGCTGTTCGACTCCGACCTGTTCGGCGCGGACACGCCGAAGATCCTGCCGGTGGTCAATCCCAACGGCAGCGATTCGGCCATGCTCGACAACACGCTCGAGCTGCTGGTGCTCTCCGGTCGCCCGCTGGCGCACGCCATGATGATGCTGATTCCCGAGCCGTGGTCGAACCACCAGAGCATGGACGAGGACCGCCGCGCCTTCTATCAGTATCACTCGAGCCTGATGGAACCCTGGGACGGACCCGCCTCGATCGCCTTCACCGATGGCAAGCAGATCGGCGCGGTGCTCGACCGCAACGGCCTGCGCCCGTCGCGCTACTACGTGACGCGCGATGATCTGGTCATCATGGCCTCCGAGGCCGGCGTACTCGAGGTGGCGCCCGAGAATGTCGTGCAGAAGGGCCGGTTGCAGCCGGGCCGGATGTTCCTGGTCGACACCGAGCAAGGCCGCATCATCGACGATGCGGAAATCAAGCGCGGGATCGTGACCCGCCATCCGTACCGGCAGTGGCTCGACCGGCACCTGGTGCGCCTGGAGGACCTGCCCGCGGGCGAGCCGACGGACATGGCGCTCGAGGCGCGCGCGCTGCTGGCGCGTCAGACGGCCTTCGGCTACACGTTCGAGGACCAGCGGGTGCTGCTCGAGCCGATGGCCAGGAACGGCGTCGAGGCGGTCGGCTCGATGGGCAACGACACGCCGCTCGCGGTGCTGTCGGAGCGGCCGCGCCTGCTTTACGACTACTTCAAACAGCTGTTCGCGCAGGTGACCAATCCGCCGATCGACTGCATCCGCGAGGAGTTGATCACCGCCTCGGAGGTGTGGCTCGGCTCGGAGGGCAATCTGCTGCGGCCGCAACCGGCCGACTGCCGGCGCCTCGAACTCAAGGGCCCGATCCTCACCAACGAGGAGTTCGCTCAGGTTCGGCGCCTGGCGCTGCCCGGTCTGAAGGTTGGGAGCCTTTCGATCCTGTTCCGCGCCACGCGCGGGGAGAAGGGCCTGATCAAGTCGATGGAAGAGTTGTGCCTGGCCGCGCGGCGCATGATCGAGGACGAAGAAGTCAATATCCTGGTGCTGAGCGACCGCGGCGTGTCGCGGGAGTTCGCCGCGGTACCGGCGCTGCTCGCCGTGAGCGGCCTGCACCATTTCCTGATCCGCGAGGGTCTGCGCACCCGAGTCAGCATCGTGCTCGAGACCGGCGAGGCGCGCGAAGTGCATCACTTCGCGCTGCTGATCGGCTACGGTTGCTCGGCGGTGAACCCGTACCTGGCGTTCGAGACGCTCGATCACATGATCCGCGAGGGGCTCGTCACGAACGTGGACACCACGCTCGCCTGCCGCAACTTCGTCAAGGCCGCGACCAAGGGCGTGATCAAGGTGATGTCCAAGATGGGCATCTCGGCGATCCAGAGCTACCACGGCGCGCAGGTATTCGAGGCCGTCGGCCTGCGCCAGGACGTGATCGACCAGTACTTCACTTGGACCGCCTCGCGCATCGGCGGCATCGGCATGGAAACCATCGCCCAGGAAGTGCTCGCCCGGCACCGCGCGGCGTTTCCCGCGCGCGGTGACGTGCGCACGCTCGACACCGGCGGCCGGTACCAGTGGCGCGCCGGCGGCGAGCACCATCTGTTCAACCCCGAAACCATCCACCGGCTGCAGAAGGCGGTGCGCACCGGCAGCTACGCGACCTACCGCTCGTATGCCCGGCTGATCGACGAGCAGACGACGAGTGTCGGCACGCTGCGCGGGCTGCTGGAGTTCGTCCCGTTCGAATCGGTGCCGCTCGAGGAAGTCGAGCCCATCGAGAGCATCCTGCGGCGCTTCAAGACCGGTGCGATCTCCTATGGCGCGATCGGCCAGGAGGCGCACGAGACGCTGGCGGTGGCCATGAACCGCATCGGCGGCAAGAGCAACACCGGCGAGGGCGGCGAGGATCCGGCGCGCTACCGTCCGGAGGCGAACGGCGACTCGAAGACGAGCGCCATCAAGCAGGTGGCCTCGGGACGCTTCGGCGTGACCAGCGAGTATCTGGTCAACGCCCGGGAGCTGCAGATCAAGATGGCGCAGGGCGCCAAGCCCGGGGAAGGCGGTCAACTGCCCGGCAGCAAGGTGTATCCGTGGATCGCCAAGACCCGCCACACCACCGCCGGCGTCGGCCTGATCTCTCCGCCGCCGCACCACGACATTTATTCCATCGAGGATCTCGCGGAGCTGATCCACGACCTGAAGAACGCGAATCATCACGCACGCATCAGCGTGAAGCTCGTTTCCGAGGTCGGTGTCGGCACGATCGCCGCGGGCGTCGCCAAGGCGCATGCGGACGTGGTGTTGATCAGCGGGCATGACGGCGGCACCGGGGCATCGCCCCAGACCTCGATCGCGCACGCGGGTCTGCCTTGGGAACTCGGCCTCGCCGAAGCTCACCAGACGCTGGTTCTGAATAACCTGCGCAGCCGGATCACCATCGAGGTCGACGGTCAGCTCAAGACCGGCCGCGACGTGGTCATCGCCGCGCTGCTCGGCGCCGAGGAATTCGGCTTCGCCACAGCGCCGCTGGTGGCGATTGGCTGCGTCATGATGCGGGTGTGCCACCTGAACACGTGCCCGACCGGAATCGCCACCCAGGATCCCCGGCTGCGCCAGAACTTCGCGGGCAAGCCCGAGCACGTGGTCAATTTCATGCGCTTCATCGCCGAGGACGTGCGCCACATCATGGCGGAACTCGGGTTCCGCACGATCGAGGAGATGGTCGGTCGCGTGGACCGGCTGAGGCCGAAGCAGACCGTCGAGCACTGGAAGGCCAAGGGCTTCGATTTCAGCCATATCCTCTACCAGCCGGACGTCAGCGAGGACATCGGCCGGTTTCGCCAGATCGAGCAGGATCACGGCATCGAGAAGTCACTGGACATGACGACGCTGCTGCCGCTGTGCCTGCCGGCGCTCGAGCGCGGCGAGCCGGTGCGTGCCGAGCTGCCCATCCGCAACGTCAACCGCGTCGTGGGTACGCTCACCGGCAGCGAGCTGACGCGCCGGCACGGACCCGCCGGGCTGCCGCCGGACACGATCCGGATTCATTTCAAGGGCACGGCCGGGCAGAGCTTCGGGGCGTTCATGCCTCCGGGCATGACCTTCGTGCTCGAAGGTGACGCCAACGATCACGTCGGCAAAGGCCTTTCGGGGGGACGCATCATCGTATTTCCCCCGGCGGGCTCGACGTTTCTGCCTGAATCCAACATCATCATCGGCAACGTGGGCCTCTACGGAGCCACCGCGGGCGAAGTCTATGTCTGCGGCATGGCCGGCGAGCGCTTCGCGGTGCGCAACAGCGGCGCCGATGCGGTGGTCGAGGCCGTCGGGGACCACGGCTGCGAATACATGACCGGCGGCAACGTCATCGTGCTCGGCCCCACCGGACGCAATTTCGGGGCGGGCATGTCCGGAGGAATCGCCTATGTGCTCGATGAGACCGGCGAGTTCCCCGCATGCGTCAACCCGCAGATGGTCGCGCTCGAGCCACTGCAGGATCCCCGGCAGATCGAGCACGTGCGCGCCATGATCGAGCGGCATCAGGAGTACACCGGCAGCGCGCGCGCGCGCTACGTGCTGGAGAACTGGTCCAGGCTCATCGAGCGCTTCGTCACCGTGATGCCCAAGGACTACAAGCGTGCCATCGCCTCCCTCGAGCGTGCGCACAGCCAGGGCCTGACCGGCGAGGAAGCCGTCATGGTGGCCTTCGAGGACAACGCGCGCGACCTGGCGCGCGTCGGCGGAAACTGACACACACCGAGTACCCGATGGGCAAGCCGACCGGATTCATCGAATATCTACGTGAGCTCCCCGTCGACCGCGCGCCGCTCGAGCGCGTGGGCGACTGGCGCGAATTCCATCACCACATGGACGACAGGAAGCTGCGCAACCAGGCGGCGCGCTGCATGGATTGCGGCGTCCCCTTCTGCCACACCGGCACGCTGGTCTCGGGCATGGCCTCCGGCTGCCCGATCCACAATCTGATTCCGGAGTGGAACGATCTGGTCTACCGGGGCCTCTGGCGCGAGGCGCTCGAGCGGCTGCTGATGACGAACAACTTCCCCGAGTTCACCGGCCGGGTGTGCCCCGCACCCTGCGAAGGCTCGTGCGTGCTCGGCATCAACGGCCCGCCGGTGAGCATCAAGACCATCGAGGCGGCACTGGCCGACGAGGGCTGGGAGCAAGGTTGGATCTCGGCCGCGCCCCCGCAAACGCGCACCGGCAAGCGCGTCGTGGTAATCGGTTCGGGCCCGGCCGGCCTGGCGGCCGCCGCGCAGCTGAACCGCGCCGGCCACAGCGTCACGGTGCTCGAGCGCGAGGATCGCCCCGGCGGATTGCTGATGTACGGTATTCCCAACATGAAGCTCGACAAGAAGGAAGTCGTGCTGCGCCGCATCGAGCTGATGGAACAGGAAGGGATCAAGTTCGTGTGCAACGCCCACGTCGGGGAGAACGTCGAGGCGCATCTGCTGCGCAAGGACTTCGACGCGATCGTCCTGTGCACGGGCGCGACCCAGCCTCGCGATCTCACCGCCCCGAACCGCAAACTCAAGGGCGTGCATTTCGCGATGGAATACCTCACCGCCAGCACCAAAGCGTTGCTCGAGGGCGGACCGGAGCGCAGTCCGATTCACGCCGGGGGCCGGCACGTCGTGGTGATCGGCGGCGGCGACACCGGTACCGATTGTGTCGCGACCGCGATGCGCCAGGGCTGCAAGAGCCTCAGGCAGCTCGAGATCATGCCGCAGCCGCCGCTCGAACGCGCCGCCGACAACCCCTGGCCGGAGTGGCCCAAGGTCTATCGGCTCGATTACGGCCAGGAGGAGGCCGCCGCCCGCTTCGGCGCCGATCCGCGCGCCTACGTGACCACCGTCAAGCGGCTGAACGGCGCTGCCGAAGCAGGCGTGCGCTCGGTGACCACCGTGCGCATCGCCTGGGAGCGCGATCGCGACGGCCGGTTCGCCGCGGTCGAAGTCCCCGGCAGCGAGGCGGAAATCGCCGCCGATCTGGTGCTGCTCGCGCTCGGCTTCACCGGTCCCGAGCAGCCGCTGCTCGCGGAGCTCGGCATCGCCACCGACACCCGCTCGAACATCGAGGCGGCGCATGGCGTGTTTGCCACCAACGTCCCGGGCATCTTCGCCGCCGGCGACTGCCGCCGCGGACAGAGCCTGATCGTCTGGGCGATCGAGGAAGGTCGCGGCGCGGCGCGCGAATGCGACCGTTATCTCATGGGCAGCTCGGACCTGCCCTGACAGACCACTGACCCGCAGGACCGCGCATGCCCACGAACGCCACAACGACCAGTGCGCCGCTGTCCGCCGAGCCGGCAGACGCGGGCGAGCCGGCGCGACTGCGCGAGATCCCATATAACTACACGTCCTTCTCCGACCGTGAGATCGTGATCCGGCTGCTCGGGGCGCACTTCTGGGGTGTCATCGAGGAACTGCGCGCCGAGCGGCGCACCGGCCGCTCGGCGCGCATGCTCTATGAGGTGCTCGGCGACATCTGGGTTGTGCGGCGCAATCCCTATCTGCAGGACGATCTGCTCGAGAATCGCGGCCGGCGCGCCCAGCTCATCCAGGCATTGAACCATCGGCTGAACGCCGTCGACCGCCGCCGCGATACCGGCGACGGACCGCTGTTCGAGCGGGTCGGGGAACTGTTGAAGGCCGCGCGCGGCGCGGTCCAGGCATTCGAGAGCGACTTCAAGGATTGGGAAGCCCTCCGGCGCCGGACGTTGCGGACGCTGCGGCGATACACGCGCACGGACAACATCCGTTTCGACGCCTACGCCCGCGTCTCACACGTTACGGACGCCACCGACTGGCGCGTCGAGTACCCGTTCGTCGTCCTGATACCGGACAGCGAAGCCGAAGTGCCGGCGCTGGTCCGCGCATGCATCGAGCTCGGGCTGACCATCATTCCGCGCGGTGGCGGAACCGGCTACACCGGTGGCGCGCTGCCGCTGACGCCGCTGTCCGCCGTCGTCAACACCGAGAAGCTCGAGCGCTTGAGCGGCATAGAGCGCACGAGACTGCCGGGTCTGCCGGATCCGGTTGCAACCATTTTCACCGAGGCCGGCGTGGTGACGCGCCGCGTCGCGAACGCCGCCGCGCAAGGCGGCCTGGTGTTCGCCGTCGACCCGACCTCGGCCGATGCCTGCTGCATCGGCGGCAATATCGCGATGAACGCCGGCGGCAAGAAGGCCGTCCTGTGGGGTACGGCCGTCGACAATCTCGCCTGGTGGCGCATGGTCGACTGCGAGGGCAATTGGCTGGAGGTCAGCCGCATCGCGCACAACATGGGGAAGATTCACGACGTCGAAAGCGCCGAGTTCGAGCTGCTCTGGAAGGATGGCCGTCAGCCACCGGACCAGGCCGCGGAGCTGCGTCGCGAGCGGCTCTCGATCCCGGGACGCAAGTTCCGCAAAGTCGGGCTGGGCAAGGACGTGACCGACAAGTTCCTCGGCGGCCTCCCCGGGGTACAGAAGGAAGGCTGCGACGGCCTGATCACCAGCGCGCGCTGGGTGCTGCATCGCAGTCCTGCGCACACGCGCACCGTGTGCCTGGAATTCTTCGGCCAGGCGCGCGAGGCGGTTCCCGCGATCGTCGAGATCAAACAGTACCTGGAAAGCCTCGCCCCGCGCGTGCTGTTGGCCGGACTGGAGCATCTCGACGAGCGCTACCTGCAGGCGGTGGGCTACACCACCAAATCCAAGCGCGGCGCGCTGCCCAAGATGGCCTTGTTCGGCGATCTCACCGGCGATCACGAACCGGAGGTCGCCGCCGCCGCCTCCGCCGTCGTGCGCATCGCCAATGCGCGCAGTGGCGAGGGATTCATCGCCGCGAGCCCGGAGGCCCGGCGCACCTTCTGGCTCGACCGCGCGCGCACCGCGGCGATCGCCCGGCACACCAGCGCCTTCAAGATCAACGAGGACGTGGTCCTGCCGCTGGCGAACCTCGGCGCGTACACCGACGAGATCGAGCGCATCAACATCGAGTTTTCGATCGCCAACAAGCTGCAGCTCCTCGATGGGCTGGCAGCGCTCCTCGCCGGAACTCTGCCCCTGGCGCGCGCCGACGATCCGGACGTCGGCAACCTGCCGTACGAGGAGGTGATCGGTGAGCGCGCCGCGCGAGCGCGCGCCCTGCTCGCGCAGGTCCGCGCGCGCTGGGGTTGGCTGGCCGAGCACCTCGACGCGCCGCTCGCGCCGGCACTGGCACAGCTCGAGCGGCTCGGTTACGAAGCGCTGCTGGCGCCGCTGCAGGCGCGCCTGGAGCGCGCCCCGGCGGCGCGCGTGTTCGATGTGCTGCAGGACCGCACCATCCGCGTGTCGTGGAAGCGGGAGCTGCGCACGCCGTTGCAGGAGATCTTCAGCGGCCGGGTGTTCGCGCCGATTCTTGCGGCCGCCGACCAGGTCCACAAACGCGTTCTGCGCGGCCGCCTGTTCGTGGCGCTGCACATGCATGCCGGCGACGGCAATGTGCATACCAATATCCCGGTCAACTCGGACGACTATGAAATGCTGCGCGCGGCAACGGCCGCGGTGGCACGCATCATGCGGATCGCGCGCCGTCTCGACGGCGTCATCTCCGGCGAGCACGGCATCGGCATCACCAAACTGGAGTTCCTCGAGGAGGCCGAGACGCACGAGTTTCGCGCCTACAAACAACGCATCGACCCGCAGGGCCGCTTCAATCGCGGCAAGCTCATGCCGGGGAGCGACCTGTCGAACGCCTACACGCCGAGCTTCAACCTGCTCGGACACGAGTCGCTGATCATGCAGCAGTCGGCGATCGGCACCATCGCGGACTCGATCAAGGACTGCCTGCGCTGCGGCAAGTGCAAGCCGGTGTGCGCCACGCACGTACCGCGCGCGAACCTGCTGTACAGCCCGCGCAACAAGATCCTCGCCACCTCGCTGCTCATCGAGGCGTTCCTGTACGAGGAACAGACCCGCCGGGGTGTCAGCGTGCGCCATTGGGACGAGTTCGCGGATGTCGGGGAGCACTGCACCGTCTGCCACAAGTGTCTCGCGCCCTGCCCGGTCGACATCGATTTCGGCGACGTGTCGATGGCCATGCGCGACCTGCTGCGCCGCATGGGCAAGCGGCGCTTCAATCCCGGCACGGCGGCCGCGATGTTCTTCCTCAACGCAACCTCGCCGGAAACGATCCGCCTGACCCGCAAACTCATGATCGAATGGGGTTACAAGGCGCAGCGGACCGGCAATCGGCTGCTGAAGGGGCTGGCGCGCGCCCAGACGCAGCACCCGCCCGCCACGACCGGCAAGCCCGTGATTCGCGAGCAGGTGGTGCATTTCCTCAACAAGAAGATGCCGGGGGGCCTGCCGAAAAAGACCGCGCGGGCGCTGCTGGACATCGAGAACGCCGCCTACGTGCCGGTCATCCGCAACCCGGCGGACACGACCGCCGAGACCGAGGCGGTCTTCTACTTTCCCGGGTGCGGCTCGGAACGATTGTTTTCGCAGGTCGGGCTCGCCACGCAGGCAATGCTTTGGCATGTCGGTGTTCAGACGGTGCTGCCGCCGGGATATCTGTGCTGCGGCTATCCGCAACGCGGCACCGGTCAGTTCGACCGCGCCGAGAAGATCACCACCGACAACCGCGTGCTGTTCCACCGCGTTGCCAATACGCTCAACTACCTCGACATCCGCACCGTCGTGGTCAGCTGCGGCACCTGCTACGATCAGCTGCAGAGCTACAAATTCGAGGAGATCTTCCCCGGCTCGCGCATGGTCGACATCCACGAGTACCTGATGGAGAAGGGCGTGCGGCTGGAAGGGGTGACCGGCGTGCGCTACATGTATCACGATCCATGCCACTCGCCGATGAAGCGTCACGACCCGCTGCAGGTCGTCAACACGCTGATGAACGAGGGGCGCAACGGCCGGATCGAGAAGAACGAGCGCTGCTGCGGCGAATCGGGCACGCTGGCGCTTACGCGGCCGGATATCTCGACGCAGGTGCGCTTCCGCAAGGAGGAGGAGGTCCGTCTCGGGGCGGACAAGCTGCGCGCCGCGGGTGCCGAGCGCGTCAAGATCCTCACCTCCTGCCCGTCCTGCCTGCAAGGACTGAATCGCTACAACGAGGACGCGAATCTCGACGCCGATTACATCGTCGTGGAGATCGCCCGGCACGTGCTCGGCGAGAACTGGATGGCGGACTACGTGGCGCGCGCGAACAACGGCGGCATCGAGCGCGTGCTAGTCTGAGCGGTCGGCCTATTTTCCCGGCGCGCAGGCCCGCTCTGCGCGCGCCACGCAGACCCTGTGGTGCTCGTGCCAACGCTCACCGCCGCAACAGCGGCAGTTTCATTCGGGCGCTCCGCGCGCGCGTCGCCCGGATGCGCAGCCGGCCCGAGAGCCACAACAGCATGAGCGCCCAGTAGCCGAGCCCGATGGCGAGCCGCGCCGCAAGCGTGATGGCCGGGTGCGGCGAGATGAATCCCTCGATCAGCCCGGAGCCGAGCAGCAGCAGCGCGCAGGCGAGCAACAATGGCGCGAGCTCGGCGGCGCGCCGGCGCAGCGACTCGGCGCGAGTCGCGCACTGCGGACGGATGACCGACTCCCCGAGCGCCGTGCCCGCCGCGGCGGCCAGGCAGATGACCGACAGCTCCACGAAGCCGTGCGCCAGGGTGAACTTCAGCAGCTCGAGGCCGAGCCCGTGGCGATGCGTGAAGGCGAGCAATCCGCCGATGCTCAAGCCGTTGAACGCGACGATGTAGAACGCGCCCAACCCGAACAGGATACCGAAGCAGAACGCCGCCAGCACCACCATCACGTTGTTCTCGATGATGCGCGCGGACAGCATCGCGGGCGGCGCGATGCTGAGGATCTGATAGGTCCAGAGGTGCCCGTGCTCGACCCCCTCGATCATCTTCGGGCTGGCGATGAGGCTGATCAGCTGCGGATAAGTGTTGATCAGCCACCAGCCCGCCATGGCGCTCGCGACGAGCAGCGCCGCGAGCCACAGTGTCAGGACGCGCACCGAGGCGGCCGCCGCCGGGATGTCGTCGCGGAACAGGCGCGCCCACCGGGCGCGCGTGAGGCGCGGCGGGCGGTTCACCGCGGTATGCAGCTGCGCGCACGTGCGCTCGAGGATTTCCGTCAGAACGCCGCCCGGCATCAGCTCGCGCACCGTGGCCAGATGCCGCGCCAGAATCCGGTAGGCGCGCAGGGTGCGCAGCGCCTCCTCCACCGTGGCCTCGGAGCGCTGCGCGGCGGCCGCCGAGTCCGCCGCAAGCGCCTGCCATTCGGAGGCGTGCTCACGCACCCAGATCGCCGCGTCAGACTCGCTGTTCGCCGCCAAGCAGCTCCTCCAGACGAACACGCAGCGCCGCACCATCGAGCCCGGTGCCGCGCGCGGCGAACTCGGCATCGAGTTCCGTCAACAGCGAGCGCGCGAGCTCAATCCGCCGCGTCTCCTCGAGCGTGCTCCATCGCTCGAGCAGGTCGTGCACCAGGGCGAGGGCTTCGACGGGCAGTCGCGTGCGGCGGGCCTGGACACCGAGGCGATCCAAAGCGGGGCCCGCTCCCGCGTCGGTCCGAACCATCACGGTGCCCGCCACGATGTCACCAAGGCGCACGCGCCTGGGAGTCAACATGCAGGTGACCAGCCCGACGACATAGAAGACGGGCAGGCAGTCGATCAAACGAAACACATTGCGGATGACCAACGCGCCGATGCCGGGCGTCGTGCCCTCGAGCGTCACGATGCGCGCTTCCGCCGTACGCAGTCCGGGCGTGCGGCCCTTGGTCAGAATTTCGGCCGCGGGCTGGTAAAGAAAATAAGTGACCAGCGCCAGCACGATTCCGCCGACCCAGACCGTGTGCGCGGCGGACCGGCCTTGGATGCCGGGCGCCAGACGCAGCAAAGACGCGATGAGCAGCCAGATGAGCGCCCCGAGCAGACGAATCATCCAGTCCGTCAGGAAGCCGTAGCAGCGCGTGCCGGGTCCCGCGATGGGCAATGTCATCTCGACGCCCGTCAGACTTCTGACGCTGAGTGTTTCCTCGGCCATCGCGTTCCGATACGATGAAAATAGTTGCCTGTCAAGGTTCAGCTTGGCTATTCTGTCCCGGGCCGGCAAGAGGCCGGCTCAGGAGCCAGCCGTGACCCGTAATCGCTCAGGAGTGATCATGACATACGTGGCACCTTCCGCGCCTCAATCGATCGGCGGCGTTCTCGATGATTGGTTGCGCCTGTTCCGCGAATCCTTCAGCCGCTGCTGGATCCTTGCGCTGGTCGCGGCCGCGGCGAACGCCTACCAGCAGTCCGTGCTCATTCCCCACATGCCGCCGGCGGGCCTGCCACCGCTGCAGTATTTCACCCAACTCGCCGGCGCGTATCGCGGACCGCAGGTCTTTCTGACCGACCTCGTCTTCTGGCTCATCCTGCTCGTCGTCTACGGCGGACTGCTCCTGCAGCAGCTCTCGCTGGTGCGCCGCAACGCGCCGCGCTCGGCCGGCGCGGCGCTCAGCGCGAGCCTCAGCCGCTTCCCGCAGATGCTGCTCGGGGTCGTGCTGCTGCTCGCGTGCGTCGGCGTGCTGGGAATGATCATCGGGATCGGCATAGTGGTGTTGTTCCGCCTCTATCACATCGTGATCGTGTCGCTGTTGATCGGCATGATGACGCTGGCGATCGTGGCCGCCGTGATCTACGGGTCCGTGCGCGTGCAGTTCTGGCTGACCGCGCTGATCGATCAGGACCTCAGCGGTCCGCAGGCCATTGGCCGCAGCTGGCGCCTGACCCGGGGCCATTGGTGGCGCATCACGGGCATCCTGTTCGTCGCCGGCGTCGTGATCTGGGTTCTCAGCATCGTGTTCGGCCTCGTAGCCGGACTGGTCGGCGGGGCGTTCGCGGCCACCGGCGGCACGGCAACGCTGCTGCATCACCTGCGCCTGGTGGTGATGATCAGCTCGCTGTCCCGATTGATCACCCTGCCGCTTCTGACCGCGGTCTGGGTCGCGATCTACCGCGACCTGATGCTGCGCCACGAGGGCAGTGATCTCGAGGCGCGCGCGGAGGCTTTGCGCGGCAGCTGAGCGATGCCGGCCCGATGGATCACGGGACTCATACTGGCAGCGCTCGCGGCCGCCGCGCCGCTGCGGGCTGAGTCCCTTGCCGCCCGGACCGTCATCGCGCGCTGCGCGGCGCACAAGCCCGCGATTCACGGGTTGACGGCCCTGCGCGCGGCATGCCCCGGCGTCGAGCGGGCGCTGGCCCGGCTGCACGTGCGCGCGCTGCTGCCACATCATTGGCGGCGGACGCTGACCTCCACCGGTCTGGGCGAGCTGAGCACACTGGCGCGCCGCTACCGGGGCAGACCGCGCTCGGCACTGCCCGACCCGGCAACGCTGCGCAGCACCGCCCTCGGGCTCGCACCGCGGCGCCCGCCCGCGCCGCCACCGTCGCTTTGGGACCGTCTTTTCAACTGGGTCCACGGCTGGATCGCCCCGCTCGCGACGCTCCTCGAGCGATGGCTTCGATCACTGGCGCGCGGACCCCGTGACCGTCAGCTGTTGGTCGAGGCGATCTGGTTCGCCGGTGCGGCGTTGATCGCGACCGCGGTGCTGGCGATCATCCTGCAACTGCGCGCGGCGGGCCTGCTCGGCTCGAAGTACGTCCGCGGCGCGCGCCGGCCGCGCCGGGCCAGCCCGGCGCCCACGCCCGCCGCGCCGCCGCCCGGCACACCGGACTGGGCCGCGTTGCGCGACCAGCCCTCCGGGCTGCTGTGCCTGCTGATCGATGCGCTGCTGGGGACGCATCGCCTGGATCGCGCACGGGACCTGACCTGCCGCGAACTCATCGCGCGCGCCCGATTCGACAGCGAGGCACAGCGGCGCGGTTTCGCGCAGATCGCGCTGCTGGCGGAACGGGAGCGCTTCGGCCCCGACACCGCGCTGACGGTCCCGGAATCGATGCTGCTCGACGCTCGGACATTGCACGCGCAGCTCGGCACGCCACCTGGCGATGCCGGCGAGGAAGCGCGGTGAAGGAGCGGCTGACGACTCTGGCGCTGGCGGCAGGGGCGCTGTTGCTTTTCTACGCGCTGATTTTCCCGAAACCCCAGGGCCCGCGGATCTCCGACGGTCAGCCCCTGTCCACCGATAGACGGCCTTACGGGTACCTGGCGATCTGGCGCTGGCTCGGCGCGGAGCGCATCCCGCGAGTGAGCCTGCGCCGGCGATACGCTCGGCTGTCCGGGCTGCTGTCGCGCCCGGACGGTAATGTGCTGCTCGTGACACTGCCGCAACGCATACCCATGCGCCCCGCGGGACTGGCCTATCTGAAGCACTGGGTGGCGCAAGGCAACACCGTGTTGATCGCCGCCGCCCTGGACGACACACCGCTGTGGGCCGCGGACATGCGCGAGGGCGCGGAACTCGACGACCTCGAGCGGCTCACGGGACTGAGATTCACGCCGCAGGCCATCACGAGCGCGCTGCGCGCGCTCACCGTGCGTCACCCGAAGATCACGCCGAGTAGTCCCAGTCCTCTGCTGCGCGGAGTCGGTGCGCTGCAGCCGATCAGCGCGCTGCCCTCGCGGCTGTGGCGGGCACATCAGAGCGGCGCGACAACCCCGCTCGTGCTCGCCGCATTCGCTCGGCGCAAAGTGCCCGCGCTGTGGCTGGTGCCGCTCGGGAGCGGACAAATCATCCTGACGGCCGTCGCCAGTCCATTTTCCAATGCGGGTCTGGCCCTGGGCGGCAACGCGCGCTTCCTCGCCAACGTGCTCGCTTGGTCACGCGGCCCGGGCGGCGCCGTGATATTCGACGATGCGCACGCGGGGCTTGCTGCCGTCTACGACGCCGCGGCGTTCTTCGCCGATCCCCGCCTGCACGCCACGCTCGGCTGCCTGGTACTGTTGTGGCTGGTGTTCGTCCTCGGATCGCAGCCGCTGCGCGCCGCGCCCTCGCGCTGGCAGCCGCTCGATGAATCCGCCTACATCGAAGGCAGCGCCCGCTACCTCGCGGCCGTCGTGCCCCCCGCCGACGTCGCTCGGCGACTGATCGAGCAGTTCATCGCGCAGTTGCGCGAGCGCATGCCCCAGGCCGATCCGTGGCGGTGGCTCGCCGCCGAGAGCGGCGTGGCGGCGCGCGACTACCATGCCCTTGAGCGCTTCCGGGCGCTCGCACACACCGGGGCACACCTGGATTTGATGCAATTACAGACCCTTTTGGCACGGCTGAGAAAGCAACTGACATGAACCCACTCGAAGAGCTGGATCACGGCATCCAGCAACACCTCGGCGAGACGGTATTCGGGCTGCACGAGCTGATCCACGCCTTGATCATCGCCGTGGTCGCGCGCGGGCACGCGCTGCTGGAGGGCCCGCCCGGCCTCGGCAAGACACTGCTCGCCAAGAGCCTGGCGGCGGCGCTCGCCGGACGCTTCACGCGCGTGCAAGGCACGACCGACCTGATGCCGGCCGACATCATCGGCACCCACGTATTCGACGAGGCAAGCCGCAAGTTCACGCTGCACCCCGGCCCGGTATTCACCGACGTGCTGCTGTTCGACGAGATCAACCGCGCCAGCCCCAAGACGCAATCGGCGCTGCTGCAAGCAATGGAGGAGCGGCAGGTGTCGCTCGACCGTCAGACCTATCGCCTGCCGCCGGCGTTCCTGGTCATCGCCACCCAGAATCCGCATGAATTCGAAGGAACCTTCCCCCTGCCGGAGTCGCAGCTCGACCGGTTCATGATGCGCATCGAGGTCGCCTACCCGGCCGGCGAGGACGAGCGGCACGTGCTCGAGCACTACGGCACGATCGCCTCCGTCGAGGGCCCCGCCGCCGGGGCCGCGATTGGGACAACCCTCGGTCCGGAGGCCATCGCAGCGGCGCGCGCCTGCGCGGATCGGGTGCACGTCTCGAACGAGATCCTCGAGTACATCCTCGCGCTCGCCCGCGCATCACGCGAGCAGGCGCAGATTGCGCTCGGTCTGTCGACGCGCGGGGCGATTGCCCTGCTGCGCGCGGCGCGTGTTGCCGCCGGGCTGCGCGGCGGGGAGTTCGTGACGCCCGATGACGTCAAGCGCGTGACACCGTGGGTGGTACCGCACCGCCTGGCCCTGACACCCGAGGCACTCCTGGAAGCGGTCCACGGACGGGACTTGGCCGCGACGCTCCTGGAGCGAGTCGTGGTGCCGCGCTGAGCGCGGCCGCTCGCGCCCCCGTGAGCCTGCGCCGCAACGCGCTGCTGCTGGTCCTGCTGGCCGGGATTCTCGCCATCCTCGGCGAATGGGACAGCGGCTGGGCCCACCTCTGGTGCATCCCCGCCGGACTGCTGCTCGCCGGGCTGGCCTATGAGAGCGCTGTCCGGCGGCGGCGCTCCGTGCGGCTGCGTGTCGCCGGTCCCCAGCGCTGGCGCCTCGGCAGCACTCAATCCATCGAGTTCGTGTTCACCCAGAACGCCGCGCGGACGATGGAGGCCCAGGTTGCGCTCACCGGCCCCGATTCGTTCGCGCTCGAGCCTCGCGTGGCCGCTGTGCGCATGGTCCGCGGCCAGGAGAGCCCGCTGGTGCTGCTCGCCCGGCCTCGCCGGCTGGGCCCGTATCACTGGCCTGCGCCGCGCATGCGTGTATCCGGGCCTCTGGGGCTCGGCTGGTGGTCCTACCCCCTCTCCATCGACTATTCACCGGTGGTTGTCCCGGACATCCTCACTCGCCCCAAGCGCGCGCCCGGTGATGCATGGGGCGGCATGGGACTGCCGCAGCGGGCCGGCGGCGGCGCCGAAATCGTGCAGCTGCGACGGTACCGGCACCTCGATCCGCTGCGTATCGTCGATTGGAAAGCCAGCGCCCGGCGTGGACGACTGATCAGCCGCGAACTGGCCGACGAGCGCCACTTGGAAATCCTGATCGCGGTGGACGCCGGACGCTCCAGCGGGCTCGCCGCCGGCGAGGTCGACCGGCTCGGCCTGTATGTCAATGTCGCGGCGCGACTGGCGCAGCGGGCCGCCGAACTCGATGATGCCGTTGGGATCCTGGTATTCGCCGAGCGGCCGCTGGTGATGGTGCCGCCGGCACGCGGCGTACGGGCGGTGCAACGCATCCGCCGGACGCTGGAAACCTGCAGTGTGCGGCCGGCGCAATCCAATCCGGCGCTCGCGGCGGCGCGCATCCGCGCCGTGAGCCCGAGGCGCCTATTGGTTGTCCTGCTGACGGATCTGCTCGATGCGTCCACGGATGAGCTGCTCGAGGCCGTCGGGCTTCTGCGGCCGAAGCATTTCACCTTCATCGGCGCCGTAGAGAACCCGCAGATCACCGCACTGCCGGCGGCAACGGCCGCGGATACGCTGGACCCGTATCGCGCGCTGGCGGCCACCGAGTACCATGACACCCTGGCCGCGAACGTGCGGGCATTGCGCGCGCTCGGGGCAGCCGCGCTCACCGCCCGGCCCGATCAGCTCGATCGGGCGGTGCTCGGGGCCTATCAGCGCTTCCGCCGGCAGCGGCGGATTTGAGTTCACGGCAACAACGGGAGACAGCATGGCCTGTATGACTCGATCGCACACATTCCGGGCCGCAGGAGCGCTCGCGCTCGTGCTGGCGCTGCCGGCGGCGCACGCGGCAATTCCCGCCAACAACCGTACCGTGGCGCAGGCCTTCGTTCAGGACCTCTCCTCGGGTCACTTCGCGCAGGCCGAAGCGCGCTTCAGGCCGCAGCTGCGCCGGCTCGCCACGCCCGCAAAGCTCGAGAAGCTCTGGAAGTTACTGGTGCACAAGTTCGGGGCATACCAGAAAATCGACGGCAGCGATTCCGTCACGGTTCAGGGCCACCCGACCGTCATCGTGCACATGGCATTCAAGCGACTGACCGTTGGACTCGAGGTTTCGTTCAACAAGGCGCACCAGATCGGCGGGCTGCACGTCGTGCCCGTACAGGCCGCCCCGTAACCCGCCGGGTGTCGCGGCAGCGATCGGAACACCGTCGCCGGAAGATGCGCCCGGTTCGGGCGCCGGCCGCTCATCCTGTCCTGGGCTCGGTACGATAGCCGCCACGGCTCGCCGCCAGTTGGCGGGCCGCAAAGCGCAGCACCCAGGGCGCAAAGCGCTCGAGCCAGACGAACAGCTTGCCGTGGCGGGTGATGATCACCTCCCGCTTGCCGTGCGCGACGGCACGCAGCATGTGGCCCACGGCGCGCCGGCGCGACATCACGAGCCAGTGAGGGATCGGGTCGGCCGCATCCGCATGCAGCTTGCCTTGATTGTCGACGCGGCGGATGTCGCTCTCGACGAAACCGGGACTGATGAGGGTGACCCGCACGCCGAGCAACGCCAACTCCGGGGTGATGGAGTTGGCGAGCGCGCGGATCGCGAATTTGCTCATGGCGTACGGCGAGGCGCCCGGCGAGGCCGTCCAGCCGGCGACGCTGCCCAAGATGACCATTTGTCCGTGCGAGCGGATGACCTCGGGCAATGCCGCCTGCAGCGTGCGCAGCACACCAAAGACATTGGTCTCGAACTGCCGGCTGTAGTCGGCGAGCGAAAGCTTGGCGAAAGAACCCACCACGCCGAACCCCGCGTTGGCGAAAACGATATCCAGCCGGCCCCAGTGCGCGACGATCTCGGCCACCGCACGCGCCGGATCCTCGTCGGCCGTCACGTCGCAAGCGATGATCAGCGGCTCGACTCCCCCAGAGTCGCGAATCCTGTGCTGGAGCTGCTCGAGGCGCTCGATCCGCCGTGCCGCCAGCGCCAGGCGCGCGCCGGCATGAGCCAGCTGCAGCGCGAGTTCCTCACCGATGCCGGATGAGGCCCCGGTGATGAGCACGACTTTGTCATGGAAGCGTTCTGTTGCGCTCGTGCCCATACCGTCCCCGCCAGCCAAATGATTGAGCCCGCGACCCGCCGCCCACCGATGTCCCAATAGCTCACGGGGGCCATCTCGACACGTTGAATAAGGATATGCGATCGCTGTGTGAACGGGGTAAGATCGGTCAGTGTTTCATATAATTCAAAGGCTTATAGGACTCCCGGCGAGCCGATGGGCGCCCGGGACCGGCGCCGTCGGGGTACCGATCGGCCAAACCGGCTAAAGTTGTGCTTCGATCGGCCGATCGCACCCCGAATGCCGCAAGAACGACGCAATCTCTATCGGATCCTCTTCGTGCAGCCTGAAGCGCCACCGGAGATGATCACGGCCGCCTACCGCTGCCTGATGAGCCTGCTGCGAACCCATCCGGGCTCCGCCGACCCGGAGACGGCCGAACGTATCAAGCAGGCTTACGCGATCCTGCGCGACGCGGAGAAACGCCGCGCCTACGACAGCAGCCGCAGGCGGCCGCTTTCCGCCCGAGTGCCCGGCGCCGAGCCGGGCAAGCGCCTCGCGGCGGCGCGCGCGCCGCACGTTTGCCCGTTCTGCGGGCTGGCCGCCCCCCGGCAACCGACTGCCGAGACCCGTTGCACTCGCTGCGCCAGCCCGCTCGCTCCGGTCGCCTACAACCCGGCGGGGACCCAGGAGACCTTCGGACGACGCTCCGCGCCACGCGTGGAAAAGAATTGTCGCGTCACGGTGCATGTCGCGCCCAGCTCGCCGCCCCTGTCCGGGGTACTGCACGATCTCTCGGCGACCGGCATCAGCCTCTACACTGCCGTACCGGTGCCCGCCGGCCGCAACATCCGGATCGAAACCCTCGGCATGGACCTGGTCGCCCACGTCCTGCGGGTTCAGCCACGCGAACGCACCTACCTGGTGCGCGGGTTCATCCTGACCGCGCTGTACAGCCGCAAGAATCCTGTGCCCGCACCCCAGACCGTTTGAGCGGCCCGCACCGCTCAGCGCTTCGAGGCGCCGGGCTGCTGGGCCAACGCCTCGCGCAACTCGCGCAGGCGCGGCGGCTTGGAGAGCACCGAGTCCACGCTCGTGGGCACGTCGCCTTCTTCCACCAGCCGCCGTCCCCACCCCGTCAGCAGCAGCACCAGCGTCTGCGGACACGCGGCCTTCACTGCAGCTGCGACCTGCCGCCCATCGACGTAGGGCATGCCCAGATCGGTGATGACCACCTCGTAGGGCTCTCCGGCCGCCTGCGCTGCGCGGAACGCGTCGATCCCGGCCCGGCCGCCGTCAGCGGTCACGACCGTATGTCCGTCGCCGCTCAGCGCCTCGCGCGTGGAGAACAGAATGCTTGGGTCATCGTCCACGAGCAAAATCCGCCGCGGCGCGACCGCAAGTGGCGGCGGCACACCGTAGACGACACCACCCTCGAGCGCTACCGGGAAACTCAATGTCACCCGCGTGCCGGCGCCGGGGGTGCTCGCGATCTCGATCTCCCCGCCGTGCCGCTGCATCGTCCCGAAGACCATGGGCAGCCCGAGCCCCGTGCCCCGCTCGCCTTTGGTGGTGAAAAACGGCTCCAGACATCGGGCACGGGTCGCCTCATCCATGCCCACACCGGTATCGCCCACCTCGAGCCGCACCTGTCCGGTCCCGCCGCTCGAGGATCCGGCCGGCCCGATCGATTGTGTGCGCAGCGACAGCCGTCCGCCCCGGGGCATGGCGTCGGCCGCGTTGAACACGAGGTTGGTGACAGCGTCGCGCAGTTCGGTCTCGACGCCCGGCACCGGCGGCAAGTGCGCCTCGAGTGCGGTCTCGAGCTCGATCTGCACGCCCTGGCGCTGCGGCATGTCGCTCCAGCGGGCGCGCGTGAGGTCGAGGACCTGTATCACCAGGGCATTCAGATTCACGGGCGAAAGCGCCTGGTGCGGCTCGCGCGGCCGGTAGAACTCACGCATGCGCTCCACGGTGTGCGCCACTTGATCGACGGCCCGCTGAATCACCTGCAGCGGATTCCTGACATCGGCCGGCAGCGTCCGATCCTCCAGCAACATATCCGTGTACAGCATGATCGGTGATATGGCGTTGTTGACGTCGTGAGCGATGCCGCTCGCCATGGTGCCGAGGGCGAGCAGGCGCTCGTGCTGCAGCACCGCCTGCTGGGTCTGGCGCAGGTCCTCATACGCGCGCTGCAGCGCCTGATACAGCTGGGCCTGGTAGGCGGCGAGGGCCACGTGCTCGCTCAGCTGGCGCAGAAACTCGCACTCGCCGCTGCTGAAGCTCCCCGGCGCGCGGCGGGCCGCCAGCAGCACGCCGAACACTCGACTCTCGACGTGCAGCGGCGCCGCCACCAGCGCCCGCAGACCCGCGCGGGCCAGGCGCTGGGCGAAGGGAAATGCGATGGCCGCCAGCTCCGCCTCGTAGACCAGCTCGCCGCGTACGCAGCGTGAGAGCCCGCTCCGGTCGATGGGAATGGTCGCGCGCTCGGCCATGGCCAGCTCGCGCGCAAGCGGCGCGCTGTCCCCGCCCACCCGCATGACGGTCAGGCAGTTCTCGCCCGCGTCGTACTCGCTGATCGAGCAGAAATCGAGCCCGAGCTGGGTTTCCAGCGTACGGATCACCACCTGAAAGATACTGTCGACGTCCTGCCGCTCGCCCATCGCCCGGGTGACGGCATCCAGCAGACTCAACCGCGCAAGCTGCGCTTCGAGCTTGTCTTGGGCCTCCCGCCGCTCGGTCACGTCGCTCGCCGCACCGAACCACTCGATGATCCGGCCCGCCTCGTCCTCGAGGGGGACGGCGCGCGAGGCAGCCCAGCCGAGCGTGCCGTCCACCCGATGCACGCGATACTCGAGCTGGAACGTGCTGCGGGTTCGGATCGCGTTCTCAATGGCGGCCGTCATCCGTTGTTGATCGTCGGGGTGAATGTACGTGTCGAGCCAGGTGCGGCTCGGGTCCGTTTGATCGGCCATGAAGTTGCGGCCCTGGAGGTAGCGCATCTCGCTCCAGTCGGGGCTCATCTGATAGATGACGTCCGAAGTGGCGTTCACGAGTGCCCGGAAACGCCGCTCGCTCTGCGCCAGCGAATCGTTGACGCGGGCAAGCTCGGCCGTACGCTGCGCGACCCGGCTCTCGAGCTCGCCGTTCAGCGCCCGCAGCGCCGCCTCGGCCCGCCGTCGGCCGGCGAAATCGCGCCGGATCACCACGAGCGCCAGGCCCGCCACCAGAAAGGCCAGCACCCCGCCGCCCGCCAGTGTCTCCTCCGTACTCAGCGTGCGCCGGTGCGTCTGCACCTGCCGTTGTGCGAAAAGACCGCCCTCGGTGGCGCCCATGCGCTGCAGGATGTCCGCGATCCGATCGACCGTGCCGCGATGGGCACGCGCCCGGACGGCTTGCGCCTGCGCGGCGGCGAACCCTTCGGTCTGGCGCAGGTCGATCAACCGGGTCAGGCCCGCCAGCCGGGCGTCGATCAGCGGCGCAAGCTGCCGGAGCCGGCGCTGCTCGAGCGCATTGTCGGTCGTGAGGTGCGTCAGCGCACCGTACGCATGCTCCGCAGCACCGAGGTCGCGCCGGTAGCTGTCGAGGTCGGCGCGATCGGCCGTCAACAGGAAATCCCGCTCGCTCGATTCCGCGGCGGTCAGGTCGGCGGCAAGCCGCTGCAGCTGAGTCCGCACCGACACGGAGTGTGCCACCCAGCCGGCATCCCGGGTCAGCTGCTCGAGACTGACGAACGCCACGACCGCAATCAGTACCACACAGGCCAGCGCGAAGGCGAAGCCTGCCTCGATCTTACGCTCCGCGGACCACTCCACGCTCCCTCCAGTGACCGGACTCGGCTCGTGTCGAAAGGTTGGTACGATTCCGGCATCCGCACTGAGCCACCACGATACGCGCCCGTCCGGGCCGGCGCCACCGGCGAAGTTCCGGCCGGCTTAGCTCAAAACAATGGGCCCCCGAAGGGGCCCATTGCCAGGGAAGCGAACGGCGCGATCCTATTCCATATTGTAGGTGAATCCAATCGTCATGAAGCGGCCCACGGCACCGTCCTCTTCCAGGGCGGGGTCATACGGATAGAAGAGACTCCCGCCGCCGTAGGTCTGCACGTCCAGCGGCGGCTGCTTGTTGAACAGGTTCGTCACCGAGGCGTGGATCTGCCAGCTGTCGTTGACTTGATAGGCGGCATAGACGTTCGTCTCGAGGAAGTACCCCACGGTGCAGAACGGTCTCTGGTTTGCGGGCACGGGACCGCTCGTCACCGCCGGGAACTCGCCGTTGTAACCCAGTGCGAGGCCACAGGTCGGAATGCCGGAGGATGGATCGACGATGCTGAAGTGCCCGATGAAGTCTATGCTGGGAGTGATCGTCAAAGGTCCCTTGTTCCAGCTCAGGCTCGCGTTGACGCGGTCCTTCGGGTTACCGGTGTCGCCCGACACGCCCGAGGGGCCGTGCGTCCCGGCAAGCTCGAACGTATTGCCGCCGACCAACAGCTTGTACGTCAACTCATGTGTCCAGGTCGCCTCGCCCGTGAAGCGGCCGAAGCGCCCCCAGTCCCAGTGATACTTCAGGTCCACATCGAACCCGCTCACGTCGATCGACTGGGCGTTCACGTACGGGAAGGCCTCGTACTCGATCGGTCCCACCGGGGTCTGCTGATTGATCAGCTGAGCGCTGGTGCAGCCGCTGGTGTCGCTGGTCGGGCAGTACCCCAGCACTTCGTTCGGACCGCGAACCAGGCTGATGAAGCCCGCGAAGCGCCCGCCGGCCTCGAAGGTCGGGATGATGTCGTTGTGCAGCTTGATGTTGTAGTAGTCCACGGACGCACTGAGTTGCTGGATCGGCTGCAGCACGAGACCGGCCGTCCAGTTGGTCGATGTGACGGGCTTCAGATGCGGATTGGCCAGCAGCACGCCCGTCAGGCCGAACTGGCACTGGCTCGCGAAGTCCCCTGGACCGGCGACCGTGCCACTCGGTACCGTGGTGGGGCACAGGACCGGATCGGTATAGGTGCCGGCGCCGAACGCCTCGCCGGACGATATGCCTTCAGCCGCCGTCGGCACGCGGAAGCCCTTGCCCCAGGTCCCGCGCAGGGCAATCCAGTGCCAGGGGGTAAACTTGATGCCGAACTTCGGCGTGAGGTCCGATCCGAACGTCTTGTAATTGTCGTAACGCGCCTCGGCAATGACCTGCAGCGACTTGAACGGATCGCCCTGCAGCTCGCCGAAGACCGCCCGGTCGTACTCGTTGCCCTGCGCATAGGTCGGATCACCCTCCTGAAGGCCCAGGGCAATGTTGGTCGGGCTGGTCACGTTGTGCCCCAGCTTGATCCACTGCACCCCGAGGGCCAGATCCAACGGTCCGCCCGGCATCTGAAACAGCTTGTGCGTCCCGTGAATGTCGACCAGATCCATGTTGCTGGTCGGCCGCGACTCCGCCCGAGGCGCGAACAGCTGGGTGCCGCCCGGACTGCCCAGGATGTAGCCGTTGTTCAGCGCGGTCTGCAAGGCCGCGGGCATGATCGCGGCGGTACTCACATCGCTCATCTCGGCGTACATCGCGCCGACGGTGGCCTTGATGTGCCAGCCGGCGGCCATACCGGTCAGCGAGGCCAGCAGCCGGTAGGTGTTGGTGTTGACCAGGGTCGAGCCCAATCCGAGCGAGGCGAAATTATAGATGAGCGCATCACCGACATCCGCCGCGGGAACACCGGGGTAGCCGGCCGGGAGGGTGATGGGCGGATAGAAAATCAGTTTCGGCGGCGCGTGGGGTCCGAAAGCGAAGAGTACGGGTCCGGGCGGGTAGCCGGTACCGCCGTACGCTCCGCCAACCTGCTCCGCTCGGCTTTCGAACCAGGACGCCTGCAGGCCGAACTCCCAGCCATCGCCGAGCTCCTTGGTGAACTTGCCCAAGAGGTCGATGCTGGTCCCCGCCGGCCGCAGCTGCGCGCCGGGGGGAAGGTAGGTGCAGCCGTTGAGCGCTTGGCGCGTCGCATTGCAGCCCGGGAAATAGTAGTCGATGTTCCCGGTCGTCTGATTGACCAGGTAGCCCGTGAGCGTGTCGGGATACACGACGGCCGGATCCTGAGCGGGGTTGGCGCCCGGAGTCCGGTTGTACCCGCCGAAGGGCACAAAGTTGAGGTCAGTCCATAGGCCGCTGCGGTTCTTGGCCAGGATCTGGTCCTGGTGGCGGAAGTCCCCGGAGATGTACCAGTTGTATCCGTCGGTGGCGAGATTGCCAGCGCCGCCGATGAAGCCGATGTGCTCCGTAGTGCCATCCCAATACTGGGACGTGCCCGTCGAGGCGGTGATCTTGAAGCCCTGGTATTCCTTGCGCAGCATGACGTTCACGACGCCCGCGAGGGCGTTCGAGCCGTACAGCGCCGAGCCGGAGTCCTTCAGCACCTGGATCTGCGAGATGGCGGTGAAGGGGATCGCGGACAGGTCGACGAAATTGCGCTCGTTGTCGTCGAACAGCGGATAGGGCACGGTCTGCTCGCCGTCGATCAGCACCAAGGTGTCGCCGACGTCAAGACCGCGCAGGGCAATGCCCGCGCCTCCGGAAGCGAATGCGAAGCTGAACGACTGGCTCAGCGTGCCTTGACCGTTCGCCGACAGGTGGCGCAGGACGTCCGAAATGTTGGTGAAGCCGGACTGGATGATCTGCGCCCGGCTGATGATCTGCACCGGACTCGGCGTTACGACGCTGGTCTGGCTGATCAACGAGCCGGTGACCACGATGGTTTGCAGGGCGGAAGGCGGCGCGGGTGCCGATGCCGCTGCCGGCGGCACCGCCTGACTGGCGGGCTTCGGTGTCGGAGCGGGCTTTGCGCTCACCGCCAACGCGCTCGCGCCGAATGCGACCATCGCGCCAATCGCCAGTGCACGCCTGACGGCGTGTCGCACGGAATGAATCTCGGTCATTTGTATTCCCCCAGCGGCTGTTTCTGCCGCCCGTATACTGGTTGTTGCTTTCCAGACCTGTTGGGCATTCTCCCTGTGGTACTTCTGTGCCGGCTGTTCCGTTACCCTACGGACAGACGGTTCATGCGCGGAGAATATACTCGGCGTGCAGCCGGGTAAAGCGGAGGGAACGGGGAAATACCGCCAACCTATTGATCAAAATCAGTTTAGACCGGGCAGCTACCGATCGGAAGGAAGCTTACTGACTGGCTTCCGTCCGAGATGGCCTCTGTATCCTGTATCAGCATAGCTTACGTTCACGGTAGTTTTGTGGCGCTCAGCCACCCTTTTAGGAACTCTATATGTTGCGTATAAACAACATCGAGCGACAACGGCGTGGCAATAATGCGGCATCGGGTCATCGTGGCTCGAATGCAGTGCGATACGCCGTGAGCGCACCAGGAAAGCGTTCGATAGCCGCCTCGTTGTTGTAGAAATGACAGCTGGCCCGGACAGTGCCATCGCGAGGGGGTTCAGGATCCCCCCGGGGTCTCGAGCCGCCTCGCGGCAGCGCGTGAGGCACCGCCACGAGCGGCCCCCGGCGCTCGTCATCGTTCGGGGTCACGGCCGGCCAACCGATCTCGATCAGTCTATCCAGGCAGCGCCGCGTGAGCGTGCGCACTCGAGCCTCGATGCGAGACACCCCGGCCTGCAGGATGATCTGGACATCGGCCCCGGCGGCGCATGGCAGTTGCCCGCCGACGGCGTGCCAGCCTCGAAACGTCGCAGACTGCCTGCCGGCCGATTCGCGGTGGCATCCATGGTCGCGATGGCGTTCTGCACAAACCAGCCCGACTGGGCCGTCACCAGCACCGGGATGTATTCCGCGCGGACATCCGGAAAGCCTATGGCGGCGGTTCCGAGCAGGTACTTCCCCATCCCGCCGGCCACGAAACCGACCCGCCGACGCCGTCAGCGCGGCCCGTTGCCCTCAGCGGGTGCGAGGCGGATAGAGAGAGCCGTCCTTGTGACGATAGCGCCGCTCGCCGCTGCGGAGCATCAGGTCGATATCCGGATATTCAACCGCATCGCGCTCCGCGTTGCGCGCGCCAACCTCGAGGAGCACGGCGTCGGCGCCGGAGCGATTTTGGAGGTGATGCCCGTCGGACTCGCCAGCCTTGAATCCGGCGCTGTCACCCGCCTGCAGGACTTCCTCACCGGCGCCGGTCACGAGCACGACCTCGCCTTGCAGCACGTACACGAACTCATCCTCCGCGCTGTGCCAGTGCCGCTGACTGGACCACGCGCCCGGCGGAAGCCGCAGCAGATTGGCCCCGAATTGCGTCAACCCCGCGCGCTCGCCCAGCCGCCGGCGCTGGCGTGACCGGCAAGGCTCGTCATACGGCGTGGGGTAGCCGCTGCCGACCACCGAGGGAGCCTGTTCCGGATCGATCTTTTTCATGGGATCCTCCAAAGACCGCTGGTTCACACCCAAGTGCGACTCCACGCCGCATCGCAGCATACCGCTCCCGACCGACTGAGGCGCACATCAGCCGCCGGCCGGCAGCGTCGTGATCGGGTTGCGGGCGGCTTGACGGATACCCCGGATCCCGGCGGCCGCGTAGCCGTCGAACACCGAGCGATCCTCGGCGAACGCAATCTTGCGCGCCGCATCCTTCAACGACGCCCAGTCGGAATCCAACGCGCCGCGCTCGACGTCATCGATCGCCTGGCGCGAGAGGACGAACGGGACACGCAGCTCGACCCGTGGCCGCGCCGCATGCTGCACCGCCTGCGCCCCTTCGAACGGTGCCTCGATCTTCTGCCCATGGCCCGTTCCGGCGGCCGAGGCACCCGGACCTTTCGGCGGCGGCACGTCCACGACCCGCCGCGCGGACAGGTATTGCTTCAGGGTGCGCGAGGCTTCCTCTTCAATTTGAGTCCATGTCGCGTCGGAGATGGGCGGCAGCTCGCGATGGCGATTATCTCGTCTCCTTTTTTCAGAGAACCCATTCCGAGTGAGCCCTGCGACGATGCGGCATGGGGCACGGACTCGAGCGAAGCGTCACCCGCACCGCCGATCCTGCCGGCAGCGGGCCGCGCCGCGGCGTTGTCCAGCCAGGTCGCCGACGGCACGAAAAACAACGTTCCGGTCACCGCCCGGCTGAAGTCGAGGAGCCGGTCGTAGTTGCCGGGCGGCTTGCCGACGAACATGTTCCGCAACATCTGCTCGATCGTCCCGGGCGAGCGCGCATAACCGATGAAGTAGGTGCCGAACTCGCCCTTGCCGATGTCGCCGAACGGCATGTTGTGTCGGAGAATCTCGACCTCCCGGCCGTCCTCGACGATCGTCGTCAGCGCGTTGTGCGCCGAGCTCGGCTTCACCGCCTCGTCGAGTTCGATGTCTGACAGCTTCGTCCGCCCGACGATTTTCTCCTGCTCCTGCACCGGGACGGCATTCCACCTCTTCAGGTCGTGCAAGTATTTCTGGACGATCACGTAGCTTCCGCCGGCGAAGGCGGCATCCTCCTGCCCGATGATCGTGGCGTCCAGTGCGGACTGACCCACCGGGTTCTCCGTGCCGTCGACGAAGCCGAGCACGTCGCGCGCGTCAAAATAGCCGAAGCCATGCGTCTCGTCCGCCACCGAGACCGCGCCATCGAGCCGCAGCATGATCTGGGTGGCCAGCTCGAAGCACAGATCCATGCGCGCGGCGCGAATGTGCAGCAGCATGTCTCCCGGCGTCGCGGCGGCACGATGCACGCCGCTGATCTCGCGAAACGGATGCAGCTCCTTGGGCCGCGGCGCCCCGAAGAGGCGATCCCACACATCGGAGCCGAACCCCACGATGCACGAGAGTTGACCGTCGGGCGCGCGGAAACCGACGCCGCGCACCAGGGCAGCGAGGTCGGCGCACACGGCGCGCACCGCCGCGGCGTGCTCCGAGCCGCAGCCCAGGGTCCCGACCAAAAATATGGCCGCGCTCGTGAGTCGGGCAGTGACAGGTTGCGGTGTCTCGGCTGACATGCGTGACTCCTGGGTATACATTGCGCAGTCCGCTGATGCCAGCCCAACGCGCAAAGCCGGTATAGTATCGAAGGCTCTGCGCAGACGTACACCGCACCCCGCGCCGCTCCCGCGCGTCACGCTCTGCCCGGCCGCGGGCCGGGTCCGCTGATCGCGCCGCGGCTGCTCGCCGCGGCCGGACGCGCGGTAAAATCCCGCGACTCGGGAAAAGGATCGAGCAGTTGCGGTCTGGGAATTTCATCCGCGCATCACACGCGGCCTCGGCTTTGACGGGAGTTGCGCGCGCGGCACGCCTCGGCGCACATCCCGCGCCGCCGGGCGGCCCCGGATCGCTGCACCGCCTGCTCGTCTTCCTCGGCGCGCATCACCAGTGGGCCTACCTGGTACTCTTTCTCGGCGCGTATTTCGAGACGGTCGTGCCGTTCTCCCTGTTCGTGCCCGGCGAGATTTTCTTTCTCGGCGGCGCACTGCTGGCCGGCATGGGCACCTTGGAGCTCGGGGGCGTGATGGCCGCGCTGTACGGCGGCGGCATCCTCGGGGACAACTCCAGCTATTGGATGGGCCGTCACTTCGGTGCCGAGCTGTTCGACCACCTGGCCCACTGGCCGGTGGTCGGCCGACTGGTACATCGCGAAAACTATCAGAAGGGCGTCGAGTTCTTTCGCAAGCGAGGCGCCATGGCGGTCTTCACAGCCCGGCTCAGCGGTCCGCTGTCGTGGGTGACGCCGGCGATGGCGGGCATCTTCCGGCTCGACTACCTCACCTTCCTGCGCTTCAACACACCGGGCGTCATCCTGGGGATCAGCGGGATCGTGCTCGCCGGCTATTTCTTCGGCAACCACCTCCAGGCGCTGCGCTCGGGCTTCGATGCCCACGCGCCGGCGCTCGCGCTGGCCGTCGTCGCATTGATCGCGCTGATCCTGGCCGTGCGCCGCCACGCCGGTGCGCGCGGCAAGCGGAGGGGCAACCGGACATAGGCCCGCGACCTCGGCTCGCACGACCGTACGGCGTCACGCCGCGCCGGGATAGCAGCGTCGCCGTCTGCCCGCGGCGACGGCCGGCGCGCATCTGGCGGCATGCGCCGGCGAATCGATCCGGTGCACGTTCGGACCCCGAGCAGCGGCACGACCGGCGCGCTCTGCTGTTTGACCTATTTACTTTGCGCGAGGCGCGGAGTACGGTTCGCGCCGTCGTTTTGGACCGCGAGGTTTTCCCCAGTTGGGCAGTAGTTGTACGAGTGGATGCTGGCGGTGCGCACTGCGTAACGTCCCGCCCTCGGCAGGGCTGTCCTCGGGGAACGAGACCGCGGCAGCCCGCTGAGGCGCGGGATACTCGGCGCCGGACTGGCGGCGCCACCGATTCGGCACCACTCGTTTCTCTGTCTCGGTCGCGCGCTCCGGATTCGGGGTGCGCGTTTTCGTGCGTCGCCGCCCTGCGGGTTCGGCGCGGCGAGCGGCGCGCCTGTATCCGCAAGGGCCAGTCCCACCGGTCAGAGGTGCACGAGGGTGGTGGATGATGATGACCGTTTACGGAGCATGCGATTGAACGCCCGGGTCGAGCGCGGGATGATTCGCGCGTGCCCGGATTGCCCGCCGATCCCGGAGGGACTGCGGCACCGATTGCGGGATCGCCTGCATCTGGCCGAGCTGCACCGTGGCGCCACCGATTGGCGGGGCCGGCTGCTGCTCGGACTGGCGCTGCTTGGGCCGGGCGTGCTGGTCATGCTCGGCGACAACGACGCCGGGGGCGTGATCACCTATATGCAGACGGGCGCCGCCTACGGGCTCGGCCTGTTCCTGCCTTTGATGATCCTGCTCGGATGCGTGGCCTACGTGGTGCAGGAGATGACGGTACGCCTCGGCGCGGTGACGCGCCGCGGGCACGCGGAGCTGATCTGGAAGCGCTACGGCCCTTTTTGGGGCTGGTTCTCGCTCGTCGATCTGATCGTGGCCAACGTGCTGACCCTGATGACCGAGTTCATCGGTATCCGCCTGGGCGGCCAGGCGCTTGGCCTGCCGCCGTGGCTGACGGTGCCGGCGGCGCTGATCTTCACCATCATCGTTCTGGTGTTCCTGCGCTATTGGACCTGGGAGCGCATCTCTCTGTTCGTGGCCGCGTTCAACCTGGTGTTCGTGCCGCTCGCGCTGCTCGCCCATCCCGACTGGCAAGGCGTGGCGCGCGCCTTCGCCGGGCAGGACTGGATGGTTCCCGGCGGATTTCTGTCCCTGACATTCCTCGTGCTCATCACGGCCAATATCGGCACCACGATCGCGCCGTGGCAGCTTTTCTTCCAGCAATCCTGCGTGGTAGACAAAGGGCTGCTACCGCACGACATTCGCGCCGGCCGGCGCGACCTGATGTTGGGCGTGTTCGGGATGGTGCTCGTGGCCATGGCGCTGATCATACTCGCGGCCCGGACCCTGCAGGGCAGCCCGGGCTCCCAACAGCTCGATGCCGCGTCGATCCTGGCCGCGATCCGCGCGCACCTCGGTACGGACATGATGGCGCTGTTCGCGCTCGGCCTCATGGAGGCCGGACTGATCGCGGCCATCGTGATCACCGCCAGCAGCGCCTGGGCTGTCGGGGAAGCCTTCGGCATCGACCGCTCCCTGAATGCGGCGCCGCGGCAGGCGCTCGGGTTCTACCTGCCCGCGGTCGCCGGCACCGCGATTGCCTCGGTGCTGGTACTGCTCCCGGGGCTCAACCTGGGCTTTCTCAATCTCAGCGTGCAGATCATCGCCACCGTGTTCATGCCGGCGGCCATGCTGTTTCTGCTGATGCTCCTCAATGACCGCGAGTTGATGGGCGAGCACGTCAACTCGCCGCGCCGCAATGCGATATCGATCGCGATCATGATCGGGCTGATCGCCTGTAACGGGCTGTACGGGATCGTCACGCTGTTCCCCCACGTCTTTGGAGGCTGAGCCATGAAGGAACTCCATGATTTCGACGCGCAGGAGATCCGCCGGCTGATCGAGCAGGAACGCTGGAACGAGCCGCTTCCCGAGGTGCGCAGGGTCCGGTTCTCGCCGGGCCAGCAGATGATCTTCTGGGGCCTGCGCGCGTACGTGGTCGTGATGACGGTGGTGGTGGTCTGGGCATTCCTGCACCGCGCCGCGGGGTGATGGTCTCGGCTTACCGACCCGCGCGGCAGGCGCCCCGCTCCAGCACTTCTTAACAGGCAAGCTCGGCGCGTGCGCAGTCATCGATGGCGGCAAGCCAGCGGCGCTTCGCCGCCGCGTCAAGAAACGACCCCTCGATGGAGTTGCGCGCCAAAGTCGCGAGCTGCTCGCACGTGAGCCCCAGCGCGCGCTCCACGGCGAGATAGTTCTCGAGCAGGTACCCGCCGAAGTACGCCGGATCATCGGAGTTCACGGTCACGCACAGGCCGCTCTCGAGCAGGCGCTTCAGGTTGTGCTGCTCGATGCGCTCGAACACTCCGAGCTTGACGTTCGACAGCGGACAGACCGTGAGCGCGATCTGCTCGCGGGCCAGACGCCGTATCAGCTCGGGATCCTCCTCGCACCGCACGCCGTGATCGATGCGCCGCACGGCCAGCACATCGAGTGCCTCGTGTATGTAGGCCGGCGGCCCCTCCTCCCCGGCATGCGCCACCGTGAGCAAGCCCTGCTTCCGCGCATGATCGAACACAGCGGCGAACTTCGAGGGAGGATGGCCAACCTCGGAGGAATCGAGGCCGACCGCCGCGATGACTTCGCGGTGCGCGAGCACCTGATCGAGCGTCAGCATCGCGTCCGCCGCGCTCAGGTGGCGCAGGAAGCAGGCGATCAGGCGGTAGGTGATGCCGAAACGGCGCTCCGCCTCGGCGAGCGCCCGGTGCAGACCCTCGACGACCGTGCCGAAGGCGATGCCGCGCGCGGTGTGCGTCTGCGGATCGAAGAATATCTCCACGTGAACGACGCCCTCCTCGTGAGCGCGCCGCAGATAACTCAGGGCCAGCTCGTAGAAGTCGTCCGCATCCTGCAGCACGTCCGCCAGCGCGTAGTACACATCGAGAAACGACTGCAGATCGGTGAAATCGTAGGCCGCGCGCAGTTCCGCCACGCTGGCGTACGGCAGCGCGACGCCATGCTTGCCTGCCAGTCGGAAAGCCAGCTCCGGCTCGAGGGTTCCCTCGATGTGCAGGTGCAGTTCTGCCTTCGGGAGAGCCCTTACATATGCTTCCCTCGATCTCATCGGATTTACTGTACTCACGCAGCGGGGTTTGCCGTAAATTTATCATCCCCGTAGAATCACCAGCAATGGGCCAGCTGACGATGCGCGCTTTCCATGTTGCAACCGGTGTGCCTGCGACCGGCATGCGCATCGATCCGCGCGGGCGTTGCGACCGAGGAAAACCGGACCCGCGTGTCGCGTGATGGCCGGCCTCGGCCTGCATTGGAGCACGGCGGGGGACCGCGCGCAAGCCGGCGCGCCGGGGGGAACTGTGCCTGCGCCGCGCCCGACAGACTCGATGAGCCGCGCGCCTGCGCGCCCAGGTCCCGCATGAGTCCGCCTCGCGCTCCCGTGCGCACCGCGGACACGGAATGCGCCGCGATGCTCACTCGGGACGTCCCGGACACCTCACCATGACCGCTCAACCGCAGCGTTCCGAACCTATGCTCTCACGATACTTCGATCTCGAAGGTCACGGTACATCCGTGCGCACCGAGCTGTTCGCCGGGCTCACGACCTTCCTGACGATGGCGTACATCGTCGTGATCAATCCGGTCATTCTCGGCGCCGCCGGCATGCCTATCGCGGGGGTCGCGGCCGCGACCTGCGTGTCGGCAGGTTTCGGCAGCATTCTGATGGGACTGCTGTCGAATTACCCGCTCGCGCTTGCGCCCGGTATGGGGCTCAACGCCTACTTCACCTACACGGTCGTAAAGACCATGGGCCTGCCGTGGCAGGTCGCCCTCGGGTGCGTGTTCATCTCCGCGGTCGCATTCCTCCTGCTGACGGTCGTCGGCGTGCGCCAACTCATCATGGACGCGATACCGCGCTCGCTGTTCGCAGCCGTGAGCGGCGGCATCGGCCTGTTCATCGCATTCATCGGTCTGAAGAACGCCGGCATCATCGTCGCCAACCCCGACACGACGGTGGGGCTGGGCAATCTGACCGCCGCGACGCCGGCGCTCGCCGTCCTGGGGCTGCTGGTCATCGCCGCACTGCAGGCCCGAGCCGTCAAGGGCGCCATACTCCTCGGCATCCTGGGCGTTGGGGGGGCCGCGTGGATTTTCGGACTGGCCCACGTCAGCGCGCTCTCGTATCACTGGTCGGACCTGTCGTCGACCGCGTTCCGGCTCGATATTCCGGCGGCACTGAACCTCAAGGGCGGCATAGGCGTGTCGCTCATCGAAATCATGTTCGTCTTTCTGTTCGTGGACTTGTTCGATAACGTCGGCACGCTGATGGCGGTCACCAAGCGCGCCGGGCTCGTGCAGGAGGACGGGACGGTTCCGCGCATGAACCGCATCCTGCTTGCCGACTCGATCGCGATGCTGGTCGGAGCACTGGCCGGCACGAGTCCGGTCACCAGCTACATCGAGAGCACAGCGGGTGTGTCGGTGGGCGGGCGCACTGGACTGACGAGCGTCACCGTCGGCGTGCTGTTCCTGGGTACGCTGTTCATCGCACCGCTGGTGCAGGCCATTCCGGCCGTGGCCACCGCCCCGGCCCTGGTATTGGTGGGCGCCATGATGATGGGCGCGCTTGCGGAGGTGAGCTGGCACGAGCCGGGCGAGGCCATCCCGGCGTTTCTCACGGCCATCATGATTCCATTGAGCTACTCGATCGCCAACGGCCTCGCCTTTGGCATCGTGGCCCACGCCGTGTTGAAGCTCGTGCGCGGCCAGGCCGGCGCCCGTGACTGGCTGGTATACCTGCTGGCGGCGCTGTGCGTCGCCCGCTTCATTTATCTCGCCTGATCGGCGCTGCGCTCGCGACCGGCTCGCCGCAACCCAGCGGATCGAGAAAGTCAGGTCCCACGGGTTTGTGCGCCAGAATCTCCTCGCGCGTCAGTCCCTGGATCTCGTGCGGAAAGACCAGCCAGTGAGAGGTCTCGTGCACGAAGAAATCGGGCACCAGCGTGCTGCGGCGGCGCTCGGGCTTGTAGTACACGGTGGCGATACGGATCTTCTCCGGCAGGTTGCGCCGGCAGCGCCGCTTGAGAACCTCGATGACCGCATCGAGACTGCGACCGGAGTCGAAGACGTCGTCGACGATCAGAAGTTCGTCCTCGGCCGTCAAGCGCGATACCAGGTAGTCGGTGGCATGCACCCTGACCGTCTTGTGCTGCTCGTCGATGCCGCTGTACGAGGAGGTGCGGATCGCAATGTGATCGGCATGAATCGAGTGGTACTCGAGCACCTCCTGCACCGCGATGCCGATCGGCGTGCCGCCGCGCCACATGGCGACGAGGAATGTCGGGCGCATACCGCTGGCGACGACCCGGCGGGCAAGCTCCAGTGAATCCCGGAGAAGCTCGTCGGCGGTGATGAACAGCTTTTCCATGGCACATTCTTCCACAATCCGGCAACGACCGGGGCACAGGCTGCATGCGCGCACCGGGCTCGGCGCCGTAACCGGGCGTGGGCGAGGCGGCCGACGGACGCGACCGTGCACCGCTTGCCGCGGCCGCAAGCCGCAGATTGCGGGCGGCCCGATCCCGAGATCCTCGCGGCGCAACCCGAGTCCATGCCATGACCGAGGAGAGACACAGAAGCGGTCAGATCCTCGAGAAGCGGATGTCCGGGCGTCCAATTCCGGGCTACCGCTCATGGACCCTTGCCGAAGGTCAGCCGCCGGCGCAGGCATTACCAGGGCTGGTACGATACCCGCCATCCGGGGATCCCGCCGGCGCGCCGCAAGAGCACTGAGTACCGTCATGACGAGCCCGACCACATGACCCAGGTGCATCCTTCAGCATCGGGATCGTCGCGCCACAAGGTCGGCGGCTCCACGCCACGGCCGCTCCCCCCTGCGATGACGAACGGATCGGGCGTGCGGCTCGAGCCGACCCGTCAGCCCAGGTTCCAGCCGAGCCGGCGAGCGCGGACCGCTCGTTACGGATTCCAGCCATGAAAAGCGCCGATCTCCCCCCTTCCGCCACTGAACGTCACGTCGTAGAAGGGCAGATGACGTTGACGGTGCGCATCATCGGACTCGGGATCGCCGCGATGATCGTGCTGGCGGTCGTCCTGGGTTCGTGGCGCGGTTTGGTCAGCCCGCTGCCGACCCGGGAAGCCCTCGTCGTCGGCCTGAGCACGGCAGAGGTAATTTTTGCCGCGGCGCTGGTTGTGCTCGGCAGCATCGTCGAGGGTTTCGGCTACGGCTTGTCGCTCGGCACGCGTTGGCCGTATACGCGGAACATCATCGTACTGATGTTGCGCGGCGACCCCGAAGCGGCACACCGCGTACTCGCCACTGCCGTCGGCCTGACCGCCCTGATCCTTGCCGTGCTGCGTCCGGATTACAGCGACTTGCTCGGCCTCGGCCTGATCGTGCTCACGGCGCTGTTCGGCATGGGCACGCTCTATGTCCTCGCGGGCCGTGCGCCGGCCTTCGTGCATGGGACGCACGGCCTGTTGGCTTACCTCGTATTCATCAACTACCTGGTCGCCGTGATATTGCCGGCGGCGCACCTGGGCGCCTACCTCTACAGCATGATTCCGCTGCACGCCGTGCTGTTCGCCATCTTCATGGGCGGAATGGTCACGGGCCAACGCGGGTTCGGCAAGCCAATCGAGCCCTTCCTGCGTCCGCGACGCGCGTCGCAGTGGATCTTCGTCGTGCACGGCGTCGCGGCACTGCTGGTGCTCGGCACTCTGGGTTGGATGAGTGTTGCCTTTCCGGTCGCCTTCGGTCTGGCACTGCTGCAGGCGGCCGTGGGGTTCTTCCTGTTTCATGCCGTGAACTCGCGGCCGAAGTCCCCCGGCACGCTGGTCGCCTTTCATCAGCTGATGGCCCTGCTCATCACCACCGCCATCGTATTGCAGTGGCGGTGGTGAGCGCGCCGCACATCATGGGGGCTGCGGGCGACGGACGCGTCGCGATCGTCACCGGTGCGGGACGCGGGCTCGGCCGGGCGATGGCGCTGGGTCTGGCGCGCGCCGGCGTCCGAGTGGTGGCAACGGCCGCTCGGGAACTCGCCGAGATCGAAGCGGTCGCGGCCGAGGGAGCCGCAGGCAGGATCCTCCCGCTGCGCGCCGACGTCACGCGGCCAGCAGACGCTCAGCACCTGGTCGCGGCGACGCTCGAGCGGTTTGGGCGGCTGGACATCCTGGTGAACAACGCCGGACGCGGCATGAAGTACGTCAGCGAGACGTTCATGACCCAACCCACCCGCTTCTGGGAGGTCGAGCCTGAGACCTGGCGGATGGTCATCGATACCAACGTCAATGGGCCGTTCCTCATGACCCGGGCCGCGGTGCCACCCATGCTGCGTGCGGGATGGGGCCGTATCGTCAATATCTCGATGAATCATTCGACGATGTGCCGAGCGGGTTTCTCGCCCTACGGACCGTCGAAGGCGGCCCTCGAGTCCGAGACGATCATCTGGGCGCAGGATCTGCACGGCACCGGCGTGACCGTCAACGCCCTGCTGCCCGGCGGCGCCACCCTCACCGGGATGATTCCCGACACCATGCCGGCGAGCTTCCGCAGCACACTGCTCGACCCGGCGATCATGGTGCCGCCCTTGCTCTGGCTGATATCGAGCGCCGCGGACGCGCTCTCCGGATGCCGAGTCACCGCCAACCGGTGGGAAGACGGCACTCCCCTGGCCGCCGTGGAAAGCGCCGGCTGGCACGACGCGACGCCGGGTCAGCCGGCTTCCTGACCGGGACCTGCACGCCCGGGGAGCGAACTGCGCGGGAATCGGCAGATCCGCGCAACATGCTTCAGATCTCCGGTCCCGGTGGAGCATCGAGAAGCGCGATCAGGCCCGCGATGTGTTCGCGGATCTGATCCCGGGTGCTGCGGAACCGCGCGCGCATGACCTCTGGAGACAGGCGGGGATCGCTCGATGCCGGATCCGCTACCGGCCAGTGCAACCTGCGAACCCGCCCCGGCAAGACCGGACAGACCTCCTCGGCGCACAGCGTGATCACCGCATCCAGTCCGGTCGAGTCGACCTCGCCGACCCCCTTGGATCGGTACGCCGAGATGTCGATGCCGATTTCCGCCATCACCTCGACGGCGTACGGGTTGACCCTCGATGGACGCGAGCCGGCGCTGAGCACCGCGACATCGCTGCCGAGAAACGTGCGCGCAAGACCCTCGGCCATCTGGCTGCGCGCGGAGTTCGCGACGCACAGAAAGAGAATCCGCCGCTTCATGCCTGTTCCTTGGATCGGCCGAGAGCCACCGTGCCCGCATCCGCAGCAGGACAGCCGGCCCCAGGACCGTCCCGCTCATACCATGGTCGGGTGCGGTTGACGATCCACACGATGGAGAGCATCACGGGCACCTCGACCAGCACTCCGACGACGGTCGCAAGGGCCGCGCCCGATGCGATGCCAAACAGACTGATCGCGGTCGCAACGGCCAACTCGAAAAAATTGCTGGCGCCGATCAGCGCCGACGGCGCCGCGACACAATGCGCCTCTCCGAGGACGCGGTTCAACACGTAGCCGAGGCTGGCATTGAAGTAGACTTGGATCAGGATGGGCACGGCCAACAGCGCGATCACGAGCGGCTGCGCCACGATCTGCCTACCCTGGAATGCGAACAGCACGACCAGCGTCGTGAGCAGCGCCCCCAGAGTCAACGGCTGCAGAAATGCCAGCAGCTGGCGCAGGCCCGGCTCGCCGCTGCGCGCAAGAACGCTGCGACGCACGATCTGAGCGATCAGGACCGGTATGACGATGTACAGGACCACGGACAGCAGCAGCGTCTGCCAGGGTATCGTAATCGCCGCGAGCCCGAGCAACACGCCGACGATGGGCGCGAAGGTGAAGACCATCAGCAAGTCGTTGAGCGCCACCTGCGAGAGCGTGAAGTGCGGCTCGCCATGGGTCAGCTCGCTCCAGACGAAAACCATCGCGGTGCAGGGCGCCGCCGCGAGGATCACGAGTCCGGCGATGTAGGAGGTGATCTGGCCGGCCGGCAGGAACGGACGGAACAGATGCCCGATGAACAGCCACCCGAGCAGCGCCATCGAGAAGGGCTTCACCGCCCAATTCACGAACAGCGTGACACCCATCCCGCGCCAATGCTCCTTGACTCGATGGAGCTGCGCGAAGTCGATCTTGACCATCATGGGCACGATCATCAGCCAGATGAGCGCCGCCACCGGCAGATTGACCTCGGCGATTTGCGCCGCGGCAACCACGTGGAACAACCCCGGAATCAGCTTGCCGAGCGCAATGCCGGCCGCGATGCACAGCACCACCCACAACGTCAGATATCGCTGAAACAATGACATCGGTCTTTCCTCGGCGAGCGCGCCAGGATCGGGCGATTCAGGCGATTTCGGCAACCCAGCAAGCCGCAGCGCAGCACGCGGACCGGGGTGCGCGCATCTGCGCCGGCGGATCGGCATGCGCCCCGTAGACGGCGCTCTGGCCGGTGGTGAGAAAGATCTCCCAAAGAACACCTTGCGGGTCCGCGAGCCAGCTCTTTTCACTCTCGGCGTAGCAGCAGGAGACCGGGTCCCGCTGCAGCGCGGGCCTCCCGGCGCGCTCCAGCCGCGCCTCGACATCCGCCAGCTCCGCGCGGCTTTCGACCTGAATGCCCAGGTGATCGACGCCTGAGGCCGCGCCGCGCTGGTTGATCGCGAAATTCACCCGTGGATCCTCCAGCATCCATTTCGCGTAATCGGCTTTCAGGACAGCTGGCTCAGCCGCAAACAGCCTCGAGTAGAACCGAACCGAGGCCGCGAGGCTCTCGACGGCGACGTGGACGTGGACGTGAAAGCGCTGCATGATCACCTCTGCATTCTCGTCTATACTATTTGATAGTTCCAATTTACTCGAACTGTATGGAGGTCGCAAGCCGGACCGCCCGGGTTTGCACGCCGCGGACATTTCGCTATGCTTGCAATCATGAAATCCGAAGACGCAATCGGCGCCCTCAGCGCCCTGGCCTCCGAGGCCCGGCTTGCGGTGTTCCGGCTGCTCGTGAAGCGCGGCCCGGACGGCTATACGCCGAGCGAGCTCTCCCGGCGGCTCGGCGTGCCATCGCCGACACTTTCCTTCCACCTGCGAGAGCTGCTCAATGCCGGACTGGTCGTCGGCCGGCGGGAAGGACGGAACCTCTTCTACAGCCCCAATCTCGAGCGCATGCAGAGCTTGGTCGGATTCCTGACCGAGAATTGCTGCACTCTCGCGGATCGGGCCTGTGGGCCCAATTGCCAACCCCTTCCCGCCGCGTCGCGCGTGGCGCCCGCGGCGAAGCAGCGCAAGCGCGCGTAGTGACAGATGCGCAGGTGCACGCGGCGTTGAGCCGGTGTACCGCGGGCGCCGGTGGGAAACCGTACGGCGGATCGCTGCTGGAAGCCCGACATCTTCCAGTTCAACCGCGATGACCCGTCCGCAGCTGCCACCCGGCTCCTTCAGTGCCCCGTCAGCGTGACACGTGCTCGAGGCGCAGGCGCGTGGTGGCGGGTCCGCTCAACGCAATCAGACCGGCGATCAGCCCCGTGATCCCGATACTGGCGAAGCCCACGAAAAACGTCGTCGCCGCGACGAGTCCGGGCAGCAGCAAGGCCCCCACCGCACCGCCGCAATGGCCCAGGCCGTCCGAAAGCGCGAACCCCGTCGCACGAGCGCGTGTTGGAAACAGCTCCGCCGTGTAGGTGTAAGCCACCTGCAGGTACAATCCCAGCGCGAGCGACGCCAGAAACAGGCCGAGAGTCAATACCGGCCCGTTGGCCAGCGTGCCCACGATCAGCATGCTGATCAGCCAGACCACCGTTGAGCTCAGAATCAGCGCGCGGCGATCCACCCGATCGGCAAGCCACGCCATGATGAGCGCACCGACGGGGTAGCCGACCGCCCCGATGCCCAGGTACAGGATCGAGCTTCCCACCGCAAATCCATGCTCGGCGATCAGGGTCGCGGCGTCACCCAGGAAGCCGTAGTTGCCGATGTACCAGAAGAACCACATGAACGCGAGGATCAACAATCGGCCGGCATAGGGCGCCGCCATGACGGACCGCCACGGCAGCCGGTGCTGTTGCAATGATACAGTCTGGAGTTCCGGATCCCCCAACCGGACGCCTCTGGCCTGTGCGATCCTCTCCATGCGCGTCACGATCGCGTCGGCCTCCGCCACATGGCCGTGCAGCGCAAGCCACCGCGGGGATTCCGGCAGTTCGAACCGGGCGATCAGTCCTATCGTGGCAATGAGCCCTCCCACGACGAACAGCAGACGCCAGCCGTAACTCAGCGTGGGCACCAAGGCGAGCGCGACGAACGGTGTCGCCGCCTGACCCAGGATCCCGACCAGAAACGTGGTATTGGAGATACGGCCCCGCTGCGCCGCCGGCGCAAGCTCGCCGACGTACGTCGACACCAGATTGAGGTCGGCCCCGACCCCCAGACCCGTCACGAAGCGCCATATCGAGAGGGTGACGATTCCTGTCGCGGTCGCATCCAGGAAGGACCCCAGCGCCGTAATCCCGATGGTGACGAGCAGGATCTTGTACCGGCCGATGCGATCGGAGATGGTGCCGATCACGATCGAGCCGATGACATAGCCGACGAGGCCGACGGCAAGCGCCACGAAGAGTGTCTGCGAACCCGACAGATGGAACTGCGCCGCGATGGCCGGCATGCCGTAACCGATATCCGCGATGTCGAAGAACGTGAAGAAATACCCAATGCCGATGATGAGCAGATAGCCGTAGGGCAGCGCCCACACCGGGATGCGATCCTGGCGCGCCAACACCTGCTCGGCAGAAACCGCCGGTGCGGCCCGCGTCGCGTCCGCGCCCGCCTCCACAGTCCTCATCTGGATGCCCTCCAGCGCGCATGGCGCAACTTTTTCTCTCGACTGGTGCGCGCCCGGCGCGCCTCTGCGCCTCGCACGCGCATGGGAACCGCGGGTACGGCGCCGGGATCGCGGCACTGCGCTCGGCCCCATGATTTCGCTCAGCCTGTTCGCACCGAAATATACGCACTCTTTCGCCGTTGCGACACTGGAGCCCCGGCACCGTCCCGGCGCGTCATCTCTGCCGCGGCCCACTGCTCACCGCGGGAGTCGCGAGACAAACCTCCGCTCCGGGCACGTTGATTGAGCAGGTCATCGCTGGCAGCACGGCGCGCAACGCGCCGACGGTTTTCAACGCGTTCTTCGACACCAAACAGTTCCGGGACGGGCGAGCGGTCGCGCGGTTCCCGAGGAATCGGCCAGTTCGAGCAGTCCGGAACTCGGCACGGCGCCACTCCCCGATCGGACCCATGGCACGTCCCGGCTCATCGGCCCACCGGCGCTCGAGTCGTGGCGGGCGAAGATCGCCCGCATGAGCTTGACGGCGTGACGAATCACGATCGCATTTGAGAAAGGCGGTCCCAAAACGCCCCCGGCGGGTACACTACCGGCACCACGCTTGCCGCCAGATCCAGTCGCCCCTCCTATTGTCCATCGACCGTGACCACCCGGAAATCCGCTCCCCACGAGTGGCGGTTCCCCAGCCGCATTCGCCCGAACACCTTCACCTGGCGGTCATCGCCCACGGCAGTGGCACGAATCAAAGAGGCGGTTGCCGAAATTACCGCCGTCTCCCGCAAGGATCCGGCGAGCGCGGCTGAAGGCGCCATACGTCTGATCGAGCGGCTCCCCGCGGCTCTGGAGCACGTGAACAGCTCGTCCGGCGCGCTCGGCTCGGCCGTCAACCGCGCAATCGAGGCTCTCGTGCCGATCATCTGCGCGGCCGATGTGCCCGTTGGGGTGCGGGAGAAATGGCTCGAGAGGCTCTACGAAGCTCATGAAGCCGATCAGATGCCCTACATCGAGTCCCTGGCCGACTACTGGGGAGACTTATGCGTGACGCCTCAGCTGGCGAGCGCATGGGCCGACCGAATGATCGATGTCACGCGCATGGCTCTCTCCCCCGACAAGAGCCTGCGTGGCCACTACCACGGGACGAGCGCGTGTTTGAGCGCGCTCTTGTGCGCGGGCCGCCATCGGGAGATCCATGCATTGCTCGCTCATACCGATTTCTGGTCCTACAAACTCTATGCCGTGAAAGCCCTGGCGGCCGACCGCAAGCCTGATGATGCGATTGCGCTGGCCGAGTCTCTTCGTGGGCCACGGACTCCCGATCGGCACGTAGACAGCTTGTGCGAGCAGATACTGTTGGATACAGGCAGAGTCGACGAGGCATATCGCCGCTTCGGCCTGACCTCGCGCGTGAAAGGGACCTATCTGGCGACTTTCCGCGCAGTCGCGCAGGCCTACCCGCTCATACCGCGTGAGCGGATCCTGCGGGATCTGATCCGGCAATCGCCTGGCGATGGAGGCAAGTGGTTCGCGGCGGCCAAGGAACTGGGCCTTTATGATCTCGCATTGGAGCTGGTTCGGGATTCCCCCTGCGATCCGAAGACGCTGGCGCGCGCCGCCCGCGATCACTGCGAACGGGATCCGGCATTCGCGGTGGGGGCGGCCGTTGCGGCCCTGCGATGGCTCACGCTCGGGTACGGATATGAGATCGCCGCGCTCGATGTCTGGACCGCCTATCACGCCGCGCGCAAGGCGGCGGAAATTCTCGGCCAGGTCACTGAGATCCGGATGATCATCCGCGAACTCCTCGCCACGGCACGACCCGACAGCTTCGTCCGTCAGGTGCTCGGCCGCGAACTGGAGCTGAATTGAACGATCAGCATGCCAAGGGCCCGATCGCCCGCCGGGTTCTGGACACGCTGCGGCGGCAGCTGCGCCTGAAAGTCACGGATCTCGCAGCCTTCCGCGCCGGGCGGGAATACGCCGAGACGCTGCAGAGGACCGTCACCCCGAGCGAGGCACTCGCCGAGACTCACCCGGCGCACGCGCTCTACATCCTCGCCCAGAATCAGATGTCGGTAATGGCGGAGCAGCTTCTCAGGATGCCGGAAATGAAGTCCTTCGCGAAACAGATCGGTATCGCCGAAGACGCCTACATGCCGTCCTGGCCGCCGATGAGCCCGATCTCGACCTCTTATTTCGTTTGCTGGTCGACGTTCGATTTGCCCATTGGCGCCCGCCGCGAGACCGTCGGTACCGTCACGATCGCCGTCGCCAAGGAATGCGGCAGTCACCCGAAACTCGTTGCCCTCATGCAGCTCTTGCAGGACTCGCGGATGGGGCTCTATCAGGTCGCACGGCAAGACGGGATGCGGGTGCACCTGCGAGACCTCGCCACCGGCAACGCGCTGCAGGCGGTGTGCCCCTCGGGCTACGCGGGACGAGTCGGGGAGATCTGGTATGCGCGCGTGCTTCCGCCGCCCATGCCGGATACCGAACATGTGGTGTTCACCTCACCCTACGTTCTCATCGCGCCGGACACGCAAGGCTGGCTGGACTATCTCGATCGCATTGCCCCGGCGGCCGCGCACACGCCCCGAGCGGATACCCTGGAACAACACTTGAAATGGGGACCGGCGCCGCGATACTGGCCGGAATTCGTCTTCGAGGCCTATTCGCGTCATCAACCCGGGGCGATCTTTCTCTACGGTCTTCCGGACGTCGCGGAAACCCGCCCTCATTCGAGCACGTTTCGTTCGCCGGGATAGGCTCGCGAGGCCGGCGGTAGAATACGGCTCGGAACTGTCATCGCAATACATCGATGCAGGGCGGGGTCTTGCCTCGATATCGACTGAGGAACAGACGATGCGTAACCCCATCAAATTTGGTATCGCTTGGACGGCCGCGGCGCTCCTGTCCGTGGCGCTCCCGCTCGCGGCGCGGGGCCAGACGGCGACGGCACGCGCGCAGATGCGAGCCCTGCAGCAGACCAACTGGATACCCGAAGGCAGCGCGCATCCGCGCCACGTCATCTATGTGTTCATGGATGCCAATTGTCCGTACTGCCACGCGCTGTGGATTGCTCTGCGGCCGTACTACCGATCGGGCCTGCAGGTGCGGGAAGTCCTGGTCGGGGTGATCTCGGCGAGCAGCCCCGGCAAAGCGGCCGCCATCTTCGATGCCGCCGATCCGTCCGCGGCCTTGCGCATGAACGAAGCGCGCTGGGGTCGCGGGGTCGATCCGGGCGGCGGCATCGCGCCCGTTGCGCATCCGAGCGCGAAGGACATGCGCGAGCTCGCTCACAACGAGGCGCTCATGCAGGCATTCGGCTTCGAGGGAACGCCCGGCCTGGTCTTCGCCAACGCCCAGGGCAAGGTTTATACGGTCGGAGGGCTTCCTCCGAAGGGCGATCTCGGAGTAATCGTAGCAACCGCCAGCGTTGCACGGGAGGGCACACAAGCGACCGAAGGGCGTTGACGACCCAGCGGCCGAGGAAAGATCAGGTTGCCCGCGGACGCGTACACTGAGCGATCGCGAGTGCGGCGGAAACGTGTTCCATGCGGTTTGAATCGTAACGGGCCGGGGATGAAAACGCGTGTACTCCTCTGGAGCGGGCTGATGGTGCTCGGCTTCGCTGCCGCCGTGACAGTGGCAGTGCTGGCGAAGTCTGAAATGAAGCCCATTCTCGCCTGGGTCGCGGCCTGGCGTGGGGCCGCATCCGTTCCGTTTATCCTCTTCTATGCCTTCGCCGCGCTGGTTCTGTTGCCCGATTCGCTGCTCACAATCGCAGCAGGAGCGATCTTTGGACTCGCCAAAGGGCTGCTGCTGGTGTCGATCGGAAGCATGCTCGGGGCGGCAGCGGCCTTCTTTCTCGGTAGGAGTTTCGCTCGAGACTGGGTCCGCCGCCGCACCGAGCGCTGGCCGAAATTCCGCGCCCTCGATCGTGCGATCTCACGGCATGGCTTCTGGGTGGTATTCCTCACCCGTCTGTCACCGATAATCCCCTATGGCCTGCTCAACTATACCTACGGCATCACCACGGTGCGCGTCCGTGATTATCTGCTGGCCTCCTGGATCGGCATGCTGCCGGCCTCGCTGCTTTACGTGTACGCCGGTACGGCTGCCGCCACGCTTGCCGCGGTGATCAGTGGCAGAGCACCCATGGCTCGGGACGACGACGTTCTCTTGTGGCTGGGCCTCGTCGCAACGATCGCCGTGATCGGTCTGCTGACGTACTTCGCGCGCCGCGAGCTTGCGCGGGAACTGCGCTCCTGAGATCCCCGAATCCGTCGATCATTCGACGGCCCGCTCTCCGCCGCCTCGGGTTGGGCCACCTGGACCGGCGGCGGCCAGTGCGCACCAGCGGAGAATCAGATCGATTTCAGACACTGCGCCCGAGGCGCCGGCACACGGGCACCGCAGCGCCCGACCCCACAACGTGCCACCGGTCTTCGCCCCGGCGCATCGCGGCGGCCATGATCGCGGCGCTCGCCCCGGAATCGGTGATTCGGGATGACGAACTCACCGGCCTCCGGCTGGCACGTCGGGCAATTCGCTGAACATGCGCACGAAGCGCCGGTCGATCCAGTCCTTCCAGCGCCATAGCAACCGCCCTTCGAGCGCCCAGCCGTTGCGGGAAGCGACGGCATATCGGTCACCGGTGCTGATGAGGCTCAAAGACTGCCGCTGCGGGCGATACGGCCGGAGGGGACGTCCGGCGAGCGCCCGGCGCAGATTCCGCTCCAGCGCTTTGCCCTCCCGAACCGCGATCACACCGGATTTTGGGCGTGGATGATCCACCAGGGCGGCAATGTCACCGGCGGCAAAGACATCCGGGTGGGAAAGCGACTGCAGCGTGTCGGCAACCTCGACGAATCCCCTTTCGTCCACCGCGAGCCCGGACTGTGCGAGCCACCGCGCCGCGCTGGCCGCCGTCACCCACAGTATCTCATCCAGGGCGTACTCGCCGCCATTGGCCAGCCTCAGCCTTCCGCCGGCAACCTCGACAACCGCATGCCCGGTCAGTACCCGGACTCGCCGCTTCGCGAGGATACGTTCAAAAATCCGTCGTGTGCGCGCATTGTGCGTGGGCAGGATCCGCCCGGTGTCCGTGAACAGATCGTACTGGAGGTGATCGGCACTCCTGCCCTGAGCCGCGAGCAGCTTGCACAGGCGGAATTGAACCGCGAGCAGTATTTCGACACCGCCCGCACCAGCGCCGACGACGCCGATGCGCATCGGACCCTCGTGCGAGATAACCCGGTGACACAAGGCGTCCCAGCGGGCGATGAATTGCTGGATGGGCTTGACGGGCACGACGGAGTCGGCAGCCCCCGGAACTTCCAGGATGCCGGGCGTCGAGCCGATGTTGATTGACAGCAGATCATACCGGATCGGCGCACGGCCCTTGCATACGACCTTGCGCTCAGCCAGATCGAGCGCAACTGCTTCGTCGTGATACAGGCGCGCCCCGGCGAAACGACACAGCGGTTCGAGATCGATATGCGCGTCATCGAAGGCATAATGACCCGCGATCAGTCCCGGCAGCATTCCCGAGTACGGTGTGCGCAAATCGCGGCAGATCACCGTCAGACGCACGCCGGGAGATGGCCTCGCGCCGAACCGCTTCAGCACCCCTACATGGCTGTGCCCACCGCCGAGAAGAACGAGGTCTTTGAGGTCGCACGCCTCAACGTATCCCATTGCACTCCCTTCGCCCGTGGGCCATCAGGTCGCACACCCCACCGGCGGAACACGATTACCACTTCCCCCGGCGCTTGCCCAGCCCCAAGTCCGCCCCTCCCCAGCCCTGCACGACCGCGCCGCAGCGCCTCGCGCGAACTCGCGGATTCTCTCGAACCTGATCTGGGCGTGGCGCAGCGGGTCGCCGACGCCGCGCACGAAGGCGAGGTCCACGTCGCTGCTGTCCGGCAATCTGACTGGGCCTGTTGCGAGGACCACTCAGGCGCGCGGCTATAGCCTCGACGACGGCCGTTTCCGTGCCTGCGGCCACGAAGGTCTACCGCCCCCGTTCCGCGCCGGCCAGGCACGCGGCCTAGTCGTGACCTTGGCGCGGGAGCGCTCCTGAAGTACCAACGATCGCTCCTGTCTGAGGCCGGCTCCGCGGGTCGTCTCGCGTACGCGGCGACCGCCCAAGATCAGGAGCCGGCGGCCCGAAAAACCCGGTCATGCATACCGGCTGGCGGCCAAATTGAGCGCGTCGATGGCCAATACCGATCTGAAAGTACGCCCCGAGGGCAGAAGCAGAGTAGAGTGGTAGCCGGAATATATCGTCCCAATACGAAATGATCGAGGATTCTTAGTGCCCAAGCCGAACTACCGCCTGGCAAAAAGGCAGAAGGAGCAAAGCAGAGTCGCGCGCCAGCTGGAGAAGCAGAAGCGCCGGTCGGGCCGCACGAGCGGTTCCGAGGAGAGCGCGACGCCGGTGCAAGATTCGCCCCTGGGCCCTGGCGATCCGACACCAATGGGCGGAGCATGAAGCTCGGCCCTGCTCGCGGAGCCGCCGCGCGTCAGGATCGCTTTTCCCGGCTTCGCCGCGACCAGGAGGCTGCGCCCAAGCTGCGCGCAATGTTCCCGATGGTCGAGCAGCTGCGCTTCGATCTGCGCTTCGAGGGCGGCGGAGCGATTACGCCGGTGCCCCAATCCCGCGTCTTGTACCCTCCGGCCCGCGCCCACTTCTCCTTCCCATGCCCGCACAATGACTGCGATGGCTCGTTCAACTTGGACACGGTCGTGCAGGCGGCGGTGGATGATCCGTCACATCGGATCGAAGGAGTGCTCAAATGCGCCGGATTGCGTGGCGGCGACTTCACCGCCAAGTTGCCGTGTCGGTTGCACCTGCGCTATACGCTCACGGCGGTCTGCTCGCCCGCCCACTGACGAGCGCTATTCGCAACGATGTGCGGTGCTCGGGAACGCGCATGGTCATCTGCGAGCCGTGAGCCATACCGAAAGCCTCGAGGGTTGACCACCGTTCACAGCGGCGGACATCGCAGGCGATGTGCCCGGCACGATGGCAGGGTCCGCGAAAGCTCATCAGCCAGCGTGAGGCGCCGTGACAGCGACCGGCGAATGACCCGGGCCGCCCCCCGGACCAATTCATGAGGCTGATTCCACCGCTTGCGGAGCCGAATCTGCTGGGCATGCGCGCACCGCACCGCCGGCGCAAACGATGGCTTCCCGCCACCGCCGGCATCGAAGCACGAAAGTCTGGCAGCTCAGCTTGCAATCCTGTACCCTATTGATCGGCTCGTATCTTTTCGGCTTGTCTGCCTTGGCGCCGCGCGCAGCGATTCTGCGCGTCCCTCCTGCCAATGTCTGCCACCCACGCAAAGCTCCGCGAACCAAGTCGCAGGACAGTCCTGCGGCTCCATATTGCTTTTCTTTCATGAGTATTCCGCAGTGACGAAATTATACGTTGGAAATCTCCCCTTTACGGCGACCGAAGAGGCCGTGAACGCCCTGTTCTCCAAGCACGGGACGGTCGAGAAAGTCTCCATGATCACCGACCGCGAGACGGGTAGACCGCGCGGCTTCGGCTTCGTGGAGATGTCGAGTGCCGATGCGGCTCGCGCGATGCAGGCGCTCAATGGCACCGACTTCGACGGCCGCCCTCTCAAAGTGAACGAGGCGCAGGAGCGCGAGCGTTCCGGTGGCGGCGGCAACCGCAACGGGGGGTCGCGCCGCTACTGAGGCCCCAACGATCAGTGCCGCTCCTGGCCGTCATGGCCGGGAGCGGCATGCTCGATTGTCAGGCCGAGCCCCCCTCGGCTCTGATTCCAGCACACGGTTCGATATCTTGGCATCCAGACTCGAACCTGTACTTGACTGTTCCTGACAGCATGCGCATGGCCTCGGTCCCTCAGGGCCTTCCGTCCGGTTCACGCTTCTCGGCGCTCGGACTTGCCTCGCTCGGCGGGGCCGCGCGGTGTCCCGGATCCGCTCCACACGCTTGACGTTCCGCCTGCTCGGCGGTCGACGCTTTCACCTGCCTGGTAGTTCACACAGCCGCGCAACCCGCTGCACGTTCCGGGATGGGCCGTACGGACCCGCGGACATCCCGCTGCGCGGTGATTGCAACCGCCGGGGTCGCTCACCGCCCAGCTCGATTCCACGTTATTGTTTTCATTGGTTCATTTGGAGACGGCGGGCGATCAGCCCCCGAGGCGCCGCGCGGACTGCCGTGGTTTTCCATGCTCGACATCCACACAGCCCCAAGCCGGCGCGCGAGCATTGAACTCCTGCCGCTACTTCTATAGGATCCCCGCCCCTTATGCCCTCGAATCCCGGATTTGCCGGCGCCAGCCATGGGATCGAGGAGAGCGCCGCACGTCAGCGCAGACCATTTGAGATACAACCGGGCCAGTACGCCCGCCCGACAGTGTGACCCGAACATTCGAAACGGAAGCTTGCCATGGCCCGCACAACCGCTCTCTCTGATATCCGCAACATCGGCATCATCGCCCATGTTGATGCCGGCAAGACGACCACGACCGAGCGCATCCTGTATTACACCGGGCGCAAGCACACGATCATCGACATTCATGACACCAAGGATCTGAAGACCTCAACGACGACAGACTACCTGGAGCAGGAGCAGAAACGCGGGATTACGATTCAGAGCGCCGCGGTCTCCTGTTTCTGGCGCGGGAAGAAGATCAACCTGATCGACACCCCGGGACACGTCGACTTCACCATCGAGGTGAATCGCTCGTTGCGCGTCCTCGACGGCGCCGTGGTTGTGTTCGACGGCGTTGCGGGCGTTGAGCCGCAGTCGGAAACAAATTGGCGCCTGGCCGATAATTATGGCGTGCCGCGCGTTTGCTACGTCAACAAGATGGACCGCAGCGGCGCCAGCTTCACGCGCTGCGTCGACATGATCAGGAAGCGTCTCGGCGCGCGCCCGCTGCCGGTACAGATCCCGATCGGCTCTGAAGACAACTTCCGGGGAATGATCGACCTCGTCGAGATGCGCGCGTTGGTGTGGGAGTCGGACGACAAGGATGCCGAATGGCAAATACTCGAGATAACACCGGATCTTGCCGACAAGCTCGACATCCACGTGCCGACGGATCGCAAGATTCTCGCGGATGTGGAAAAGTACCGTACGGAGCTCATCGACACCTGCCTCGAGATGGACGACGACGCCATGCACAAGTACCTCGAGGACGGTCACGCACCTTCGACGGATGTGCTGCGCAACTGCCTGCGCAAAGGCACCGTGACGGGCGCATTTACCCCCGTGCTGTGCGGATCTTCATACAAGAACAAGGGTGTGCAGCAGGTCCTCGACGCCATCGTCGACTACCTGCCTGCCCCGACGGACGTCCCGGCCATCAAGACACTGGACGAAGACGGCACCGTCATCGGTGAACGCAGATGCTCGGATGACGAGCCGTTCAGCGGCCTCGCGTTCAAGGTGATCAACGATGCGTTCGGCGCTCTGACGTTCGTGCGCGTGTACTCGGGCGTGCTCACCAGGGGCGCTTCCGTGGAGAACACCACGCGCGGCAAGCGCGAAAAGATCGGTCGCATGGTGGAGATGTACGCCAAAGAAGCCAATCCGATCGAAGAGGCACGCGCCGGCGATATCATCGCGCTCGTCTCCCTGCAGGAAACGGAGACCGGCGATACACTGTGTGATTCCGCCAATCCGGTAATCCTCGAGCGCATGCGCTTCCCGGACCCTGTGATCAGCGTGTCGGTACAGCCGAAAGTCAAAGGCGACCGGGAGAAATTCAGCGCCGCGCTCGCCAAGATGGTTCGCGCCGACCCTTCGCTCCATCTGGAGACCGACCGCGAAACGGGCCAGACGATTCTGCGCGGCATGGGTGAGCTGCACCTGGAAGTGACGCTCGATCGCATGCGCACAGAATTCAACGTCGAGGGCATCATGGGCCAGCCGCAGGTCGCCTACCGCGAGACCATCACTCGCAAGGTCGACGAGCAGTACGTGCACAAGAAGCAGACCGGCGGCTCAGGCCAGTTCGCCGAGGTGTGGATCACTTTCGAGCCGCTCGAGCGCGGCAAGGGTTTCGAATTCGTCGATGCGACCTCGGGCGGCTCCGTGCCGCGCGAGTACGTGCCGTCGGTGGAGAAGGGACTCAAGGTCCAGAAGGAAGACGGTGTGCTGGCGCACTTCCCGACCGTGGACTTTCGCGCCACACTGACGGACGGGAGCTATCATGACGTCGACTCGAACGCGCTGACGTTCGAAATCGCGGCCAAGGCATGCTTCCGCGAAGCGATGCGCAAGGCGAGCCCCATCCTGCTCGAGCCGGTGATGAAGGTCGAGACGGTGACGCCGGGCGACTATCTGGGCGACGTCATCGGCGATTTGAACCGCCGCCGTGGAATGATTCAGGATCAGCTCGAGCGCGGCGCCAACATCGCAGTCGTCGCCTTCGTACCGCTCTCGGAGATGTTCGGCTACATCGGTCAGCTACGCTCGATGACCAGCGGTCGCGCGTCGTACACCATGGAGTTCTCGCATTACGAGCCGGTGCCGAAGAATGTGACGGACGAGGTGATCGCCGCAGTCACCGAATTGAAGGCGGCTGCCAGCGCCTGAAGACGGCAGCTCCACCCGGATGACGTCCCGCGCGGCGGTAGGGCGGCCGAAGCGGTCGTTCGGATGCGTGGACTTGGTTGTGCCTTGCCGAGGATGGAAAGCCGAGGCGGGAGTCCGGTGTCTTGCCGATGAAGGGGCGTCGCCCCGACCGATCTGCTTGGGGTGCGCGCCGGGTGCGGGTCTTTTCGACAACGTACCCCTGCTGCCCGGTGAGGTATGCGCGGGTGATCACGCCGAGCCGCCGGCGCCGTCCAGGCTCGTGATTCACAGTTGACTCGCCCGGACCTGCACTCAGACCGCCTGGGCCCGGCACATCGGCATCCGGATCACGGCGACCGCGCCTCTGGCAACCGTCCGATTGAAGAGCCGCAGACTGCCGCCATGCGCCTCGATGATCTGCCGGGCCAGCAGCAACCCGATGCCGCTCCCGCCGGTCTTGGTGGTAAAAAACGGCACGAACAGATTTTCCGTGTGTGCAATACCGGGGCCGTCGTCTTCCACTTCGATCCGCAAGATCGGACCGTCCACTCGCCAGCGGATACAGACGCCACCATCGGTTTCCAGCGCAGCTTCCGCGGCGTTACGCACGAGATTGATCAACGCCTGCTCAAACTGAGCCCGATCCAGGCAGACATCCACGCAATCGCCAGATTCGACGCGGACCGCCACGCGGTGCTCAAGCGTTGCAACGTGCTGTATCAGTTCAGCCAATTCGGTGCGATCAGGGTTCGGCGGTGGGAGACGGGCAAGCTCGGCGTAACGGCGAATGAAGTTGCCGAGCGCGCGGCTGCGCCGCTCGATCAGCTCGAGTCCCTCGTCGAAAGTCGAGTCACCGCGGTGCGCGCTCTCCCTCAGCAGGTTGGCCGTAGTCTGGATGGAGCCGAGTGAATTATTCAGCTCATGGCCAAGCACCCGTATAAGGCGTCGCCACGCATATCGCTCCTCTTCACGCAGCGCGCGGCTCACGTCGGTGACGACAAGCAGACGGTGCGGTCTTCCGTGGCGCCGGAAGGTCACGCGACGTATCTCCCAGGGACCCTCGCCGGCCGCGAATTCGCGCCGATCGATGCACGGAACCGGCTGCTCGAGCCATGCCGAGAGTCCGAGCTGCGATGCCCGACGTCCGACGAGCCCGGACGCGGTCTGGCCGAGGAACGCCTCGGCGGCAGGATTGAGCTCGACGAGCCGCTCCTGCTCATCGACGATCAGCACGCCGAACTCCAGACTCGCGAGCAGCTGCGAGAGAAGCGCGTCCGTTTCCTGGCCGTGGCGCTGCTCACCGCCGAGGTACGCCGCAAGCGCATTGAATTCCCGTGCAACCTCGCCGACCGGACCGCCTCCGGCGCGAAGTCTGAGCCCGTAATCCTCCGCACGCAGTCCCTGCAGGAGGCTCGCCAGTTGCTGAAGGAGACGGGAGCGACTGCGCGCGGCCAGCGTGAGCCCCGCGATCAACCATAGCAGGGTCAACCCGAAACCCCACCCAAGCACCGCCCGGGGAATCCGCATCCCCGCGGCCGGCAGCAGTGCCAGCCCCAGCATCGGCAGTACCGCCATGATGGTCAGACCGGTGTCGCGCAGGCGCCCCCCGCCACCGACTCTCATTCGCGCAGCTTCTCCAGACGGCGATACAGCGCGCTGCGGCTCACACCGAGCTTCGCCGCTGCGGCGGCCACATCACCGCCGCAGCTCTCGATTGCGCGCCGCACCACGTAGCGCTCCGCCTGTTCGAGCGTGAGATTTTCCAGGCCTTCCGTGCTTGGTCCACCCAGAAGACGCAGATCCGCCACTTCGATCCGCGCCCCTTTGGCGAGCAGCGCCGCTCGCTGCATCACGTGCGCCAGCTCGCGCACATTGCCGGGCCAATCGTACGCTTCGAGCGCCCGGTCGGCGCTGGCACTGAGAGAAAACGAGCGCCCTTCAGGATCCGACAGGCGCGCGAGGAAGTGGCGGGCAAGCAGCGGCACGTCGTCACGCCGTGCGCGCAGCGGCGGCAAGGAGATCTCCACCGCGTTGAGGCGAAAGAACAGGTCGTGACGGAAGCGACCCTCACCAATCAACTGCCGGATATCGGCATTGGTTGCCACTACGATCCGCGCGTCCGTCGGCCGTGATACGGCTTCTCCGACCCGCTCGTACACGCCCTCCTCGAGTACGTGCAGAAGTCTCGCCTGTTGAGCCGGTGTAACGTTGGCAATTTCGTCCAGAAACAGCGTGCCGCCGCGGGCCCCCTCGATACGCCCGACGCGATCTGTTCGAGCATCGGTGAACGCCCATTTTACGTGGCCGAACAGCTCGCTCTCGAAGAGCGTTTCGGCCAAACCGCCGAGATTGACGCTGATGAATGGCCCCCCGCGGCGCGACGAGCGACGATGGATCCAACGCGCCATCAGACCCTTGCCGGTCCCGCTCTCGCCGGTGAGGAGCACAGGGACATCGGACGGCGCGACTCGCTTGGCGAGTTCGAGTACCTCACGCATCGCGTGCGAGCGGAACACGGGATCGTCATCCTGGGGATTTCCGGGGCACGCGGACTGCTCCTGGCTCGAGACCCGGCTGCGCGCCTCCGCAAGCGCCAGATGGGTATTCAGGAGGGACCGCACCCGAGCGTTCTCCCAGGGCTTTTCCAGAAAGTCCTGCGCCCCCATCTGCACGGCCTGGACCGCGAGCTCGACCGTTGCCCAGCCCGTGAGCACCACCACCGGCAACGAGGAATCCATCGTGTTGATCTGCCGCAGAAGGGCCAGACCCTCGGCACCTGAGGTGGTATCGCGCTGGTAATTCATGTCGAGCAGCACCAGATCGGGGCGCTTGTGCCTGAGCCAACTCAGAGCCTCTGCCGGACTGGCGGCCGTGGCAACTTCGCAGCCGCAGTCCCGCAGCAGCATCGACAGCGCCTGACGCACATCGGCGTCATCATCCGCAACCAGGATCACCGGCTTCGTCATGACCCTATTATGCCTGCAGCGGTCAGCGGTCCCGTAGCGCTTCGATGGGCGGGACCCGGCTGGCGCGCCAGGCCGGGATTCCGCCGCCTACGAGCGTGATAAGACTCAATACCACCATCACCAGAAGCGCCGCGAGCGGATCGAATGCGCGCACCCCGTACAGCGCGCCGGCAAAAACTCTGCCCAACACCGCCGCACCGGTCAGTCCGATGCCCATCCCCAGACTCAGCTGCACCAGCGTCTGCCCCAGCACCAGACCGAAGATGCTCTTGCGGGTAGCACCGAGCGCTCGTCGAATGCCGAACTCCGTCCGTCGCCTGGTGACCGCGTAGCTCTGTACCGCATAGATGCCCACCGCCGCAACCGCCAGAGCGCTGCAGGCCAGCAGCAGACCGAGCGTCACGATGTTTCGATGCGGACGCATGTCGGCGGTCATCCTGTCATCCAACGAACGCACGTCGTATATCGGTACCCCGGGGGCGATCGTCGCGAGCACGCGATGCAATTCGGGAAGGATAACTGCGGCGGGCAACGGCGTGCGAATCGCCAGGTACCAGGGCCACCGCGGCGGAGGACCGGGTGCTCGGAGAACCTGCGCAAGATTTCGATATACGATGCCCTTGCAATCGAGCCCCGGGATCGTATAGGCAAGCCGAGTGTCCCCCACGACACCGATGACCGGGAACAATGCTTGCTTCGGAACAGGCACGCCGTGTGCCGTATCGAACGTCAGCGTTCGCCCCATTGCGTCCGCGGGCCCGAACAGCACCTTCGCAGCGGCTGCATCGAGCACCATCCCTGCCTGATCCGCGCCTGCCGCAAACTCCTCACCAAGGCGCAGTGGCACCCCCATCGTCCGGAAGTAGCCACGGCCCACGATCGAATTGAACATCAGAGGGTTCGCCGACCTGTCCAGCCGTGCGGCCGGGTACGGGAACACCATACTGCACATGGGTGGGTAGCCGAAGGGAATCTGGTTGGCGATGGCGGCAGCCCGCACGCCGGGCAGGCGCACCACGGAAGAATGCATGCGGACGAACAACGAGTCGAGCGCGGACGATGTGGGGGCGTAACCTGACGGAAAATACATCTGCATCGTCAGCACATGCGCGGGCCGAAACCCCAGATGAACCCGTTCGAGGTGCATCAATCCATGGACCAGCATGGCACCGGTCGCGCACAATACCGCGGCCAACGCGAGCTGCGCGGTCACCAGAGCAGTACGGACACGCAGCTCGCCGCGCCCCCCGGTGCTATGCGCGTCCGCCTCCTTGAGTGCCCCGGCCACATCGCGTCGAATGAAGGAGAGGGCCGTTACCGAAAACACCAGTGATGAGAGCACCGAGAGACTGAGGGCAATGAGTGCGGCGGCCTGCCAGATATTCGCCGGGACGGCAATCCGCGTACTCCCGAATCCCGTTCTGAGCAACATGGTCAGGAGTGCATGACCGACGACGAACCCCAGCGTCCCACCGATGACACATAACGGAAGGCTTTCGAACAGCAGCTCGCGTAGCAGCACCCACGTATCCGCGCCCAGCACCTGCCGCATGAGCAGCTCGTTGCGCCGCGCCAGCGCGCGGGCAATGAAAAGATTGGCGAGGTTGAACCAGACCAGCGCCAGCAGCAGACCCGTGACCCATTGAGCGAGGTTGAGTCGGTATCCCAGTTGGCGCACGAGCGCTGTGCGCAACGGCCGCACCCCGATGTCCGGTCCGAACCATCTGACCTGACCCTTCAGGGCGGGCGGAAAGTGGGTGATTTGCCGCGCCAGTATCGAGCGTGCCTGAGTGCGCAGCAGCGCCGGGGTGATGCCCGGAGCCACGCGTGCGATCATTCCGATCTGCCCGAAGTAGAAGCCGGCCATTGCGCCATCGGGCCGTGGAGGGATGACGGGTATCCACAGCATGGTGTCGCTTTGCGGAAAGTCGAATCGCGCCGGCATCACGCCGACCACCGTGTACGCTCTCCCATTGAGGCGCACGAGTCGACCAAGCGCGTCCGGGGAACCGCCGAACATGCTCTTCCACAGGCTGTAGCTCAATACCACTTGGCCGGGAACCCCGCGGCGTTCCGCGCTCACACCGAATACCCGGCCCAGCACAGGCCGGACACCCAGAGTCGTGAACAGGGACGCGGAGACCACCGCTCCCGTCACGTGTTCTTCAAGCGCATCCGAGTCGAGGTTGAAGCTTCTCGTCTCCGACACACCTGCGGCCGCTATGGCACCCGCGTCCGCCCTCAGCGCGGCGTAAGTGTCGTACGCCATCCCGAACGTATGCCCTGGGAACGCTTTGCTCGTGACAAATACGTCCATCAGCCGTTCGGCTCCGGGATAGGGAAGGGGCGCGAGCAGATAGCCGTACAGAAGGCCAAGTGTCGCAGTATTGGCGCCGATTCCTAACGCCAGCGCGAGAATCACCGCGACGGCAAATCCCGGCCGGCGAAACAGCCGCGCAATGAGCTCCATCATGACCTGCGCGATGCGTCTCAGCACCATGGACCTCGACCCGGCGGCGCGTTCACCCCCGAACCGGGTAAACCGCCTGCCGAATGTGTATCAACCATGTCGACCGTAACCCGGGGAACAGCGCCGTGGCGGTTCATGTCCTGCGCCGGTAGCTCGGGGGGCATCTGCCGCAATGAACTCAGTGCCTCTGCCGGACCGGCCCCCATCCCGACTTCGCAGCCGCAGGCCCGCAGCCGCTGCGAGCACGCCCCGTCACTCTCGGGATCCTCATCTGCGGCCAGACTCATCGGTTTGACCTTGCCCGACTCATGGCCGCAGCAGCTACCGGTCCCGCAGCGCTTCCATGGGCGGGACCTGACTGGCACGCAAGGCCGGCAGCCAGCCCGCAAGAAGCGTGATCAGACCGAGGATCGTCACGACGAGCAGCAGCGAGAGCGGATCGGCGGCCTGAACGCCGTAGAACGTTGCCGAGAACACCCGACCCAGCACCACGACGCCGCAGATCCCGAGCACGGAGCCGAGCAGCAGCAGCCAGCCCGCTTCCCGCAGCACCAGCCCGCGCAGTCTGGCGCGATCCGCACCGAGGGCGGCACGCAGACCGAATTCCGGCTTGCGCTGACCGACGAGGTAGCTCTGCACGGAGTAAAGACCTACCGCGGCCACCGACAGTGCCCCGAGCGCGAACATCAGCACGAGCACCGTTACCGCGCGCCGCGGCGCGAGGGTTCCCGATAGCCGCTGGTGCATGCTGCGCACACCGTAGATGGGCACGCCGGGCAGAACCGAGGCGACGGTCCTGCTCAATGCCGGCAGAATCCCGGCGGTGCTGAGCCGGGTGCGGACGGCGACGTACCAGGTGGGAATGGCCCACGAGAAGACCGACCCCTTCATCCGCAGAACCTCGGCACGGTCGATGTAGACAATCCCCGCGGACGTGCGCGAGCCGATGTGCGCCTGCCGGGTATCTCCGACGACGCCGATGACCCGAAACAACAGGCCTGCTCGAGAGTCGTTTGGGGCGTCGAAATTGAACTGGCGACCCACGACATTCGTCTTTCCGAACAGCGCTCGTGCAGCCGTTGCGTCAATCACCGCATCGCCTGCATTCGAGGCCGCATCCTGCGCCCGGAACATCCGCCCCGAGAGCAATTGAACGCCCATGGTCCGCAAATAGCCCGGATCGGTGACGATCGCAAAGACTTGAGGCCTGTGTTTCCCGTCGTATGGGTTCGGATAGGCGGCATAGCCCATGCTCTGACCATCGAAGGGCACATCGCTGGCAATCGTCGCGGCCAGAACTCCCGGCACTCGGCCCAGGCCGGCGCGCAATCGCGCCAGCTGCGCCCGCAGGCGGGTCCTCTGGCCGGGCGTGTTCGCCACGGGCACGTGGACCTGGAAGGTGATCACGTGCCGCGGCTGGAAGCCGAGGCTCACCGCATCCAGCTTCATCAGGCCGTGCACCAGCATCACACCGACGCCGCTCAATGTGAAGGCGAGTGCGAGCTGCGTGACGACCAGAGCACCGCGCAGCCGATGCTCACCGCGGCCGCCGGTGCTGCGCGCATCGGCGTCCCGCAGTGCCTGCGATAGATCCTGGCGGCGTATGAAGTGCAGCCCGGCGAACGAGAACACCAGTGCGGACAGTAGCGCGAGCGCCACGGCAATGGCGGCGGCGACGGTCCACTCGTGAAGCGGAAACGCAACCGCAGTGTTCGCGAACCCTGCATGCAACAGCACCCTCAGCAGCCCCTCTCCGAGGAGCATTCCAGCAAGGCTTCCCGCCAGGGACAGGGTCAGACTCTCCCCAAAGAGCTGCCGGAACAAGATCTGTGTGTCAGCGCCAATCACTCGCCGCACGATCAACTCGCCCCGCCGCGCCAGAGCCCGGGCAATGAACAGATTCGCCAGGTTGAACCACACCAGCAGCAGCAGCAGTCCGGTGGCGATCTGGGCGAGCACCAGGCGGGCATGAAGGTTTCCGAGCAGAGCCGTCCGCAACGGCTTGACGGCAATACGCATTCCCATCGTCTTGAACAGTGGAATGGCAGAAAGATCGGGGAAATGCTCGATCTGCCGCTGCAACACAGCCCGGGTCTGCACCGCCAGCTGATGCGGATTCACACCGGAGGCGAGACGAGCGATCATCGTGTCGTGCCAAGCGGTCAGGTTGTACGGCTGGCGATCGAACGGCCTGATGACCTTTGGTAGCCACAACTCGGTCTGCGCAGTGGGAAACCGGAAGCTGCGCGGCATGACGCCGATCACCGTGTAAGCGCGCCCATTGAGGTTGACCGTCCGCCCGAGCGCGCTGGGATTGCGATTGAACAGCTGCGACCAGAGCCTCTCACTCAGCACCACCTCGGGCGCGGCACCCGGTTCATTGGCACCGGCCCCGAACACGCGGCCGAGCGCTGCCTTCACCCCCAGGGTGCTGAAGAGGGAAGCGGAGATCGCCGCGCCGCGCACGTGCACCAGGCTGGTGCCCGAGGCGAGGTTGAGGCTGCGGGTCTTGATCATGCCGGCATCGCGCATGGCGGTTGTGCCGGCGCGAAGATCGAAGTACGTCGGATAAGACATCCCGAGGTTGCCCGGCATTTGCCTGGCGGTGAAATAGACATTCACCAGTCGGCCGGCGTGCGGGTACGGCAGGGGCGCCAGCAGGTAGCCGTAGAGCAGATTCAGCGTTGCGGTGTTCGCGCCAATGCCGAGCGCGAGGATCAGAATTACCGCCACGGCGAATCCGGCTTTGCGAAACGGCCGCAGCAGTCGCTCACCGTGCAATCCAATGAATCGCATGACCACCGTCTCTACTCCGGCCGGATCTGAGCAATGATGTCGAGCTTGCGAGCGCCTCGGGCAGGAACCCACGAGGCGAGCATCACCGCCGCCCCGACGACGAGTGCCGGCAGCGCATAGGTTTCAGGAACGAAGATGCTCACTCGGTACAACTCCGCGGCGATGCCCTTGGCAAAGACCAGCGCGCAGCCGATGCCCACCAGCGAGCCGAGCGCCCACAGTACAAAGCCCTGAGTCAGCACCAGGGATTCGATCTGCGCGGGCTCCGCCCCGACTGCCTGGCGGACCGCGAACTCTCGACGACGCAGCCCGGTTACGTACGCCACGACACCGTAGGTACCGATAACGGCGAGCGTAAAGGCGAGCAAGCCGAACGCAATCAGCAGACTCGCGAGCCCTGCGGCGCCCTGCGCGGAATCGCCGATCAGTTCGTGCATCGAGGCAAAGCGCAGCAGACTCTGGCCGGGGAGCGTCCGGCGGATGGCGCCTCTGACCTCCCGAGCCAGGACGGCAGGCGACGCGCTCGAGCGGATCAGGATCGTGGTCACGCCACCCCAGTTCCGATAGCTGTTCAGATCTTCTGGCACGAACACAGTGCCGCTTGAGGAGGCATAGGGTCGGGCGAAGCGGTCCTGAACGGTATTGACCACGCCGACGATACGGCAGGCGCGTACGCCGATGCTGCACTTGAGAGTCTTACCGACCACGTCCGGGCTTCCGTAGAGGGCATCCGCAAAGCGCTCATCGATTACCACGTTGGGCGCGTTGGTCGCCGCATCGTTCGCATCGAGCAGTCGACCGGCAAGCAGCCGAACCCCGAGTGTTCTCAAGAAACCCGGACCCGCCTGGGTGATGCTCCCGGCGTGCGGCACCGCATTGCCTGCCCGCGCGTGAGCGGGCCAGAAGGAGGAAAAGGAGCCACCGCCGGCAAATGGAACCGACTCTCCAATGGCGCTCTGGTGCACACCGGGCAACGCCGCCACGGCGGCGGAGAGCAGCTGATGCGCCTCGAGCCATCCACCCCACTTGTCGTACTGCGGCCCCTGCAGATGCAGCATCGCGACGTAGAGGTGCCGGCTGGCGAAACCGGGATTGGAGTCGAGCATGTTGCGCAACGAGCGTCCGAGCAACAGGGCGCCGGCGAGCAGCGCGATGGCCAATCCGATCTGGCTGACGCTCAACGCGAGCCGTAGCGGTCGCATGCGGTGCCCACCTCCGCCCCTGCCAGCCCCGTAGAGGAGTTCAGCAGGCCTATCGACCCGCACGAATGCCTGCGGCAAGAGCAGCGCGGTGCCACTGAGAACGAGAGCAACTACCAGAGCCAGCAACCACAGTCCGGCAGGCGCATGCAGGCTGAATGTCGTGCTCGCCGAGGCGACGCGATACCGTGCAAGCACCCGCATGCCGAACTCCGTGAGCGGCCAGGCGATGAACGCAGCCGCGGCGCCGAGCGGCACTGCCTCGATGCACGCCTTCCTCAGAAGGTCACCGCGCCCGGCGCCGAGCACCACTCGCAGGGCGGCCTCGTCCCGGCGCCGCAGGGCCCGCGCCAAGGCGAGGTTGACCAGGCTCGCGACCGCAAGCAGGAGAAGGATGCCCGCGCCAAGCTGCATCACGAGCACACGTGCGCGCGTTGCACCGCCCAGCCACTGGCGCAAAGGCATGGACGCGATGTAGAAACCTGCCTGCGCTGCGACCCTGCGCTCCACGGGGGGCATGGACGTCTCAATGCGAGCAAGCAGGCCGGTGAGCTGCCCGGCAAGCTCCGCGCGGGATGCCTTCGGTTTTAGGCGCGCGACCATCACCCAATTGAAAGTCGTCAGCTGCTCGGGTCCGAACTCTCCCGGCGCGAGGTCCGTCGAGACCCACAGCTGGGTGTGGCGGGCCGGGAAGGCGAAACGTCGCGGCATGACTCCAACGACGGTGTAGAGTTCGCCGGCGATGCGAAGCCGCTTTCCCAAGACGTGCGAATCGCCGTGAAACGCGCTTTGCCAAAACGTATAGCTGACGTCCACCTCGTGCGGACCGCCCGCAAGGTCGGCGGCAGGGCTGATCCAGCGTCCGATCAGAGGCCGAACCTGCAACGTCTTCAGTGTCGAAGCGGTGATCGCGGCGACATGGTGATTTGCGGCGGGCTCGCCTCGAACAACGACTGTGAGGTTGCCCCAGTCGCTCACCAGTCCACTGCAAGCGAGCGCAAGGGCAGAACGCAGGCGCTGATAGGCGGCAGCGGACATGGCAGCGCCGGGCGGGAGAGGATATTTCGCCGAGTCGAAATAGATATCCACCAGCCGTCGGCCATCAGGGTAGGGCAATGGGCGCAGAAAGTACGCATTCAGCGCAGCGAACACCGCGGCATTGGCCGCGATACCGAGCGCCAGAGTCAGCACAAATGCCGCCGTGAACGCCCTCTCGCCGCGCCAGCGCCGCAGAGCCCGCGAAAGCTGATCCCAGACATATGTGCTCGAGATGGCCATGGATTACATCCGGTTGCACGCAGGGAGCCATCAGCTCTCCGCGACCTCGACTCAGCGGCTCGTCGGACCTTTGCCCTGTGTCGCCCCTTCGCTCCGATGACTCTCCTGCTCGGCCACGATCTGTCCATCGAAGAGACGCACCAGACGCTTGGCGTGTGCGGCATACCGTGCGTCGTGAGTAACCATCACCAGTGTGGCGCCGCGCGCATTCAGGTCGGCCAGCAACTCCATGACCTTCTCCCCGTTTGCGGAGTCGAGATTTCCCGTCGGCTCGTCCGCGAGCAGGATCGCCGGATCTCCAACCAGAGCGCGCGCGATGGCGACGCGCTGCTGTTGTCCGCCGGAGAGCTGGGCCGGGTAGTGCCGCATGCGATGCAGCATGCCGACGCTCTCCAGGGCCGCCGCCACCTTCTCGCGCCGTTCGGCGCGGCCGAGCCCCCCCCGATAGACCAGTGGCAGCTCCACGTTCTCGTAAACGTTCAGATCACCGATGAGATTGAAGGACTGGAACACGAACCCGATGTTGCGGTTACGAAAGTGCGCGCGCTGCCGGGCATCGAGAGTCGCGACCGGTGTGCCGGCCAGATCGTACGTGCCGGTGGTGGGCGCATCGAGGAGTCCGAGAATCGACATGAGTGTCGTCTTGCCGCAGCCCGAGGGACCCATGATCGCCACGTATTCTCCGCTGTCGACGCGCAGATTGACGCCGGTGAGCGCATGGGTCTCCACTTCGTCGGTCACGTAGACCTTGGTAAGGTCTGCGACGTCTATCACCGCGTGGGTGTTCATATCACACGTTCTCCTTGGAGGGTCGGATCAAGCGCCTCATCTGAGGTCGATGCGCCGGTCGCCGGCAAAGCCGCTGGCATCGGACACGATGACCCGGGTGCCGGGGCTCAGCCCGCTGACGATTTGAATGTACTGATCGGAGGCGGCACCGAAGCGCACGCGCACGGGAACCGCTGCTCGCCCGCCATCAACCAGCCGGAACAGCGTCATGATGCTGTCCGGGCTGGCGTAGGCCGGACGCTGGACATAGATCGCCTGGGCGAGATCGGCAATGTGGATATTGCCGGTGACCGCCAGATTAGGTCGGACGTCGGTCGGTAATTTCTCCGTCGGCATGGCGTCGACCTCAACGCTACCGTTGGTCACCGTCGGCGAGACGCGAGTGACGCGCGCCTGAACGTCCTGGGTGACATCGGTGGCCAACTCCAGGGTGACGGGCTGACCGCTGACCACTTCCTCCGCCTCGCTGGCCGGCACCTGCAGAGTGGCCTTGAGGGATTTGAGGCTGGCCACTCGGGCAATTCCCCCGCCGACCTCGAGCGTCTGACCCGCATGCACCGCGACGTTCTGCACCACTCCCTCGATACCGGCGGTGACCGACAGCGCAGCGAGCTGCTGGCGAGTGTTCTCGAGAACCGCCCGCAGCGCCGTCACCTGTGCGGTCGCGGCGCGAGTCTGGGCCGCAATGCTCTGGCGGAAGACCGCAATGCGCTTCTTGGCGAGCTGGGCGAGCTGCGCGTATTCGACGGCCTGCACACGGATCGCGCTGTATTCGAGCGTCGAGATGATGTGCCTGCGAACCAGCGGCCCCTCCGCTCGCTCCTTCACCGACATCGTCTCGGCGGTAGCCTGCTCGGCGGCCAGGTTGCCCTGCAGCGTCAAGAGATGACTCGTCAGCTGCGCCTGAAGGGAGGCGCGTTGCGCCTCGGCGCTCGCCAGCTTCGCCGTGGCTTGCGCCAGCGCGGATTCGACCGCGGGGTTGGCGAGCACCGCGAGCACCGTGCCTGGCTGCACCTCATCGCCCGGTTGTACCTTAACCTCTTCGACCACACCCGGCGTGGCAGCCGTGATCCAGCGCTCCTGGATCGGGCGGAACACCCCCGCTGCGCTCACCACGATCGGCAGCGAACCTTGTTTCACGGTGGCGATCCAGATGTCGGAACGCCGCACGCTGGGGCCGGCGCCCGTGCGGCTCAATCCCCACACCACCAGCGCGATGAGCGCGGCCGCGGCGATACCCGCCGCAGCCACGCGCTTGCGGCGCTTGCGGCGCGTTACGGCGGGGTCAATCGCAATGTCCGGCATGAGCAGTGGCGGGAGCCGTTCGCATACCGGGCCTCAGCAGCTTTCGTGCCACATGGAACGCGCCCCTAGAGACCTGATTCAGCAAGGTTTTTCGTGGACGGCGCGGGTGCCGCGAGATTCCCTCAATCCCGTTTGCGGGAATCAGGCACCGGGATTTCCCGCTTCCGGGACTGCCGCCCCGGACAGTCGTAGCCCCCGGCCCGATCGCTGAAGCACTCGATCAGCAGCCGGAAGAAGGCCTCTGCTTCGTCGTGTTCCCCGCGCTCGTGGAAACCGGCCGCGCCTCCTTGGTCCCTTTTTGTACGGCCCCATCGCCACATCGAGCACCGCACCGTGCACCGCGCAGATCACCCTCACCGAACGCGCAATCGGGAAACCTGCTCCTGAAGGCCTGGGAGGCTCAGACTGTGCGGCTCATCGAACTCAGTGTGCCTGAGTAGGCTTGGGCCGAGACAAGTCAGATGGCGAACTCACGACGGTAAGCCGAATGCGGAAAACAGGGCTCTTGATTGCAGCGCGCCGAACTCTGGGTGATGCGCGCGTCACGAGCATCAGCCCTGAGGCGCGCCTCGAGGCGGCCTACAAGGCACTCATGCAGAGTGCCCTGGCCGCGCTGCTGATCAAGAGCGCGTCCGGCTGACAGCATCACCTATTCGCCGCGTCACTGCCAAACGACTCGGTCGGCGCGACATGGGGCTTGTATGCCGTCCGCTCGATAAATGGCGACGGAGGAGCTTCTTTCGGTGCGATTGCGCGAACTTCCCGCCTGATGCGTTGAGGCAAAGGTCAGGGCTGCCGCGTCGAGCCGCAGCAACCTGCCTCAATCGCACCTGAGTGCAAATAGCGTGCACAGGGCAGCGGGGGCGCCCCATTCGCGCACGCGCCGCTGATGCACCACCCTATGGTATTGCAAGTAATTCATACGGGGCTCTACTGCCGGTCGGGCGGATCTGCCGGAGGACTGGCGATGAGCAGGCTGACGCTCCGGGGTGGCTTGGCAGTCGTAACGGTGTTGCTCCTTGCTGGCGCTTGCGGCTGGAAGCGAGCAGCAAATGCAGCGGTGCCCGGCGGAACCGCTGGCATTTATTCCGGATCGGTCACCTACTACCGGTTTCCAGGACCTGTCGTCTCCCCGCCCAAGCGGCTGCTCGGCGCCATAAGGAAAGACGGAGCCGTTATTTTATCTCGGTGTACCCGACAACCGGCGACGTTCATGTGTTTCGCAGACTCGCCGGTTACGGGAAATTCACGCGCTTCGAGTACGAAGTACCGCCCGAAGGGCAAATGGCAGCGCGCGGTGCGCAGAAATGGGAGATCAGGATCAAGCCTGGCGTCTCGAGCGGGCATCCACGCCGGTTGCTCGGAAAATCTGACCTCCGGAATGCCAACGTTCCGAGAGCTTGAAGACTGCGTCTTTGGTCGCCTGTACCTCAAGAGTGGTTCTTCAGCGACGGCTATATCTACGCTTATGAAAGCAGTTCAGGCAGGAGTTACGCTCTGAAAGATTGCGCCAAGGGAGACAGCTGACATCCCTCGTCAGCTGAATGTCCGCATTTGGCCACTATGCAAAGCTTCGCGTAGTGGCCGCTGTGCGTCAACGATATGCGGCGGATGATCTACCGAGAATCTGGCGTCAGGAATTTGCACTTCGGACCAACTGCCTTTGCGAGGCGTCCATCCAGAGTGGCCAACGGGAATCCGAGATCTTCGGCGACAGCAACGTACCACGCGTCGTAGCTCGTGACCGTATGACGTAGCTCCCAGATACGGTCTGAAAATGGTTCAAACGGAAAAAGCTCGATTTCAAGCTGAGTCAGATCTTCCTGCGCTCCATTGGCCTCGGGCGTGGTTATCTGCTTGGCGCGTTCCAGGCGCCGGAGGACATTCGTGACCTCTACGAACACGAGTTCCGGAGCGTAAAGTGCCTGATCATCGATGACCTCTTCCGCCCAGACGCCGGCGGGCCCGGTATCGATTAGCGCGGCGACAATGACCGACGAATCAACGACGACACTCACCGGCGATCAGCGTCGCGGTTGCTCAAAATCTGATCTGCAGCAACCCTGGTCTGGGTAGCGCGCTTGCGCCTCCGCACCTGCTTCAGCCAGGCATCCGCAGTCGGCCGTGTGGCCAGTCGCTCGAGCGCGATTCGCAGAAATTCCTGCATGGATCTACCCTGTGCGGCGGCTCGGGCGGCAAGCTCGTGCCGCACTTTCTCAGGCACATCGCGGACGGTAATCTGCACACTCATGCCTGCATAATGCCAGCGATGCCTGCCATATGCAAGCACGGGCGCGCTCCACCAAAAGAGATTGCGGTCGACGAATGACCGCTTCCAGAAAGTCCGAAGAAGAGCCCTGAACGATCTTTCCTGGCCATTATGGAAAGCTTTTCATGATGGCCACGAGTCGTCACGCGGCGCGCAGCCACGCTGCCTCGACCGGACTCCATGTGGCCGTCATTGGCTCATTGCCGATTGCAGGGTCAGCGAACGTAAAGAGGAGTTCGAGAACTGTTGCGAAATCCCCCGGCGCTGACGCTTCGAGCCGTTGCTTTGGTAACCACGCTGCCCACCGACTCTGCGCAATCTCCTGGAAATTGGCCAGCGCAGACCTCAAAGGCGCGAGCGGGACGCAGGGATATGGCGCCACACGCAGCATGGAGGCCCGAAGCGTTTTGGATTCTACGACTTGGCGCCGAATGAGCACATAGAGGTCAACGAAGTCCCGCCACCTGGTGTTGGCCGATCCTCGTGCAAGTGCTGTAACGATCTTTTCTGCGAAAACCATCTCCGGCGGATAGCCTCGAACGACCAGCGTGTCATCGAGTAATCGAGGGAGCCAGACTTGCTGTGGCTCAGGCCAGATCGGGTCACCCACATTGATGTCAACGTGTAGGCGGATGATGGCGCGCGAGAACTCTCCCCGAGCGTGACGCGGACCCCGCTGTAGTGGTCGTCGTCTCGAATGGTCTCCGCGGTCCCATGCTCGGCATCGAAGACGAGTCCGTCATCGACTTCGATGGCGGCGACCTCCCGGATCAGGCCGAGCACGTGCGCGGCGTTGTTCTCAAAATCATGGGCGACCAAGTCGATGTCGCGAGTCGGCCGACGGGCATCCAGTGCAGCAGGTAGAACTCCGCCTTTCAGCACGAAGTGGTCTGCGTGTACCGAGCGCACGAGTCGATCGAGAAAGCCTTCAAGCGCGTAGATCTGGATCAACTCATCCGTCGGTCTTGTCCCTCGCCCTCCGCTGCAGCTCGAGATATCGCCTTCCGGCCATCGTCTCTTTGGTTGCCCGCTTCACAGGATGACTTCCAGGGCTTGGCGAACCGCGCGCTCGGCGCCGTGGAACGATCGTGCCATCGCAATCAATGTCGCGGGCCTGGCGTCCTTGCGCCGTAGCCACCGGCGCAGCGCCTCCCACGCGACTTCCGATCCTTCACGATGCCGAAGCCGGATCACATCGACCAGCGAGCGCTTGGCTGAGTACAGGCCGAGGGTCAGTCCGTCCCCGATTCGGATCATTTCCCGGCCGAGCGCGAAGGTGTCTCTGGCAAAGACGTGAACGTCCGCCGGCGACTGCAGTGTCGGAATACGTCCACCGCGGGGGATTGCGATGTCAATGCGAGCCGGAATGACGTCGGTCAGACCGTGACGCGCAAGGGCGGTCATCAGGCAGAGCGTGCCCTCAGGGACCCGGAGGGCGATCTCGATGAGGTTGTGATCGGCAGGTGCGGCGTCCGCCCGTCGAAAGAGACCACGGCCCAGCTGCTCTAGATGCCCCTCATCGCGGTACCGATAGAGGCGCCGCGCAGAGAGCCCGGCCGCCATGGCGTCCGAGTAGGTAAAGACGGAAGGCAGAGTGCCCGGGATCCGAGTTGAGGGCTTGGCGGACATGGATGAACGTGTATACAGAGCTTTCTTATCTGTATACACTTTCTTCCGGCAGTAGACCTGATGTCCAGTGCCCCAGGTCCTTGTCGCACCACAAAAGATCGTCGCGATGATAGTCACCGGCAGGGTCGAAGAGCCGGTAGGGCTTCTCGCGCGGCTTCGCATTGACGATCGCGACGTGAGTGATCGGCATGATTTCCACTCCTCCGAAACCCAGGAAGACGGATTTCAGCTATCCCAGGGCAGTTGCCCCCAAGGCCTCACAATCGTCTATTTGCCCCCGCAAGTTGCCCCCAGGGTGTGCTCGCTGTCAAGGTCGCCGGGTCAACGGATTAGCGGCCAATTCTCCGATAATACCGTTGCGCATCAATAGCTTATGCGTACCCCGACGCAATGGGGCGTAGGCAGCGAAGCGGGGGAAAGAGCGGGATGGTGGCCAGAGGCGGAATCGAACCACCGACCCGCGGATTTTCACCCGCATATCGGCTACATAGGGGCTTATGAATCAATCACTTGCAGCGCTTGCCAGCCCCGTCCCCAGGCCCACCCAGGCACAATTACGGCACACCCAATCTGAGCTCGACACATTCCTGGCACATCACCTCGTCACAGGGGCCGGCATGCACGTTTTGGGATTGGGAGCACTTGCACAAAACTTAAAGAGTATTTAAGTTTTGTGTATGCACTCAGGCCACGCCACGGAGCCGACTTGGCAGGCACTATACGACGTCGCCGCCGCCCAAGAAGGCCTCTTCACCACCAAGCAAGCCGCGGCCGCCGGCTATTCGCCCCCGCTGCTCGCGCATCACCAGAAGACCGGACGCATCGCTCGGATACGTCGCGGGATCTACCGCCTCGTCCACTTCCCATCCGGCGAGCAAGAAGAGCTCGTCACAGCATGGCTGTGGACTGACTCTCAGGGCGTGCTCTCCCACCAGACGGCGCTTGCACTGCATGGGCTTTCCGATGTTCTGCCCGCCCAGATCCATCTCACGCTGCCCCTGAGCTGGCGTCGCCGACGCTTTCGCGTGCCGCGAGGCTTCGTCCTGCACCACGCTGATATCTCGCCTAGTCCGAAGTTCTTCCCCGCGTCTGAGCCGACGGTAGTCAGCAGATCTCGCATTTTCTAGGGTTTCGAAGCGCAGGCTTGGGCGTGTTTTTGTCGCAAAATGTAGTCACTAATCATATTGCAATTACTCCTCAGATCAGCTATATTCCGTGGCATGTCGCAAAGAGGAGGCGCGGTTCACGTCGTCACCACACGGCGCCACTACAAAGGCCGGGTGTACGCGACGCATCTGCTGCGGCGCTCCTATCGCGAGGGGGCGCAGGTCAAGAACGAGACTGTTGGCAACCTCTCCCATCTTCCCGAACCGCTGATCGAGGTGATTCGCCGCGCGCTGCGCGGGGAGACGTTCGTACCCGTCGGTGAGCGCCTGCAGGTCGTGCGCTCCAAGCCTCACGGACAGGTGCAGGCGGTGCGCGCGGCGATGCGGCGGTTGGGCTTTGAATCCTTGATCGCCTCGCGGGGCAGTCCCGAGCGCGATCGGGTGTGTGCGATGGTTGCCGCGCGCGTGCTCGCCCCGCATACGAAGCTTGCGACTACGCGCTGGTGGCACACGACGACACTCGCCGAGGAGTACGGGGTCGAGGCGGCCGATGAGAACGACCTCTATAGCGCGATGGACTGGCTACTGGAGCACCAGGGACAGATCGAGCGCAAGCTCGCCGCACGACATCTGAGCGAGGGGGCGCTGGCGCTCTATGACCTCTCATCGAGCTATTTCGAAGGCACGCACTGCCCGCTGGCCAAGCTCGGCCATGATCGGGATGGGAAGAAGCACAAGTTGCAGGTCAACTATGGATTGTTGACGAGCCAGGCGGGGTGTCCAGTGGCGGTATCGGTCTACGAGGGCAACACGGGGGATGCCAAGACGTTGATGCCGCAGGTCACGAAGCTGCGCGAGGAGTATGGACTTAAGCAGGTGGTGCTGGTGGGCGATCGGGGCATGATCTCCCACAAGGCGATCCAGGAGTTGCGGGATCTCGAGGGGCTGTCCTGGATCACGGCGCTCAAGAGCACGCAGATCCGCACGCTCGTGGAAGGGGAGACGCTGCAGCTTGGTTTTTTCGATGAGCGCAATCTGGTGGAGATCAGCCATCCCGACTACCCCGGCGAGCGGCTCATTGCCTGTCGCAATCCTGAGCTGGCGAAGCTGCGCAGCCATAAGCGCCAAGCGTTACTGGAAGCGACGGGGAAGGAACTCGAGAAGGTGCGCGCGAGCGTTGCAGCGGGGCGGCTGAAGGGCAAGGACAAGATCGGCGTGCGCGTCGGACGCGTGGTCAACAAGTACAAAGTTGCCAAGCACTTCGAGCTCACGATCGAGGAGCAGCGCTTCGAGTTCAAGCTCCTCGAAGAGCAGATCTGCGCCGAGGCGGCGCTCGATGGCCTCTATGTGATCCGCACCGCCGTCCCGAAGAGGCGCATGTCAGCGGCCGATGCAGTCAGAAACTACAAGGCGCTCGCGAACGTTGAGCACGCGTTCCGTTCGCTCAAGACCGTGGACCTGAAGGTGCGTCCGATCCACCATCGGCTCGAGGATCGTGTTCGCGCCCACATCTTCCTGTGCATGCTCGCCTACTATGTCGAGTGGCACATGCTCGAGGCCTGGCGGCCGCTGCTCTTCGCCGATGAAGATCAGGCGGCAAAAGCCGATCGCGACCCAGTGGCCCCCGCCGAGCGTTCCGAGGAGGCGTTACAGAAGGTTCTCACGCACACTCTCCCCGACGGTACTCCGGCACACAGCTTCCGCACCCTGCTCGAGGATCTCTCGACCATCGTGCGCAACACCTGCCGCACCCCCGGACCTGTCGAGCGCTCCGGCACCTTCGACCTCATCACCACGCCCACCGCAAAACAGCGCCGCGCCCTGGAGTTGATCGACACGATCGTCGTGTAGACAGAAACCCTGCGCTCTCGCCGACCCTATGTCAGCGAAATCAAAGGGAAAAACTGTCCGGTGCGAGCACGAACTTCAGCCTAGTGAGCGAGCATGGGCCGGCGCGGTGCCGGTGACCTCCGTGCGCAGAACACTCAACGACTGCGCAGTCGCAGGTCTTTCTCCTGATCTGCTCCGCCAAGGCGCCAAACAGGCGCTTGCGCGCGGCCTCGTGACGAGAGCAGAAATGGGCGCGGTGCAGAAAGCACTCAAGGCCTTTGGCGGACTCAAAGGATGAGTGTGCAGACATACGCCTCACCCCAAGCCTTCAAGCAGGCCCTGGAGCAGCGCCTGAAGACTGCATCCAGCAGCGGCGTCGACTTCGGGCGCCGAAGACAGCTCCTGGTCTTCGATCGATTCTTGGCCCGAGTGATGGCTGTTTTCGGTGACGCGGCTCTATTGAAGGGCGGGCTCGTGCTCGAGCTGCGCTTGGAACGCGCTCGAGCAACCAAGGACATCGATCTGCGGCTGATCGGTTCACCGGATAGCGTACTTGCAGACCTTCGGCAGGCCGGAAGACTGGATCTTAAGGATTTCATGACTTTCGAAGTCACTCCTGACATCGAGCACCCGCAGTTGCAAAACGACGGTATGCGGTACGAAGGCTTCCGATTTCGTACGGAGTGCCGCTTGGCGGGCAAGCTCTATGGTCAACGTTTCGGGGTGGACGTCGCCTTTGGCGATCCCATCCTCGGGGAACCTGAGATCGTCAGCGCCGACGATACCCTTGCGTTCGCTGGCGTGGCGCCACCGGTCCTGCGGCTATATCCGATCGAAACGCACCCCGCTGAGAAACTCCACGCGTACACGCTACCGCGTCCTCGGCCCAACACGCGCGTAAAGGACCTTCCGGACATTGCTCTGCTCGGCACCATGCAACCGTTGGACGCAGAACGACTGCGCCTGGCACTGGCGCAAACCTTTGAATTTCGCGGCACTCATGCTGTGCCCTCGTCCGTTCCCGATCCTCCTATCAGATGGTCCACTCCCTACGGGCAGCTGGCCAGGGAGTACGAACTTGCGTGGACGACACTCGAGGAACTGACCGCCGCTGTCGCAGCCTTTATCAACCCCGTGCTCGCCGGCAAAAACGGCACTTGGCGTCCGGCGAAATGGCAATGGTTCTAAAAAGAGTGTCCCGCCTTGGCACGGTCACGTCATGACATCTTGCGAGAACTTGAAGCCGCCGGCTCTTCGTTAGCCGCCGCCGAGCGTACGTGCGGCGAACTCAAAGCAAGGATCGCAGCCCTCCAGATGGAACTCGCCGCGATCTCGCCGGTGATCAGTCCCAATCCGGCGCCGCCGCCAGGTAGTCTGGCCCCGCAGACCCCTGCCGACAAGGTGAGGTTATTCCAATCCCTATTCCGCGGGCGCGCGGACGTCTTCCCTCTGCGTTTCGTGAGCAAGAAAACTGGCCGCGGCGGCTACGCGCCAGCTTGCTCGAATAAATGGCTCCCCGAACTCTGCCTTCTCAAATCGGGCGGCAAATGCAGCGACTGCACCAATCAAGCCTTCATCCCCGTGAGCGGACAGCTGATCGTGGAGCATCTGCAGGGCCGGCATGTAATGGGCGTCTATCCGCTGCTAGAGGATGAGAGCTGTTGGTTTCTGGCGGTCGATTTCGACAAGCACGCATGGCAAGAGGATGTCGCGGCGTTTGCAGAGACGTGCCGATCTGCCCGAATCCCCGTTGCGATCGAACGATCCCGCTCGGGAAACGGGGCGCACGCTTGGTTCTTTTTCACCGCGCCAGTCTCCGCGACGATCGCGAGGCGCATGGGCTGCTCTCTAATCACCGAGACCATGGATCGCCGCCATGAGCTGAGCATGGAATCCTATGATCGCCTCTTTCCGAACCAAGATACGATGCCTCGCGGCGGCTTTGGGAATTTGATCGCGCTGCCGCTACAGCATGAGGCGCGGCAGCAAGGCAACAGTGTCTTCGTGGACGAAGGATTCAAGCCGTTCGCTGATCAGTGGGCATTCCTGGCATCCGTGCAACGGATCCAGCCCACGGATGCGGAAGCCGTAGCTCAGGAGGCAGCCCGCACAGCGCAGGTTATTGGTCTTCGTATCGCCGACACTGATGAGGAAGGACTGACTCCCTGGGCGCGGCCTCCGTCTGGCCGATTCCATGTGCAGTCTGTGACTGGCCCGCTCCCGTCCGAAGTCAAGGCAGTGCTCGCTCAGCGACTTTACGTCGAGAAGATGGGGCTACCGCCCGCTCTGCTCAACCAACTGAAACGAATTGCGGCCTTCCAAAATCCCGAGTTCTACAAGAAGCAGCGAATGCGCTTGTCGACGGCGATGACGCCTCGGGTCATTAGCTGCGCAGAAGAACTGCAGAGCCACATTTCATTGCCGCGAGGCTGCGCACCAGACGTTGCTGCACTTCTATCTCGGCACCAGATCGCGCTGCTGCTGGACGATAAGCGGCCCGCCGGATCGCCGGTGCATGCCGTGTTCAAGGGCGAACTCACGGCCGTTCAGAAGGAGGCCGCTCAAGCTCTGGTGGAACACGACACCGGTATTTTCGTGGCGCCTCCGGGCATCGGGAAAACGGTTCTTGGCACTTACCTCATCTCGCAACGCGCGTGCAACACGCTGATCCTTGTGCATCGAAAGCCGCTACTCGAGCAGTGGAAGGCCCAGCTGGCAATGTTCCTCGGTATCGAGGAGCAGGACATCGGGCAAATCGGCGGTGGTCAGCGCAAGCCGAACGGCCGGCTTGATGTGGCGATGATGCAGAGCCTCGTCCGTAAGGAAGGAGTCGACGATCTCGTCAGCACCTACGGCCATGTCATCGTCGATGAATGCCACCACGTGCCGGCGTTCTCCTTCGAGCGTGTTCTATCGGAGGTCAAGGCACGCTATCTCGTCGGTCTCACGGCCACGCCGCAACGGCGCGATGGCCGCCAAGCCATCACCGAGATGCAACTTGGACCCATCCGCTACCGGGTAGATGCCAAGAGCCAAGCGGCGCGTCGCCCGTTCGAGCACAAGCTGGTCGTTCGAGAGACCGAGTTCCGCACTCCCGCCGAACGGACCGGCAGCGGTATCCAGGACGTGTATCGCGTCCTCGCCGAAAATTGCGAACGTAACCAGCGCATCGTCGATGACATCATCGCCGTGCTCCAGGAAGGCCGATCACCCATTTTGCTGACTGAACGCAAAGATCATCTCGACTATTTCGCCGATAAGCTGGGAAGCCTCGTCCGGCATTTGATCGTATTGAAGGGTGGCACCTCCCGGAAGGAGCGCCGCCAGACGCTGGAGCAGCTAGCCTCGATTCCAGACGCGTCCGAGCGACTTGTTCTGGCGACTGGTCGCTACGTCGGTGAGGGCTTCGACGACGCGCGCCTCGACACTCTCTTCCTCGCGATGCCGGTATCCTGGAAGGGAACTTTGATTCAATACGCAGGTCGCCTGCATCGCCATCATCCACGCAAGGCCGAGGTTCGAATATACGATTACGTCGATCGGGAAGTACCGATGCTCTTGCGCATGTTCGAGAGGCGGCTAACGACGTATCGCGCAATTGGATACGCTCGAGGCGAAGCGCCTCTGGGACTTGCGGAGCCGCCCGCAGCAGAGCTGACCATCGAGTACGATGAGGAGGCGCTTCGGCACTTCGACTCCGCTGTGTAACGGGAAGCGGTCGCAAGCCTGGCACCTCCGGGGCGCTGGCCAGTGCGCCTGCCCTGAGTCTGAGAAGTGAAGAGGAGCTATAACCATGGCGACCGTCAGACTGTATCGCGGACATTGGGTTGCCGATTATTACGACGCCAACAAGCGCCGACGAATCGAACGGCCCGAAGGGCACTTTGAGAAGGCGGCGCAGGAGTTGCAGGCCGCACAGGTGCTTTTGGCTGATCGGATGGCGGAGCTCGCGGATGGACTCGTGCGCGAGGGCCGTGGAACCTTCGAGGAAGTGGCCAAACGATGGCTCAGAAGCAAGGTCCGGATTCGGCCGACCACGCGGCGCAGCTACGAGCAGCTCGTGGTCTGCTATCTCATCCCCTATTTTGGCACCCGTAAGCTCCGTCTGATCCAAGTCGCCGATATTGAACGCTTCCGAAACGAGCTCAGCGAGGACACGCCCGACTCGATCAAGCAGGCGTTCGTTACTCGCCTGCTGAAAGCGAAGCCAAGTCTCGCAGAAGCTCGCGCCAAACAGCGTGCGAATCAGGTGAAGCTGAGCAGCCGCTCGATCAATAAGACTCTCACCGTTCTGAGCATGATCTTCAATTATGCGATGCGCAATCAATGGGTGGTGCGAAATCCGGCTGAGTATGTCGATCACGCACGAGATGAACGTCCACTCGTAGAGCGGCGCTTGGACATGGATGTCCTCACACCCCAGGAAGTCGCGGCATTGCGGGAAGCGGCAAGACCCGCCACTTATCATGATGGCAAGCTGGTCACCAACAACTATCGATTACTGATCTCGTTCGCCCTGTTCACCGGCTGTCGGGTCGGTGAGATCCTGGGGGCGGCCTGGAGCCACATCGACTGGGAGAGCGGACAGTTCCACGTTCGCCGGACGTTCAGAGAAGGCCAATTTCAAGAACCGAAGACGCGGACCTCTTATCGGCGTCTCTCGCTGCCCACCTTTCTATTGCAGGAGCTGAAGGTGTGGCGGTTGACGTGCCCCAACAGTCCGTACGATCTCATCTTCCCGAATCTCGACGGGCAGCCCATGAGCCACTCAAACCTGATGCGCCGTGGCTTCTTTCCTGCGCTTCAGCGCGCCGGCATCAGAAGAATTCGCTTCCACGATTTGAGGCACACATTCGCGAGCTTGATGATCAGTAACGGCGAGGACATCGTGCGTGTATCGAGGCTCATGGGGCACGCCACAGCGTCCTTCACGCTGAATGTCTACAGCCACATGCTGCCGCGAGAGCACGACCCGAGCGGCGATCGGCTCGCGCGCTTGGTTTTTGGAAACAAAATGGAAACTGTTGCCAATCCGCCAATGCCACAGGAGCGGCCGAGCGCGGAAAACTTCAGCAAATCAGCGTAGTTAAGGTGGTGGCCAGGGGCGGAATCGAACCACCGACACGCGGATTTTCAGTCCGCTGCTCTACCAACTGAGCTACCTGGCCACCGCAGGAAGAGGGGCCGCGTATTAGAACGGCCGCCGCTGGGGGCGTCAAGGCAGACGCCCCACGGGCGCTCCTGGTGCCCCGGAGCGTGTACCCCGCTTCTCGGGCTCCCTGCCGGCGTCCTTCGTTCAACGGCCGTTGCGGTCCAGCGCGACGGTGGCCTGCGCCGTCCTCGCCTATCCAGTCCCACGATTTCGGTCCCGCCTCTCTCTATCGAGAGAGGCTCATCCCCGGAAACCGGGGGACGTCCGCGTCCGCGAGTTCGCAACGCGTTACACTTTGTGGTGGCGCCGATACGGATCTTCCGCGCACATGAGACTCGAGCCCGGTCGCAACTGTCGCGCCGATGCTGCGCGGGACCGCCCCAGACCTTGCTCAGAGAGCCTCGCCCCATGGTTCATCCGGACCGCGAGAGACGTATCGATATGAGCACAGTGGCCGATTCCGGCCTCAAGGGCCGACTGGCCTCGGCCGGAGACATCATTCCCTGCGTAGAAGAGCTGACTCACGTCAATGAGTCGCTGCACCGTCAGGAAGGGCTGCTCGCGGCCTCGGCCAAGGCGAGCCGCATGCTGCTGGCAACTCCGGACGTGCGTGGAGCCATACCCGAGGTGTTGCGACTGCTCGGGGAGGCGGCGCACGTAGACCGAGTGAACATGCTGCGAGCCCGCCGCGGCCCGAACGACGAGCCGCTGCTGGTGATCGTGGCGGAATGGACCGCCGAGGGCGTGCCGTCGCAGCTCGGCGAGGCCGCACCCCGGACCTGCGATGAACGCGACCTGCCCGCCATCTCCGCAGAACTCCGGCACGGCCGCAGCGTATGCATCAACCCCGGGGAGACCGGCAAAACGTGCTTCGGCTCCACCGACTTCGAGGGCATCGGCACGCAGAGCAAGGCGGTGGTCCCCATCCTGGTGGCCGGGGAGTTCATCGGCGCCATCGGCCTCGACAACACGCGTCAGCGACGCGCCATCGACTCCGCGGAGCTGGCGGCGCTCGAGACCGCCGCGAGCGTCATCGGCGCAGCGCTGCACCGCCAGCGCCTGCTCGATGACATGCGCCGCGAGCGCGAACGCGCCGCCGAGGAACACGCCACCGAACTCGCCAAGGCCAATGCGGTGATCCGCGGCAACCTCGAGCGGCTGGCGAGCGAGCCCGATCTCAACGGCTTCCTCGGCCACCTGCTGCTCGAAGCCACCCGCCAGTTCAACGCGGCCTCGGGTGCCGTCGTGGTCTCGCGCGACAGCCTGCAGGAGTGGCGCATCGCCGCGCACGTGCGTGAAGGCAAGCTCGAGGAGCCGCCCTACCCGATCAGCGTGCCGACCGGCTCGGCGTTCGGCAACCGCTTCGGCCAGCCGCACGAGCCGATGTATATCGATGTCGCGCAACAGCACCAGGAATTCTGGCCCGGCATGCTCGCGTTCGACCGGCGCGAGGGGCACATCGGCAAGGTGGTCTATCCGCTGGTGTTCGGCTCGCGCAACGTCGGCTTTCTGCTCCTGCGCTTTCGACGCAAGGCCGAGGATGTCCCGCACAGCGAGCTGCTGGTGGCACTGGCACAGCAGGCGACCCTCGCGGTGCAGTTGACGCGGCTCGCCTATCAGGCCAAGGAGGCCGCCGTGCTCGTGGAGCGGGCGCGCATCGGACAGGAAATCCACGACGGCCTGGCGCAGGCCTTCACCGGCATCCTGATGCAGCTCGGAGCGCTGGAAGAGGATCCGCCGTGCAAGAAGAAGGACTCCACCCTCGCCATCACGCTGACGCGCATCCGCGATCTGGCCCGCGACGGGCTCGCCGAGGCGCGCCGCTCGGTCATGGCGCTCAGGCTCGATCAGACGCGCCGCACCGGACTGGAGCTCGCGCTGCGCCAGCTCGCCGAACGCTCCACCGTCCCCGGCGGGGTGACCTGCACGTTCAGCAGCTACACGGTCGACACGGGCCTGCGGCCCGAGGAGGAACACGAGCTGCTGCGCATTGCCCAGGAAGCCGTCAGCAACGCGGTACGCCACGCCCGCCCGAGTACCATACGGATCACGATCACGGACGAGGACACCCATTGGGTGATGGCCGTCGAGGATGACGGCCAGGGAATGGGTCAAAGCCCCGAGCGCCACGAGCGCCAGGGCTTCGGCCTGACCAGCATGCGCCAGCGCGCCACCGACATCGGCGGCGAATGGCACATCGAAAGCCGGCCTGGATCCGGCACCCGCGTGAGCGTACGCATGCAGAAACGGAGAACCTGATGGCGGCCGAGGTGCACAAGAAGATCCGCGTGATTCTCGCGGACGATCACCCCGTCGTGCGCGACGGACTGGCGGCGATGGTCAATCAGCAGGCTGACATGGAGGTCGTAGCCGAAGCGGGCGATGGCGACGCGGCCATCTCCCTCTACTCGGAGCGCCAACCCGACGTGATGGTGCTCGATCTGCGGATGCCCAAGCGCGATGGGCTGGCCGTGGTCCAGCGGGTGATGGAGATCAACCCCAAGGCCCGCCTGTTGATCATGACGACCTACGACGGGGACGAGGACATCTTCCAGTGCCTCTCCCACGGGGCCAAGGGCTACATTCTCAAGGACGCGCCCCGTCAGGAAATCCTTTCGGCAATCCGCGCCGTCAGCGAGGACCGGCCCTACACCTCCTCCACCGTCGCGGCCAAGGCGCTGCAGCGCATGGCCAAGCCCAGCCTCACCGAGCGCGAGCTCGACGTTCTCGAGCTCGTCGCCCAGGGCCGAAGCAACAAGGACATCGCGCGGCGGCTCTCGATCACCGAGGGCACGGCCAAGACCCACGTGAAGTCGATTCTGACCAAGCTCGATGCCATCAGCCGGACCGAAGCGGTTGCCGTGGCGCACAAGCGCGGCCTGATCCGCCTCTGAGACATCGCGCTGCGGATTCGGTGACCGTTCTGTGACACCTCGGACGGCGGATCATGGTGTGCTTGCGGCCATGGACCAGTTCGGTGTCGTTGGCATCTCGTACCGGCACGCCGGCGTAGACGACGTCGCGCGCCTGTCCCTGGACCGCACGAGCCTTCCGCAGCGCCTGCCGGCGCTACGCCAGGCCCTCGGGGTGGCGGAGTTGCTCTATCTGGGCACCTGCAATCGGGTCGAGCTGCTCTATGCCACCGGCGGCCAGCCGGCCGGCGACCTGCGCGGGGAGGTGCTCGCCGAACTCACCGGATGCGCGCCGCCCGCCGGGCAGGCGCCACGGCTGCTGCGCGCATGGGCGGGCGAATCGGCCATCGAGCACGTGCTGCTGGTCGCCTGCGGCCTGGATTCCGCGCAGGCGGGCGAGCGGGAGATTGCCGCCCAACTGCGTCTGGCCTGGGAAAGTGCCCGGGAAGCCGGCACCTGCGGCCCGCTGCTCAACCGTCTGTTGGGCGAGGCGCTCGGCATGGCCAGCCGGGTGCAGCGACTGCGCTCGGGTCTTCCACAACGATCGCTCGCGGACCTGGCCGTCGAGCGTGTACGAGCGCATCTGGGCGAGCGGCGCGAGCCGGTCGCACTGATCGGCGTCTCGCCCATGACCCGCCGCTGCGGGCTCGCGCTCGCCCGCGCAGGGGTACCGCTCTTGATCGTCAACCGCACGCCCGCGGCCGCCGAGTCGCTCGCCGCGGAGGTGTCCGGGCAGGCGATGGCGCTGGAGGACTTCCGCGCCGCGCCCGAACGGGTCGCGGCGCTCGTGCTGGCCGCCGGCGGCGGCGCCCCGCTCCTCGGCAAGGCGACGCTGGAGCGGCTCGCGGGCCACGCCGGACGCCGGCCACTTGCCGTGGACTTCGGCGTTCCTCCCAACCTCGAGCCCGGCGTTGCGCGCCGTGCGCGCATCGATTACGTGGGCATGGACGATCTGGTCCATGCTGTCGAAGACCAGCGGGTCAGTGAGCTGCTGCGCCTGGCACCGGTGCGTGCGGCGATCGACGAGCGGCTGAGCCGGCTGCGCACGGAGATGGCGAGCCGTGCGATCGGACCGCACCTGGCGGGGCTGCGCGCGACATTCGAGCGTATCGCCACGGAGGAAGCGGAGCGGGCACTCGGCGCCGAGCTGCATACGCTCGATACCCCGCAGCGCGAGGCCGTGCTTCGCCTGGCCGAGCGCGTCGCGCACAGCCTGGTACATCTGCCCATCTGCGGCCTGCGGGCCGCCGCCGCGCACACCACCCCGGATGTGCTCGAAGCCTTCTTCCGCGAGGCGCAGCCGCACCGTCGCGGCCATCCGGACCCCGAATCACCGACCGGACAGGCGACCCTGTAGTCATGAGTCATCCCCGTTCCGAGCAGCTCTACGCCCGCGCCCGCGCCGTGATACCCGGGGGCGTCAACTCTCCCGTACGGGCGTTTCGGGCCGTCGGTGGCACGCCGCTGTTCATCGCGCGCGCGCAAGGCGCTCACCTCATCGATGCCGACGAACGGCGTTATCTCGACTTCGTCGGCTCTTGGGGACCGCTGATCCTCGGCCACGCTCATCCGGCGGTGGTCGAGGCCATCTCGGCGGCGAGCCGTGCCGGCACTACGTTTGGGGCGCCGTGCGCGGGCGAAGTGGAGCTCGCCGAGCGCATCGTGGCCGCCTATCCCGGAATCGAGCAGGTGCGCCTGGTCTCCTCGGGCACCGAGGCGGTGATGAGCGCGATTCGCGTCGCGCGCGCCGCCACGGCCAGAGACCTGATCGTGAAGTTCTCGGGCTGCTATCACGGCCATGCCGATCATCTGCTGGTGGCCGCCGGCTCGGGACTGGCGACATTCGGGCGTCCGTCCTCTGCGGGCGTACCCGAGCCCTTCACCGCCTGCACCCGGGTGCTGCCGCTCGATGACGAGGCGGCGCTCGAGCAATTGCTCGAGGCGGAGGGCGCACGCATCGCCGCGGTCATCATCGAGCCGATGCCCGCCAATCACGGCCTGCTGCCCCAACGACCGGCGTTCCTCGCGCGGCTGCGCGCGCTGACGCGTGCCCACGGCGCTCTGTTGATTTTCGACGAAGTCATCTCCGGGTTCCGCCTGGCGCGCGGCGGCGCCGCGGAGCGGTTCGGCATCACGCCGGATCTGGCCACCTTCGGCAAAGTGATCGGCGGTGGGCTGCCGGTAGGGGCCTTCGCCGGTCCGCGCGCAGTCATGGCACGGCTCGCCCCGGACGGCGATGTCTATCAGGCCGGCACCCTCTCGGGCAACCCGCTCGCCATGGCGAGCGGCATCGCCACACTCGATGTGCTCGCGCGCGAGGATGGCTGGCGCCGGCTCGAATCTCTCGGTACCCACCTCGAGGCGGTACTGCGGCCGATAGTGGCGCGTGCGCGCTTCCCGGTGCACCTGGTCCGGGTCGGGTCGCTGTTCTGGCTATCGCTGCACGGGCCGGGGGCGCCGCGCACCGCCGCTGCGCTCGATCCGAGCGCGCTCGAGCGCTATGGCCGGCTGTTCCATGCACTGCTCGCGCAAGGGATCTACTTTCCGCCCTCGGCCTACGAGGCGTGCTTCCTGTCGCTTGCGCACCGGGAATCGGACATCGAGACGCTGGGCCGCGGTCTCGAGCATGCGCTCGAGACCGCGGCATGACTCCGCGCGCGAACAGAATCCCGCGCATCCTGCAGATCACCGTCATGGTGCTCGTGATGGTGTGCACCGTTCAGGTCGGCTGGTGGCTGTACGACGAGCACCGCTATGCCGTGGAGAAAGTCGTCCAGCTACAGAGCGCCTACGCGCAGCAGGCTGCCGCGGCGCGCGCGCTGCTCTCGGCCGGTGTGCCGGTCGAGCGCGTCCGAGCGCTCCTGCCCTCGGTGCAGCTGACACCCGACGGCGCCCGAGTCAGCCCGGTGGCCGAGCACGCGCTGCTGGCCCAGGAGCACCTGCGGATCGTGCAATACGCCTGGGAGGGCGGATTTTTCCTGCTCGCGCTGGTGGCGTGTCTCGTGGTCATCGCCCGGGCCCTGCGCTCCGAGGCGTTGGCCATGATCGAGCAGGACAACTTCCTGGCGATGGTCTCGCACCAGTTCAAAACACCCCTCGCGAGTCTGCAGCTCTCGCTGGAGACGCTCACCTTGCGCAAGCTCACGGCCGAGCAGACCCGCGGCCTGACGGACCGGATGCTCGCGGACTTGGCGCGCATGGAAGGCATGGTGAGCCGCATCCTCGAGAGCGCCCGGTTGGACCGCGGACGCGTCGAGCTGCGGCGCGAGCCGGTCGACCTGGCGGGAGCCGTGCGGCGCGCGACGGCCTCCGTCGAGGAGCGCGCCGCCCAGGCGCACATCACGCTGCGCGTGGAGATCGACCCGGGACTGGAGATACTCGCCGACCCGCTGGCGCTCGACGTCATCCTGCGCAACCTGCTCGACAACTCGCTGGCGGCGGTCGTCCCGGTGGGTGGCGGCACCATCGTGTTCAGCGGGCGGCGCGCCGACGGCAACATCGAGCTCGCCGTGCGCGACAGCGGCGTGGGCTTCAGGCCTGCCGATGCGAGCCGGCTGTTCGAGAAATTCAGGCGCCTGCAACCGGGCGGCGGCAGCTACCACGGCACCGGACTCGGCCTGTACATCGTGCGGCGCCTGATGCACCTGATGGGCGGGCGGGTGACCGCCGAGAGTGCGGGCGTCGGCCATGGCGCCCGTTTCCGGCTGGTGTGGTCCGGTGAGCCGCGACACGATCGCCGGGAGCCGTCCTGGACGGGGCAGAGCGGCCCCGCCGCCGGGGAAAGCGACCCTGACATGCTCGCGCAGAACGCTCCGCAAAGCGAAGCGGCCCGTCCGGAGAAACACCCCGGGGACGGCAACCTGTCGTGAGCGCGCCTGCCGACACTACCCACCGGATCCTGGTGGTCGAGGACGATCCATACCTCGCCGCTGGATTGGTCGAGAACCTGCGCGCCGAAGGCTACACGGTCGATCAGGCCGGCGACGGGCGCGCCGCGCTCGAGCAGCTCGGCACGCAAGTCTACGGCCTGGTACTGCTCGATGTGATGCTGCCGCAGATCGATGGGTTCACCGTCTGCCGCACGCTGCGCGAGCGCGGCGACAACACGCCGGTGCTGTTTCTGACGGCGCGCGGCGATCCGGCCGACCGGGTGCGGGGGCTGGAGGCCGGCGGCGACGACTACCTGCCCAAGCCCTTCCATCTCAAGGAGCTGCTGCTGCGCGTGCGGGCCATTCTCCGGCGCTGGGACTGGTACCAGAGCGCGGCGGCCGAGACCGCGGTGCTGCGCTTCGGCGAGAACGAGGTCGACTTCCGTGCCTTCCGCGGCCGTGCGTGGAACGGCCTCACCCAGGAACTCACCGAGAAGGAGGCGATGATCCTCAAGGTGCTGGCCGAGCGGCCCGGCGAGATCGTCTCGCGCGAGGATCTGCTCGAGCGGGTGTGGGGTTACGACGTGTTCCCCTCCACGCGCACCGTGGACAACTTCATCCTGCGGCTGCGGCGGCGGTTCGAGCGCGACCCGGCCAATCCGCGCCACTTCCTGACGGTATGGGGTGTCGGCTACCGCTTTCTGATCGAGGGCGAGTCATGACACGTGCGGTACTGCGCATCGGCACCCGAGCCTCCGCACTCGCACTGTGGCAGGCCCGGCACGTTCGGGGGCTGATCGGCGCGCTGCCCGGCGCGCCCGCCGTCGAACTCGTGCCCATCGCGACCGCCGGCGATCTGCAGACCCAGGTGCCGCTGTGGGCCGTCGCGGGCCGCGCCTTTTTCACCAAGGAGCTCGACCGCGCGCTGCTCGAGGACCGCGTCGACCTCGCCGTGCACAGTCTGAAGGATCTGCCCACGGAACTCGAGCCGGGCCTCGCGCTTGCCGCCGTGCTCGAGCGCGAGGACCCACGCGATGCGCTCGTCGGCCGCGACGGCCGGGCGCTGACGGCGCTGCCCGCCGGCGCGCGCGTCGGCACGAGCAGTCTGCGCCGCAGGGCGTTCATCGCCCGCCTGCGACCCGACATCCAGCTGCACGAGCTGCGCGGCAACGTGCCGACGCGCCTGGAGCGGCTCGCGCGCGGCGACTACGACGCCATCGTGTTGGCGGCTGCGGGCCTGAAGCGACTCGGGCTCGAGTCGCGCATCACCGAGCGGCTCGGCCCGGCGGACTTTCCGCCAGCGGTCTCGCAAGGCACGATCGGCGTGTGCGCCCGCGCGGGCGATGCGGCAACCGCCCGCTGGCTCGAGCCGCTCGATCATGCCGCGACGCGGCTCGCGACGGCCGCCGAACGGGCGCTGCTGCGGCGCATCCAGGGCGGCTGTCAGGTGCCGCTCGGCGCGCTGGCGCGCCTCGAAGCCGGATCGATCCACATGCATGCCGTGGTGTGCACGCTCGATGGCACGCGGAGCCTGTCGGCCGAGGGCGCCGCGCCGGCCGATGCCGCGGCCGCCCGCGGTCTCGGGGAGCGCCTCGCCGATGAGCTGTTGGCACAGGGCGCCGCACAGCTGATCGCCGCGCAGCGTGCCGCGCAGGAGCCGCCCCAGCCGTGAGCACCGCACCCGATCCCCCCGTGGTGGTGACGCGCGCCGAGTCGCGAGGCCGCGGACTCTGCGGCGAGCTCGAGCGGCTCGGGCTCGCCGTTGTGCACTGGCCCGTGATCGGCATTGAAGAGACCGATCCGGCGCAGTGGGAAGCACAGCGCTGCGCAGCCGGAACGTTTGATTGGATCGTGTTCACCAGCACGCATGCGGTGCAAGCCGTGACTGACGCACTGCCGGCACCGCCGGCGGGGGTACGTATCGCCGCGGTGGGTCCGAGCACTTGCGACACATTGCGCGCATACGGCTGGCCCGTCGACCTGCTCGGCTATGGCCCAGGCGCGGAGGGTCTGGTCCACGCGCTTGGCCAAGTCGGCGTGCGGAACCGGCGAATTTTGTATCCGGCCAGCTCGCGCGCGCTGCCCACGCTGCAGGAGGGTCTGGTGCGTCTCGGCGCGGATGTGGTGCGCTTTATCGCGTACCGTATTGTCCCCGCGGCGCTCGACCTGGATGCATGCAGAGGCGCGATCGAGCACCGTACCGTTGGCGCGGTCACCTTCGCCAGCCCATCGGCGGTGATCGAGCTGGAACGTGCCCTCGGCGCGGAGGACTTCAGACGACTGCTCGCGGCGGCCCCGGCCGTCGCGATCGGGCCGACGACGGCCGGGGCGCTCGCTGCGCGCGGCCTCGCGCCCACCATCGCGCAGACTCCGACGCTGCGCGGCTTGGCGCTCGCCTGTCATGCGCTGCTGCGCGCACATCCACCCAGAGGCTCGAATCATGAGTTTTCCGTCTGTTAGACCACGGCGCACGCGCCAATCGGATCCTTGGCGGCGCATGGTGCGCGAAACGCGCCTCGCCCCCGATCAGCTCATCTACCCGCTGTTCGTCGTACCCGGCAGCGGAGTGCGCCGTCCGGTGACCAGCATGCCGGGCATCTGTCAGCTTTCGGTCGACGAGGCCGTCAACGAGGCTCGCTCGGCCCTGGATGCCGGTGTCCCGGCGGTGCTGCTGTTCGCCGCGCCGGCGCACAAGGACGCAAAGGCGAGTGCGGCACTCGATCCGAGCGGACTCGCCGCCGAAGCGATCGTGGCGATCAAGACCGCCTGCCCGCAGCTGCTGGTATGGGCCGACGTGTGCCTGTGCGGCGCGACCGACCACGGCCACTGCGGCCACGTGCTGCCCGGCGGGGTGATCGACAACGACTCCTCGGTGCAGACGCTGGCCGAAGTGGCGCTCAATTACGCGCGCGCTGGCGCTGATGCGGTTGCGCCGAGCGACATGATGGACGGGCGGGTCCAGGCCATCCGCCGGGTGCTCGACCGCGACGGGTTCGCCATGACGCCGATCGTCTCCTATGCGGCCAAGTTCGCCTCGGCGTTCTACGGTCCGTTCCGCGAGGCGGCCGAGTCCGCTCCGGCCTTCGGCGACCGGCGCAGCTATCAGATGGATCCGGCCAACGGCCGCGAAGCGCTGCGCGAAGTCCGCCTCGACGTCGAGGAAGGCGCCGACCTGGTCATGGTCAAGCCGGCCGGACCCTACCTCGACGTCATCCGCCAGGTGCGCGCCACGGTCGAGGTGCCGGTCGTGGCTTATCAGGTGAGCGGCGAGTTCAGCCTCATCAAGGCGGCCGCCGAGCGCGGCTGGATCGATGAACCCGCGGCGGTCATGGAGGCGCTCACCGGCATCCGCCGCGCCGGCGCGGATCTCATCATCACCTACTACGCGCGGGACGTCGCGCGCTGGCTGAGGAGTCGCTGATTGAGCACGCCCACGCCCGTATTTCTCGCCGCGTGCCGGCGCGAGCCGGTGCCGTACACGCCCATCTGGGTGATGCGTCAGGCCGGCCGCTACCTGCCGGAATACCGGCAGGTCCGTTCCCGGGTGTCGTTCGAGGCGCTCACGCGCACGCCGGAACTCGCCGCCGAGGTGACTCTGCAGCCGCTGCGGCGCTTTGCGCTCGATGCGGCGATCCTCTTCAGCGACATCATGACGCCGCTTTCCGGCATGGGCGTCGATCTGACATTCGAGCCCGGTCCGGTGATCGGCCAGCCGATCCGCACCGACGCGGCCATCGATGCGCTGCGGCCGCTCGAGCCGCTGCGCGACGTACCCTTCGTGCTCGACACCGTGCGCCTGGTGCGCGCCGAGGCGCCGCGCGGCGTGCCACTGATCGGCTTCGCGGGCGGTCCGTTCACGCTGTTGTGCTACCTGGTGGGCGGGCGTCCCTCGAAGGAGTTCGAGACGGCACGCGCGTTTCTGTACGAGAGCCCGCGCTCGGCGGAGCGGCTGTTGGATCGGCTCGCGGACGCCATGGCCGTCTATCTCGGGGCCCAGGCCGACGCCGGCGCACAGGCGCTGATGATGTTCGAGTCCTGGGGTGGACTGCTCGCGCCACCGGAGTTCGAGCGGTTTGCGCTGCGCGGCGCAGTCCGCACGCTCACCGCGTTGCGCGCACGCGGCGTGCCGCTCATTTACTACCTCAATCAGGGTTGCGCGCTGCTCGATCGGCTCGCGAGCCTTCCGGCCGACGTCTTCGGCGTCGACTGGCGCACGCCGCTCGGGGCGGTGCGCCGTGTGTTGGGACCGCAGAAGGCCGTGCAGGGCAACCTCGATCCGGCCGCGCTGTTCGCCCCGCCCGATGAGCTCGCGCGCCAGGCCGAGGGCGTACTGCGGGAGGCCGGCGGTGCGCCCGGGCACATCTTCAATCTGGGCCACGGCATCTGGCCGCAAACTGACCCGGACGCCCTGGCGCGGCTGGTGGACATCGTGCACGATCGCTCGGCGCGCGGGGGAGTTCACGCGTGACGGGAGACGACATGGAACTGGCCGAGGCCGCGGCCCGCTACTTCCGCGATCTGCAAGCGCGGATCTGCACTGCATTCGAGGCCTTCGAGCCCGAGGCGCGGTTCGAGGCACGCGACTGGCGCCGGCCGAGCGGTCACCGCCTCGAGGGCGGCGGCGTCTCGAGGCTGATGCGCGGGCAGGTGTTCGAGAAAGTCGGTGTCAACTTCAGCCATGTCTGGGGCGTGCTCTCCGATCAGGCGCGCGCGCAGATCCCCGGCGCGCAGGACTCCGGCGGACGCTTCCTCGCCTGCGGCATCTCCCTGGTGGCCCATATGTCGAACCCGTACGTGCCGACGGTGCACATGAACCTGCGCTACCTGCGCACCAGCCGCGGCTGGTTCGGGGGCGGATCGGACCTCACGCCGACGTTTCCGTTCGACGAGGACACGACGCTGTTTCACGCAGCGCTGCGCCGCGCCTGCGAGAGGTATCGCCCCGGGGCCTACGAAGCGTACAAGGCCTGGTGCGACCGGTATTTCTACCTGCCCCATCGGCACGAGCCCCGCGGGGTGGGCGGAATCTTCTTCGACGAGCTCGCCGGCGGCGACGCCGAAGCGGACTTGGCGTTCGTCCGGCAGGTCGGCGAGGCGTTCCTGGAGGTCTACCCGACCCTGGTGTCGCGCCGAAAAGACACGCCGTACGACGAGGCCGACCGCGAGAAGCTGCTGTACAAGCGGGGACGGTACGTCGAGTTCAACCTGGTCTATGATCGCGGCACCCGGTTCGGATTTCAGACGGACGCGGACCCGGAGGCCTACCTCATGAGTCTGCCGCCGCTGGTCAAATGGTGAGACGTGTCAATCGGATGTTCAGGACGCTCGCGCCCCTGACATGTGCGCTGTTGGGCTTCGCCCTCTGCGGTTGCAGTCAACAGAATAGTCTGTTCATGCCCGAGAGCGCCCCAAACACGCCCTCGAGCCTGCCGCGCACGCCGCCCCCGGCCCCGTTGCCGGCGGTCGCACAGCGTGCCGCGACCCTGATCGGTCTGCCCGTGCGCTCCCAATCGGGCAAGACTCTCGGGGCCGTGCAGGACATCGTGTTCGGCGCGGGCGGCAGGGCGACGCACCTGATTCTGGTGCGCGGCCGCAATGCGGGCCCCGCCGGTCTGTTGACCGCGATCCCATGGAAGCTGGCCCTGAAGCACATCCACGGGAACGCCCTGATCCTGGGCGCCAAGCGACTCGCGGGCGCGCCCGGCTTTCCCCCCAACCGGTGGCCGGATCTGGGCAAGCGCGGCTGGAGCGCCGCGGCCGACACCTACTGGGCACAGAGTTCGCCGCACGCCTTCAAGCCGATCGATCCGACCAGCCGCTCGCGCGTACGCCCGCCCATGAAGCTGTGATGAGCGGCGTATCGACGGCGGTACCATCCGCAGCCGGCGAGGGAGTGGCTGCCGCACTCATCGATTGGCACGTGCGCAGCGGGCGGCACGATTTGCCCTGGCAACGCAACCGCACCCCCTATCGCGTGTGGGTGTCGGAAATCATGCTGCAGCAGACGCAGGTCGCCACGGTGATTCCATACTTCGAGCGGTTCACCGGCCGCTTGCCGCAAGTGCGCGCGCTGGCCGACGCGCCGCTCGATGAGGTGCTGCACCTGTGGTCGGGACTCGGCTACTACGCGCGGGCGCGCAATCTGCACCGCGCGGCCGTGCGGATCTGCACCGAGCACGACGGCCGCTTCCCGGAGCGCTTCGATGCGCTGGCCGCACTACCGGGCATCGGCCGCTCGACCGCCGGGGCCATCCTCGCGCTGAGCTTCAACCAGCGCCATGCGATCCTCGACGGCAACGTGCGCCGCGTGCTCGCCCGGCATTTCGCAGTGGACGGTGATCCGGGGGATCCGTCCGTCGCCCTCCGGCTGTGGGCGCTATCCGAGGCCTGTACCCCGCAACGGCACGTCGACGTGTATACGCAGGCGATCATGGATCTCGGTGCGACGCTGTGCACGCGCCGTAATCCGGCATGCGCGCGCTGTCCGCTCACGGGAACCTGCCTTGCCCGGCGCAGCGGCCGCCAGCATCAGCTCCCGGCCCCGAAACACCGCCCGGAACGGCCGTTGCGGCAGGTGTTCATGCTGGCGGCGCGGCGGGCCGATGGCGCGGTCTGGCTCGAGCGCCGGCCCGAGCGTGGGATCTGGGGCGGCCTGTGGTGTCTGCCGCAGTTCGACAGCCCTGCGGAAGCGGCGGACTATCTGGAACAGATGCTCGGCGAGCGTGCGCCGGTACGGCCACTCGCGGTCATCGAGCATGCCTTTACGCACTTCGATCTTGTCATTACGCCGCTTCTGGCCCATTGTGCGAGCCTGGGCGGCGCGCCGGATCCGGCGCAGCATGCGTGGTATCAGGCTGTCGCGCCCGGCGCGCTCGGCCTTCCGGCCCCGATTCAGCGTTTTCTGCAACGCCTGGGGTCGGCACGAACCCGGCCGCAACTCTTTGATTAACGTAAGGTCTTTGACTTCGACGGAGAACATCATGCCCCGAATGGTGCAGTGTGTGATGCTCAAGCGCGAGGCGCCCGGCCTCGATCGCCCACCCTATCCCGGTCCCCTGGGCCAGCGGATTTTCGAGCACGTGTCGCGCGAGGCCTGGGCGCGCTGGGTACAGCATCAGATCATGCTCATCAACGAGTACCGCTTGAGCCCGATCGAGCCCAAGGCCCGCCAGTTTCTCGAGGCCGAGATGGAGAAATTCTTCTTCGGGCCGGGCTCGACCCGGCCGGACGGCTACCAACCCACCCAGGAGGACTGAATTGCCGATGACCGAGACAGCCGCACCCCTGAACCCTCGCGTCCGGGAGGTCACCGAGCGCATCCGCGAGCGCAGCCGCGACACGCGCAGCGCCTATTTGGAGCGGATGCGCGCCCAGTCGAACGGCCCGGCCCGCACGCGTCTGTCATGCACGAATCTCGCCCATGGCTTTGCGGCCGCCAACGTGCCCGACAAGGAAGCGCTGAAGGCGCTGCGCGGACCGAATCTCGCCATCGTCACCGCCTACAACGACATGCTCTCGGCGCACCAGCCGTTCGAGCGCTTTCCGGGGTTGATTCGCCATGCTGCGCGCGATGCGCATGCGACGGCGCAGGTCGCCGGCGGGGTGCCCGCCATGTGCGACGGGATCACACAGGGCCAGCCGGGCATGGAGCTGTCGCTGTTCAGCCGTGACGTGATCGCGATGTCAACAGGCGTGGCGCTCTCGCATGGGATGTTCGATGCCGCGCTGTGCCTGGGGGTGTGCGACAAGATCGTGCCGGGCCTGCTGATCGGCGCACTCGCCTTCGGGCAGCTGCCGGCGGTGTTCGTGCCGGCCGGTCCCATGCCCTCGGGTCTGCCCAACAAGGAAAAAGCGCGCATCCGCCAACTGTTCGCCGAGGGCAAGGTGGGCCGGGAGGCGCTGCTGCAGTCGGAGGCCGATAGCTATCACTCGGCCGGGACCTGCACGTTCTACGGCACGGCCAACAGCAATCAGATGCTCATGGAAGTGATGGGTCTGCACCTGCCCGGCAGCGCGTTCGTACCGCCGAACACGCCGTTGCGCGATGCGCTGACGGCCGCCGCCGCGCGCCGCGCCGCCCGCGTCACCGCCCTGGGCGAGGAGTATCTGCCGCTCGCCCGCGTGCTCGATGAGCGCAGCATCGTCAACGCGGTGGTCGGCCTGCTCGCCACCGGCGGCTCGACCAACCACACACTGCACATCGTGGCCATCGCCAAGGCCGCCGGCATGATCATCGACTGGGACGACTTCAATGCGCTCTCCGAGGTGGTGCCGCTCCTGGCGCGCATCTACCCCAATGGCAGCGCCGACGTGAACCACTTCCATGCCGCCGGCGGCATGGGCTTCCTGGTGCGCGAGCTGCTGCAGGCCGGCCTCGTGCACGGCGACGTGCAGACGGTCGCCGGCGTCGGCCTCGAGCATTACGCGCGGGAGCCGTGGCTCTCGGGCGAGGGGCTCGCTTGGCGCGAGGCGCCCTCCAACAGCGCCGATCGCGAAGTCCTGCGCCGGACGTCGGATCCGTTCAGCGCCGACGGGGGTCTGAAGCTGCTGCGCGGCAATCTCGGCCGCTCGGTCATCAAGGTGTCGGCGGTCAGACCCGAGCATCGCTCGGTGGAGGCGCCGGCGCGGGTGTTTCACAGTCAGGACGAGGTCATCCACGCGTTCAAGCAGGGCGAGCTGTCGCGCGACGTGGTGGTCGTGGTGCGCTTCCAGGGTCCGCGCGCCAACGGCATGCCGGAGCTCCATGGACTCACGCCGGCGCTCACGTCACTGCAGAACAAGGGCCATCGCGTGGGACTCGTGACCGACGGACGGATGTCGGGTGCCTCCGGCGTCGTTCCGGCGGCGATCCACCTGACACCCGAGGCGGTATGCGGCGGCCCGATCGGCAAGCTGCGCGACGGCGACCTGATTCGCCTGGACAGTCGCACCGGGGTGCTCGAGGCGCGGGTGAACGAGTTGGAATGGAACCGGCGCGAGAACGTCACCGGGGATCTCGCGGCGAACGGCCACGGCTCCGGCCGCGAGCTGTTCGCGTTGTTCCGCGCGCACGCCGCGTCGGCGGAGCATGGCGGCGGAGTGTGCTGACACTCGGGCGCCGCGATACGCCTTCGCCACCGTCGAATCAATCGGGCCGAGGAAAATCATGGCGAGCAGCTGCTCGACGGTCCGCAGCGCAGCGAAGTGCGGATGGAACGGCGCGGCGGACAGCGGCACGGGGCGCAACCGCCCGTTAGCCAGGCGGCTTCTGCGGCAGAGCCACGCTCAGCTCGAGGACCTCGTGACCGGCCTCGCGCTCGAGGTTGATCTGCACGGCCTCCGGATCCACGTTGACGTACTTGTGGATCACCTGCAGCAGCTCACGCCGCAGCAGCGGCAGATAGTCCGGACCGCCCCGGCCGCCGCGCTCCTGCGCAACGATGATGCGCAACCGTTCCTTGGCAATGCTCGCCGAATTCGGCTTGCTGCGAAACAGGGACAGCAGTCCCATATCAGCCTCCAAACATGCGCGCGAAGAAACCGCGCTTGGGCTCGTCGAGGAAGCGCAACGGCAGCTCCTCCCCGAGCAGGCGCGCCACCGCGTCGTGATAGGCGACCGCGGCATCGCTCGTGTCGCTGAGAATCACCGGTACCCCGGCGTTGGAGGCGGCAAGCACGTCAGGGGACTCCGGCACGACGCCGATGACATCGAGCCCCAGGATCTCCTTCACGTCCTCGACGCTCAACATTTCGCCGTTGGCGACCCGGCGCGGGTTGTAGCGCGTCAGCAATAGATGCTCTTTTACGCCGCCGTTGCCGTTCGCGGCACGGTGCGTCTTGCTGGCGAGCAGACCCAGAATCCGGTCGGAATCGCGTACGGAAGAGATTTCAGGATTGACGACCACCACGGCGCGGTCAGCGAAATACATCGCCAGATGCGCGCCCTTTTCGATGCCCGCCGGGGAGTCGCAGATAATGTAGTCGAACGCATCAGCGATCAGCTCATCGAGCACGCGGCGAACTCCGTCCTCGGTCAGCGCGTCCTTGTCGCGCGTCTGCGAAGCCGCCAGCACGTGCAACGTCTCCAGGCGCTTGTCCTTGATCAGCGCCTGCTTCAGCGTGCAGTCGCCGTTGATGACGTTGACGAAGTCATACACGACACGTCGCTCGCAGCCCATGATCAGATCGAGATTGCGCAGGCCGATGTCGAAGTCGATCACCGCCACACGCTTGCCCCGGCGGGCCAGTCCGCAGGCCATGCTGGCCGAGGTGGTGGTCTTGCCGACGCCGCCCTTGCCAGAGGTCACCACGATGATTTCAGTCAAAGCTCACTCCTCGAATGGGGTTCACTGCGCTCGGCGTACTCAAGCGCCTAAGCGCTCGAAACGCAAGGCGTCGCCGTCCAGCCACGCCTGGACCGGTTTGCCGGCCAGCTCCGGCGGCAGCGTTTCGAAAACACGAAATACGCCGGCGATCGACACCAGCTCGGCGTGAAAGTCCTGACAGAATACACGTGCGCCCGTCTCGCCGCGCGCGCCAGCCACCGCGCGTCCGCGCAGCGCGCCGTAGACGTGCACGCAGCCGTCGGCAATCAGCTCGGCGCCCGCGCCGACCATTGCGGTGACGACCAGATCGCGGCCACGGGCGTAGACCCGCTGGCCGGAGCGCACGGGATGCGCGTGCAGTTGCGCGAGTGTGCCGTCCTCGGGCTGCGGCTGTGGACGCGGCGTCTCTCGGCGGGCCCGCGCCCCCGCCTCGGCCGGGGGGTGGAATTCCCGGAACGGCGGCAGCAGCGGCAGATCGAGCGGTTCCGAAAGCGCCTGCGCCACGGCCGCGCCGCTGGCCAGACCCACCGGGCACATGCCGGCGCGCCGCACCGCATCGAGCACGCCTTGCATCTCCTGCACCGACGGCTCGCGCCCGAGCGGCCCGAGATCGATCGACACGGCGGTACGCTGGAAGAACTTCGGTGCCGTCGCGACCCGCCCGGTCAACTCATCGAGGATGGCGCCTGGATCAGTCGTCCAGATGAGCACCTGGATGAGCCCCACCTGTCCGAAACGAATGTCGATGGCCGGTCCGGGCGCGGCCTCGGCTCTCTGTGTCGTCATGAATCCCTGGTGGACGGTGGGATGGATTATGAGGCGTGCAGTGTACCGGCTCAGCGCCGTCGCCGCACGCCCCGCACGGGCTCGGCGCGCAGCGGATCGTCCGGCCAATGATGCTTCGGGTAGCGACCGCGCAGGTCCTTGCGCACCTGCGCGTAGCCGCGCGCCCAGAAGCTCTCCAAGTCGCGCGTCACCTGCACGGGCCGGTGCGCCGGCGAGAGCAGCTTGAAGGTTATCGGTACCCGCCCGTTGCCCAGGCGCGGCGTGGCCGCCAGCCCGAACACCTCCTGAAGACGCACGGCGACGGCCGGGGCGCTTTCGTCCAGATAATCGATGCGGATGCGAGAGCCGCTCGGCACCGTAAGGTGCGTCGGCGCGAGCGAGTCGAGCACCCGCTCACGGTCCCAACCCAGACGCGCACGCAGCGCCTGCGCGAGCGGGACGCGCGCCAGATGATCCCGGCGCGTCAGACCCTCGAGCCAGGGTGCGAGCCACCCGTTCAGATCGGCCGCGAGCGCCTCGTCGGACAGGTCGGGCCAGTCCTCGCCACCGCCCAATCGGCGCACGAAGGCCGTACGAGCCTGCAGATCGCGTGTCTCCCGGTCCCAGGGCAGCGCTGCGAGACCGAGCTCACGCACGCCGGTGAGCATGGCCTCGCACACGCGCTCGGCGCTCGCTTCGGGCCAAGGACGGGTCTCGAGCAGCAACTGCCCGAAGCGCAGCTCGCGTCGGGCGAGCACCGCCTGCTCGAGACGGCTCCACTCGACGGTGTGCTGCCAAACCAGACGATCACCGTACAGTGTTTCCAGCGCGGCGCGCTCGAGCGGGGCGGCGAGCAAAATGCGCGCGTCCCGTTCGCGGTCGTCGAGGTCTACCGCGACGATGAGGTCCTGGCGCGCCAGAGATTGCGGCTGCGGGAACTGCGCGCCCCGGCCATTGGCCAGTGTGTAGTGCCCGCCTGCGGCGCCGCGCCGCAAGCCGATCCGGTCCGGATAGGCCAGGGCGAGCAACGCGCCGGCCGAGACCTGCGCGTGCGCCCCATCGCTAGATGAGTCGGCGCGCTCCGTTTGACGGATGAGTTCGCGCGCGGTCTCGCGAACGGCGTGCCACGCCGCCGGGTTCGCAGCGCCGGGCCCTCCCATGCCGCGCAATACCTCCAGACGGGTCCGGATATCGGCGTCGCGGCCGGGCAGGCCTCGCAGCAGATCGCGCTCTGTGAGCACGGCGGCCAGCTCGGCCCCAAGCGCCAGCGCGCCGAGCTGGCGTGCCCGCAGCAGCATATGCGCCACGCGCGGATGCACACTCAAGCGCGCCATGTCGCGCCCGTGGCGCGTGATGCGCCCGTCGTCATCGAGCGCACCCAGCCGGCCGAGCAGATCGCGCGCGCTGGCAAGCAGGGCCGGCGGCGGCGGGTCGAGCCATTTCAGCGTCGCGGCGTCGCGCACGCCCCAGCCGGCGAGCTCGAGCGCCAGGGGCGCGAGATCCGCCTCCGTGATCTCCGGGGGGGTGAATGGCGCGAGCGAGCGGTGCGCCGCCTCGCTCCACAGCCGGTAGCACACCCCCGGTCCGAGCCGCGCGGCACGGCCCTGACGCTGGTCGGCCGAAGCACGTGAGATCCGGACGAGTTCGAGCCGGCTCATCCCGGTGACCGGGTCGAAACGCAGGCGGCGGACCAGTCCCGAGTCGACCACGACGCGTACACCCGCGAGAGTCAGGCTGGTCTCGGCGATGTTGGTGGCGAGCACGATGCGCCGGGTCCCCGCCACCGGGGTCAGCGCGGCTTGCTGGGCCTGGGGCGACAGGTCGCCGTACAGCGGCAGGATGCGGGCTGCGACACCGGCACTCTCAAGCAGCGTGCCCACCTGGCGGATCTCTGCGGCGCCGGGCAGGAACACCAGAACATCACCCTGCGCCTCGCGCAGCGCCCGCAGGATGACCCGCGCCAGGGTGCGCTCGACCCCCTGCGCCTGCCGTGCCGGTTGCGGCAGCGGCGGGGCACCCTCGCCGACATAGCGAGTCTCGACCGGAAAGGATCGGCCGTGCGCAACGACGAGCGGCGCGGCGCCGAGCAGCGCGGCCACGCTTTCGGCCTCGAGAGTGGCCGACATCACCAGAATCCTCAGCTCGGGAGCGAGCGTCGCGCGCGCATCGAGCGCAAGCGCCAGTCCCAGATCGGCTTGCAGGCTCCGCTCATGGAACTCATCGAAGATCACCGCCGCAACGCCCTCGAGCGCCGGATCGCTTTGCAGCATGCGCGTCAACACGCCTTCCGTGACCACCTCGATCCGCGTGTGCCGGGACACGAGCGTATCGCGGCGCATGCGATAGCCGACGGTACGGCCGACCGGCTCATCGAGCGTATGGGCCATGCGCTGCGCGACCGCACGCGCCGCCAGGCGCCGCGGCTCCAACATGAGGATGCGTTTGCCCCGGGCCCACGCCTCCTGCAGCAGGACCAGCGGCACCACGGTGCTCTTGCCCGCGCCGGGCGGAGCGCTCAGGACGGCGGAATCACGCAGCGCGAGCGCCGCGCGCAGCGCCGGCAACGCCGTGTCGATGGGCAGACCCGAGCGATCCACAGCCAGCGCCGTTCAGCTGCGCCAGATGCCGAGCGCGAACCACACCCAGGCGGCGATCATCAGCGAGCCGCCGAGCGGTGTCAGCACGCCCACCCAGCGCGGTGCACCCAGACACAGCGCGTAAAGGCTTCCGCAGAACAGCACGATCCCGACGAACAGCACCCTCGCCGATGTCCGACCCTGCTGCATCGCCGGCATCATCGGCGCCGGCAGCCCGGCAAGCGCGCGGCTGTTCAGCCACAAGCCCATGCCGAGCAGTCCCAGCGACTGATAGAACTGGTAGCGCACCGCGACGTCGTACACGTGCACCCGCAGGGCGGGCCAGTCGTGCGGCAGCGCATGGGCCCCCACCGCGCCGGCAATGGTCGCCAGAGCCAGCAGCACCGCGCCGAGCGCGAGCGGTCCGCGCCCGAGCGACCCGCCCGCCGCCATCCCGATCAGCCCTGGCCCGGCGTACCGCCGCGGCGCAGCAGCGGCGCGATCAGATCGAGCGGCAGCGGAAAGATGATCAGCTGCGATTTGTCGTGCGCGATGTCGGCGAGGGTCTCCAGGAAGCGCAGCTGCATCGCGCTCGAATTCTGCGACAGCGCATTGGCCGCCTCGACCAGGGTCTGCGCGGCCTGCTGCTCACCCTGGGCATTGATGACCTTGGCGCGCCGGTTGCGCTCGGCCTCGGCTTGGCGGGCCATCGCCCGCACCATGTTGTCGTCGAGATCGATGTCCTTCAGCTCCACGCTGGTGACCTTGACGCCCCAGGCCTCGGTGTTCTCGTCGAGAATGCGCTGGATGTCGGCGTTCATCTTGTCGCGCTGCGAGAGCAGCTCGTCCATCTCGTGCTGGCCGAGCACCGAGCGCAGCGTGGTCTGTGCAACCTGGCTGGTGGCGTCCCAGGCATTGGCGACCTGGATGATGGCCTTGCTCGCATCGACGATCCGGAAGTACACCACGGCGTTCACCTTCACCGACACGTTGTCGCGGGTGATGACGTCCTGCTTGGGGATGTTGAGCACGATGACCCGCAGGTCCACCTTGCTCATGCGCTGGATCACGGGCCACAGGATGATCAGGCCCGGTCCGCGCACGCCGGTGAAGCGCCCGAGCGTGAACATGACGGCCCGCTCGTATTCGTTCAGGACCCGGACCGAGCTGATCACGAGCAGCGCGATCAGTGCGACGACGACGATCAGAAAGATTGGCATGGGACTCTCCCGGCAATGTCGCGCCTCAGAGCGGCTCGACCCACAACTGCAGACCCTCGACCTTCACGATGCGCGCGCGCTGGCCGCGCTGCAGGGACGATGCGGCGACGGCATTCCAGAGCTCGCCGCCGTAGCGCACCCGGCCCCGGCCGCCGCCGCTGATGTCCTCCTCCGCCTGCACGGTGCCGCCCAGCATGGCCTGCACGCCGATCGCCTGCGGCCGGCGCAGCGCGCGCGTGGCAAGATACACGATGCCGAGGACGACCAGTCCCCCGACGGTTGCGATCGCGCCGATCAAGGCGCGGCTGATGGACATACCCGCCCCTCCCGCATCGAACAGAATCAGTGAGCCGACGACGAACCCGATGAGACCGCCCAGCCCGAGCGAGCCGTAGGTCGGCAAGAAAAACTCCCCCGCCATCATCGCAGAGCCCACCGCGATCAGCGCCAGCCCCGCGAAATCCGTCGGCAGCAGCTGCAAGGCGAACAGCGCCACCAGCAGCGAAATCACGCCGACGACCCCGGGCAGCACGCCGCCGGGATGGAAGCCCTCGAAGATCAGCCCCCAGATGCCGATCAGCAGCAGTCCGTAGGCGATCATCGGATTGGTGATGACCGCGAGCACGCGCGTCCGCCATCCCGGCCGCAACCACACTACGGTCATGCCCGTGGTGTCGAGCGTTTCGGTGTGCCCGCGCACGGTCACCACGCGGCCGTTCAACTGCCGCAGCAGGCTCGCCAGATCGGGGGCGATCAGGTTCACGACGTGCGCGCGCAGCGCATCCTCGTCCGGCAGGCTCGCCGCGCCCCGCACCGCCTGCTCGGCCCACTGGACGTTGCGCCCGCGCAGCTCGGCCAGCGAGCGGATGTAAGCCACCGAGTCGTTGAGAATCTTGCGCTGCTCGGCGCTCATCGGCGGCCCGCTCGCGCGGCCCTTGCCCGTCGGCGGGGCCGGCGTCGAGCCGCCCAGGCTCACCGGCGTGGCCGCCCCGAGGTTCGTGGCCGGGGCCATCGCCGCGATGGGACAGGCGTAGAGAATGTAGGTGCCCGCGCTCGCAGCGCGCGCTCCGGAGGGCGCGACGTAGCCCACCACGGGCATGGGAGCGGCGAGGATGGCCTTGACGATCTCGCGCATGGACGTCTCGAGACCCCCGGGGGTGTCGATTTCCAGAATGACGAAGGGGCTGCCTCGCCGGGCCGCCGTGTGCAGGCCGTGCACGACGTATCGCGCGCTCGCCGGTCCGATGGCCCCGCTCAGATCGAGCCCGATCGCCACGCGCGAGGGGGCCGCCGGAGCGGCCGGCGCCGCGGCCCGAGCCGTCGCGAGCCCTCCGGCGAGCCCCAGCATCAGCGCGGGCAGCAACGCTTTCATACGGAGATTCATTATCCTCTTGCGCCGCGACCGGGCAACTTGCGTCCATCACCGATATGCGCAGAGGCACCCGACTGCGCGCAGCGCACCGGACGCACCGCAGTCGGCGACCTACCGTTCGAGCGGCTTGACGTACACCCGCTGCGTCTTGGCGAGAACGTAATCGAGCGCGGGGTAGAAAAAATGCGCCTCCGTACGCAAGGCATTCGAACGCACCACGATCCGCTCCAGACCGTGTCCCCGAGCCCAGCGCTCCGCGCGCTGCACCAGCTGCCGGCCCACGCCGGCACGGCGGACGAGCGCTCCGACGACCAGACCCAGAATCTCGGCGGCCGGGCCGCCCTCGAGCGAAATCACCCGGCCGACGTGGATCCAACCGGCCAACCCGCTTATCGGCTCCGACGGCGTACCGCCACGCTCGGCGACGAAGACGGCGTGATCGGGCCGCTCGGCCAGCAATGCCAGACGCTGGCGCAGGATCTCAGCATCGGCTCGGTAGCCGAGTTCCTCGGTCAGTTGCGCGAGCGCCGGCGCATCGGTTGCGGCCGCCGCCCGCAGGGTCAACGCGGTATCGGTCATGGGTGCTCCAGTGCCGTTGTCGTTTCGTCTCTTGCCCGTACACGCCGTGCGGGACTGGGTCGCCGGCCCGGCGCGACGCCTCCGCCACGGCGTGCGCGGCCGCACGAGAGGCTCATCGGCGCGGATTGCGCGGCAAGCCCGTGTGTTGGGTACGGAAGGAGGCGGCGCGGCGTGGACCCCGGCGGCCGGTCGGCACCCGGTGCGACCCAACATGAGAATTCCTGGCGCGAGAGTTCCCGCCCGTCCCCGCCGGCTGGTACGCCGGTACGAGCTGACCGGCGCCGCTGCCGATCAGATCGGCCCGCCCCATGCGCCGCAGTGCTTCGCGCAGCAGCGGCCAGTTGTTGGGATCATGGTAGCGCAGGAAGGCCTTGTGCAGCCGCCGTACCTTCAGCCCTTTCGGGACGTGCACGTCCCCGCCGCTGCGGCGCACGCGCCGCAGCGGATTCTTGCCCGAATGATACATGGCGGTGGCGCTCGCCATCGGCGCGGGCAGGAACGCCTGCACCTGATCGGCACGGAAGCCATTGCGTTTCAGCCACAGCGCGAGTTCCAGCATGTCCTCGTCGCGGGTGCCGGGGTGGGCGGCAATGAAGTACGGGATGAGGTATTGCTCCTTGCCCGCCTCGCGCGAGTAACGATCGAACAGTGCCTTGAAGCGGTCGTATGCGCCGATGCCGGGCTTCATCATCAGCGACAGCGGCTCCTCGGAAATCGCCTCCGGGGCGATCTTGAGGTACCCGCCGGTGTGATGCTGCGCGAGCTCCTTGACGTACTCGGGCGACTCGACCGCAAGGTCGTAACGGACACCGGAGGCAATCAGCACCTTGCGAATGCCGGGCAGCGCACGCACGCTGCGATACAAGCGGATGAGCGGCGCGTGATCGGTGTCGAGGTTCGGGCAGATCCCCGGGTAGACACACGAGGGCCGCCGGCATGCGCTCTCGATCTCGCGACTGCGGCACGCCAGACGGTACATGTTGGCGGTCGGTCCGCCGAGGTCCGAGATCACACCGGTGAAACCGGGCACCTGGTCACGGATCGCCTCGACTTCGCGTACCACCGACTGCTCGGAGCGGCTCTGGATGATGCGTCCTTCGTGCTCGGTGATCGAGCAGAACGAGCAGCCGCCGAAGCAGCCGCGTTGGATCGCCACCGAAAAACGGATCATCTTGTAGGCCGGGATGTTGGCCGCGCCGTAGCGCGGGTGCGGTGTGCGCTGGTAGGGACGCTCATACACCCAGTCTAGCTCCGCGGTGGTGAGCGGAATCGGCGGCGGATTGAGCCACACGTCGAGGTCGCCGTGCCGCTGCACCAGGGCCCGCGCGTTGCCCGGATTCGACTCCAGATGCAGGATGCGCGAGGCATGCGCGTACAACACCGGATCATCCGCCACTTGCTCGTACGAGGGCATCCGGACGACGCTGCGTGCCCGGTCGGCGTTCTTGACGCGGCGCACGAAACGCACGACGGTCTCGGCGGACGCGCCCGGCGCCGCGGCGCCCGCCTCGGACGGGCGCTGCTCTGACATGGCGTAGGGATCGGGGTGCGGCTCGAGGGGGCCCGGCGCATCGAGATGGGTCGAGTCGATCTCGATCCACCCCGACGGCACGGATCTGCGCACGAACGCCGTGCCCCGGATGTCGGTCAGTTCGTGAATCGGCTCGCCCGCCGCCAGGCGATGGGCGATCGCGCAGACCTGCCGCTCGCCGTTGCCGTACACGAGCAGATCCGCCTTGGCGTCCAGCAGCACGGAGCGGCGGACTTTCTCCGACCAGTAATCGAAATGCGCAATGCGCCGCAGCGACGCTTCGATTCCACCGATGATGACGGGCACGTCCTTGAACACCTCGCGCACGCGCTGGGCATACACGATCACCGAGCGGTCCGGGCGGCCTCCCCCCACACCCTCCGGCGTGTACGCATCATCGCTGCGCACCCGCCGATCCGCCGTGTACCGGTTCACCATCGAGTCCATATTGCCGGCGGTGATGCCGAAGAACAGGTTGGGCCGGCCGAGCGCGGCGAACGGCGTCGCGCTGTGCCAGTCGGGCTGCGCGATGATCCCGACGCGAAAGCCCTGCCCCTCCAGCACGCGCCCGATGATGGCCATGCCGAAACTCGGCAGGTCCACGTACGCATCGCCCGTCACCAGGATGATGTCGCAGCTGTCCCAGCCGAGCGCGTCCATCTCCGCGCGCGTCATGGGCAGGAAAGGCGCAGTGCCGAAACACGCGGCCCAGTGCTGGCGATAACCCGTGATGTCGCGTGCGGTCTGCATGTTCTGTGGAATCCGGCGCCCGGCGGCGGCCTCAAGCGGCCGCGCGTGCGGGCCAGTCGGACAACGGAGAGCGGGCAGCAGCCGGAGCGTGAGCTACGCCAGCCGTGGATCGCAGGTCAGTATATCAAGAACGCGCGCCGCTCGTCCTGCCACGCGGCTTCGTCCGCGGCCGCCAACATATCGAGATCGCTCACCGCGGCCGCCGGATCGTCCACCCAGCGCCGCAGCACCTCGCCGCCGTTGATCACGTCGATGGCCAGCCGCTCGCGCTCGTACTCATAGGGAAAGTCGCGCCACAACGGATAGTCCGGCCGCAGCTGCCGCAGCGCCTTGAAGGCGAGCGCCACCAGCCGCCAGGGTCTGAACGCCGGATGCTCGTAGTGGGAGGGATCCTCGACGTGCAGCTGCAGCCCCGAGCACAGCGTACCGCCGTGCTTCTGGAACGTGGGCTCGAACCAGCACCGCCGCAGCCGGCAGCCGGCGAGCCACGCCGGCGCCAGGGCATGCATCGCGGCCAGCAGCGCCGAGGCGTCCAAGTCCGGGGCGCCGAACAGCTCGAGCGGCCGGGTCGTGCCGCGCCCCTCCGACAGCGATGTCCCCTCGATCATCACGGTGCCGGGGTAGCAGCGTGCCATGAACACGTTGGGCGCGTTGGGACTGGGGTTGATCCAGGTGCGCTGTCCGAGCGGCCAGCCGTGGCCGGGCGGCGCGTGCGGATTCCATCCCTCGAGGGCGACGACCTGACAGTCCACGTCGAGCTGCAGAATGTGCACGAACCAGCGCGCGAGTTCCCCGAGCGTCATCCCGTGGCGCATCGGCATGGGCGCGGCGCCCACGAAGCTCTCGCAGCCCGGCTGCAGGCGCAGGCCCTCGACCGGCCGCCCGATCGGATTGGGCCGATCGAGCACCCAGATGCTCTTGTGGTGATGCGCACATGCCTCCAATACGTAGCGCAGTGTCGTCACGAACGTGTAGACACGGCAGCCGAGATCCTGCAGATCGACCAGCAGCACGTCGAAGGTGTCCATCATCTGCGCGGTAGGACGGCGCACGTCACCGTACAGACTGAACACCGGGATCCCATGCACGGGATCGGTGAAGTCGGGCGACTCCATCATGTTGTCCTGTTTGTCCCCGCGCAGCCCGTGCTGGGGGCCGAAGGCTGCGCTCAGACGCACATCACCCAGCGCGGCCAGCGCGTCGAGGCTGTGCGTCAGCCCCCGAGTGACCGAGGCCGGGTGCGCCAGCAGCGCCACCCTGCGGCCCGCCAGGGGGGCGCGCAGCGCCGGTTCAGTAAGCAGACGATCGATGCCGAATTTCATGCACGAACTCGCAAGCGCTGCCGGGCAACGGACACGTTCACCTCCAATGCAATGTCAGGACGAAGGCGTCCGGGTGGTGAAAATCCGGCCGCCCCGACCCATGCCGAAGAGCCCAATATGACAGAGTCCCCGTTTCGTCCTCCACTATCGCGCTCAAGGCCAGGCGAAGCTCCCGTCCCGCCTGCGCACCGGGGACGGGCAGATGAACCAGCGCCTCGAGCGCCAGCGCGTCCTCTTGCGCGGCAGGGGCCGCGGCTGCCGCCTGCGCCCGTTCACGCTGGCCGATGGTGATCGACACCGGCTGCGGCAGGTCCGCCGGCATCATGCCGTCACGATATGCGGCGAACTGATATGCCTGCCAACGGCCTGACGGTGCGAAGTTCAGCTCCAGGTACCCCGGATCGTCAGCGCGGCGAACGAAGGCCTCGAAGCAGGTATGCCGCCACAGCGCATCGGCCCGCGCACCGTCGGCCTCGGCTGGCACGCGGACACGATGCAAGTCGCCCCGCAGCAGGAACTGCAGGATCAGGGCCTGCGGTGGGACCGCAAACACCCGAGCCGTGATCGACTCGACGGGTCCGCGCGGAACCCGCGGGTGCGGCAGGAGATGATGGTGCGTCACGACGCCATGATGCCCGTCGGTGGGCGCTTGCGCCATCTGCGCAATCCTCATGGCCGTTGTGCGGTTTCGCGGACGCTTGACCGGGCCGGGGGTGTCCTGCAACGACAGTGGCGCGAGGCGATCCGCGCGGGCACCCGTACAGTACCCGGGAACTCCGCGTGCTGTACGAATCATTCCGCCTGCGCGATTGGCGTATACCGCCCCCGGGATGTGCTTTCCGGTAGAATCACGAAGAACCGCGCGCTATTGACGCGCGGTACTCCCTGAGTTGAATCGTCGCAGGATTGAGGGAATGACCGACGCTCCTCGAGACGTCATCCGCGTACGCGGCGCACGCCAGAACAACCTGAAGAACCTCGATCTCGACCTGCCGCTCAACGAGCTGATCGTCGTGACGGGCGTCTCGGGCTCGGGCAAGTCCTCGCTCGTCTTCGATACGCTCTACGCCGAGGGCCAACGCCGATACGTCGAGACGTTCTCGCCCTATGCGCGCCAGTTCCTCGATCGCATGGACAAGCCGCAGGTCGATGCGATCACGGGGATTCCCCCGGCCATTGCCATCGATCAGACCAACCCGGTGCGCACCTCACGCTCCACGGTCGGCACGATGACCGAGCTCAACGATCATCTGAAGCTGCTGTTCGCGCGCACCGCGACGCTCCATTGTCAGCGGTGCGGCCAGCCGGTGCGCCGCGACAGCGCCGACACCATCCACGCGGACCTCGTCGCACGAGCGGCGGCGGCCGGCGATCCGCGGCTGATGGTGACGTTCCCGGTCACCGTACCGGCCAACTTCCAGGAAAGCGAGGTCCGCGCACTGCTGGAGAAGCAGGGCTATACCCGCTTCATCGAGCGCCCGGTCGACCGCGCCGCGCCGCGCCGGCAGCCGGCCCGGCGGCGGCGCAAGTCCACGCCCGAGCCGGAGATCGCCCTCGAAGTCGTTCAGGACCGCTTCCGCGCCGCTCGCGCCGAGCGCAGCCGCATCATGGAGGCGCTCGAAGCGGCACTGCGTGTGGGGCGGGGCAAGGTGAACATCCGCGTGACCGACGAGAGCGATCCGCCCAACACCCTGGCGATCTGGCGCTACTCGAGCGGCCTGCACTGCGCCGAGTGCGATCTCTCCTACCAGGAGCCCACCCCGAGCCTGTTCTCGTTCAACTCTCCGCTCGGCGCCTGCGAGACCTGCCGCGGGTTCGGGCGCGTCATCGGCATCGACTATGGGCTGGTGGTGCCGGACGACGCCAAGACATTGCGCGGCGGCGCGGTCAGGCCTTGGCAAACTCAGTCCTATCGCGAATGTCAGGAGGATCTGGAGAAGTTCGCGCGCAAGCGCGGCGTGCCGCTCGACACGCCATGGCGCGAGCTGTCCGCCGAGCAGCGTCGCTGGGTCATCGAGGGCGAAGGCGCGTGGAACAAGGGCGTGTGGTACGGCGCTCAGCGGTTCTTCGCCTGGCTCGAGAGCCGCTCATACAAGATGCACGTGCGCGTGCTGCTCTCGCGCTACCGCGCCTATACTCCATGCGAGACGTGCGGCGGCGCGCGCCTGAAGACCCAGGGTCTGCTGTGGCGCGTGGGCGATCACGAGTCGGCCCGTGCGGCGCTTGGGGCCGCCCCGCCCTTCCGGCCGCGCGGCGCAGAGTGGAGCGACGAGGTGCTGCAGCGTCTGCCGGGCCTGTCCATCCACGACCTGATGCTGCTGCCGGTGGCGCGCGCACGCGAGTTTTTCGAGCGGTTGCACCTCCCGAAGCCGCTCGATGAAGCCACCGAGCTGCTGCTCGGCCAGGTGCGCGCACGCTTCGGCTACCTCGCCGACGTCGGTCTGGGGTATCTGACGCTCGACCGCCAGTCGCGCACGCTCTCCGGCGGCGAGGTCCAGCGCATCAACCTGACCACCGCGCTCGGCACCTCGCTGGTCAACACTCTGTTCGTGCTCGACGAGCCCTCCATCGGATTGCACCCGCGCGACATGCAGCGGGTGATCACGGTGATGAAGCGCCTGCGGGATGCCGGCAATTCATTGCTGGTGGTGGAGCACGATCCGCAGATCATGCTGGAAGCCGACCGGATTCTCGATCTCGGGCCGGGCGCCGGCGAGCGCGGCGGCGACATCGTCTTCTTCGGCACGCCGCGCGAGATCCGCCGCAGCGCACACTCGCTCACCGGGCAATACCTGAGCGGCAGACGCCACGCCGGCAGCGAGCGGGCGGCCATCGGAGAACGGAGCGGAGCGGATACCCGAGGGGAGACGTCCAGGCGCCCGCCCGCAGCCCTGGCAAAGTCGGCATCGCGCGCTGAGCGGGTCCGCGGCGCAGCCTCCGCCGTGCCCCACGGGGAAGTCGTGGCCGAGGCTCGCTCGAATCGCTGGTTGGAGCTGCGCGGCGTCACACAACACAACCTCAAGAGCATCGATGCGCGTATCCCGCTGAAGCGCTTGGTCTGTGTGACGGGAGTATCCGGTTCGGGCAAGTCGACACTCATCGAGGACGTTCTCTACCCCGCGCTGCTGAAGTACCACGGCAAGCCGACCGAAGCGCCCGGCGCATTCACGGCACTCGCGGGCGCCGAGCTCATCGATGACGTGGTGATGGTCGATCAGAGCCCGATCGGCCGCACCACACGATCCAACCCCGCCAGCTACGTCGGCGCCTTCGACGCCATCCGCTCGCTGTTCGCCGCCGAGCCGGCGGCAACCGAGCGCAAATACACCGCCGGCACGTTCAGCTTCAACTCGGGCACCGGGCACTGCCCGACCTGCAACGGCAACGGCTTCGAGCACGTCGAGATGCAGTTCCTCTCGGATGTATATCTGCGCTGTCCGGACTGCAACGGACGTCGCTATCGCGACGAGGTGCTGGACATTCGCCGCGAAGGTGCCGACGGACGTCGCGCGAACATCGCCGAGGTGCTGGAGATGACCATTACCGGGGCGCTGGCGTTCTTCAGCGACTCCCGCGAGGTGTGCCAGCGTCTCGCGCCGCTGGCCGACGTCGGCCTGGAGTATGTCACGCTCGGGCAGCCGGTACCGACCCTCTCCGGCGGCGAAGCGCAGCGGCTGAAGCTCGCGGGGCACCTCGCGCAGGCCGGCTCCGTGCTCTCGAGCATCACGCACAAGGGCAAGCTCTTTCTGTTCGACGAGCCGACCACGGGGCTGCACTTCCAGGACGTCACCCGACTGCTCGGCGCGTTTCGCAAACTGCTCGCCGCGGGCCACTCGCTGCTGGTCATCGAGCACAACCTCGACGTGATCCGCGCCTGCGACTGGATCATCGATCTCGGGCCCGAAGGGGGCGAGGCGGGCGGCCAGGTGGTGTGCGCCGGAACGCCGGCCGACGTGCGCCGCAACGCGCAGTCGCACACTGGACGGGCGCTCATCGACTACGAGCGGGTCCTCACCGGCGAGCCGGCCGCCGAAACCGCGGCGGTCGCCGAGCCGACCCCGCACTACGGCGCGATCGTGGGCGACGCCCGGCATGACATCGTCATTCACAACGCCCGCGAGCACAATCTCAAAAGCATCGACGCGCGCATCCCGCGCAACCGGTTCACGGTCATTACCGGTGTGTCGGGATCGGGAAAATCGACGCTCGCCTTCGACATCCTGTTCAATGAAGGACAACGGCGCTACCTGGAGTCTCTGAACGCTTACGCGCGCCAGTTCGTCCAGCCGGCGGCTCGGCCCGATGTGGATGCGATCTTCGGCATACCGCCTACCGTGGCGATCGAGCAGCGCACCAGCCGCGGCGGACGCAAGAGCACGGTGGCGACGCTGACGGAGATCTATCATTTTCTGCGGCTTCTGTACGTGAAGCTCGGCAGTCAGTATTGCCCCGACTGCAACGTGCCGATCGAGCCGCAGAGCCTCGCCTCGATCGCGGCGCGCCTGCTGCGCACCTATCGCGGCAAGCGCATCGGGCTGCTCGCGCCGCTGGTCCTGGCGCGCAAGGGCTACTACACCGACCTCGCCAAATGGGCTCACAAGAAGGGTTTCAAAGCCCTGCGCGTCGATGGCATCACTCTGCCGACAGCGCACTGGCCGCGACTGTCACGCTTCAAGGAACACACCATCGAGCTGCCCGTGGCCGATATCGACGTCAGCGCGCGCACCGACACACAGCTGCATGATGCGCTCGCGCGCGCCCTGGATTTCGGCAAGGGTGTGGTGCACGTGCTGGCGCCGGGCGCGGCGCGCGTAACGGTTTTCTCGACCAGGCGAGCCTGTCCGAACTGCGGACGCAGCTTCGCCGAGCCGGATCCCCGCCTGTTCTCGTTCAACTCCAAACACGGCTGGTGCGAGAGCTGCTACGGCACCGGCGTCGCATTGCCGGGATTCGACGCCGAGCAGACCGGCGAAGAGCACGGATGGAACGAGTGGCTCGCGGCCGAGCCGCCGGTCTGTCCGGCCTGTCGGGGCCGGCGGCTCAATCCCGTCGCGCTCAACGTGCGCTTTCGCGACCGCTCCATCGCCGAACTCACCGCGGAGCCGGTGCGGCGCACCGCCGAGTTCTTCGCGCAGCTGAAGCTCTCGGGACGCGAGCGGCAGATCGGTCGCGACGTGCTTGCCGAGATCCGCTCCCGGCTCGCCTTTCTCGAGCGGGTCGGTCTCGGCTACCTGCAGCTCGAGCGCTCCGCCCCCACGCTCTCCGGAGGCGAGGCGCAGCGTATCCGCCTCGCCGCACAACTCGGCTCGAACCTGCAGGGCGTGTGTTACGTATTGGACGAACCGACCATCGGCCTGCATCCGCGCGACAACGCCGTCCTGCTCGACTCGCTCACCGAGCTCTCGAGCCATCACAACACCCTGGTGGTGGTCGAGCACGACGAAGATACGATTCGCCGCGCCGATCACGTGCTCGACCTCGGTCCGGGCGCCGGTGTGCTCGGCGGGCAGATCGTGGGCGAGGGGACGGTGCGGGACCTGATGCGCAATCCGCGCTCCATCACCGGACGTTTCCTGCGCCATCCCTTGCACCACCCGGCCGAGCCCCGCCGCAGCACACGGCGCGGCTCCCCGCATCTGACCCTGGAGAAAATCGCGCTGCACAACGTGCGCGCCGATGTGCGCATTCCACTCGGCCGGCTGGTGGTCGTCACGGGTGTATCGGGCTCCGGCAAATCGACCGTCGCCCGCGATGTCCTGTACACGAATCTGCGCCGGCTGCTCGGGGCTGCCCAGGACATGCAGCGCAAGAGCCGCGGCGGCGCGGGCCGGCGCAGCGCAGCCGACCTCATCGGCTGCCGCGCCCTGCGCGGCCTGGAGCACCTCGACCGGGTCCTCGAGGTGGACCAGACACCCATCGGCAAGACACCACGGTCGTGTCCGGCGACGTATATCGGGTTCTGGGACGACATCCGGCGGATCTTCGCGACCACCAGCGAAGCACGGCTGCGCGGCTACACGGCCAGCCGCTTCTCCTTCAACACCGCCGGCGGGCGCTGCGATGCGTGCGAGGGCCAGGGAATCAAGACCATCGAGATGAGCTTCCTGCCCGAGGTGAAGGTACTCTGCGATGTGTGCGGCGGGCGGCGCTTCAACCCCGAGACGCTTGCGGTGCTCTGGCGCGGCCGGAACATCGGCGACGTGCTGGCGATGAACGTCGATGAGGCGGTACCCTTTTTCGCGGCTCATGCACGCATTCATCATGCGTTGAAGCTGCTGCAGGACGTCGGTCTGGGCTATCTGACCCTCGGCCAGCAAAGTCCGACGCTCTCGGGCGGCGAGGCACAACGCATCAAGCTCGTGACCGAGCTGGCCAAGGTCCGCGATCCGCCCGCCGCGGGACCGCGTCCGACGATGCGGCACACCCTCTACGTTCTCGACGAGCCGACGGTCGGTCTGCACATGGCGGACGTCGAGAAGCTGATCCATGTCTTGCACCGCCTCGTCGACGCCGGCAACACCGCGGTGCTCGTGGAGCACAACCTGGACATCATGGCCGAGGCGGATTGGATCATCGACATGGGACCGGAGGCCGGCGAGAGCGGCGGTCGGGTGGTGGCCCAGGGAGCGCCGGCGGCGGTGGCGCGCAGCGCCAGGCGCTCGCACACCGGCCGGGTGCTCGCGGCATTCCTCGCGCAGCGCTGCGCGCGCGCCTGAGGTAAAGTGGCGCCATGGCCCACGATCTGGTCTGCTGGAAATGCGGGGCATCGCTCGCGGCGCTGACGCTGCCGCTGCGCCGTCTGGAGGAATGCCCGAGCTGCCGGGCGGAGCTGCACGTATGCCGGATGTGTGTCGAGTACGACACGTCCGTCGCCAAGCATTGCCGGGAACCCACGGCCGAGGAAGTGCGGGAAAAGGACCGGGCCAACTTCTGCGATTTCTTCAAGCCGCGGCCCGGCGCGTACACCGCGCCCAACACGGCCGCGGTGGAACACGCGCGCGCGGCGCTCGAAAAGCTGTTCCAGTGAGCTGCGGGTGAGAATGCCGCAACGGCCGGCGCACGGACGATGCCGCGCCAAGGCGCAAGCCGCGCGTACCCGTGCGTGCGCGAAACGCCGCTGAGCGATCGAGCGCGCCGCAGCCGACGACCGTCAGTTCTTTCTGACTCGCTCGCCCAGCCGCTCGAGCAGCCGGGTGAACGGCGTGCTTTTCTCCGACTTGCGCGCCAGTGCACCAGCGCGGCCGTCGATCGCGCCGTCTCGTCCCTCGTCAATCGTCAGCTCATTCGCACCGAGGATCTCGAGCGTCTCTTCCAGCGTCTTGGGACCGCGCCGCTCGCGCGCATGCACTTGAGTGTTGCCCGCAGATCGCTTCTGCGGGGGTATCGGCCGCAGCTCGCGCACCGGGGCCTTGGGTCTTTGCGATTCGGCCGCCGGCTCAGTCTCACTCGGCACCGGCGCATCGGCGTCGAACAGCTTGAATTCGTTGTCAGCGCGCTGGCGCTTCGTTGCGGCCGCGCGCAACGGGACCGTGTTCGAGTCGCCGCTCACGCGCCGGCGCTCCTCTGCGCTGACCGGGACCACGGCGGCCGAGACGAACTCGGAGCGAACGTATGCGGCAACCTGCTTGGCCGAGATCGGATCGTTGAAGAATCCGAGCCGCAGCCCGAACCACTTGCGGCCCTCGCGGCTCCCCTCGACGCAGTAGAGACTGTACGCGCTGAATATGGCCAGCGGCGGCAGCTTCTCGACGCTGATCGGCTGGACCGACCATTGCAGTTGCACCGCGAACGCCGCGGGCTTGGCCGACTCCGACGTACGACCCTCCAGACACTGCAGCGCCTGCGCATCGGTCAGCGGCACACCGGGGGGTGACGGCATGGGCAGCGGGCGCGGCGCGCTCCTCGTGACGGTCGGCTGATCGAGCGCGGCGAGAACTTCCTTGATGTTCGAGCCGGCCAACGCCGTCGGCGCCTTCGCGGCGCGGGCCACCGTGGTCTTCGCCCGGGTCGGCGGCGCGAGGGCGGCGATTCCCGAACGCTCGGCCGCGGCGCTCGCGCGCGGTTTGAAGCCTGCCTCCGGTACCGTTACGGCGGCCTGCTTCGCCGCAACCGGCGGCGCGGCAGGGGAACCTGCCGCAGGTCGCAACGTCGGCACGGCCGCAGTCGCGTCGGCTCCCGGCGCGGCGGCGCGCGTCTGCGCCGGCGGAGCCGGCGCGACTTCCGCCGCCAGCTCGATTTCCATCGCAGGCTCCACCTCGGGCGCCGGTGGTCGCGGGCCTGCCGCCTCCGCCGCCTGAGCCTCGGCGGCGGCTACGGCCCGGGCCCGCAGCTTCTTCCCGGGTGCTTCGCCCGCCCAGGCGCCGGGGTAGACCTCGCGCACCAGGCCCAGCCAGCTTTCCGCCTCGGCCTGCGTCGCGAAGAACCCCATGTGCAGCCGGAAGCGCTCACGCCCTTCTTCGAAGCGGCGGCTCACGAAGAAATTGAACCGGCTGAGTTCGGGCATGTCCGCGCGCGGCAGCGCCATGGGCGTGCTGGAGGAGCACAGATTGATCACGAACGGGCCCGCCTCGGCGGCGGACTCCACCGATGATGCGGCGCCGTTCGTCGGAAGCGGCGCCAGATTTTCCGCTGGTGTCATGTCTCTTGGACGCTCGGTTGAACGCCCCGGCGCGACGGTGATTCAGCACATGCGGGAGAAGCGAGCGATGCGCCTGTCGCGCGATCGTGGCAGCCCCGCCGTCATGGGATCGTCCCGAAGACCGGTGGCTTTGCGTCCCCGTCTTTCGACGGGTTTGCCCTTATCACACCGCGAAGTTTCGAGGCAGGAACGCTGCGAGTCAAGCACTGCTTCGAGGCGCAATTCTCAGGACGTATAGACCGCGGCCGCATGCGTACATAACGCAGCTTGAGCGCTGCGGCGAATGCTCTTTATGTCGCAACCGCGGCGCGATATGTCATCCCGCGGCCGCCCGCTCGGATCGCACGCCGAGGATGCCGGGCAAGTCGAGCCCTTGCGCGCGCGCGCAGGCGATGGCCTCGGGATAGCCGGCATCGGCATGGCGCATCACTCCGCTGGCCGGATCGTTCCAGAGCACCCGCGCAATGCGCCGCGCTGCCGCCGCCGTGCCGTCGCAGACGATGACCAGACCGGCATGCTGCGCAAAGCCCATCCCGACGCCGCCGCCGTGGTGAAACGAAACCCAGGTCGCCCCGGAGGCGGTGTTGAGCAGCGCATTGAGCAGCGGCCAGTCGGACACCGCGTCCGAACCGTCGCGCATCGCTTCGGTCTCGCGATTGGGCGAGGCGACCGAGCCGGAGTCGAGATGATCGCGGCCGATGACCACCGGCGCCTCGAGCTCCCCGCGCGCGACCATGTCGTTGAACGCCAGTCCCAGCCGATGCCGATCGCCGAGGCCTACCCAACAGATCCGCGCCGGCAGGCCCTGGAAGCGGATCCGTTCGCGCGCCATGTCGAGCCAGTGATGCAGATGTGTATCCTGCGGCAGCAGCTCCTTCACCTTGGCATCGGTTTTATAGATGTCCTCGGGATTGCCCGAGAGCGCCGCCCAACGAAACGGTCCCATGCCGCGGCAGAACAGTGGTCGGATGTAGGCCGGAACGAATCCCGGGAAATCGAATGCGTTGTGCACGCCCTCCTCCAGCGCCATCTGCCGGATGTTGTTGCCGTAGTCGACAGTCGGCACGCCGGCGGCATGAAACGCCAACATCGCGCGCACATGAACGGCCATCGAGGCCTTGGCGGCCCGCACCACGGCCTGCGGATCGCGCTCCCGCATCTCCAGCCAATGCTCGACGCTCCAGCCGGCGGGCAGGTAGCCGTTCAGCGGATCGTGGGCCGAGGTCTGGTCGGTGAGCAGATCGGGCCGCACGCCGCGCTCGAGCAGCTCCGGGAGCACCTCGGCGGCGTTGCCGAGCAGGCCCACCGACACCGGCCGCCTGGCTTCGCAGGCGCCGCGGATGATCGCGAGCGCATCATCGAGGCGCTCGACGGCCTGATCGAGATAGCCCGAGCGCAGGCGCATCTCGATGCGCGAGCGCTGGCACTCGATCGCCAGAGACGATGCCCCGGCCATCGCCGCCGCGAGCGGCTGCGCTGCGCCCATGCCGCCGAGACCGGCGGTAAGCAGCCATCGGCCGGCGAGGTTGCCGCCGTAGTGGCGGCGGCCCATCTCGGCGAATGTCTCATAGGTGCCTTGTACGATGCCCTGACTGCCGATGTAGATCCAGGAGCCGGCGGTCATCTGACCGAACATCATCAGCCCCTTGCGGTCGAGTTCGTTGAAGTGCTCCCAGGTCGCCCAGCGCGGCACGAGGTTGGAGTTGGCGATGAGCACCCGGGGTGCGTCCGTGTGCGTGGCGAACACGCCGACCGGCTTGCCGGACTGGATGAGCAGCGTTTGATCCGCCTCGAGCCGCCGCAACGTGGCGACGATGGCGTCATAGCTTTCCCAATTGCGCGCCGCACGCCCGATGCCGCCGTAGACGACCAGCTCGGACGGCCGCTCGCCCACGGCCGCATCGAGATTGTTCATCAGCATGCGCAGCGGCGCCTCGGTGAGCCAGCTCTTGGCGGTACACCGGGTGCCGGTCGGGGCGCGGATGACCCGCGTGGTATCGACGCGGGTGTGGATCGGAGAATCTGCGGTCATCGGGCGGCTCCCGTGTCACTGTGAGCGAAGTTCGAGCAGGCCGCGAGCACCCGGCGCAACACGGCGCCGAGCGCGGCGGCGCGCTCGGGCTCGAAGGGCGGCGGCCAGTTTCCCGGATCGGGCGAGGCCGGTTCGTCGAGGTAGCCACGGCAGGCGAGTTCCATCTGCACCGCGTGCACGTTACGCCGGGGAGCGCCGTAATGGCGCGTGGTCCACCCGCCGACGAAGCGGCCGTCGGTGACTCGGCTGAAGCGCGCATCCTCGCACGCCTGCTCGATCGCGCGCGCGAGCGCCGGCGCGCAACTGGCGCCGCGGTTGGTGCCGAGATTCAGGTGCGGCAGCTCGCCGCAGAACAGCCGCGGCACGCGCGAGCGGATCGAATGCGCCTCGTAGAGCACCACTCGGCCGCAGCGCTCGCGCAATCGCTCCACCTCCTGCGCAAGGGCCGCGTGATAAGGCTCGAAAAACTGCGCGCGCCGCTCGGCAATCTCCGCCTCGTCCGGCGCCTCACCCTGGCGGTACAGCGCCTCGCCGTCGAAGGTCTCGGTCGGGCACAGTGCGGTGGCAGCCTGTCCGGGATACAACGAGACACCGGACGGATCGCGGTTGACGTCGATCACGGTGCGGCTGATCGCGGTACGCACGGTGGTCGCGCCGAGTTCGAGGACCATGGCATAGAGCCGCTCCACGTACCAGTCGGTGTCCTTGCGCGCCAGCCACTGCGAGACGAGGCGCGGCGTGAGAGTGGCGGGCAGATCGATGCCGGTATGCGGGAAACTGACCACCAGGGGAGCCTCGCCGCGGCGGATCTCCAGCCAGTTGGCCGTCGTGCTCATATCAAAGCCGGCAGCGGCACACCCGCGACAGCCCGCAGCAGCTCGCGGCGGGTCACGAGCCCGCCGGCGGCCTCGATGTCCGGATGAAGGTAGCGGTCGTCCGTCAACGGAGGAATGTGCGCGCGCACCAGCCCGCGCACGGCCTCGAGCGCCTCGCTGGACCGCAGTCCCGCGTGGAAATCGCAGCCCTGCGCCGCGGTCAGCAGCTCTATGCCGATGATCGCCGCCGCATTGGCGACCATCCGGTGCAGACGCCGCGCCGCATGCGCGGCCATCGACACGTGATCCTCCTGATTGGCCGAGGTCGGAATCGAGTCCACGCTGGCCGGATGGGCGCGCTGCTTGTTCTCGGCGACCAGGGCGGCGGCGGTGACCTGCGGCATCATCAACCCGGAGTTCAGGCCGGGGTTGGGAGTCAGAAACGCCGGCAACCCCGAGAGCGCCGGATCGACCAGCATCGCGATACGCCGCTCGGCGAGCGAGCCGATCTCGCACACCGCAAGCGCAATCACGTCGGCCGCGAAGGCGACCGGCTCGGCGTGGAAGTTCCCGCCGGAGAGCGCCTCGTCCGATTCGGGGAAGATCAGCGGGTTGTCCGAGACCCCGTTTGCTTCGCGCTCGAGCGTGCCGGCCGTGTGGCGCAGCAGATCGAGCGCCGCGCCCATCACCTGCGGCTGACAACGCAGACAGTAGGGGTCCTGCACGCGCGGATCGCCCGTCCGGTGCGAGGCCCGGATGGCCGAGCCGGCCATGAGGGCGCGCAGCGCCGCGGCGGTCTCGATCTGTCCGGGATGGCCGCGCAGCGCGTGGATGCGCGCATCGAAGGGCGTGTCGGAGCCTTTTGCCGCCTCGGTGGCGAGTGCCCCTGTGATCAATGCGCACTGGAACACCATCTCGATGTCGAACAACGCGGCCAGCGCATTGGCCGTGGAAAATTGCGTGCCGTTCAGCAGCGCCAGCCCTTCCTTCGGCGCGAGCGTCAGGGGCGCGAGGCCCGCGCGCCGCAGCGCATCGATGGCCGCGACCCGCTCCCCGCCCGGCAGCTGGATCTCCCCCACGCCGATCAGCGCCGCGGCCAGATGCGCCAACGGCGCCAGATCGCCCGAAGCGCCGACCGACCCCTGCGCGGGCACCACCGGCAGCAGGCCGCGCTCGAGCATGAGGCACAATCGCCGGACCGTTTCGGGCCGGACGCCCGAGGCGCCCCGGGAGATGTTGGCGATCTTCAATGCCAGCATCAACCGTGTCACGGACTGCGGCAGAGGATCCCCGACGCCGGCACAGTGCGACAACACGATGTTGCGCTGCAGCCGGGCGAGATCGGGCGCGTCGATACGCACGCTGGCGAGCTTGCCGAATCCGGTGTTGATGCCATAGACCGGCTCGCCGCGCGCCGCGATCCGAGTCACGGCCTCGGCGCCGCGGGCGATGGACTCGAAGCAGGCCTCCTCGAGCGAGGCGCTCGCTCCGCGGTACACGCCGGCCCACTGCGCCAGGGTGACCCGGCCGGGCTTGAGGATGATGCCGCTCATGCGCCGCCCCAAAGGCGCGCATGCAGGGGATTGCGCCCGAGCCAATAGACCAGCTCGGCCGGCCGCTCGACGTTCCAGATGGCCAGATCCGCCCGCTTGCCGACCTCGAGCGTGCCGATCTCGCTCAGCCGCCCAAGGGCGCGCGCCGCCTCGCGCGTCACCGCGGCCACCGTCTCCTGCACACTCAGGCCGAACTGCACCGCCCCGATGTTCATGGCCGTCAGAATCGACAGCAGCGGCGCGGTGCCGGGGTTGCAATCCGTTGCCAGCGCCACAGGCACGCCGGCGCGCCGCAAGGCCGCGACCGGCGGAACCTGCCGCTCGCGCAGAAAGTGAAACGCTCCGGGCAGCAGCACCGCCACCGTGCCCGCGCGCGCCAGCGCGGCGACGCCCGCCTCGCTGGTCCACTCCAGGTGATCGGCGGACAGTGCCTCGAACTCGGCCGCGAGCGACGCGCCGCCCCCGTCAGAGAGCTGATCGGCATGCAACTTCACCGGCAGGCCATGCTCGCGCGCGACCTGGAACACCGCACGAATCTCCGCCGTGGTAAACGCGATGTGCTCGCAGAAGCCGTCGACGGCGTCGGCTAACCGCTCGGCCGCGGCTCGCGGGATCAGCTCGCCGGTGATCTCAGACAGATACGCGGCGCGGTCGGTGTCGGGCGGCAGGGCGTGGGCGGCGAGCAAGGTGGTCACCACTCCGAGCGGCAGCTGCCGCCCGAGGGAGCGCGCAATGCGCAGCATGCGCAGTTCGGTCGGCACATCGAGCCCATAACCGGACTTGATCTCGACGGTGGTGACGCCCTCGTTCATCAACGCCTCGAGCCGCTCTGCGGCAGAGCTCAGCAGCGTCTCGTCCGATGCGGCGCGAGTGGCCCGCACGGTCGAAAGGATCCCGCCGCCGGCCCGCGCGATACTTGCGTAGTCCGCCCCCGCGAGGCGCAGCTCGAACTCCGCGCTGCGCTCCCCGCCGAACACGATGTGGGTGTGACAGTCGATCAACCCCGGTGTGACCAGGCGCCCGCCCAGATCGATCTGCTCCGTGGCGCGCGGCGCGGCGGGCAGCTCGCTCATCGGACCTGCGAACACGATGCGTCCCTGCGACACGGCCAGCGCGGCGTTTTCAATCAAGCCGATGCCCGCGCGTTGCGGCGCGAGTGTCGCGAGCGTGGCGTGGCGCCAGATCCGGTCGAATCGCACGGGCGGCCTTCTTTTTCGGCTGCGCAAATCATAATATGCCTAGACATATTCAGAAACCCCCGGCGCGTGCGGATTACAGGCGGGATGAACCGGACATTCTTCTTCGAGAGCGCATGGCTGCCGGGCGGCTGGCAAGCGGGCGTGCGGGTCGAGGTGCGCGGGGAGCTGATCACCGGCGTCGCGTGCGGTACGACGGCCGGGCCGCACGATGCGCGGTTGCGGCTCGCCCTGCCCGGTCTACCGAATGTGCACAGCCACGCCTTCCAGCGCGCCATGGCCGGGCTCGCCGAGCGCCGCGGGCCGAGCGGCACGGACGACTTCTGGTCGTGGCGAGAGGTGATGTATCGCTTTCTGGCGCGCATCGGGCCGGACGATCTCGAGGCGATCGCGGCCTATGCGTACGCGGATCTGCTCGAGGCAGGGTTCACCAGCGTTGGGGAATTCCATTATCTGCACCGCAGTCCCCAAGGCGGTCTGTACGACGATCCGGCCGAGCTCGCGATGCGCCATGCGGCGGCGGCGGACTCGACCGGCATCGGCCTCACGCTGCTGCCGGTGTTCTATGAGTCCAGCCAGTTCGGCGGCGCGCCGCCGGCGCCGGGCCAGCGGCGTTTCATCACGGATCCGGCGACCTTCGGTGAGATCGTCGCGGCGGTGCGCAGCGGGATCCACCCCTCTCCCGGGCGCAATGTCGGGATTGCGCCGCATTCGCTCAGAGCGGTGACGGCCGGGCACCTGGCAGCCCTGCTCGATCGTTACCGCGAGGGCCCCATCCACATCCATGCCGCCGAGCAGATGAAGGAAGTGGAGGATTGCGTGGCCTTCACCGGCGAGCGCCCGGTCGAATGGCTGCTGCGCCATGCCGCCGTCGATACACGCTGGTGCGTCGTACATGCGACACATCTGACTCCCGCGGAAACCTCGGCCCTGGCGCGCTGCGGCGCAGTCGCGGGACTGTGCCCGGTGACGGAAGCGAATCTGGGTGACGGCATTTTCCCGGCCCCCGCCTATCGCGCGGCGCAGGGCCGCTGGGGCATCGGCACCGACTCACACATCCGGCTCGATGCGGCCGGAGAGCTGCGGCAGTTGGAATATGCGCAACGCTTGCTGCAGCGGCAGCGCAACGTGCTCGCGCGCCCCGATCAACCCTCGACGGGCACGAGCCTGTATCAGGAGGCGCTCGCCGGCGGAGCACAGGCACTCGGCCTGCCGGTGGGCGCAATCGCGCCAGGCCATCGCGCCGATTTCCTGGCGCTCGATGCGGATCATCCGGACCTGGCGGGACGGGCACTGGATGCGGTTCTGGACACGTGGATCTTCGCCCAAGGCCGATCACTCATACGAGACGTCATTGCCAGTGGGCGCATCGTCGTAGAGAACCGGCGCCACCTGGAACGCGAGCGGATTGACGCGGCATACCGCCGTACGCTGCGCAAGCTGTTGCATGACACGTAATCCGCACAGGCGCACTGCAATCGGGTCGAGCGCCATTCCCCGCTACCGGGAGATCTACGAGTCGCTGCGACAGAAGATTGTCTTGGGGCAATGGCCGCCCGGACATCGCCTGCCGTCGGAACACGAGCTCGCCCGCAGCTTCGGCTGCGCCCGCATGACCATCGGCAAGGCCCTCGGGGCGCTCGCGGATCAGCGCCTCGTGACGCGGCGACGGCGCGCCGGCACGGTCGTGAACGCGCCGCGGCCGCAGGAGTCGGTGCTCGAGATCCACGACATCGAGGCGGAACTCCTGGCCGCGGGAGTGAGCTACGCGTATCAGTCGCTCGAGCGGCGGGTCCGCCGCGCCAATACCGCCGACGCGGCCACCCTCGGTGTTCCGCCCGGCACGCCAGTGCTGGCGCTCACGGGGCTGCATCGGGCCGGCGGGCGGCCGCACGCGCTCGAGGAGCGATTGATCAACCTGCAGGCCGTGCCCGAGGCGCGCGCCGAACGGTTCGCGGACATCTCGCCGGGCCGTTGGCTGCTGCGGCGCATTCCCTGGACGGAGGCTGAACATCAGATCGGAGCGCTGAACGCCGACGCCGCCATTGCCCGGCGGCTCGCGATTCGGCGCAACACCGCGTGCCTGACCATCGAGCGCAACACCTGGCGCGATCAGCAGCGCATCACCCACGTACGGGTCATCTATCCCTGCGATCAGCACCGCCTGGTGGCGCGCTTTCGCTACGGACCGGCCTGAGACGCCGCGCCGTTAAAATTCCAGGGTCATCTGCCGCTGCGCCCCCGGCGGCCGGAAAAGACTGACATCGAGCGGCGTGCCGCGCCCGGTGTTCAGCCCCGCCCGGCGGCACGCCGCACGAAATCGGGCGCGCAGCAGCTCGGCAAGGGGCCCGGTGCCGCGCATGCGGTAACCGAAGCGCGGGTCGTTGTCGCGCCCCGCGCGCATCTGGCGGATCAGCGAGAGCACGTGGGCGGCGCGCTCGGGATAATGGGCCTCGAGCCACTCGCGGAACAGCGGGCCCACCTCGTAGGGCAAACGCAACAGAACGTAGCCTGCCCAGCGCGCCCCCGCCTCGGCCGCCGATTGAACGATACGTTCCATCTCGTGATCGGTCAGCGCCGGAACGACCGGCGCGACGAGCACCCCGGTCGGGACGCCCGCTGCGGTCAGTTCGCGCACCATGCGCAGCCGCGCCGTGGGTGAGGCCGCCTGCGGCTCCAGGGTCCGCTTCAGCTCGGCATCGAGTGTGGTGATGCTGATGCCGACCTCGACCAGATGGTCGCGGGCCAGCGCGCCGAGCAGGTCGATGTCGCGCAGCACCAGAGCCCCCTTGGTGATGACGGTCACCGGGTGGCGGCAGCGGGCGAGCACCGCGAGGATCTCGCGCGTCACGCGCATGCGCCGCTCGATGGGTTGATACGGATCGGTGTTGGCCCCCAGCGTGATTGGCTTGCAGAGGTAGCCCGGACGGGCGAGTTCCTGCTCGAGCAGTTTGCCCGCATCCTGCTTGTAGAAGAGCCGGGTCTCGAAATCCAATCCCGGCGACAGTCCCAGATAGGCGTGACTCGGGCGCGCATAGCAGTAGATGCAGGCATTGCCGCATCCCCTGTACGGATTGATCGACTGCTCGAAGGGAATGTCCGGCGAATCATTGCGGCTGATCACGCTGCGGGCGCGATCCGGCATCAGCTCGAGCGGCAGGCTGTCGGGGAGCTCCTCCTGGAACCAGCCGTCGTCCCAGGCTTCCGTCCGGCGCGTCTCGAAGCGGCCCGCCGGGTTGGAGAGCGCACCGTGGCCAGGGATCACTTCAGTGTCTGCGTTGGGCTTTGCCACCCGGGAACTGTATCTGTATACAGCCATGAAGTGAAGTCCGGGTCCGCCATCCCCGGGAGGCGCAACCGTTGCGGGACCGGATGGGAACACCGGTCGGCGCGAGCCGAATCGCTCAGCAGGCCTGCGGCAGCGGCACGCCCGGATCGGCGAGCCGCGCGCGGTCCGGCCGCACGCGTGCCGGAATCAACTTGCGCGCGGCGAGCTGATCCTTCGGCGTGTTCACGCTGTCGACCGCGATCAGCTCCCCATCGCGCAGGTAGCAGGCCGTGAATGCCTGCGTCGCCGGATCACTGCGGAGCACGACTTCATCGTAGCCCGCGCTGACCCCGACGATGACGAGCTTCAGGTCGTACTGGTCCGACCAGAACCAGGGCACCTTGTCGTGGACCGTGGGCCGGCCGATGAGGTTCAGCGCGGCGCTCGCCCCCTGCTCGAAGGCATTGTCGACCGACTCCAGGCGCAGCCGCCGCCCGTAGCGCGGACTGGGATGGCGGGTGCAGTCGCCGGCGGCATAGATCGCGGGATCGGCCGTGCGGCAGTACTCGTCCACGAGAATGCCATCTTCACAGGGCAGTCCGGCGCTCGAGGCGAGCTCCGCTGCCGGCAGCGCGCCCACACCGAGGAGCACGGCATCCGCAGGGTATGCCGTCCCGTCATCGGTGATCACGGCGCGCACCCGCTCCTGTGCCACCTGCGCCGCGATCGCTTGGATGCGCACGCCGCAGACGACGCGCACCCCGTGACGCTCGTGCGCCGCGGCATAGAACCTGGACACCTCCGCACAGGTTACCCGCTCGAGCACGCGGGGTGCGCGCTCGAGCACCGTCACGGCGACCCCCATCTCCCGGGCGGTCGCCGCGACCTCGAGTCCGATGTATCCACCCCCCACGATGACCAGCCGTCCCCCGCCGGTCAGGGCCGGGCGGATCCGGTCGGCATCGCCGAGGGTCCGCAGGCTGAACACGCCGTCGAGCTCGGCGCCAGGCAGCGCGAGCGGCCGGGCGCGGCTGCCGGTCGCAAGCAGCAGCGCGTCGTAGGCCACACTCGCTCCGTCATCGAGTCGCACTCGCTGCGCGTTGCGCGAGATTTCCTCGACACGGCGGCCGAGGCGGGTCTCGACCCCGTGCTGCTGATAGAAGGAGGCCGGACGCAGCGACAGCCGCTCGGGCGGCAGCGTCCCGGCCAGGTATTTCTTCGAGAGGGGCGGACGCTGGTAGGGCAGCCCCGGCTCGGCGCCAAGCAGCGTCACCCGCCCGGCGAAACGGTTGCGCCGCAAGGTATCGATGGCCTGCACGGCCGCCTGCCCCGCCCCGACGATGACGACCTGCTCGGTCATGCACCGAGCTTACGGAGTTTCGGTGCCCGCCGCACCAGGGCTGGGCAAGCCCCCGCGCCACGCGTGCCAAAATGGTGCAGCCTGGGTCCGCCGGGATTACAAAACCCTATACACTCAGGCCCTTAGCCGCATTCCCAGCATGGCACGAAAGCTGCAAATTTGCCGACGCACCCGAGGCGCCTCGCGCTGTGGCACGCTACGCTAAATCTCGCCCATACCGGAGAGTTCGCACATGAAACTGGTCACCGCGATCATCAAACCCTTCAAGCTCGACGACGTGCGTGCCGCACTGTCCGAGATCGGTGTTTCCGGCATGACCGTGACGGAAGTGAAGGGATTCGGGCGTCAACGCGGCCACACCGAGCTGTATCGCGGCGCCGAGTATGTGGTGGACTTCGTCCCCAAGACCCGCATCGAAGTGGCGGTGCGCTCCGATCTGGTCGACGCCGTAGTGGAGGCGATACTCAAGTCGGCCAAGACGTCCAAAGTCGGCGACGGCAAGATCTTCATCACCGATATCCAGCGCGTCATCCGCATCCGCACGGGCGAGACGGACGAGGCCGCGCTGTAGTCCCCCGGTACCGCAGCGCTCAGCGCAGCATGCGCATGGGGCGCTGGTTGCGCTCGATGCCGAGCGCGCCGCTGCGGACCACTTCGAGCAGTTCCGCGCCGCGGGCGAGTTCCGCGGTAAACGCGTTGATCTCCGCTTCGCTCGCGGTCAGCTCCACGATGAATCCGTCAGCGGCCGGGTCGAGCACCCGCCCCCCCGTGCGCACCACATGGCCCCTCACCGCGTCGATCTGCTCGGGGCGCACCTTGAGCTTCAGCAATATCAACTCGCGCTCGAGGTGCTCGCCCCGAGTCATGTCCTGAACATTGACCACGTCGACCAGCTTGTTGAGCTGGTTGACGATCTGTTGGATGACGGCGTCCGAGCCTTCGGTCACCAGCGTCAGGCGCGAGACGGTCGGATCGTCGGTCGCTGCAACCGACAACGACTCGATATTGTAGCCGCGCGAGGCGAACATGCCCGCGACCCGGCTCAGGGCGCCGGCTTCGTTCTGCAGCAGAATGGCAATGATGTGACGCATGCGCCCTCGGGCAAGAAGCACGGAACGCTCAGAAGGATAATGGATCGCGCCCGCCCGGAGCGAATCGTGCGCATGCGGGCCGGCGCACGAGCGGCTCCCTGTCCTGCGCGTACGGCCCCGGGGCACCGCCGTGATCCGTCGCGCGCCGGCGGCTTTCAGCCCGGGGACCGACCTGATAGTCTCGTGGAATCTCCCCTTATTCGGACCATTGCCGCCACCCCATGAGAGCGCCCCTATGACCGAGATCGCCCCCGCACCGTCCCGCAGTGCGCACCCGCTCGCCGGCCAGAAGATGTCCGGGGCGCGGATGATCATGCAAGTGCTGGCGGACGAGGGCGTGGAGGCGATTTTCGGCTACAGCGGCGGCGCCATCCTGCCCACGTATGATGCCGTGTTCCTGTACAACGAGGCGCAGCAGAGCCACGGTGGCCGGCAGATCCCGCTGATCGTTCCGGCCAACGAACAGGGGGCGGGCTTCATGGCGGCCGGCTTCGCCCGCGCCACCGGCCGAGTCGGGGTCTGCCTGGTGACCTCCGGTCCCGGCGCAACGAATACGGTCACGCCTGTGCGTGACTGCATGGCCGATTCGGTGCCCATCGTGGTCATCTGCGGCCAGGTGGCCCGCGCATCGATCGGGACGGATGCATTCCAGGAAGCGCCGGTCACCGCGATCATGGGCTCGGTCGCCAAGCACGTATTCCTGGTCACCGAGCCGCAACGGCTCGAGGCCACCATGCGCACGGCGTTCGAGCTGGCGCGCACCGGCCGGCCCGGCCCAGTCGTGGTCGACGTGCCGAAGGACGTGCAGAACTGGGAGGGTCTGTTCGAGGGCGGCGGCTCGCTGCCCATTCCCGGCTACCGCCGCCGGATGCAGGAGCTGGCCGGACGGGAGCTCGACCCCCGCGATGCGGCCCGCTTCTTCGAGATGCTCGCGGAGTCGCGCCGCCCGTTGATTTACGCCGGCGGAGGCGCCATTCACGGCAATGCGTCCGAGGCGCTGACCGCATTCGCCACCGCGTTCGGTATTCCTGTGGTGACCACGCTGATGGGCATCGGCGCCATCGACACCACCCATCCGCTTGCGATGCGCATGCTGGGCATGCATGGAACCGCATTCGCCAACTACGCGGTCGATGACTGCGATTTCCTCATCGCCATCGGCTCGCGCTTCGACGACCGGGTCGCGGGCGTACCCGCCAAGTTCGCCCGCGGCGCACGCCGCATCGCGCATCTGGACATCGATCGGGCGGAAATCAACAAGGTCAAGCGCGTCCAATGGAGCCACGTGGGGCTGCTGCCCGAGGCGCTGCGCGCCCTCACCGAGTACGGACTGCGGGCGGGATTCACGCCGGACCTCGCGCCCTGGCATGCGCACCTGAGCGAGCTGAAGCGCCGCCACGCCATGAACTACGACCGGGAGAGCCCGCTCATCCAGCCGTACTCGGTCATCGAGCACATCAACGCCGTGACCGGCGGCGAGGCCATCGTCACCACCGGAGTCGGCCAGCATCAGATGTGGGCGGCGCAGTACTGCGATTTCCGCCGCCCGCGGCTCTGGCTCACTTCCGGCAGCATGGGCACGATGGGCTTCGGACTGCCCGCGGCGATCGGCGCGCAGCTGGCGCACCCCGAGGCGCTGGTGGTGGATATCGACGGGGACTCGAGCATCCGCATGAATCTCGGGGAGCTCGAGACCGTCACCACCTACGACCTGCCGATCAAGATCGTCGTGCTCAACAATTTCGGCGACGGCATGGTCAAGCAGTGGCAGAAGCTCTTTTTCAAGGGACGGCTCTCGGCGAGCGACCGCTCGCTGCACAAGAAGGACTTCATTCGCGCTGCGCAGGCTGACGGGTTTCCCTACGCCACGCGCCTGGAGCACAAGCAGGACGTGCCGCGCGTAATCGAGGAATTCCTGCGATTCGACGGCCCCGCCTTTCTCGAGGTGATGATCGATCCGGATGCGGGCGTGTACCCGATGGTCGGCCCCGGTCAGAGCTACGAGGAGATGATCACCGGCGAGTTCATCGCCTCGCGCCACAAGGTGGACATCAAGCCACCGGGACCGTCCGAGATGTTCTAAGGAGCAACCGTGAAATATCTGCACACCATGGTGCGCGTGACGGATCTGGACGCCTCGCTGCGCTTCTACCGAGACGCGCTCGGCCTGATCGAGCTGTCGCGCAAAGACTATCCGCAGGGACGCTACACGCTGGTATTCCTGGCCGCTCCGGGCGACGAGTCGGCGCAAGTGGAGCTGACGTACAACTGGGATCCGCAGGCGTACACCGGCGGGCGCAACTTCGGCCATCTCGCCTACGCTGTCGATGACATCTATGCCGCCTGCGAGCGGCTGCAGCGCCATGGCGTGACGATCAATCGGCCACCGCGCGACGGGCGCATGGCGTTCGTGCGCTCGCCGGATCAGATCTCGATCGAGCTGCTGCAGCGCGGCGCGCCGCTGGCGCCGGCCGAGCCCTGGACATCGATGCCGAACATCGGCAGCTGGTAGCCGCAGCGACACGGAGCGGGCGGTGACCGAGCCCCTCGAACGCTATCTGCACACCCGGATTCCGCTGTCGGCGGCTCTGGGGGTGCGCGTGCTCGAGGCGAACCCCGAGTGCGTGCGGTTGACAGCCCCCCTCGGCCCGAACATCAATCACACCGGCACGGTATTCGGCGGCAGCGCCGCCGCCGTCGCGATCCTGACTGCCTGGGGCCTGCTGCACGTGCGCCTGGCCACCGGCGGCCTGCGGGCACAGACACTGATCCAGCGCAACCGCATGGAATACCTGCAACCGATCCGCGCGGATTTCGAAGGCGAATGCCGCTTCGCCGATGCCGTATCCTGGAACCGCTTCCTCACCATGCTGGAGCGGCACGGCCGGGCGCGACTGGCTCTCGAGACCGAGCTGCGCTGTCTCGGACGGTCGGTCGGCCGGTTCGCGGGCGCATTCGTCGCCCTCGGCGCGGCGCTCGCCGTACCGGACCCTCCGGGGCTCTGAGCGGCGAGGTCAACCTGGAAGAACGGCGCGTGTCGGCGCACAATGCCGCGGTTACCGGTGCCGCTCAATCACACCAACCACGACGCAGCCCGCTTTACCCAAGGGGGACCTGGCCATGAGTCAAGCCGACCTTCGAGGCAAGTTCATCTGGCACGAGTTGATGACGCCAGACATCCAGAGCGCGGCGGATTTCTACGCGCGCGTGTTGCCCTGGAGCAGCGAGTCCTCCACCGTGCCAGGCTACACGCTGTGCGTGAGCGGCCGATGGGGCGTCGCCGGATTGATGCGTCAGCCCGACGCGGCGCGGGAGCAGAGCACGCCGCCGAGCTGGCTGGTTTACGTCGGCGCCCCCGATGTCGACGCGACCGCCGAGGCGGCGCAGCGACTCGGCGGCAAGCTCCTGAAAGCCCCGACCGATATCCCGGGCATCGGGCGCTTCGCGGTGCTGTCCGATCCTCAGGGTGCCGCGTTTGCGGTATTCGCGCCGGCGATGCCGACGCCGGACGGGGCACAGGCGGAACCCGCCGGGCACTTCTCCTGGCACGAGCTCGCCACGATCGACCCGCAGGGCGCACTCGCGTTCTATGCGCAGCTGTTCGGCTGGACCGGGGGACCCGTGCATGAGATGGGTGCCGGCGGCCGGTATCAGATCATCGAGCACGCCGGCGTGCCGATCGGCGGCATGTATGTCATGCAGGATCCGTCCAAGCCGCCGCATTGGCTGAGCTACGTGCAGGTAAAATCCCTGGACGAGGCGATCGCGGCGGTCAGAGCATACGATGGGCGCGTCGTGCACGAACCGCATGTCGTGCCGGGCGGCGACCGCGTGGCTCACATCATGGACCCGCAAGGCGGGGTCCTTGCGCTGCACGAGCGGTCCAGAGCCACTCCGGGGGCGGGTACGACGCCGCCTCCCGCCCGTACCCGGCGAGCCGCGCGTCCCCGGAAGTCTCCCGCCACGGCCGCGCCGGCGAAAAAGTCGGCGGGTGCGGCACCGCCCGCCCGGAAAGCACCTGCCCGAAAGGCTCCCGCCAAGAAGGCCGCGCCCGGCGCAGGTACGCCGCGTACCAAGGCTCGTGCCAAGCGGGGCACCGCCAGAACGTCCGCTCCATCGGCCGCGCGCCGGTCCGCGACACGCAAGGCGGCCGCCAAGCGCCGCCCGGCCCACAAACAGCACGCCGCCAAGCCGGCAGCGGCGCACAAGACCGCCGCCCACAGGCGACCCGGCGGCAAACGGCCGGCCGGCAAAGCGAAAGCCGCAGGCCGCCACGGGCGCGCAAGGGCACGGCGGCGCTGAGTGCGGCGCGGCCGGAGCGACTCCGGATCGTCCCCCCGCGGGTCAAACTTCGATCCGTGATCAGCCCATAGGGCCTTGCAGAGGAGGCCGCTGTTGGTCGGCGGCGGGATGTCCCCGGGCCCCACCCCGAGATCCCGGCCGGTGGCCGCGGCGCTGCGGATTCTGACTTCGAGATTGCTCATGGCGGAACCTCGCGCGGCGCCCACGGCCGCCAAAATAGCTTAATCCGGATTGCCGCCTCGGGCACAATGGCCGCTTACACCATGGCGAAACGTACGATGCTCCCGCCTCAGCCGGCCGCCCCCGCCGCGGCACGCATCAGACGCGGCTATTTCGAGTGCCGCTACGGTCAACTGCACGTCCATCAGGCAATACCGGCCGGCGGCGGCTTCGAGGAAGGCACGCCGCTTCTGGCACTGCATGCCGCGCCGTTCTCGGGCCGCATGTTCGCGGGCCTGTTCGCGCGGATCGGCCAAAGCCGCTCGGCGTTCGCGCCCGACCTGCCGGGATTCGGCGCGTCGGATGCACCGGCGCCTCTGTCGATCGCCGAGCACGCCGCGGCCATCGGGGATTTTATCGACATGATGCGCCTGCGGGAAATCAACGTCATGGGTTGCGGCTTTGGTGCCCTGGTCGCCCTGGAGCTCGCCGCGGCGCGGCCCGCGGTCAAGCGCGTGGTCATTGCCGCACTGCCGGTGGCCGCTGCACCCGAACCGCCGCGGTCGGCCGATCTGGCCGAGGCCTATCTCCTGCAGGCCTGGACCGGCGCGCGCACGGACTGCGGCCCGGAGGCGCCGCTGGCGAGCGCCTTTACCGCCTGTGCCGAGCGATTGCTCAATGGCGCGCAGGCCGCCGCCGCGGCGGCCGCCGAGCGCGACTACCCGCTGCGCGAGCGGTTGCGCCAGAGCGCACAGCCGCTGCTGCTGTTGCACTCGAGCGAGTGGCCGCGAAACTTCGGCGCACAGCTCGAGGATCTGCCGGCGCGCGCGCGCCAGCGGCTGCCCGGCGGCCTGGCGCTGTTCGAATCGGCGCCACAGTCGATCGCCGCCGCCATCCACGACTTCCTCAACGCCTGAATACTCATGGTCAGCCCCTACATCGAGCAGATCCTCAAGGCGCGCGTCTACGACGTCGCCATCGAATCGCCCCTGGACCCCGCGCCGCGCCTCTCGCGCCGCATCGACAATCACGTACTGCTGAAGCGCGAGGACCTCCAGCCGGTGTTCTCCTTCAAGCTGCGCGGGGCGTACAACCGCATCGCGAAACTCTCCGACTCCGCGGCCCGCCGCGGCGTGGTATGCGCCTCGGCCGGCAACCACGCCCAGGGCGTGGCGCTCGCGGCGCGCCGGCGCCAGATCAAGGCGGTGGTCGTGATGCCGCAGACGACTCCCCGGATCAAGACCCAGGCGGTCGATGACCTCGGCGGTGAGGTCGTGCTGCACGGTGACGATTACGATTCGGCATTCGAGCACGCGCTCGCGCTCGCCCGCGAACGCAACATGGTGTTCGTCCATCCATTCGACGATCCGGACGTGATCGCGGGCCAGGGCACGATCGCCGTGGAGCTGGCGCGCCAGACCGGGGGTCATTTGGACGCGGTGTTCGTGCCCATCGGCGGCGGCGGGCTCATCGCCGGAATGTCCGTGTACCTGAAGTACCTCTACCCGGGCATTCGCGTCATCGGCGTGGAGCCGCAAGACGCCGCATGCATGTATGAGTCGCTGAAAGTCGGAAAGCGCGTGACGCTCGAGCGAGTCGGAATCTTCGCCGACGGGGTGGCCGTAAAACGTGTTGGCGAGGAGACCTTCGAGCTGTGCAGGCAGCATGTCGACGAGGTCGTGCTGCTGGACAACGACGAGATCTGCGCCGCCATCCAGGATGTATTCGAGGACACGCGCTCGATCGTCGAGCCCGCCGGAGCGCTCGCGGTCGCGGGCCTGAAGAAGGTGGCCGCACGCGAGCACTGGCGCGGGAAACGGCTCGCGGCCATCGCCAGCGGCGCCAACATGAATTTCGATCGGCTGCGGCACGTGGCGGAGCGGGCCGACCTCGGCGGGGAGCGCGAAGCGCTGCTCGCGGTCACCATTCCGGAGCGGCCCGGGAGCTTTCGGCAGTTCTGCGAGGTTCTCGGCCGGCGCAGCATCACCGAGTTCAACTATCGATATGAAAGCGGCGACGCTGCGCACGTGTTCGTCAGCTTCGGGCTCGCACACGGCCGCAGCGAGAAGGACGAGGTCATCCGGGCCCTGCGCGGCAGCGGCTACACCGTCACCGACATGAGCGAGAACGAGACGGCCAAGCTGCACGTGCGCTACATGATCGGCGGTCGCGCACACGGGCTGCGCGATGAGCTGCTCTACCGTTTCGAGTTCCCCGAACGCCCCGGCGCATTGTTGCAGTTCCTCGATGCCGTCGGCTCGCGCTGGAACATCAGCCTGTTCCATTATCGCAACCAGGGCACGGACTACGGCCGGGTCCTGGCCGGCATCCAGGTCCCGGTGGCCGAGCGCGGCGAATTCCTGCAGCACCTGAATGCGCTGCATTACGAGTACGCCGACGAGACGGTCAATCCCGCCTACCGGATGTTTCTCGGCGCGTGAGGCGGCCGCACCGGGACGATCGGGGCCGCGGTCCGCGGGCCTCCCCGCACTGCGCGGCACCAGGCTCGCGCGTGCTATCCGTGGATGTAGCTCTCGAGTTCCTCGATGGTCCGCTGCTGCTCCTGGATCACCGACTTGACCAGATCGCCGATGGAGACCACGCCGATCACGCGGCCGCCTTCCACCACCGGCAGGTGGCGGATGCGCCGCTCGGTCATCAAGACCATGCAGCGCTGTACGTTGGTGTCGGGCGAAACGGTCACCACGGGCGAACTCATGATCTGCGCGATCGGGGTATCAGCCGAGGCGCGGCCGAGCAGCACGACCTTGCGCGCATAATCGCGCTCCGAGACGATGCCGGCCAGCGCATCGCCGCGCATCACCAGCAGCGCACCGACGCCGTGCTCGGCCATCGAGCGCACGGCCTCGAGCACCGGCGCATCCGGTCCGATCGTGAAGAGAGCCGATTTCTTGCTGCCGAGCAGGTGACGTACCGTGGTCATCTCTGCCTCCTCTCGGGCACGCCGCGGCGTGCCGGCGGTGGATTCATACCCCCGAGCGTACCCCTACCGAGGCGCGGCGACCACTGTCAGATTGACGCCGGCCGTGACGCGAATGGCGCCCCACTCGATGGGCGTCGTCCTGGGCTGCATGCGCACCGCCTGCTGGCCGATTCGCGGGCTCGGCGCAGCGCCCGTCGGGCCGGTCTCCCGAGCGGACGCGATGCGCACGATCCGCAGCCCCAGCGCTGCGGCAAGCGCCCGTGCGGCCGCGCGCGCCCGCCGTGCCGCATGAGCCAGCGCACGCAGACGGGCGGCCTGCGGATCGCGTAGCGCAAAGCGAAGACTGTGCTGAAGGTTGGCGCCCGCCGCGCTCGCCGCGTCGATCACGGGCGCGACACGCCGCAGATCATTCAGGCGAATCCGCACGACGTTGCTCACCACGTAGCCTGTGAGTGTCGGCGGGCGGCCGTTGGTGGAGTACCGATACTGCGGCACGACCGAGTAGTTGGATGTCGTCAGCCTGGCGTCGGGACCCGGTGCTCGCCCAGGCGAGTGCCGGCGCAACGGCAAGCACGAGCGGAATCACACACTTCATGCTTCGACCTCCATTCAGCCGGCGCGCTCAGCCGAGCAGACGCTCGCGCCGGTACAAACGGCCGGCGAGATACCCGAGCACCGCCCCCAGCGCCAGGCTCACGCCCGCGGAAATCGCCACATAGCCGCTCGGCAGAGGCTGCCCGCGGAGCAGACTCATGATGATGAAATGCTGGCTGAGCGACGGCACCGCCATCAGCGCCGCGCGCGGCTGCAGCCCCAGAATGCTCGCGAAAATGAGCGGCAGCGTGGGCACCAGCAGCACCAATCCGACGTAGGTCTGTGCTTCACGGTAGCTGCGCGTGTAGGAAGCCACCAGAATCATCAGGGCCGCGCCCGCGGGAATCAACGGCAGACACCCGAGCACGATGCCGGCCGCGACGCCTGGCCCGAAGTTGGCGCTCATGCCGAGCCGCGCCAGTCCGATGTGCCGCAGGGTCAGGGCGAAAGCCGCCACCGTGAGCATCAGCGATACGAGCATCATGACGCACGCGGCCAGCATCTTGCCGTACACCAGATGCTCGCGCTCGACCGGTACCGTCAGCAGCGGCTCGAGCGAGCCGCGCTCGCGCTCCCCGGCGGTGGTGTCGATGGCGATGTACAGCCCGCTCATCAACATCGTGAACAGGATCGCGTAGCTCAACATGCCGAGCGTCAGCGCCGCCCGGCTCTGCGGCGTCGAGGTATCGATCGAATGCAGTGCGATGGGCGCGAGCAGCTGCGGATCGAGTCCGCGGGCCACCAGGCGCAGCCGCGCGATCGTCCCGCCGTAGAGCCCGAGCAGCGTGCTCAGGCGCTCGACCTTGCCATGCACGGTGCGGTTGGATTCGTCGGCGTAGAGGCGCAGCGGGGCCGGCTTGCCGGCCGCCAGCCGCGCGCCGAAGTCGCGCGGCACGTACAGCAGCGGACCGTGCTCCCGCTCGACCAGACGGCGCGCGCGCGCGCGATCGGCGTCGACCGGTCTGACGCGCACCTGGTATTGGCGCAGGAAATCCAGCAGCTGCGGTGCACGCCCGGCGTGGGCCACGGTCAGCGTGATCGGTCCGGTATTCGCCGCGCCGCTGTGGCGGATGGCCATGAAGATGACCGCACCGATCAGCACCGGCATCAGCAGCGGTCCGATGATCAGCGTGGTGAACAGGGAGCGGCGATCGCGCAGCGTCTCGCGAAACTCCTTGCGGAAAACGCGCCAGATCGACTTCACGGTCCGTCCTGCGCGCCGTTCGGATCGATCAGCCGAACGAACGCCTCCTCGAGCGAGGCCGTGCCGGCGCGCGCCTTGAGCTCCTCGGGTCCGGCTTGAACGACGACCCTGCCGCCGGCGATGACGATCACGTCATCACACAGCGCGGCCACTTCCTGCATGACGTGACTCGAGAACAGGATGCAGTGGCCCTCGTCGCGCAGCTCACCGAGCAGCCGCCGCAACGTGCGCACGGCCATGACATCCAGGCCACTGGTCGGTTCATCGAGCAGCACGTTGCGCGGCTGATGCACCAGCGCGCGCGCGAGCGCGGTCTTGACGCGCTCGCCCTGGGAGAATCCCTTGGCCGCACGATCGGCGAAGGGTTGCATCTCCAGCCGCGCGATGAGCTCCGCGGCGCGCGCGCGGCGCACCGCGCGCGCCAGCCCGTGCAACGCTCCGAAGTACTCGATGTTCTCGCGCGCCGTCAGGTTCGGATACACCCCGGCGCCGTGCGGCAGCACCCCCATGCGCCGGCGCGCCTCGAGCGACTGGGCAAGTACACTTGCGCCGTCGATCCAGGCTTCGCCGCCGTCCGGCCTCAACACGGTGTAAAGGATGCGCAACGTGGTCGACTTGCCCGCGCCGTTCGGCCCGAGCAGCCCGGTGATGCGGCCGTCGGCCGCCCGCAGCGACACACCGTCGAGCGCAGTGAGCGTGCCGAAGCGCTTGATGAGGGCGCGGGCCTCGATCATGCCGGTGCGCCGCTCATGGCCCGGGCCCGTTGAGGGTGAGGAAGAACGGCATGGGACGCACCGCGTGAATGCACGACACATTCAGTCCCACCACCGACGCGCGCCGCACGAATTGCGCCATCACCCTGTCCATGCAGGGATCCAACAATTGGCCGTGACCGCCTTGCGGCACCACGATGCTCAGGCTGTGCGGATAGCCCCGCGCAGCCAGCGCCGCATACCGCGGCGGGGTAATCGGATCGTTGCCGCCCGACAGCAGCAGGACGGGCACGTCCGAGTGCAGCGGGGCGTGAAAGTCGGCGGCCACCGGCCCCTTTGGCCAGAGCTTGCAGACCGTCCGCAGCTCCCGCAGCGGGGCCGTGCCGAGAAAGGTACGGCGCATCGCGGCACGCTGCTGCGCGGTGACGTGATAGAAGGGCACGTCCTCGGAGCAGACCACGGTATTGTTCATGCCCACGGCGATCGCGTGGCTGTACACCCGGTCGATGAACAGGTATTGCCCGGCGAGCGGTCGGTAATTGCCGGCCGCCGCCGCATGCAGATCGAGCGGCAGGAGCGCCGCGAGCGCCGGCGTATAGCTGGCCAGGCGCAGCACCTGCCCGAGCTGGTAAGTGCCCAGGCGCAGCGCGACCGGCGTGCCGCGGGTCGGATCCGGGACGGTCAGCTCGAGCGGATGCGCCGCGAGACTGGACATGACGTGGTGGTAGGTCACGAGCGGATTGCCAAAGCGGGCCCGGCAGTCGGCCGCCGCGGCACACTCGGCGAAAATGCGGTCCACGGCGCGCTGCGCGCTGAGCGCGCTCAGCGCGCCGATCGGTACCTGCGGCGGCACCACTCCGTCGAGAATCATGCTACGCACGTGCCGCGGGAAGCGGCGCAGGTACTCCTGCGCGACCACGGTGCCGTAGGACGAGCCATACAGATCGATCTTGCGGTACCCGAGCGCGGCGCGCACGCGATTCAGATCGCCCACGGCCAGATCGGTCGTGTAATCGCGCACGTGCGCGTGCTTGCGCAGCAGGCGCAGACATTGCTCGGTCGCCGCGATGATCTGCGCGCGGGTCGGCGGTCCGGCGTCATCGTGCCGGCCGCGCCGGGGCTGCGGGCAATCGAGCGCGTTCGAGCCCCCGGTACCGCGCTGATCGACCAGCACGATGTCACGGTCCCGATGGATCAGGGCGAAGGCGCTCGCGACGCCGGCATAGAACGTGGTGGCGGCCTCGCCGGGGCCGCCGGCCAGGACGAACAGCGGATCGGGTCGCGGCACGGTGCGCACCGCCGGCACCACGGCCACGGCCAGATCGATCCACCGGCCGTGCGGATCGGCCGGATTCTGCGGCACCGGCAGCCGGCCGCACTCGGCCTTGACCAGCATCAGATCGCCGCTCGAGCGCAGCTCGCACGGCGCGAGCGCCAGATGTGCCGCCGCCGGAGCCGCCGAGGCCAGTGCGCTCGCGGCGATCAGAGCCAGGGCTGGAAATCGCGATCCACTTCGCACCACGGCACGAATCATAATGTAATGCACGGGCCGCGGCCGTGCCGTTTGGGCTGGCCCACAGGCTGCACTACACTATGTCAATGCGATTCGTCCACACGTTCCAGGTCATCGTAATCGGCGGCGGGCATGCCGGCACGGAGGCGGCCCTGGCGGCCGCGCGCATGGGCGCGCGCACGCTGCTGCTGACGCAGAACATCGAGACGCTCGGGCAGATGAGCTGCAACCCGGCGGTGGGGGGCATCGGCAAAGGCCATCTGGTGCGCGAGATCGACGCGCTCGGCGGCGCGATGGCCCGCGCGACCGACCGTGCGGGCATCCAGTTCCGCACGCTCAACGGCAGCAAGGGACCCGCGGTGCGCGCCACGCGCGCGCAGGCCGACCGGCAGCTGTACAAGCAGGCGATCCGCGCGCGGATCGAGGCGGAGCCGCGTCTTTCGGTCTTTCAACAGGAGGTGGCCGATCTGCTGCTCGACGGTGAATCGGTCCGCGGGGTCGTCACCGCGACCGGCATCGTGTTCGAGGCGCCGCGCGTGGTGCTGACGGTGGGCACGTTCCTCGGCGGACGCATCCACGTCGGACTCGACAACCACGCGGGAGGCCGCGCAGGCGACGCGCCGTCGAACCGCCTGGCGGCGCGCCTGCGCGAGCTGCCGCTGCGCGTCGGGCGGCTGAAGACCGGCACGCCGCCGCGCCTGGACGGGCGCACCATCGATTACAGCGTGATGACCGTGCAGCACAGTGACCAGCCGCTGCCGGTCTTCTCCTTCCTCGGCCGCGCGACGGAACACCCGCCGCAGGTGCCCTGCCACATCACCCACACGACCGAGCACACGCACGCCATCATCCGCGCGGCGGCCGATCGCTCGCCGATGTTCACCGGCCTGATCGAAGGCGTGGGCCCCCGCTACTGTCCCTCGATCGAGGACAAGGTGGCACGCTTCGCCGATCGCGCCTCGCATCAGATCTTCGTCGAGCCCGAGGGCCTGACGACGCACGAGATTTATCCCAACGGCATCTCCACCAGCCTGCCGTTCGACGTGCAGGTCGCTTTGGTACACAGCATTCCGGGCTTCGAGAACGCACATGTGACGCGGCCCGGCTACGCCATCGAATACGACTTCTTCGATCCCCGCGATCTGCGCCCGTCGCTCGAGACGCGCGCAGTGCCTGGTCTGTACTTCGCCGGACAGATCAATGGCACGACCGGCTACGAGGAGGCCGCCGCGCAGGGCCTGCTCGCCGGCATCAATGCCGCGCTCGCGATGCGCGGGGAACCGCCGTGGATTCCCGGGCGCAGCGACGGTTATCTCGGCGTCCTGGTCGATGACCTGGTGACGCGCGGCACGCGCGAACCGTACCGCATGTTCACCAGCCGGGCCGAGCACCGCCTGCTGCTGCGCGAAGACAATGCGGACGCGCGGCTGACACCGATCGGCCGTACCCTGGGCCTGGTCGACGATGAGCGCTGGCGCTTCTTCGAGGCCAAGCAGCAACGCATCGAGAGCGAGGTCGAGCGCCTGCGGGCGCTGCGTATCCATCCGGCGGGCCTCGATGCACAATGGTCCGCGCGCGTGCTCGGGGCATCGCTGGCACGCGACGTGTCGGCATTCGAACTGCTGCGCCGGCCCGAGGTCGCTTACGACACGCTGCTCGAAATTGCCGCACCGCCCGCGGAGGCAGCCGACGAGCGCATCGCCGCGCAGCTCAGCGTCCAGGTGGAGGCGCTGGCGAAGTACGCCGGCTACATCGAGCGCCAGCTGGAAGAGGTGGCGCGGCAGCGCCGCAATGAGGAGACCCGATTGCCCGAGGACATCGATTACGCGCACATCGCCGGACTCTCGCACGAAGTGCGGGCACGACTGAACGAATATCGGCCGATGACACTCGGACAGGCCGGCCGCGTGCCCGGCGTGACGCCGGCCGCCCTCTCGCTGCTCCTGGTGCACCTGAAGAAGCGCGCCTCGGGCGCCGGCTCGCGCGTCGCATGAGCGCTTTCATCGAGCGGCTCGAGCGCAGCTGGGCGCGCAGTGACTCTCTGCTGTGCGTGGGCCTCGATCCCGATATCGAGCGCTTCCCGCACCACATTGCCGCACACGCCTCGCCCATCTTTCAGTTCAACAAGGCGATCATCGACGCGACCGCCGATCTCGCCTGTGCGTTCAAGCCGCAGTTCGCGCATTACGCCGCCTACGAGGCCGAGGATCAGCTGCAGCGGACCATCGAGTATGTCCACACCGCCTACCCCGACGTACCGGTGATCCTCGACGCCAAGCGGGGCGACGTGGGCAACACCGCCGAGCGCTACGCCATCGAGGCCTTCGAGCGGTACGAGGCCGACGCCGTCACGGTCAATCCTTACCTCGGCACCGACTCCCTCGAGCCGTTTCTCAAGCGCGCGGACCGGGGCGTGATCGTGCTGTGCCGGACGTCGAATCCCGGCGCCCGGGACCTGCAGGATCTGACGGTGGACGCCGCCGGACGGCGGCTCTATCACGCCGTGGCCGAGCTTGCGGCGCGCGAATGGAACGTCCACGGCAACTGCCTGCTGGTGGTCGGCGCAACGTATCCGCAAGAGCTCGCGCAAGTGCGCGCCCTCGTCGGCAACATGCCGCTGCTGGTGCCGGGAGTGGGAGCGCAGGGCGGCGATGTGGGCGCGGCGGTGCGCAGCGGTCAGACCGCCGCCGGAACGGGGCTGATCGTCAACTCCTCGCGGGGGATTCTCTACGCCTCGAGCGGCGCTGATTTCGCCGCTGCCGCCCGTTCGGCGGCCGAGCAGCTGCGCGCACGGATCAACGCGCACCGTTCGCGCGCGGTGCGCTGAGCGAGAACCGGGATCACTTGCGCCAGAAGGCGCGCGTGAACAGCACGATGACGCTGAAGATCTCCAGCCGCCCGAGCAGCATCGCGGTGGTGCAGATCCAGATCTGCGCCGTGCCAAGCCCGTGCAGGGTCCACGCCGCCTGACCGGGCAACCCGTAGGCGGTATTGTTGATACACGCCACGATCACACGGAAGGCGGGCGAGAAACCCAGACCGGTGAGCAGCATCGCGAACACCAGCAGCGCAATCGCCATGAAATAGAGAAAGATGAATGCCAGCACCGCACCGGCGATCCGCTCCGGGATGGGCCGCCCGCCGACGCGCACCGACGCGACACCACTGGGATGCACCAGTAATTTCAGCTCGCGCTCGGCCTGACGAACCAACACCAGAGTGCGGAACATCTTGATGCCCCCGCCAGTGGTGCCGGTACTGCAGACGATGCCGGATAGAAACAGCATCCAGATCGGCGCGAACACCGGCCAGCGGCTGAAGCCGTTGCGCACCGTCACCCAACCGGTCGTGGTCGCCATCGAGATGACATTGAAGGCCGAGTAAAGCAGCGAGGTATTGAAAGTCGGGAACACGTGATCGACCGACAGCAGCACCGCGATGCCGAACACGCTGAGCGACAGCACGATGGCCATCGCCTTGAGTTCCGGATCGTTGCGGTAGGGCCTGAGCGTCAGGCGGCGCAGAGCCACGAAATGGCGCGTGAAGTTTATGGAGGCCGCCAACATCAGCCCCATCAGCACCAGATCCACCGCCGCCGAATGGAAGTAGCCGATACTGGCGTCATGAGTCGAAAACCCGCCGAGCGCGACCGCCGAGAACGCATTGCAGATCGCGTCGAACCAATTCATGCCACTGATGCGCAGACCGGCGATGCCGGCGATGGTGAGCAGCAGATAGACCAGCCACACCGAGCGCGCCGTCTCGGTGATGCGCGGCTCGAGCTTCTGGTCCTTCACCGGACCTGGCGTGTCGGCTTTGTGCAGCTGCATGCCGCCGATGCCGAGCAGCGGCATCACGCCCATGGCCACCACGATCACCGCCAGGCCGCCCACCCAGATGAGCGAGCAGCGCCAGAAATTAAGCGACGGGGCAAGCGAGCCCAAACCCGTGAGCACCGTCGAGCCCGTGGTCGTCAGGCCCGACATGGTCTCGAACAGCGCGCGGGTGAAGGTGAGTCCGGGCATTGCGAGCAGCAGCGGCAGGGTCGCAACGACCGCGATCAGAATCCAACCGAGCGTCATCAGCATGAAGCCGTCGCGCGGCTTCAACTCGCGCCGGTAGCGAAACGTGAGCGCCGCGACCGCCGCGCCCACGCACACCGTCAACGCGGCACAGATCAGGAACGTCGGCCACAGACCGTCGCCCGTGGCGAGCGAGCAGGCGATGGGCAGCAGGTAGACCAGGCTGAACGCCGAGAGGATCAGCCCCAGGAAATAGACGATGCCGAGCATGCGATGCGGGCGCTACGGCGCGACCCGCGTGAACAGGCGCTCGACCGCGTCGATGTGGCGCCGGTCGGCGAGGAACAGGATCAGATGATCGTTCGCCTGAACGCGCGCGTCGTGATGCGCCATGATCACTTCCTCGCCGCGCACGATCGCGCCGATTGCGGCCCCTTGCGGCAGCTCGATTTCCTGCAGCGTCCGCCCGATCACACGCGAGGTGTGTTCCTCGCCGCGCGCCACCGCTTCGATCGCTTCCGCGGCACCGTGCCGCAGTGAATGCACCCGCACCACGTCGCCGCGCCGCACGTGCGCAAGCAGGGAGCCGATGGTGATGTTCTGCGGCGCGATCGCCACGTCGATGCTGCCGCTCTCGATGAGGTCCGCGTAGGATGGTCTGTTGACCAGCGCCATGACCCTGGTGGCACCGAGCCGTTTGGCGAGCATGGCCGAGAGGATATTGGCCTCCTCCGAGTTCGTGATCGCGGCGAACACATCGGTGCTGTCGATGTTCTCCTCGATGAGCAGCTCCTCGTCGGCCGCGTCGCCGGCCAGCACGATGGTGTTCTCGAGCTGTTCGGAGGCCAGACGCGCGCGCTCCGGATCGTGCTCGATCAGCTTGACCTGCGCGGACCGCTCGAGCGAGCGCGCCAGCAGCCGCCCGATATTGCCGCCGCCGGCGATGAGTACGCGGTGTGCGCGCGAATCATCGGCGCGCAGCTCACCGATGACGCGACGAACGTCCTCGCGGGCGGCAAGAAAGAACACCTCGTCGTCGGCCTGGATGATCGTATCGCCGTCGGGAACGACGTTACGGCCACCACGGTAAATCGCTACGACGCGCACCTCCGTATCCTCGAGGTGCTCGCCGAGCACGCGTAACGCGTGTCCGACGAGCGGGCCGCCCCGCGCAGCATGCACCCCGGCGAGGCACACTTTGCCGGCGGCGAAATCCAGCACCTGCAGTGCGCCGGGGTTCTGGATCAGCCGCTCGAGATACTCGGTCACGAGTTGCTCGGGACTGATGAACACATCGACGGCGATCGCCTGCTCGCTGAACAGCTGAGGACGAGAGGTGTACTCGGGCGAACGGATGCGGGCGATCTTGGTCGGCGTGCGGAACAGCCGGAAGGCAACCTCACAGGCCATCATGTTGACCTCGTCGCTGTTCGTAAGTGCGACCAGCAGGTCCGCCTCGCCGGCACCAGCGGCCTCCAGAACGTTGGGATGCGCCGCATGGCCCGCCACGGTGTGCACGTCGAGGCGATCCTGGATGTCGCGCAGCACGTCCACGTCATTGTCGACGACGGTCACGTCATTGGCTTCTTCGCGCGAGAAGTGCCGGGCCACGGTACGACCCACCTGACCGGCACCGAGAATCAGGATCTTCATAACGGCTCGAGATTCGCGTACTGCATCACCAGCCACTTCGGACCCTGACGCTCGAAGTTCACCTGCACACGCGCCTGCGGGCCGGAGCCCTCGAGGTCGAGGATCACGCCTTCGCCGAACTTGCCGTGCCGGACTCGGGCCCCGAGCCGCATCCCGGGCACCGACGGCTCCTCACCGAGAATGCGGGCGGAATGTCCGGCGCGGGGGCGCGGGGGCGCCTGGTCGGCGCCGGTATCCCGGGCGAAACGTCCCGGCGCCACCGGTCGGCGGACATGCAGGCGCGGGCGGACCTCCTCGATCAGATCCTCGGGCGTCTCCTTGATGAACCGCGACGGCTGGCTGAAGCTGTCGATGCCGTGCAGCCGCCGCTGCTCCGCGTAAGTCAGGTACAGCTGCCGCATCGCCCGGGTCATGCCGACGTAACAGAGCCGGCGCTCCTCCTCCAGTCCCTCGAGATTTCCGATCGAGCGCTGGTGAGGAAACAGACCGTCCTCCATGCCGCACAGAAACACGATGGGAAATTCCAGGCCTTTCGCCGTGTGCAGCGTCATCATCTGGACGCAGTCCTCCCATGCCTGCGCCTGTCCTTCGCCGGACTCGAGCGTCACGTGCGCGAGAAACGCCTCGAGCGGCGGCAGCTCGGTCTCGAGGCGCTCGGCATCGAAGCCGCGAGCCGCACTGACCAATTCCGCGAGGTTCTCGGCGCGCGCCTCGCCGCGATCGGCCTTGTCGCGCTGGTGAAACTCGATCAAACCCGTCGCGGCGAGCATGTGGTCGACCTGCTCGTGCAGGGCGAGCCCTGTGACTTGCGCGGCGAGCCGCTCGATCAGCTCCGTAAATCCTCGCATCGCCGCCGATGCCCGCGCCCCCAGGGCTTCGCCGAGGCACGCACCGGTGGCTTCCCACAGGGAGGTGCCGGCCGCGCGCGCCGCGGCCCGCACGACATCGAGGCTCTTGGCGCCGATGCCGCGGGTCGGCAGATTCACCACCCGCTCGAACGAGGTGTCGTCGCGGCGATTGACGAGCAGGCGCAGATACGCGAGCGCGTCCTTGATCTCGGCGCGCTCGAAGAAACGCAAACCGCCGTACACGCGATAGGGCATGCGGGCGGCGAGCAGGATTTCCTCGAATACGCGCGACTGCGCGTTCGAGCGGTACAGGATGGCGGCGTCGCGGTGCGCCCCGCCGTGCGCCACGTGCTCGCGGATGCGCTGGCAGACGAACTCGGCCTCGTCGCGCTCATTGAAGGCGGCGTACAGCCGAATCGGCTCGCCCTGCGCACCACTCGTCCACAGCGTCTTGCCGAGCCGAGCGGCGTTGTTGGCGATCAGTCCGTTCGCGGCCGCGAGAATCGCACCGGTGGAGCGGTAATTCTGCTCCAGACGGAACAGACTGACGGCCGGGAAATCACGCCCGAACTGCTGCAGGTTCTCCACCCGCGCGCCCCGCCAGCCGTAGACCGACTGATCGTCGTCCCCGACGACGAAGGGACACGATTCCGAGCCGACCAGCAGCTTCAGCCAGGCGTACTGGATGGCATTGGTGTCCTGGAACTCATCGACCAGCACGTGCCGGAAGCGCCGGCGGTAGTGCTGCAGGATCGCCGGCTGATCGCGCCAGAGCTCGAACGAGCGCAACAGCAGCTCGGCGAAATCGACGACCCCGCTGCGCGCGCACGCCTCCTCGTACAGCGTGTACAGCCGGATCATCTGCGCGCGGGTTGGATCGTTGCCGGCCTTGAGGCTGTGCGGCCGGCGGCCTTCGTCCTTGTTCGAATTGATGAACCACTGAACCTCGCGCGGCGCCCAGCGGGTCTCGTCGAGCTGCTCGGCCTTGAGCAGTTTCCTGATCAGACGTTGCTGGTCCTCCGCATCGAGGATCTGAAAGCTCTCGATGAGTCCGGCCTCGCGCCAGTGCCGGCGCAGCAGGCGATGCGCGATGCCATGGAACGTGCCGATCCACAACACCCCCGGCGGCATCTCGAGCAGGCTCTCGACGCGCGAGCGCATCTCGCCGGCGGCCTTGTTGGTGAAGGTGACCGCCAGAATCGAATGAGGCGAGACGTCGTGCGCGCGGATCAGCCACGCGATACGGTGGGTCAGCACGCGCGTCTTGCCGCTGCCGGCGCCGGCCAGCACCAGCGCCGGGCCAAGCGGTGCGGTCACGGCGGCGCGCTGGGCCGCGTTCAGGGGCTCGAGGATCGAATCGGCATTCATGGGCGGGACATTCTACTACCAGCCGTTGCGCAGCTCGCGCAGTCTGATGAAGACCGCGCGCGCGCTCGGGTGCGCCCCGAGATGCGCATCCGTCTCGCGGAGCCGCTCGATCAGCGCGGGGCTATCGAGCCGCAGGAAAGTGTTGATCCGCTTCTCGTCGGCAAGCGTGGTCACCGGCACGTCGGCGGGCTCGACCGAGCGCACCGCCGCCAGCAGCGCCCGCGCCGCGTCGTTATTCGGTTCCCGGTCGAGGGTGAACGCGAGATTGCGCGCGAGATACTCGTGGCCCGGATAGATCCGGGTCTGATCCGGCAGCCGGGCCAGGATCCGGCTGAAAGTCTCGTAGAGCCGCTGCGGATCGCCGCCGTTGTGGCAGTTGCCGGCCCCGGCGTTGAACAGCGTGTCACCGCTGAACAGTGCCGGCCGATCGCCGTGCGAGAGCAGACACACGTGCGCGAGCGTATGACCCGGCGTGTCCAGACATTCGAGTTCGAGCCGCCCGAGGCGGATCACCTCGCCCGCCGCGAGGCGACGATCGACGCCCTCGATGCGCGCCGCCGCATGCGCCAGCAGTTTCGCTCCCGTGGCGCTCACCAGCCCCGCATTTCCCCCGGTATGGTCGCGGTGCTCATGGGTATTGAGGATCTGGGTGATCGTCCAGCCGCGCTTGTGCGCCGCGGCCAGGCACAGCCGCCATTCGAGCGGGTCGATGGCGAGCGCCACGCCGGTCTCGGGGCAGGCTACCAGATAGTGGAAGTTTCGATAGGCGTTGCCCGTCCAGATGCGCTCGATCAGCATGGCGGGAGCATACCCGATCGGCGCGTGCACGGGGCCCGCGCAAATCCGCGCCAGACTTGCCGATTCGCCGCGAAAGGCGCGGGGCAGCCCCCGGCCGCCGCAAGGCTTGCGAACCCCTTAAGGGCGTCAGGCCTGTTGGGCCGGCAGGCCCGCAACCAGCGCCCCCGCACGCGGCTCGGCAACGCGTAACGTGCACAGGCCCGCGATCAGAAGGCTGATCCCGCCGAGCACCAGGCCATATACCGGCTGGTTACGGAAAACCGCGTGCACCAGCACCCCGAGCACACTTGCCCCGAGGATCTGCGGCAAGGTGATGAAGAAATTGAACATGCCCATGTACACGCCCATCTTCTCGGCCGGCAGGTTGTCCGCAAGCAGCGTGTACGGAAGCGACAGGATCGACGCCCAGCCGAAGCCGACCCCGAGCATGGACAGCAGCAACCAATCGGGATTGTGAATCCAGACGAAGGAGATCAGTCCCAGGGCCGCCAGCGCCAGATTGATCAGGTGGCTCCAGCGAAGTCCCGCACGGCGCACCATCAGCGGAATGATGGCCGCGGCCAGCACGGCAAAGCCGCTATAGGCTCCGCTCAACACATCGGCCCAATTGGCGCCCGCGTTGTAGGCCGCCGACAAAGGATCACTGCTGCCGAACTGCACCGCGGCCACCGCCGGCGTGAGGTAATTCCACATGGCGAACATCGCGAACCAGGAGAAGAACTGCACCCACGCCAGCCGGCGCATCGGCCCGGGCATGCCATAAAGATCCGCCATCACCTGGCGGAGCATGCCGCGGCTGCGGGTGCGGGCGAGCCACAGGTACAGCCCGCCGATCACAACCAGTCCGACGGCGAGCAGATACAATTGTGCGTCGAGCGAAAAGTTTCGAATCAACAGCACACCGACGACTCCGAGCACCAGCATGGCCGAGCCGGGCAGCCAGGCGCGCGCTACGCCGATGTCAGTGGGCGCCGGCGGCGAGCCGCTGAAGCCGCGCAGCCGCTCCGGTGGATATTCGCGCGTCGTGAAAACCGTCCACGACACGGCAACCAGCAGCACGGCGGCGCCGGCATAGAACGCAATGCGCACCGTGGCCGGAATCTGGCCTGCCGGCGCCACGTTGAGGATGCCGAACCGGGCCAGAAGCCAGGGCAGAATCGAGGACAGGACGCCACCGACACCGATGAAAAGGCTTTGCAGCGCAAAGCCGAGCGGCCGCTGCGAGGTGGGCAACTGGTCGGCGACGAACGCGCGGAATGGTTCCATCGAGATGTTGACGGACGCATTCATCACCCACAGCATCACCGCCGCGACCCACAGCACCGGGGAATTCGGCATCGCCACCAGAGCGAGCGTCGTCAGGATCGCGCCGGCGAAGAAATAAGGCCGCCGCCTGCCGAAGCGCCCCCAGGTGTGGTCCGAGGCGTAGCCGATGAGCGGCTGTACCAGCAGTCCCGTCAGCGGCGCGCCCACCCAAAGGATGGGCAGGCGCTGCATGTCCGCACCGAGGGTCTGGAAGATGCGACTGACGTTGGCGACCTGCAGCCCGAAGGCGAACTGAATGCCGAGAAACCCGAGGGACATGTTCCAGATCTGCCGGAACGAGAGCTCGGGCTTTTGGTTCATGACGCCGGATCCGCCGCGAGCGGCGCGATGCGCAACGCATCGATCTGCGCGCTGTCGAGCGGACCGGTGGGCCCGCCCGCCCCGCCGGTGTAGTAGGCATAATGCGTCAGATTGCTCATGTTGAATCCGCCGACGAGACGGAACGTGCAGCGCGCGCCGGCGCGGGCGCGGAAATGAACCACCGTGGACGCCTGCACCCCATCGCTTTGGGGCATGACCAGCGGCCGGACCAGGCGGGCGGCGCGACCGCAGCGGATGACCATGCGCCGCACCGCCGCGGTGATCCCGGTACTGATCGGACCATTGGGATTGTCATAGTCCACCCACGCCAGGTACGCCCCGGAGCGCGGCGCGACCCAATGGCGGGGCCAGGACGACAGGACGGTGCTCACCGGGCCGACGCAGGTATCGCGGCTGTGCAGCGACTGCAGACCCGTCGGTCCCCGGGCGGTCACGCTGAAGCACTGCAGGCCCTCGACCTGAGCGACCCGCCTGAGCCGGGTGATCGGGCCGATGCCGCGCCCGTTGAGGTACAGAAAGCCCGATACCCGGGACTGTACGAGCCAGTGATCACCGGCGGCTTGCACGACGGGGGCCGGCGGCGTCGGCGGCAGATACATCGGCGCATGGGTCCGCAGCGGCGGCGCGGCCACCTGCCGGCCGACCAGTCGCACGCGGGTCAGATGCCCCTTGCGGCTGACCGAACCGGCAACGAGTAGATTGCCGCTGATGCGCCGCGGCCGCTCGAGCTCGATACGCCTGGCGCCGAGCGTCAGGCTGATCTCACGCCGGCTGCCGAAGAGCATGGGCACGAGCGAGACCGGCAGCTCGGGGTGAACGCGGCCGTCGTCGCGCACGCCGAATACCCCCCGCACCACCATGTCGAGATAGCCGGCCACCGACCAGAGCTGCCGGCGCGAGTCGACCACCGGGCCCCCGAGCCGGCCGGGCACGTGCGTCGATTGCGTCAGCAGGGTGAAATTCTCCATGTTGGATCCACTCAGCGCCGCGCCGCGCATCAGTGAGCGCACCTCGCGCGCGATCAGCGGCCCATCCTCGACCCGGCGCGCCGCCCACAGGGTGTAGGCGCTGACGAACGGCCAGATCGCGCTGTTGTGGTAGATGGGCTGATCGCGCCGTTCGGGCCAGATCACCGGATTGCCGGCCGGCCAGATCGGATAGTGGGCAAGCACGAGCCGCGCGCGGGCCGGATCGGCCACGCCGCTGATAATCGCCAGATCGAGGCCGAGCAGATCGTAGGCGTCATAGGGCGCTGGGCGGACCCGCCCGCCGATGTAGCTCATGTACAGATCTTGATCAGGCTGCCAGAAGCGGCGGTTGATGGCCTGCTTCAGCGCCGCCGCCTGCTTGCGATAGCGGCGGGCGAGCGCCGGTTGGCCGTGCTGACCGGCCAGGGACGACGCCAGCCGCAGAGCATCATAGTGCAGCACGTTGGTCGAGAGCGCATAGGACTGCGCAATGAACACGACGTTGTGGGCGGTCCACTGCGGATACGACTGCTGGCGCCAGTCGAGGAAAGACGTCTCGCCGCGATACAGACCGACGGCCGGATCGAAGGTGTAGCGACGATCCTGCCGCAGAGTATCCCTCAGACCCCGATAGACCTGCGCGGCGAAGCGCGCATTGCCGAGCAGATGGCGCGCCCCCAGAAACCACACCACCCGATCGGTGCTCACCGGCCAGCTGCCGCCCGAGCCGGTGTCCTCCATGACGTACAGTCCGGGTCGAACACCCGCACCACGCGCCGGGGAAAGCTTGAACAGCAGCGAGGTGCGGGCACGCCGGGGCGCGAACCGCCACAGCGCCAGATCGGTCGAGTACGACACGTCGCGCGTCCAGGTGAACGGCCACTTCTTGCCGGCGATGAAGCAGCGGCATGGGATGGGTCGGCCGTGATTGAAGGCCGGATCCCGGATGGCGTTCACCGAGTCCTTGCGCAGATCCGATTGCGCCATGGCGAACAGAGCGTCGAACAACGTGCTCGCGGTGTGCGTCCGGTCAGCCTGCCGCCGGATCGTGCGTGTTCTGGCCGGAGAATCCAGAAGATAGGCGCCGCCCGGCAAGCGCTTCACGCGCGCCTCGCGCCCCCGCCAGCCGAGCGTCGAATGCCATGCCCCCGAAGTCGCTGGCGCGGCCACCGCCAGCGGCGCTGCCAGCGCCACGCACACACCGGCGCACGCCATGCCGCGCCACGCACCCCGCATTCCCCGCCTCAATCTCACCGATCCAGTATCGTGGTTCATTGTTCGAGAATCACTCCAGAGTCGCTTGGGACGGTCACCGTGATAGTGCCATTGCTGACGGTGTACACGGTGCCCGAGAGCAGATCCGTCACTGTCGAGCCGTTGGTCATGCTGAGCTGCCACACCGGCACCGCCACACTGTGCGCGCTGCTATCCGCGTTCAGTACCACGGCGATGCGGTTGTTCGCATCGAAGCGCCCGTAGGCGTAGACGTCGTCCGTATCATCGGTCACGAGCGTCATGAACGACCCGGTGCGCAGAGCCGGGTACTGCATGCGGATGGCGATGAGCTTGTGGGCCAGGGCCACCGGCGGATCGGACAGCGTCGCCTGCGACCAGTCGAAGGTACGCCGATCGTCCGGGTCGCTTCCCCCGAGCATGCCGTATTCATCGCCATAGTAGATCGTCGGCGTGCCGATGTATGTGAATTGGAACACCATCGCGAGTTCGGTCTTCGCCACGTCACCGCCACATCGCGACGTAAACCGGGGCGTATCCTGCGTGCCGAGCTCGTTGGTCATGGTCTGAAGCGCGTTCACCGGGATGTCCGCGCGCGCGCCGCGCAGCCACGCGTCGAACTCGGAGACATCAAGCGCAGCCGGGTTGCCGTTCTCATCCACGCCGCACAGCCATTCCGACAGAGGATTGGTGAACCCATTATAGTTCATCGCTCCATCCCATTGGTTGCCCTGGTCGAGCCACGGCGCCGGATCTCCCCAGTACTCGCCGAGAATCTCGGCATTGGGATTGACCGACAGTACCGCCGTACGCAACTGCTCCATGATCTGATGGTTGGTGGCATCGCTGCCGCCGTTGCCGTCGGCATCGAGCATCTGCGCCGAGTCGAGGCGCCAGCCGTCGATGTCGAACGGCGCCTTCAGATAGGTCTGCACCACCGAGTTCGCCCCGGCGTAGATCTGCTCGCGCACCGGCGAGCCGGTTGCCCCATAATTGAGCTTCGGCATGGTGGGCGTCGAATTCTCGAAGCTCGAATACTGACTCGGCCAGTCCTGGAAGGTGTACCACGAATAATAGGGGCTCGACTGCGACTGATAGGCGCCGACTACCGAGCACTGCAACGTGCCGTAAGTCTCCTTCCCGAACCAGCAGTTCGTGTCGCCGGTGTGATTGAACACGCCATCGAGAACGATGTAGCCGCTCGGTCCGTTGCTGCTGCTGTGAATCGCGGCGATCAGATTCTCCAGATCCGAGTCGGTGCCGAACGCAGGATCGACGGCGTAATAGTCCGTCGTGTCGTATTTGTGGTTGGTCGGGGACGCGAAGATCGGCGTGAGATAGATGATGTCGGCGCCCAGGGTCTGCTTTATGTAGGACAGCTTGTCCTGAATACCGACCAGGTCGCCGCCGAAGAACACCTCGCTGTTGCAGGCACTGCCTTGATTGGCGGTCACGCTGGTGTAACCGCTGCTCCATGAGTGCTGCTCGGTCTGGCAGCCATCGTAGGCATACTCGTTGGTGTAGACGTCATTGCCCGGATCGCCGTCATAGAAACGATCGACGAAGATCTCGTACATTACCCCGCTTTTCATCCACCCGGGCGTTTGAAAACCCGGAATGATGAAAAAATCGCCCGACGACGGTTGCGTGGTGCTGGCGCCGTACGCGTTGTACCAGACGGTTTCTGCGCCGTTGCTGATTTGAAAACGATAGTACTTCTCCGAGGCGCTCGCCGGAATCGTGCCTTGCCAATAGTCGAACCGCCCGGTCGGATCCGTAGAGACGATCGTCATCGGCACGTAGTGGAACGCGTCGTCGGCCGTATCGTAATACTTGATGTTCACGCTGGTAACGTTGCCTTGCCCCGTCCGCAGCCTGACCGTGACCGGATCGCCGGCGCTCGGCTGCGTATTGCTGTCATACATCGAGCCCTGATCGGAGAACAGGTCCATCGTGTCGATGGCAGGCGGTGAGGTTACGCTCGGCGCGGTGGCGGCGGGACTCGCCGCGCCCCCGCCACCGCCGCAACCGCTCAGCAGGGCGGCCGCGAAGAGCACGCCCAAGGTCGCCGCGCGCCGTCCGCGCGCCGGTCGTTGTGGATGCGACTTCAGGGTCTCTCTCCTCGGTTCGGACGCCTGACGGACCGCTGCAGCCAATTCGCGCGAAACCGACCGTCGGTTGCACCGCGTCCGTTATTGCTCGAGTATCGCCCCGCGGTAGCCCGGCAGCGCAATGCGCACGACGCCGTGGTTCACACGATAGGTTTTTCCGTCCAGCAAATCGGTAACCCCGGATCCATTCACGTCGCTCAACTGCCACACCGGTATCGCAACCGTTTGCGTCCGATCCGATGCGTTCAGCACCACGGCGATCCGGTGTCTTCGATCGAATCGACCGAAGGCATAGACATCCTGTCTGTTGTCCCTCAGCAGCGTGATGAACGAACCGGTACGCAGGGCCGCATAGCGGCGGCGGATCACGATGAGTTTGTGCGCCAGGGCGATCGGTGGATCGGCCCGCGCCGCTTTCGACCAGATGAAGGTGCGCCGATTGTCGAATCCCGGCGGGCTCTGCATCCCGTATTCGTCACCGTAGTAAATGGTCGGCGTACCGATGTAGGTGAACTGGAAGACCATGGCGAGTTCGCTCCTGGCGAGCACGCCACCGCAGCGCGTGGCGAATCTCGGCGTGTCGTGGGTGCCGAGCTCGTTGGTCATGGTTTCCTGGGCGGCCACGGGCAAATCGGCCCGTGTCCGATGCAGCCATGCTGAGAATCGTCTGACGCCGATGGACGCCGGCTTGCCGCTTTCGTTGACACCGCACATCCACTCAGAGAGGGGATTGGTGAACCCATTGTAGTTCATCGCTCCGTCCCACTGGTTGCCTTGATCCAGCCACGGCGCCGGATTTCCCCAATACTCGCCGAGAATCTCCGCATGCGGATTGACCGACAGGACGGCGGCGCGCAGCTGGCGCATGATCTGATGATTGGTCGCATCACCGCCGGGACCGCCATTCGCATCGAGCATCTGCGCGGAGTCGAGCCGCCAACCGTCGATCCCAAAGGGCCGCCTCAGGTAGGTCTGCACCACGGAATGCCGCGACGCGTAAATTTGCTCACGAACCGGCGAGCCGGTTGTCCCGTAGTTCAGCTTCGGCATGTCCGGAACGACGTTCTCGAAGCTCGAATAATCGTCCGGCCAGTGTTGAAACGTGTACCAGGAATAGTACGGGCTGGATCGCGACTTGTACGCGCCGACAACGTGGCAGGAGATATGCTCGTACGTATACCGACCAAACCAGCAGTTCGAACCGCCGGTGTGGTTAAAAACGCCATCGAGAATGATGTAGCCTTTTGGGCCGTTCCTGGCGCTGTGCACGGCGTGAATCAATTTCTCCAAGGTTCGCGCCGTTCCGAACGATGGATCAACCCTGTAGTAATTCGTCGTATCGTACTTGTGATTGGTCGGCGCCTCGAAGATCGGGGTCAGATACAGGATATTCGCGCCGAGGGTGTGCTTGATGTAGCCGAGCTTCTGCTCGATGCCTGCCAGATCGCCGCCAAAGAAGACTTCCTGGCCGCATCCCCGGACCCACGGACGGGTGGTGGTACCCCAAGCATGATGTTCGGCCGCACAGCCGAGAAACGTGTATTGGTTGCTCTTGACCCGAATCCGCGGATCGCCGTCGTAGAAGCTGTCGACGAAGATCTCGTACATGACGCCGTTCTTCATCCAGTTCGGCGTGCGGAATCCCGGGATGATGAAGAAATCGCCCAGGGCCGGCTGAGTTGCGCTCGCTCCCGCGGCGTTGTACCAGACCGTCTCGGCGCCGTTTGTCACTTCGAACCGGTAGTACTTTTCGGAGGGTCCCGCCGGGATCGTTCCCCGCCAATAGTCGAATTTCCCGGTCGGGTCCGTCGACCGCTTGATCATGCGCACGTCATGAAACGCCTCATCGCCGGCGTCATAGTACTTGATCGTCGCGCGGGTCACGTTATCGTGCCCGGTGCGCAGCATGACGGTCACCGGCTGGGTGGCGCTCGGCTCCTGGTTGCTGTCGTACATCGTGCCCTGATCCGAGAACAGATCCGCCTTGATGATCGCGTTCGCTCGGGTGGTAGGCGTCGCAGGAGCGCTCGCGAGCGCCGGATGCGTCCAGGCTGTCAGCAGTGCGGCCGCGAGGATCGGCGCGAGTCCGGCGCCTCGCGTAGAAAAGCCGGCTCTTCGCTTGCTTGCCAGTGTCATGGTCAGGTCACTCACCGTACTGCTCCCCTCTGCAAATACATGCGCACGGACCGGCATCCCGGCGGATACACGCGAGCGCCGGACCCCGGCGGCAGCTTCGCCGCCCGCGTCCGGCGACTTACTGCTGTCGTTCTTATTGCTCCAGAATCGCGCCATAGTGTCCCGGTACGGTCACGTCGACGTATCCCCTGCCGCCGCTGTCGGCGACCGTATACTGCGTGCCGCTGATCAGGTCCGTGACCGTGGAGCCGACGCCATCGCCGGCCAGCCAGACCGGAATTTCCACGGTCTGGGCGCTGCTCGTATTGTTGAGCACGACCACGAGGCGATGGTTCTGATCGACGCGCGCGAAGGCATATATGCCGCTCGTTCCATACAGGTTGCCGGTGATATCGGGAACCAGCGGTATGAACGAGCCCGTGCGCATGGCTGCATACTCGCGGCGGATACCGATCAGCTTCTGCGTCAGCGCGACCCCTGCATTGGCGGTCGTGGCGTCCGCCCAGTCGAACGTCCGGCGGTTGTCCGGGTCGGCGCCACCCATCATGCCGTACTCATCGCCGTAGTAGATCATCGGGGTACCGACGTAGGTGAACTGGATGAACAGCCCGAGGTAGGTTCCCCAGCCGTCGGTCCAGGAGCAACGCTGAGCGAATCGCGGCGTATCCTGAGTGCCGAGCTCGTTGGTCATGACCTCCTGCACGTTCCACGGCAGGTCCGCGCGGGTGTCCCACAGCCAGGTGGCGAACTGGGCGGTGTCGATCGAGTTGCTGTTGTCGCTTTCGTCGACGCCGCAGATCCATTCGGAGACCGGATTGGTGAAGCCATTGTAGTTCATGGCACTGTCCCATTCCGTGCCGTCGTCGAGCCATGCGGACGCATCCCCCCAGTATTCGCCGAGGATCTCCGCATTCGGATCGATGGACGTGACGGCGGTGCGCATCTGCTGCATGATCTGGTGATTGGTGGCGTCGCTGCCGCCGTTGCCGTTGGCGTCGATGTACTGCGCCGAATCCAGCCGCCAGCCATCGATGCCGTAGGGCGCCTTGAGGTAGGTCTGCATCACCGAACTCGAACTCCCATAGATCTGCTCGCGCACCGGCGATCCGGTCGCTCCGTAGTTCAGCTTCGGCATGCTGCAGATGCCGGAGTTGCTGGTTCCGCACACGCCGAGGAAGTCGGAATACTCCGTGGGCCAGGACTGGAACGTGTAATAGTCGTAATACGAGCTCGACTGCGACTGGTAGGCACCGACCACGTTGCAGCTCTCGTTCCAATACGTGTACTTGCCGAACCAGCAGTTCGTGTCGCCGGTGTGGTTGAACACCCCGTCGAGGATGATGTACCCCTGCGGTCCGTTGCTGCTGCTGTGGATGGCGGCGATGAGATTCTCCAGGTCCGTGTTCGTGCCGAACGCCGGGTCCACCGCGTAATAATCCGCCGTGTCGTATTTGTGATTGGTCGGCGATTCGAAGATCGGAGTCAGATAAAGTATATTGGCACCGAGGGTCTGCTTTATGTACGACAGCTTGTCCTGAATGCCGACCAGGTCGCCCCCGAAGAACACCTCGCTGTTGCAGGCACTGCCCTGGTTGGCGACGACACTGGTGTAACCGCTGCTCCAAGTATGCTGCTCCGTTTCACAGCCGCCGTAGGAGTACTCGTCGGTGGTGATGTCGTTGCTCGTATTGCCGTCGTAGAACCGGTCGACGAAGATCTCGTAGCCGACCCCGTTTTTCATCCAGTCCGGGGTCGTAAAGCCCGGAATGATGAAGAAGTTATCGGAATTCGTGGCGGCAGGCTCGGTTGAGCTGACGCCGGCCGCGTTGTACCACGCGGTTGCGGTGCCGTCATTGATCTGGAACCAGTAGCGCAGCTCCGAGCTGCCGACGTTGCTGATCGTGCCTTGCCAATAGTCGAACTGACCGGTCGGATCGGTGGACGCCCAGCTCATCGGAACCCAGGTCTCAGCGCCGGTCGCCGTGTCGTAGTAGACGATATTGGCGCTGGTGATGTCGTGATAACAAACCCGCAAGGTCAGGGTGACGGACGCATCCGGGGCGGGTTCCGGGTTGCTGTCGAACATCGGACCCTGATCGTGGAATATCTCGCGCCAGTGGATGTTGTTGTTGTTCCCGCAGGCCTGCGCGCAAGCGGGCAGAACAAGCAGCGATCCGGCGAGCAGAAGGAGCATGAGCAGAGGCGTGCGGCGCCATGGCGCCTCGCCCGGGTGCGTGTCTGCGATCATCGGTTGACCCCTCTCGTCAAACCCTCCAGGGCGCACTCCAACCCCGCATCGTGCGGGGGCGGTCCGCTCAGCGGCGGCTCGACTCCGGTCACTCCGGATGCGTCCCGGCGCGCACACCCGGCCCGGGACCCCGGGCCGGCTGTGTGCGGCGCTTCGTTCAGTTGGAATTTGCACCGCTCGCGCGGCGGACTTTCTCGATGCTCACGTGATACGGCTTGCCGGCCGGCACGTCGACGAACGTGAGGGCCTCGGCCCGATTGTGGCCCCGCGCCCAGCAGACGGTTCGGCAGCCGCTGAGCGCCACGAGACCGGCGGCGGGTTTCAACGCGCGCCCGTCGGCGGTGACGGCGCGGGCTTGCACCCGGTGCACGACGAACAGGTAGCGGCGGAGCGCGGGCTTATACGTTCCGCGCACCGCGCCGAGCGTCAGCCGAACGGCGCCTGCGTGCGCCTGGGTGCCGAGTCGCTGCAGGAAGTAATCGCCGTGCTGGTAGGCGTAGGTCTCGCCGTCGTCGTCGTAATAATCGAAGTGGCTGGCCTTCCTGGCTGGAAACACCTCGACAGTCAGTTTCGTCACGGGATGCTGGCCGATGTACTGCATCAGCGGCTGGGTCGGGATGATCGCCCCCTGGCGGACGAACAGCGGTATGTCGGCAAACGTCTTGTTGTCGAGTTTGAGCGTAATGACCCGATTGCCGCGGTAGACCTTGCCGGTGAAGAAATTGGTCCAAGTGCCGGGGGGCAGGTAGAGGTTCTTCACGCGCTGGTTGTGGCCGACCACGGGCGAGACCAGGAGCGACGGCCCGAACATCCAGGCGCTGTAGTCGTTGCGCACGTGCCGGTCATGCGGCCACGAGAAGTACAGCGGCCGGACCAGGCCGATTCCCGTGCGGTGCTCGTGCCAGGCGAGGGAATAGATATAGGGGAAGAGACGGTAGCGCAGATCGAGGGCGCCGGTGGCGGCTCGGGCGGCCGTCTGACCGTAGATCCACGGTTGCCGGCGTTGCAGGTAACTGCCGTGGACGCGGGTGATCGGCGCAAAGGCGTCGAACTCGAGCCAGCGTGCGTAATTCTGTCCCGACGGATGCCCACTGAAGCCGCCGCCGTCCATGCCCCACCACATTTCGCCGACGTCGATGGCGCTCAGCATGCGCTGGCGCTGCGCGGCCATGCTCTTGAACCCGCTCTTGATGTCCCCGGACCACAGACCGTAGGCATAGCGTTGTGCGCCGAGCCAGAAATTGCGGTTCAGCGACCAGACGCGTTGCTTGGGGAAATACTTGCGCTGGCCGTCGTACAGCGCCCGCTCCATGTTGAAGAACTGCCGGTCATTGCCGGTCTCATCGGCCTCGTCATTCCACCAGCCGACGATCCCGCTGGCAAAACTGTGCCGCAGAGTCGCGTTGAAGAAGAATTTCCGGGTCGCGGCCTTCTCGAAGTCGAGCGTCCTGGTCGGCTTGTGCGCCCAATAGTCGAGGCTCGGCTTTTCACCCGGGAGGAACAGGTGATGCTTGGTGCAATAGCGCCCCTCGACGGTATCCAGGAAGATTCGCGGCTTCATGATCCCGATGAGGTGAATACCCTGTGCGGCGAGCTCGCGGCCGAGCTTGCCGCTCGGGCCATCGGGAAATTTCTTGGTATTCCAGCGGAATTCGCCGTAATTGTTCTGGCCCCAGGCTTTCCAGTCGAAGTCCAGCGCAAAGGCGTTGATCGGGATATGCAGCTTGCGGTACTGGTGGACGATGCGCAGCAGTTCCCCTTCGTTGATCCCCCACTGGCTGTTGATGAAGCCGAACGACCATTTGGGGAACATCGGCGCATGACCGGTCAGGACATCCAGCGTGGAGAAGATCCGCGGCGGATTGCCGAGGATCAGGTAATAGTCGAGATCGGGTCGGGTTTCGCGCAGCACCTTGATGAAACCCGGGCCGAGATCGAAGAGCGTCTTCTGGCTGTCCACCAGCAGGGCGAACCCCGAGGTACTCCAGACCAGGGGCGCACCGGCATCGCCTTCCCAGCCGGCGGTGGCGAACTGTCGGCCCATGCGCAGCATGCCCGAGCGCGCCGATTGGAACGAGTTGAAACCGTGCACGCCGTACAGCGCGGCGTTGCGCGGCCGGAAGCGCACTGCCAAGGTGTCGCGGCCGAGGAGGCTGAGACCGTGCTGAGTCAGAACGGGCGCCGAAGCACCCGGCCGGTAAACGCTGAGCGTACCGGCGCTGCGATCGACGACCACCCGCATGCTGCCGCTTTTCAGGACGATTTGATCGCCTTGGTGGCGCACGCTGACCGGGGTCGCGGCCGCGTGAGGGGCACGAGGGGACATCACCAACGCCTTCGGCGTGGCGCGTCCGTACGGCAGGAAGTGCACACGCAGTACGTTGGCACGCACCATATTCAGCTCGAGCGTCCCGCCGGCGTACCTCATCACCGCTCCGGTCGGGAGCGTCTTGACGATCGCTCCAGCGGCATGCGCGCCGGCCGCGCCGCACACGCCGAGCACTCCGGCCGCCGCCATGGCGGCCCATCGATGGTCCCATCTCATGTCGTCAAATCCTCCTCAACACGCCGCACGGCGCTGGTGTGGAATCGCCGCCGGGTCCCGATGGAAGCGGCCGGCGACGTTCTTGCGTCATTCCAGGTTGCGCGAGGGTCACCCCACGCCGGCGCAGCAGCGCAAAACTCGTGGCCCCCTCCAGTGTCGTTCGTAAACGCTTCCGAATTGCCCCAATCGGACGCGAACCCCGTGACAGCATGCCGGCCGGTTGCTCGCGGCACCCGTGCACGCTGCGGCACAGCCGGCGCTTCGCACGCGCGCACCGAAGTCGGGGCGCCTCGGCCCCGTAGCGACGCGATCGGAACGACGATGCCGTGCACCGCGCAGTCCTCTGCCGGATAAGTAGAGTGCGACGGGCGCGCCGGATTTGGCAACGTTCCGCATACGTATTCATCGCCCGGGAAATGGTCCGCGGCAATTGCGAGGCTCTATGCTGCGAGTGTCGGTCCGGCGCAGACGCACGGTTGACCCGGGTGCGCTCGGAGCATGGTCGGTACCCAAGAGCCCGTTGCGTTATGGCAATATCAATGCGAGAGTGTCGCGTGGTGGCGCGACGGCTTCACGTCAGCCCGGACAGCCTGCATGACTGACACCGCAGAACGTCGTATTCGGCGCATCGTGATCGTCGGTGGCGGTACTGCCGGCTGGATGAGCGCGGCGGCGCTCGCCGCAGCAACGCAGGGTCAAACGTCCATCGAGCTGGTCGAGTCCGATGCCATCGGCACGGTCGGCGTCGGCGAGGCGACCATCCCGCCGATCCGCCATTTCAACCAGCAGCTGGGTCTCGATGAGAATGCCTTCATGGCCGCCACCGGCGGCTCATTCAAGCTCGGCATCGAATTCGTCGACTGGACCCGACCCGGCCATCGCTACTTCCATCCCTTCGGCAGGTTCGCGCCTGATTTCGACGCCGTCTCGTTGCATCAGTACTGGCTGCGCGAACGCGCTCGCGGAAACAACACGCCGCTGGAGGATTACGCTATCGCCTGGGTTGCGGCCCGTGCCGGGCGCTTCGACCGGCCCTTGCCCGACCCGCAGCTGGTGTTGTCGCGTCTCGATTACGCCTATCACTTCGACGCGGCACTGTACGCCCGCCACCTGCGGGGCTACGCCGAGCAGCGCGGCGTCAAGCGGACGGAGGGGAAAATCGTCGCGGTCGCACTTCGCGGCGAAGACGGGTTCATCGAGGCGGTCATTCTCGAGGGCGGCGCGCGCATCGAGGGCGATCTGTTCGTCGACTGCTCGGGATTTCGTGCGCTGCTGATCGAGGGGGCGCTGAACAGCCGCCTCGATGACTGGCGGCACTGGCTGCCGTGCGACCGGGCACTCGTCGTGGGCTCGGCGGTTGGCGCGGAGTTTCCGCCCTATACGCGCTCGACTGCGCGCCCGGCCGGCTGGCAATGGCGGATCCCGCTGCAGCACCGCATCGGCAACGGGCACGTGTACTGCAGCGACTACATGCGCGATGACGAGGCTGCTTCCATCCTGCTCGCGGGCCTCGATGGCGAGGCGCTCGGTGAGCCGCGCCTGATCGAATTCAAGGCCGGCGCGCGTTGCGAGTCCTGGTCGCGCAACTGCGTGGCCATCGGGCTCGCCGCGGGCTTCCTCGAGCCGCTCGAGTCGACCGCGATCCACCTCGTACAGTCGGCGATCACGCGGCTTCTGGCGCTGTTCCCCGACCGCGATTTCGACCCCCTCCTCCTGCGGGAATTCAACCGGCTGACGTACACGGAGTACGAGCGGATTCGCGACTTTCTCATCCTGCACTACCACGCTCAGCTGCGCGAGGAGCCGCTGTGGCGCTACACGCGAACGATGGCGATTCCGCAGACGCTGCAGTACAAGATCGATCATTTCCGCTACGGCGGGCGGATCGTGGCCGAGCCGTTCGAGCTGTTCCAGAATTCCTCCTGGATTGCGATACTCGTCGGCCAGGAAGTCTGGCCGCAGCGCTATGATCCGTTGGTCGATCTGCATACCGGGGTCGATGCGCCGCGCTACCTGACGGGGATCCGCAGCGTACTGGAAAAGGCGGCACACGCACTGCCGACCCACCGCGAGTACATCGAGAGGCATTGCGCCGCGACCGCCGCGCGGACCAAGTGAACGCCAGCGCTAGTGCCGCTCGGTGGCGCAGTGCTCGGCGATGAAGCGCTCGTGGGCAGGCATACGCTCCACGGCCGTGGCGATCACGTTGCGGATGGTGTCGAGGAATTCCTGCAGCTGACCCTGAGGCAAGTCATCGGCGGCGGGATGGTAACGCTTGGGCAGGATACCCTGGCCCAGCAGAACCTGCAGCCACGACTGCTCGGTGAACAGCTCGTCGCCCTCGCGAAAGATCTGGCCCGTTGCCCGGAAGATCGCCAGCTTGCGCGCCAAACCGGGCGGTGCCGGCAGCGCCGCGCAGTGCCGCCAGAAGGGCGTATCGCGCCGTTCGGTCGCGCGGTAGTGCAGCACGACGAAATCGCGCACCTGCTCGTATTCTTCGCGCATCTTGCGGTTGTATTCCTCGGCGATCGCCGGATCGAAACCGGCATCCGGAAAAAGCGCCAACAGACGGTTGATGCCCGACTGGGCCAGATGAATCGCCGTCGATTCCAGCGGCTCGATGAAACCCGCGGCGAGCCCGATGGCCACGCAGTTGCGCACCCACAGGCGGCGCCGCACGCCGGTTGAGATCCGAATGATGTGCGGCTCGCTCAAAGCCGGACCCTCCAGACCGGCCAGCAGGATCGCCGTGGCCTCGTCGTCGCTCATGAACTCGCTGCAGTACACGTGTCCGTCCCCGCTGCGATGTTGCTGCGGAATACGCCACTGCCATCCGGCGGGCCGGGCCGTCGCCTGCGTGAACGGACGGACGGCGGCTGCGCTGGCGGCAGTGGTCGCCACGGCCCGATCACACGGCAGCCACTCGCGCCAGTCCTCGAACCCGCTCTTCAGCGCCCCCTCGATCAGCAGCGCACGAAATCCCGAGCAGTCGACGAACAGATCGCCCTCGATGCGCGCGCCGCTCTCGAGAACGACCGCCTCGATGAACCCGTCCTCCGCGCGCAGCTTGACTTCGACGACCCTGCCCTCGGTCCGCGTCGCTCCCCGCTGCTCGGCGTAGCGGCGCAGCATCTGCCCGTAGAGCTTGGCATCGAAATGAAACGCATACTTGATGCCACCGATCGGAGTCTGTCCCACTCGTTCCATCCGCGCCATCCGGTGCCCGCGCGCGGCCGCGGCGTTGAGCGAATAGGCCCACAGGTCCGGCGCCGCCGAGTCTGCGCGGCTGCGGAGCCAATAATGCTGGAACGGCAGCGCCCCGAGCGGCAGCCCGACCTCGCCGAAGGCGTGCAGGTACGAGTGACCGAGGCGCAGCCAGTCGTTGAATTCAATGGCGAGCTTGAAGGTTCCGCCGCTCGCCCGCAGCATCGCGTCCTCCTCGATGCCGAGGAAGGTGTTGACGTTGCGGATCTGCGGAATGGTGGCCTCGCCCACCCCGATCGGGCCGATCGCGTCCGACTCCACGACGCACACTTCCAGATGCGCCGCCATGGTGCGGATCAGCACCGCCGCGGCCATCCATCCGGCCGTACCGCCGCCGACGATCACGACGCGCCTGATGCTCTGCCCGCTCATGATGCCCCTCCGCCGCCCCTTGACAACCGCGTGATCGGCGTCACCCCGGTCCGCCGGATCGCCGTCCGGTCCGACGCTCGGAACCTGCATGATCAGCGCTCGAGAATCCTCCGATCGAGCGCCGCGACGATGTGCGTCCGATGCAGTCCCTCGGCGCGAAACTCGTCCACGGTCCGGCGACCCCGCTTGCTCGAACTCGGCGCGCGCCGGGTCGCCTCGAGCGGCTCAGGCACCGACATTGTACATGTTCCGGTATTTTCTTACGTGTCAGGCCACCAGCACCGCCCCGAGGGCGTGTGCGGCCGATCAAAGCCAAGCCCCGCCGGCTCGCGCCGGCGGGGGAAGCTTTGTCTCTCGAATGCGGATCACTCGAGCTGGTAGGAGAAGCCGACATTGAGCGTGCGGCCGTACTGCTCCCAGCGGATCACCTGTCGCGGGTCGTTGTTCTGGTATTCCTCCTGCACCTCGTTCCCGAGGTTCCAACCCGAGGCGATGAGGGTCAGACCCTTGAGCGGCCCCTGGCTGAACGAGTAGCTCACCTGCGCACTGATCCAGTGCTGAGCCCGTTGCATATCCAATATGCGGGTCTCGCTGATGCCGTAGATGTTGGCCAGGGCCTTGGTGCGGGAATTGAAATTCACGTCCGCCTCGAAGCCGCGGTACGCGTAGTAGAACGTGTAGTTCTGCACCCACTTGGCGAGGCCCAGGACCGTCACGGGCTGCGTGTTGCCCGCGTAGTATATCGCGCTCCGGGTCAGGGTGCCGCTGGCCTCCACACCGAACCCGTTCAGCCAATGGGTCAGGTCACCCAGCGGCACATCCGTGGCGAGCTGCGCGCCATAGATATGGCCGCTGCCGTCATTCTGCGGGACGGTCAGGGTGCCATACGCCGTGCCGAGCTGTGACTGCTGCGCGGGCGTGAGATACGAACTGACGAACGGCGTAAAGTTATACAGGGTCGCCGCTGCCGGGTTGATGTAGTTGCTCAACTGCAGGTAGAAGCCCGACAGCTGCACATAGCCGGAGCCCCCGCTGAGGCACAGCGCGGAATTCTCGGCCCGCTCGCCCGCGGTGCACTTGTAGCCCCCGCCCGTGAAGTAGTGCGCCAGGCTCACATTGACGTTCGTGGCCATGGTCGGCAACAGCTTCGGATTGCCGCCGCCACCGCTGAAATATGCCTGATTCGGGTTGGTGCTGGTCAGGTACGCCGGATTCGTGCCGATCGACAGGCTGGGGGCCATTTGGTCCTCGAACGGCCGGGCCATGGTCCGCGCGACGGCGAGGCGCGCCTCATAGTTGTGCGGGAACGAGAATACCAGGTTCAGGCTGGGCAGATACCGGGTGAAGCTCGTGCCGCCCACCATGGGAATCAGCGTGACCTTCGATGCGCCGCCCGCGGTCTCTCCCGGCGCGATGCGCGAGCCCTGCGATGCCTGGGAAGTATGAGCGACCTGCACGCCGAAGTTGCCGCGCAGTCCGACGTCGCGGCCCAGAGACGTCTGCAGGTTGAACTGCAGGAAGCCGTAGGTGTCGTCCTCGTGCATCGTCCAGTTCGGCGGTCCCATGGGGCCGGTGTTCGAGCCCGAGGTCGGGAAGAACAGATCGGCGCCGCTCGCCAGCAGCGCATTCGGGTTATACGTGACTTGAGGTCCGATGCCCATGAAGCCGAGGGCATCCACCGAACCGGTGCGTGCGCTGGCCGGAATGGGCGCGGTCTCGGTGGGCGTGCACGTGCTGCTGAAGACGTAGCAGCTGCCCGGCAACACCACGTAATCCTGGGCGATCGTGGCATTCTTGTGGTGATGCATGTAGTCCGCGCCGATCACCATGCTGGAAATCGGTCCGCTCGCGAAATAATGCCGGGCCGAGACCTTGAAGTTGGCGATGTATTCGTTGTTGTTCAGCTGGTTGAGAAAGCCCTGCTGCACGAGGCCGGCACCCGCGCCCCAGCCCTGCGGATCCGTGAGGACGATCGAGGGGGACGCGAAATTATTCGGCGAGGTCAACAGCAGCTGGCCGTCCGCGGCGTAGCTGAAGTTGACCGTGCTGGGCGGAACGGTCGTCTGGTTGGCCGGACCGTCGTAGCCGAAGCCGGAGTAGCTCTCGAGCTTGCCATAGGTTCGCGCGGCTCTGTTGTAGCTCGCGCTCAGACGGCCGGTCCAGTTATCGGCGAATTTGATCCGGTTGCCCCAGCGGATGTTGTAGACGTAGTCCTTGTGATGATTGTAGTCGTTGCGGATGACGGGGTAGACGTTGGCATAGCTGCCGCTTTCCACGAACCCGTTGCTCACCGGCCCCGGCGTCAGCACGGTACCGGAGCCCCAGAACAGCGGGAACTCGATGCCTTTGCGCTGGGTCGTCTTCTGGTAGTCCTCGTACGACAAATTGAGCGTCGTGCTGTACACGCTCGATGGCCGGTACTCGAAGGTGGCGAAGTACGACTCGCGCTTTCTGAGGCTGGAGTAGTTGTAGTTCTTCGAGCCGCCGATCACCAGGTTGCCGGCCGAATCGGTCGGATATCCCCAGGGCGCCTCGCGCAGCCGCTTCGACGGCAGGGCGCTCAGGTCCACCCCCAAGGCGACCCCGAATCGCCTGTGGTCGAACTGATTGATGTAGATGCCGTTGACGTCATAGCCCTTGTCGCTGACGCCCGGACCGGGCATCAGATTCCCGGGATCCACCATGGTGTAGTCGGCGTTGAGCACCGCCTTCGGTCCCTTCTGCTCGAGCGGCCTCCAGGTCTGCATGGCGAAGGTGGCCGCCATGCCTTGGCCGATCAGGTCGGCCTTCGGGCTCACATACACCTTGATGTTCTGAAACCAACCGGGCGGGTACTGGTTGAAATGTACCCCGCGGTTCTCCGCGGTGGTCGCTTGCTCGACGCCATCGAACAGCGCGGTGCTGAAGGAGCTGCCCAGACCGTGGAAGTTCACCGACTGCGGCTCGCCGGCGACCATCTGCACGGAGACGCCGGGCAGTTGCTGAAGGGCCGAGGCGATGTTCGAGGCCGGCAGCCTGCCGATACTCTCGGCGGAGATCGCCTCGACGATGGAGTTGGAGTTCTTCTGGATGGCGATCGAGTTCTGGATGCTGCTGACGAAACCGTTGATCGTCACCGGCTTGAGCAGGTCTTCATTGGCAATCTTGTGTGCCGCGGTTTTTTTCTGGGGCACGGTCGTCTGCGCGCTCGCGTTCTGCGGCGCGGCAACGGCGGTGACTGGCATCACGGCGGTCACGGCCGCGGCGCCAAAGCAGGCGGTGGCCACCGCTAATTCGAGAACTGTGCGCTTGCGTCTGGTGATCACGAGAACCCCCCTCGGGCGATATATACTGGTTGCGATCCATCCGGGTTTCGGTCCGGCGCCAAGCCTGGCGCGGCGATGCACCGTTGCACGCCGCCGCCGGCTCCGGCGAACCTGTGGTGAATGATTCGTAACAGTCAGAACGAAAGCAAGCTCCCGCATACGTATTCATGAGTTTCAGCGCACCGCCCGAGGCCGCGACCGGGGCGTCAGGCGGGTCGGCGCGACATGAATACGTATGCAGGATCGAGCCTGAATACGTATGCGACAGGGCGGGACGGCGCTGCTGCGGCACCGAGCTGTGTCAGAGTAGGGTAGAGGACAAGCGGACAATAATCATGACCGACGACAGATGGTGGCGGGGGGCGGTGATCTATGAGATCTACCTGCGCAGCTTCCGGGACAGCAACGGCGACGGCGTCGGCGATCTGCCGGGCATCGCCGAGCGGCTCGACTACGTGGCCAGCCTCGGCGTCGATTGCCTCTGGATCTCGCCGTTTTACCGCTCGCCGATGGCGGACTTCGGCTACGACGTGTCGGACTATCGGGCGGTCGATCCGGTCTTCGGCACGCTGGCGGACTTCGACCACGTGGTGCAGGAGGCGCATCGGCTCGGGCTGAAGGTGATGATCGATCAGGTGATCAGCCACACCTCCGCCGAGCATCCGTGGTTTCTCGAGAGCCGGGCGGACCGCGACAATCCGCGCGCCGACTGGTACGTCTGGGCCGATGCGCGCGCGGATGGCTCGCCGCCGAACAATTGGCAGGCGGTGTTCGGCGGGCCGGCGTGGCGCTGGGAGCCGCGCCGGCGACAGTATTACCTGCACAATTTCCTCGACGCGCAGCCCGATCTGAACTTCCACAATCCGCAGGTCCAGGCGGCGGTGCTGGAGAACCTGCGGTTCTGGCTCGACCGGGGCATCGATGGCCTGCGGCTCGATGCGATCAATTTCTGCTTCCACGATCGGCTGCTGCGCGACAATCCGCCGAAGCCCGCGCAGCAGCGCATCGGCCGGGGCTTCAGCCCCGACAATCCCTACGCGTATCAGTATCATTGGCACAACAATACCCAGCCCGAAAACCTTCTTTTTCTGGAGCGCGTCCGGCGGCTGATCGACGACTACCCGGGCGTCGTCTCGCTGGGAGAGATTTCCGCGGAGGACTCGCTCGCGACCATGGCGCAATATGTGAGCGAGAACCGGCTGCACATGGCCTACTCGTTCGAGCTGCTGACCGAACAGAACGGCGCCGTGCACATCCGCGAGACGGTCAGAGCGCTGGAGCAGCAGATGCCGCACGGCTGGCCCTGCTGGACACTCTCCAATCACGACGTGACAAGGGTGATGACGCGCTGGGGTGGCGCAAACGCCTCGCCGCGGCTGGCGACGCTGCTGAGCGCCATGGTCTGCTCGCTGCGCGGGTCGGTGTGCATCTACCAGGGCGAGGAGCTGGGCCTGCCCGAGGTGCAGGTGCCCTACGAGGCGCTGCGCGATCCGTTCGGCATCGCGTTCTGGCCCAACTTCAAGGGCCGGGACGGCTGCCGCACGCCCATGCCCTGGCGCGACAGCCCCGGCGGAGGCTTCAGCACCGGCACTCCCTGGCTGCCGGTTGCGAGCGAGCATCTGCCGCTGGCGGTGTCGCGGCAGGAGGTCGACCCGGATTCACCGCTCAACCGGTTTCGCCGCTTCCTGCGCTGGCGCCGCGAGCAGCCGGCACTGCGCGCGGGAGAGATCCGCTTCCTCAACATGCCCGAGCCCATCCTCGCTTTTCAGCGCACGCTGGACGACGTGAGCGTGCTGGCGATGTTCAATCTCTCGGCCGAACCGCGGCGCGCGCATCTGCCGATAGCCGGACAGCCCCAAATACTCGAAGGTCATGGGCTGGCAAGCGGGCGGATCGAGGGTCACGAGGTCGAATTGCCGAGCTATGGCGTTATCTTTGCTGAAATTCCCTGATTCCCATCACCGGTTCTGAGCAATGCGCAGCCCCACGTTGCTGAAACGCAACGATTTGATCTTTTGGCTGCGTGTACTCTTGCCTTAGACTTGGCGCTGACCCATCGCGTCGGATAGCAGGGGGCGGCCCACGGGCCGCATCAATTGCCGTGTGCGCTGTACAAAGAGTTGAGCTGGTTTCGCTTGGCACGCCCGCCGAGACGGGTGTGTTGCGCATGCCCGACAGACGCCATCCGGCCAATTCACTCGACATCGCCCACCTGGCCGGTGTTTCGCAGTCGACCGTATCGCGAGCGCTGCGTGGCGACCCGATGGTTTCCCCCGCCACCCGCGAGCGGATTCTCGAGGTGGCCCGCCAGCTCAACTACCACGTCGACAAGAACGCATCGAATCTGCGCCGCAAGCACACCGGAACGCTGGCGCTGTTGTTCTTCGAGGATCCCACCACGGATGACTCGTCGATCAATCCGTTTTTCCATTCGATGTTGGGCTCGATCATTCGCACCTGCTCGCGCTGCGGCTACGATCTGCTCGTGTCCTTCCAGGACCTGCTGCGAGATTGGCTGGCCGATTACGAGGACAGCCACAAGGCCGACGGCATCATTCTGCTCGGCTACGGCGACTACATGGCCTATCGCGAGCGCCTCGAGACGCTGATCAAGCATGGCGCGCATCTGGTGCGCTGGGGTCACCTGCTGCCCGATCACCCCGGTGTTTCGGTCGGCTGCGACAACGTCGCGGGTGGGCGGCTTGCCACCGATCACCTCGTGGGCCTCGGCCGCCGGCGCATCGCCTTCATCGGTGAAATCGAGCCTTCGGCGCCGGAGATGGCAGACCGTTACCGCGGCTATTGCGCGGCATTGCACGATGCGGGCGCCAGCGCCGATCGGCGCCTGCAGGTGCCGGCCGTCTCGACCGAACTTTCCGGCGCGATGGGACTGCACAGGCTGCTCGAGCGCGGTGTGGAATTCGACGCCGTATTCGGCGCCAGCGACTTGATCGCCATCGGCGCCATGGGGGCGCTCGCGGCCGCCGGCCGGCGCGTTCCCGAGGACGTGGCGGTAGTCGGATTCGACGGCATACCCATGGGCGCCGTCACGCGCCCCTCGCTGACCACCGTGTGCCAGGACACCAAGCGCGCCGGCGAGACTCTGGTGCAGAGCCTGATCAACCAGATCGAGGGGCGGGCGGCCGAGAACATGATCCTCTCGCCGCGCCTGGTGATACGCGATTCGAGCGGCGGCGCCGTGGCGTGCCACAGCGCGCCGTGAATCCGTTCCGATCCCTGGAGAGCCACTCCCGATGAGCCACACGTATCTGCTCGAGCCCGGCGTCTGGACGGGCACCGGGACATTCTGGCGCGAGGATGGCGAGCCGCTGCCGGCGGAATGGCGCACCGAGGTGACGCACCAGAGCGAGTGCTGGCTGATGGCCCGCTCGCTCAGGGTATTGGGCTCCCCGCCGGTGGAATTCCGCAACGCCTACTCGATCGAGCCGCCCGCCAAGAAAGGCGCCTGCCTGCGGTGGATCTCGGAGAACGCCGCGCTCGGCAAGCTCCAGGGCACGTTCTCCCTGTTGGAGCGATGCATCGTGTCGACCTATCGGTCCGAGGCCAACGGCTATCACGGTGCGGAGCACTACGGCCGGATCGACCCCGAGCACTATCAAGCCGCGGGCGCGCTGCTGCTCGATGCCCGGCAGCTGTCCTCGTGGGAGATCCTGCTTACGCGCGAGCCAGCGCCAGCAACTGCGTCGTCGGCAGGTAATGATCGATCAGCAGCGCCGCAAACAGCCACATCAGATAGCTGATGGAATAGCGGAACAGGCGCATCGGCAGCTCCGGCCGCCGCGTGAACTTCAAGCGCCAGGCGTAGTAGAGAAAGCGCGCACCGAGCACGAGCGCCGCGGTCAGATAGATCAGCCCGCTCATACCGGTGATGAACGGCAGCAGCGTCACGACCACCAGCAGAACCGAGTAGAGCAGCACCTGCAGCCGCGTGTATTCCACGCCATGCGTGACCGGCAGCATGGGAATGCCGGCGCGCGCGTACTCGTCCTTGCGCGCGATGGCCAGCGACCAGAAATGCGGCGGCGTCCATACGAAGATGATGAGGAACAGCAGCAGCGCATGCGGATCGATCGTATTGGTCACTGCGGCCCAGCCGAGCACCGGCGGCGCCGCGCCCGCCGCTCCGCCGATCACGATATTCTGCGGCGTGGCGCGCTTGAGCCAGACGGTGTAGACCACCGCGTAGCCGATCAGCGAGAAGAATGTCAACACGGCGGTCAGCGGATTCACCAGCACCGACAGGATGAGCATGGCGAGCGCGCCGAGCACGGCGGCAAACAGCAAGGCGCTGCCCTCGGTGAGCTCTCCGCGCGGCAGAGGCCGCGAGCGCGTACGCGACATCTGCGCATCGATCCGCCGATCGAGCACGTGATTGATGGCTGCGGCGCAGCCGGCGGCGAGCGCGATCCCGAGCGTGCCCCACAGCACGGCGCGCAACGGCGGCCAGCCGGGGCTTGCCAGCAGCGTGCCGACCAGAGCCGTGAAGGTGATCAGCGCGACGATCCGGGGCTTGGTCAGCTCCAGATACCGGCGCCAGACGATGGGCGCGGCGCTGGCCAGCGCGGACGGACGAGTGTTCACGCGCACCCGCCGCAACTGCCGGGGCGCCACGGCGGGCCGGCCAGCGAACGTCCGCGCCGCCGGCAATTGCCGGACGCGCCGATCATGGGAATGCTCTGTGGGACATGGTGAACATCGTATCGCATCCGCCTCGCACATGGCGCCCGGACGGATGCGCTCAGCGCACGGGGCGGCGCAGGCTCAGAACGAGCCAGATCACCCCGGCTGCGGCCGCCAGGGCCCACCACTGAACGGCATAGCCCCAGTTTTTCATGGCCGGCATGCCCGGTGGCCGCCACACGCGCACGTATCCGTCCGGTGCGGCCGCTGCGAGCAGCAGGATCCGCGGCTCGACGGGACGCCCCAGGGCGGCGCTGAGTTCGCTAAAACGCGGAAAGCTGGTGACCTTGGGCCAGCGGTTCCCGGGCGGCGGCGCGGCGCGCCCGAAGGCCAGTCCCGCAACCGGCAGCCGGGCCACCCGCCCGACCACCGTCACCGGTCCCGACGCGGCCAGGGCCACATCGGGCAGACGCGCCCGGCTGCCGGTGAAGGGCACCCAGCCGCGGTCGACCAGAACGGTGTCGCCAGGCGCGCGCAGCAGCGGCGTCAGCACCTGGTAGCCGTCCTGTCCATCGTGGATGCTGTTGTCGAGCAGGAATTGCCGGGCCCCGTCGTAGGTGCCGCGCACACGCACCCGTTGATAGTCCGGCACTGAAGCGAGCGAGGCGGAACCGAGCGTCACGATGCGGGCCGCGCCGTGCACGAAGCGCCGATATTGCGCCGCGTGCGCCTCGCCGAGCCGCCACTGCCAGCGCCCGAGCAGGATGAAGCCCAAGGCAAGCAGGGCGAGCAGCGCCGTCAGCGCCGGCGAGGGCGCGAACACTCTGGCGCCAAAGCGCACACTCCACATCAGGATGGTCCTGCCGGGCGCAACCGGTACAATGTGCGCATGCCCACGTGGTTCCGCCTGCTGGTCATCGTCTCACTCGGCACGATCATCGCGAGCCTCGGCTCGGCGCTGTTTCATCTGGCCCGCGGCACGCGCGCGGATTCGGACAAGATGGTGCGCGCGCTGACCATCCGGATCGCGCTCTCGCTCGCACTGTTCGCGCTGATCATGGTCGCCTGGTACGCCGGGCTGATCTCGCCGCAGGACGTGCTGCCGACGCGCTGAGCCGGCGTGCGGCACCGGGCGCGCCGCCCCCTGTCTGCGCGGCTCCAAGGTGCAGCCCCGCTCTGTACCGGGCCGACCCCGGATCAAAGCCAGTACACGAAAACGAACAGGCAGAGCCAGACCACGTCGACGAAGTGCCAGTACCACGCGACCGCCTCGAAGGCGAAGTGGCGCTCGGGCGTGAAGTGTCCGCGCAGCACGCGGATCCAGATCACCAGCAGCATGATCGCGCCGATGGTCACGTGCAGGCCGTGGAAGCCCGTCAGCATGAAGAACGTGGAGCCGTAGATCCCGGTCGTCAGCCGAAGATTCATGCGCGTGTAGGCTTCGTAGTACTCGTGCGCCTGCAGCCCGACGAACGTGAATCCCAGCAGAAAGGTCAATGCCAGAAATACCTTGAGAGTACCGCGCTTGCCGCGCCGCAGCGCGTGATGGGCGATGGTCACGGTGAGCCCGCTGGTCAGCAGGACCAGAGTGTTCACCGCCGCTATCCCCGTGGCGCTCATGGTGCCGAAGGTCTTCCCGCCCACGTGTCCGGGGCCGTTGGTCGGCCAGGTCGCCTGGTAACGCGGCCAAAGCAGGAAGTGGGTCAGCACCTTGGCCCCCTCGCCGCCGAGCCAGGGCACCGCGAACATGCGCGTATAGAACAGCGCGCCGAAGAAGGCCGCGAAGAACATGACCTCGGAGAAAATGAACCACATCATCGCCAGACGGAACGAGCGATCCTCGCGGAAGTGGAAGACACCGTGCTGATTCTCGCCGATCACCGTCGAGAACCACCCGCCGAACATGAACGCGAGCAACAGCGGCCCCGGCAGCAGAACCCACGGCGGCGCCGCGCCGTCCAGGTAGAGCACCGCGCCCAACACGAGCGAAAACAACGCCACAGCCGCGACGATCGGCCAGGGACTCCCGTGCGGGACGTAGTACTTGCGGGTCTCGACGCGTGCGTCTGTCATGGTGGCACTTTCTTGTATTGCAGCCTGCCGGACGCTCAGCGGCGCGCCCGGATCACCGTCAAAATGATGAATCCCACGTAAAAGCCCAGCGCGATCAAGCCGACCACCCAGGTGGTCAGACGCACCTTGCGCCGCTGCGCCGCCGCGAGCGCGCTCGCATCCACGGGCGCGCCGGCGGCGAGACGCGGCCCGCGCTTGCCGTCAGTGCTTGTCGGCATGGGCGAGGACCGCTTCCGTGGGCGGGAATTCCCACGAGTGATAGGGCGCCGGCGTGGGCAGCTCCCACTCCAGGCCGCGCGCGCCGTCCCACGGCGAGTTGACCTCGACCGGCTTGCCCGAGCGCACGCATTTCCAGACGATGTATGGCAGCAGCAGCTGCGAGGCGCCGAACACGAACCCGCCGATCGAGGCGACCATGTTCCAGTCGGTGAACTGCGGCGCGTAATCGGCGATCCGGCGCGGCATGCCGGCGAGGCCGAGGAAGTGCATCGGGAAGAACAGTACGTTGACGAAGATCACCGACAGCCAGAAGTGCCACTTGGCGAGCCGCATGTCGTACATGCGCCCGCTCCACTTCGGCAGCCAGTAGTAGATCCCGGCGAAGATGGCGAACACCGCGCCGGGCACCAGCACGTAGTGGAAGTGCGCCACCACGAAGTACGTGCCGTGATACTGATAGTCGGCCGGTACGAGCGACAGCATCAGCCCCGAGAGGCCGCCGACGGTGAACAGGAACACGAACGCGATCGCGAACAGCATGGGCGGCTCGAACGACATCGAGCCGCGCCACATCGTCGCCACCCAGTTGAACACCTTCACGCCGGTCGGCACGGCGATCAGCATCGTCGAGAACATGAAGAACAGCTGCGCGGCCACCGGCATCCCGACGGTGAACATGTGGTGGCCCCAGACGATGAACGACAGGAACGCGATCGACGCGGTCGCATACACCATGGCTTCATAGCCGAACAGCGGCTTGCGCGCGAAGCTCGGGATGATCTCCGAGATGATCCCGAAGGCCGGCAGGATCAGGATGTACACCTCGGGGTGGCCGAAGAACCAGAACACGTGCAGGAACAGCACCGGATCGCCGCCGCCGGCGGCGTTGAAGAAACTGGTGCCGAAGAAATGGTCGGTCAGCTGCATGGTCATCGCGCCGGCCAGCACCGGCATCACCGCGATCAGCAGGTAGGCGGTAATCAGCCACGTCCACACGAACAGCGGCATGCGCAGCAGACTCATCCCCGGCGCGCGCAGGTTCATGATGGTCACGATGATGTTGATCGCCCCGAGGATCGAGGAGATTCCCATCAGATGGATGGCGAAGATCATCATGGGGAAGGCATCGCCGAACTGCTGCATCAGCGGCGGGTACATGGTCCAGCCGCCGGCGATCGCGCCGCCGGGCACGAAGAACGAGGCGAGCATCAAAGTAAAGGCGAACGGCAGAATCCAGAAGCTCAGATTGTTCAGACGCGGCAGCGCCATGTCCGGCGCCCCGATCTGCATCGGAATCATCCAGTTCGCCAGGCCCACCCACGCCGGCATGATCGCCCCGAAGATCATGATCAGCCCGTGCATGGTCGTGAGGGAATTGAACACCGTCGGGTCGACCAGCTCCATGCCCGACTTGAACAGCTGCGCCCGGATGATCATGGCCGCCGATCCGCCGATGAAGAACATGATCCCCGAGAGGATCAGGTACATCGTGCCGATGTCCTTGTGATTGGTGGCGAATACCCAGCGCCGCCAGCCGCGCGGCTTGTGGTCATGTTCGGCGTGTGCGGCGGTCAGCTGCGACTCGACCATGGGACGACCTCTTGCAAGCTGTTGATCAACGATCGCACTCGGTACGGTGTCGTGGCGGTGTTCGGCCCCGCTCACGTGCGACTTGGCCCCGTGGCGGGCGGACCGGCCGCCGCCTCGGTCTGCTGCGCCGAGTGTTGCTCGAGCCACGCGTTGAACTGCGCGGGGCTCACTGCGCGCACCACGATCGGCATGAACGCATGGCCCCGCCCGCACAGCTCGGCGCACTGGCCGCGGTAAACCCCGGGCTTGTTGGGCGCGATGGTGAACGAGGCCTGGTTGATGAACCCGGGGATCGCGGCCTTCTTCACGCCGAGGTCGGGCACCCACCAGGAGTGGATCACGTCCACCGAGGTGATGAGCAGGCGGATCTTCTCCCCGACCGGCACCACCAGCTTGTGGTCGACGCTGAGCAGATAGTGCGGCACGCTGGTCGGGCTGATGCCCGAGTCGAGCCGGCTGGCGGCATTGCTGCTGGCGGAGAGCTTCGAGACGAAGCTCACGTGCGTGCCGACGTAGTGGTAGTACCAGCCCCACTGAAAGCCGGTGACGCGGATGCTGAGCTGGGGATTGGTGTTGTTGTTGATCCTGACCAGGAGGCGAGCGGCCGGGATCGCCATGCTCACCAGGATCACGACCGGGATGATGGTCCAGACGATCTCCACCTTGGTGCTGTGGGTCATGGTGACATCGGCCACGGCCCCGCGCGACTTGCGATGGAAGACCAGCGACCAGATCATCACGCCGAACACCACCACCGCGATGCCCACGCACACCCAGAAGGCCATCATGTGCAGAGCGTAGATCCGCGTGCTGACGTTGGTCACGCCGCGCGGCATGTTGATCCGGTCCCAACCGGAGGCGGCGGCCCGCCGTGCGCCGCCGGCGACCGCGAGCGCCAGGATACCGGGCAGCTTACCGAGTGTTGCGCGCTTCATCGTTGTCGTGCCCCTACTGGCGCGGCCCGCACGCTGCGGGCGGCGCGCCGAGCGGTAACCGGATCCGAACCTGTTGCGCCCCTCACCGGCGACCCAGCGCCAGCGGCGGCGATTCGTTCACCCGTCCAATCAGTCGCTTCAACCGCAGCGCCAGCCCGCACCGCTCGTCCTCTGTGAGGAACCCGCCCACCTCGCAGGCGCGGCCGTGCGACTCGATGGTCAGCCGGCTCGGATGCAGCCGGACGGCCGGGCGCGTCAGCCTGATCTGCGCCCAGTGGCGCTGAAAGACCACCTGCCGGCGGGCGAGGCGGTCACGCGATTCGACGGTGACCTCATGCTCGGTGATGGTGAGGATCTCGGCCTGGAAGCGCCGCTGCAGGCTCTCGTGCAATGCCCAGCCGAGTGCCAGCAGCTCCCCGAGGGCGATCAGCAGGATGGGCCACAGGCCGAGCACGGTGAACGCCGAGGCGATGCCGAGGGTGACGGTGGCGAGACTCGCGAAGAAAACCACGGCGCCCCGCACCGATAGCGAGCAGTTTGGGCGAATCACGATGCGCAGCGAAGGCATGTCGTGCTCGGAACTGGCCTTAAGTTGCTCTACTGGATCCGGCCTCGCGGCCGCTCCGGCAATCTCCCCCGGCTCTGTCCATTGCGCCGGCGGCGCCAGCGTCTCGTGATCGAGATCGCCTCCCGGCACCGCAGCGGTGTCCCAAATCGACGCGGTTCATGGTATTGCGCCGCGCCGGGCGATTCAAGACCGCCGCATCAGCCGGGCGGCCGCCGCGGTGAGCTCCGGCAGCGCCTCGGCGCGCTCGAGCGGCGGGATCTCGGCCAGTGGCTCGCCGAGCCGGACACGCAGCATCTGGAAATTCTCGGCGGCGCATTCCATCGCCGAGTCGATCCCGTTCGCCACCCATCCGGCGAAATTTGCCGCACGGGCGCCGATGGACTCGCGCGTCAGCAGTGCGTGATTCAGGCACCCCAGGCGCATGCCGACGACCAGAATCACGGGTATTTCGAGGCTGCGGGCGATGTCGGCCATGCCCGCTGCCGGAGTAATGGGTGCGAGCCAGCCGCCGGCGCCCTCGACGATGACACAGTCCGCCGCCGCGGCAAGCTCGGCATAACGGGCCCGCAGCACCTCCAGGTCGATCTGCACGCCGGCCTGCGCCGCCGCAATGTGCGGGGAGATCGGCGGCACAAAGCAGTAGGGATTCACGGTCTCATAGGGCGCCGTGACGCTGGCTTCGGCGATGAGCGCCAACGCGTCCTCGCTACGCAGACCCTCTGCGGTGCGCACCGCGCCCGAGGCGACGGGCTTCATCACCGCGACCCGCAGCCCGCTGCGTGCCAGCGCGCGCGTCAAGGCCGCCGAGAACAGCGTTTTCCCGACACCGGTGTCAGTTCCGGTGACGAAAAAACCCCTTGCGATCATGGTCGTCTCCTGCGGCGGATTCGGGACAGTGGGACCTGAACTTCGCCCCCCGGCGCCGGTGGACGGTCGGCGCCGCCGACCGGGCCGGACAGGTGCTCGTTGCGCTCGCGCCCGGCCCATGCGGCCCCGTAGATGATCTCGTAGGTGGCCGGCAGTCGCCCGTCGCGCCGGTGCGTCTCGTAGCGCTCCAACATGGCGCGCAGGCGATCCTTGCCGGTCAGGGATCGCGCGCGGCCCGCGGTCACGTTGTGCGCTCCGATCGCCTTCAGATCGCGCATGAGCGTGAGCGCATCCTGGTAGGTCACGATCGTGCGCTCCACGTCCAGCACCGGCTCGCTGAATCCCATGCGCAACAGCGCATCGCCCACGTCATGCATGTCCAGGAACCGATTGACGTGCGTGCGGCCGTCCTCGCCCCATGCCGCGCGCAGCTCCCGCAACGTATCCGGTCCGAAGGTGCTGAACGCAAAGAAGCCGCGCGGCTTGAGCACGCGGCGCGCCTCTGCGAACGCCTCGTCCGGCGGATCGCACCACTGCAGCATCAGGTTGCTGAAAATCACATCGACGCTCTGGGCCGCCAGCGGCAACCGGGTCGCATCGGCGCACACGCGCTCGAAGCGACGCAGCAACGTTCGATGGCGCGCCGCCTGTTGGAGCATTCCGGGCGACAGATCGAGCGCCACGACACACGCGCGCCGATACAGCCGCTTCAGTCGCCGGGTCACGCGGCCGGTTCCGGCGCCGAGGTCGAGCACCACCTGCGGAGCCAACGCGAACAGCGCCAGACGTTCCAGCAGCTCCTCGGCGACCCTGGCCTGCAGGAGCGCGGCGGCCTCGTAGCGCGCGCCCGCGCGATCGAACGCTTGGCGCACGCCGGCACGCTGGAGCTCGAAGGGGTTCGGCGCACTCATTTCGAGGTCAGAAACTGCGCGAGCAGCGCGGCGACTTCGGCGGTATGAGACAGAAACGGCGCATGCGCGGCGCGGCGGACCTCGACCACACGCGCATGCGGCATCGCCGCCGCCAGCGCCCGGGAGGCTGCGGGGGGTACGACCCGATCGTACTGTCCGGCCAGCACGAGCGTCGGGGCGTCGATCCCGCCGAGCTCGCCGCGCAGGTCCGTCGTGCGCAGCAGTGCAAGGTCCGCGGCCAGCGCCTCCGGCACCGCCTCGCCGTGGGTGAACAGCGCCGCGCGCAGTCGCTCGAGCACCGCCTCGCCTGCGGCGCTGCCGCGCACCTGCAGCTCGAGGAATTCGCTCACGGTCCGCTGATAGTCGCTCTGGAGGCCCTCGGCCACGCGCAACAGCCGCGCTTGCGGCGTGCCGTGCGGCCAGTCCGGCGCAGCCGTGAAACGCGGCGTGGCGGCAATCAAAACCAGATGCGCCGGCGGGCGCAGGCCCGCAGGCGGCTGGGCGGCCCAGCGCAGCGCCAGCTGTGCGCCGAGCGACCAGCCGAGCAGTGCGTAAGGCGCGCGGCCGATGCGATCCGCGACGGTGCGCCCGATCCAGTCCACCTGCGCGCCCGCGCCGGAGCGCTCGGCACACCAGGGGCTGCGCCCGTGTCCGGGCAGGTCGACGGCAACCAGCTGGCGGTGCGCCTCGAGGGCCGGTACCAGTGCATCCCAAATGCGCACGTTCAATCCCCAGCCGTGCAGCAGGACCAGCGGCGCGCCGTCACCGCGAATCTCCAGATGAAGCGGGCTCACGCGGATGGCTCCGGCCGCACCCGCGCCAGCGCCTCGACCAGTGCATCGACTTGTGTCTCGTGGTGCGCGGCGCTCAACGTGACCCGGAGCCGCTCCTGCCCGGCCGGCACCGTCGGGGCGCGAATCGCGACCACCCAGAAGCCCGCCTCGGCCAGCGCCCGCTGGGCCCGCAGCGCCGCGCGCGCCCCGCTGAAGAAAATCGGCTGAATGGGTGTGCTCGACTCGGCCAACGGTACGCCGGCGCCGGCGGCAGCGGCTCGAAAACGCGCCGTGAGCGCGAGCGCTCTCTGCCGGCGCCACGGTTCGCGCTGCGCAATGCGTAACGCTGCGCGTGTTGCCGCGGCAACCGGTTGCGGCAAGGCCGTCGTGTAGATGTACGGCCGGGCCTTCTGCACGAGCAGTTCGATGAGGGCGGCACTGCCGGCAACGAACGCGCCGAACGACCCGAACGCCTTGCCGAGCGTCCCAATCAACACCGGTACAGCGTCAGCCGAGAGCCCGTGCATTTCCACGGCACCCCTGCCCGTCGGGCCCACCACGCCCAGACCATGGGCATCGTCGACAACGAGCCATGCCTTGTGCGCCTGCGCGGCGCGCGCAAGCGCCGTCAGCGGCGCCACGTCGCCGTCCATGCTGAACACGCCATCGGTGGCCAGCACGGTCACCGGCTCCGCGCCGACGCCGAGCCGGCGCTCGGCCGCGGCGGCATCGCCATGTGCGAAGCGCCTCAGCCGGCCCCCCGAGAGCAGCGCCCCGTCGATGAGCGAGGCGTGACTCAGCCGATCGAGCAGCACGGTCTCGCCCCGGTTCGCGAGCGCGCCGAGCACACTGAGATTGGCCATATAGCCGGTCGAGAACAACAGCGCGCGCTCGCGGCCGGTGAACGCCGCGAGTTCCTCCTCGAGCGCCGCGTGCTCGGCGCCGTGTCCGCTGATCAGGTGCGAGGCGCCGGTGCCGGCCCCGCACCGCGCGGCACACTCGGCCATGGCCGCGGCCGGCTCCGGATGAGCGGCCAAGCCCAGGTAATCGTTGCTGCTGAAATCGACGAGCCGGCGGCCCGCGACGATCAGTTCGGCGCGACTGCCCGGCGCCGCCAGACACTCGACCGTGCGCCGCCGGCGGCGCAGATCGGCGCGCTCGAGCCGCTCGAGCAACGGCTCAAGCGGTTGTCTCTGCATGGCACGGGTGCGCCGCCGCGCGGCGCGGCGCCCGCTCGTCGGTTGGGACGGCCTCGGCTCTCAGCCCGAGCCGCTCGAAGAGCCGCCGATCCCGCTCGACATCCGGGTTGCCGGTGGTAAGCAGCTTCTCGCCGTAGAAGATGGAGTTGGCGCCGGCCATGAAACACAGCGCCTGCATCTCGTCACTCATGGCCTCGCGGCCGGCCGAGAGACGCACGTGCGCGCGCGGCATGAGCAGGCGCGCCACGGCGATGGCCCGGATGAAGTCGAACGAATCCGGCGGCGCGCGCTCGGCGAGCGGCGTGCCCGGTACCGGCACGAGTTGGTTGATCGGCACGCTCTCGGGGTGATCGGGCAGATTGGCGAGCGTGCACAGCAGCTGGGCGCGGTCGGCCGGCGTCTCGCCCATGCCGAGGATGCCGCCGCAGCAGACCTTCAGGCCCGCCGCGCGCACCGCCTCGAGGGTGTCGAGCCGATCCTGATAGGTCCGCGTGCTGATGATCTCGCCGTAGAATTCGGCCGACGTGTCGAGGTTGTGGTTGTAGTAATCGAGGCCCGCATCCTTCAGCGTGCGCGCCTGATCCGGCGTCAACATGCCGAGGGTCGCGCAGGTCTCGAGCCCGAGCGAGCGAACCTCGCGCACCATCGCGGCGATGGCCTGAAGCTCGCGGGCCTTCGGCGAGCGGTACGCCGCGCCCATGCAGAAGCGCGTCGCGCCGGCCGCCTTGGCACGCTCGGCGCACTCGCGCACGGCGCCGATCTCCATCAGCGCCTCACGCCGCACGCCCGTCTCGTACCGCACGCTCTGCGGACAGTACGCGCAGTCCTCGGGGCAGGCGCCGGTCTTGATCGACAGCAGCGTGCTCATCTGCACCGTGTTCGGCTCGTGATGCGAGCGGTGCACGCGCTGGGCCTGCAGCAGCAGATCGATCAGCGGCAATGCGAACAGCGCCTCGACTTCAGGCAGCGTCCAGTCGTGGCGAATCGCGCCGAGAACGGCGTGGGATGAACTCATGGGCGCTCCGGACAGTGGAACGATTTGCGGTACGGCCATGTTCGCGGCGGGTGCGGCGAATGTCAACTTGGCGGCGCGATTTCAGTCGACAATTGCGCAAAACATGACCACGGCCGAGCCGCTCAGCGCCACAGCAGGTGCACGGCAAGAGCGAGGCCCACGGCCAGGGCACCGAGCGTTGCGACCAGCACGGCGGCGGCCGCGCAATCCTTGACGATGCGAATGTGCGGATGATGCTCGGGATGCAGGTGATCGGCCAGCGCCTCGAGCGCGGTGTTGAACAGCTCCGCCGCCAGCACCCCCGCGCTGGCCAGCATCACCGCAGCCCACCACAAGGGGCCAGGCCGCAACACGATCAGCGCGGCCACGACCAGCGCGAACACCACGGCTTGGGTGCGCAGACTGCGCTCGACCCGCACGGCATGCGCGAGCCCGGCCAGCGCGAAGCCCAGGCGGCGGACAAACGATTGATTCTTCTGTTCGCTCAAGTACGTATCGGCCGCGGGCCGGCGGCTCAAAATCGCGACACCACCCGTACGGCACTCTACTCAATTCCACGGGCCCTGCATACGGCGACTTCGGCCCCTGACCGGCTGGTTGCACGAGCCGCGCGCAGACCGTGCGCGCACCCGGCTTGAGACTGCAGGCGATGCGGCGGCAGAATCGCATGCTGGCGAGTCTTCTGCGCCCGCGCCGCAGCGGTTTCAGACTCGTTCCCGCCGGCATCGGATCCCAGGGTCCCTGCCGGGGATCTGGACACGAGGACAGCCGATGACAGACAGCCCCGACCAAGAGGATGCGCCGCAGGAGGCGCCACCGGGAAACCTGCTCGTGCTGGCGGTCCTCGCGGCGCTCGGCGGCATCGGCGCCGGGCTGATCGGAGCGCTGTTCCGGCTCGCGCTCGAGGCCGCGGACCGGCTGCGCAACGAGGTGATCGCTTGGCTGCACGGCTGGAGCATCGGCGGATTTGCCCTGCTGTTGGTTCTGATCGCGCTGTGTGCGGCGCTTGCCGCTTGGATGGTGCGGCGCTTTGCGCCGTACGCTTCGGGGAGCGGCATTCCGCAGGTCGAAGCGGAGTTGAATCGGGAATTAACGCCACCGTCGGCGAGTCTGATCCCGGTGAAGTTCGCCGGCGGGGTCCTCGCCATCGGCTCCGGCCTCGCGCTCGGGCGCGAGGGACCGAGCATTCAGATGGGCGCCAGCATCGCGTACCACACCGGAAGGTGGTTCCGGCGCAATTGGCCGGATTGCCGGGTTCTGCTCTCGGCCGGCGCGGGAGCGGGACTCGCCACTGCATTCAACGCGCCCATCGCCGGCGCCGTCTTCGTGCTCGAGGAGCTGGTCAAGCGCTTCGAGCCCCGCCTCGCGATTGCGGCGCTCGCGGCGTCCGCGGGGGCGATTTGGATCGAGCGCCTGATCCTCGGCAACCGGCCGGACTTCACGGTACGGACTCTGGCGGCGCCGGGCTTCGCACACGAGCCGCTCTATCTGCTGCTCGGGATCCTCGCGGGCTTCGCCGGCGTCTTCTACAACCGAACGCTGCTGTGGGGATTGAGCACCTCGGACCGCTTCGCCGCATGGCCCATCGAGCTGCGCGCCGCGCTCGTGGGAGCGGCTATTGCCGTGGTCGCTTGGTTTGCCCCAGCAATGATCGGGGGAGGCGATCCGCTCACCCAGAGGACGCTCGAGGGGGTCGGCGCACTGGCGCTTCTGCCCGGCATCTATCTGCTGCGGCTCGGCATGATCTCGTGCTCCTACGGTGCGCGAACCCCCGGCGGGCTGTTCGCACCTTTGCTCGTGCTCGGCGCCGTGCTCGGCCTGTGGATCGGCAAGTTGTGCGCGCTTGCGCTGCCGGGCATCGGCATCGAGCCCGTGGGATTCGCGCTGGTCGCGATGGCGGCGCTGTTCACCGGGATCGTGCGCGCTCCAGTTACCGGCATCGTGTTGGTGAGCGAAATGACCGGCAACGTCTCCATGCTGCTGCCGATGATGGTGGCTTGCTGCGCCGCGATGCTCGTGCCGACGCTGCTCGGCGACGAGCCGATCTACGATTCCCTGCGCGCGCAACTCTTGCGTCAACAGCCAACGGCGGCGAAACACGTTCGCTGAGCCGCGGCCCCGCTCAGCTCAGCGTGCGCCTGTCGGAGCCGGCAGGAACGGCCGTCAGGTCCAGCGCCGGAGCGTCTTGCCGTCGATATCCCGGAAGGATCCGGCGAGGATCATGATCAGATCGATCAACACCCAGATCCCCAACCCGCCTGCGGTGACGAGCATCAGCAGACCCGTGCCGATCTTACCGACGTAATAGCGGTGGGCCCCGAGGGAGCCCATGAATAGACAGAGCAGGAACGCCGGCAGAACGATCCGGTGCGACTCGTCGGCGGCCATCTGCCGCGCGCCGCACCCGGGACAGCTCGTCGCACTACCGTGAATCTGCCGGCCGCAGGCCCGGCAGTAGACCATCTGCGCGCCGCCTCGAGTGTCGGCCGCGGTGGCATCCGAGTCGCAGTGGGTACTCTCGTTCATGACTCTCCTCGCTTCGCAACGTTCCGCCGCGCGGCGCGCGGCTCGGACACAGCCGTCTTCGGGCGACCGCCCTCCCCCGAGAACCCCGCGGCGGCCTGAGAGTTGCAGGCCGCTCAGTGCGCGTACACGTAGTGCAACGCCAGGCCGACGAAAATCGCCAGGCCGACGTAATTGTTGTTCAGAAAGGCCCGCAGGCACGCGTTGGGCTCGCGCCTGCGGATCAGCCATTGCTGATAGACGAACAGCAGCGCCGCCACGAGCAGGCCGCCCTCGTACCAGCGGCCGAAGTGCAGATCCCGTCCCAGCAGCGCCAGCGCCGCCAGCATCATCACCTGCAGCACGCCGATCAGCAGCCGATCCAGATCCGCGAACAGCAGGGCGCTCGATTGGATGCCGATCTTGCGGTCATCGTCGCGATCGACCATGGCGTACATGGTGTCGTAGATCACCGCCCACAACACCCCGGCGATATACAGCACCCAGGCCAGCCGCGGCACCAGGTCCCGCTGCGCCGCGAATGCCATCGGAATGCTCCAGCCGCCGAACGACAGGCCCAGATACAGCTGCGGCAGCGGAAAGAAGCGCTTCACGAAGGGATAGGAGGCGGTGAGCGCCGCGCCGATCAGCGCCAGCTCGATGGTCAGGCGGTTCAGCCGCGTCACCAGCCACAGCGCCAGCAGCATCAGCACGACGAACAGCGTCAGCGCCTCCGTGGGAGATACCCGGCGCGCGGCCAGCGGCCGCTCGCGCGTGCGCTTGACCTGCGGATCGATGTCGCGATCGGCAAAGTCATTGATGATGCAGCCCGCGGCGCGCATGACGAACACGCCGAGCACGAAGATCCCGAGAATCAACGGGCGCGGCCGCCCGGCCCCGGCGATCCACAGCGCCCACAACGCCGGCCACAGCAACAGCCAGGTGCCGATCGGCCGGTCGAGCCGCGCCAGCCGGCCATACTCCTGCACCCGCCGCGCGAGTCGGTGATACCAGGGCGCCTCGCCCGAGGGCGGCGATCCAAGCTGATCGATGAGGGCCGACATCGCTTACCCGACTCTCCCGTATTGCTCGCCCCCCGCGATCCAGCGCGCCGAGAGCGCCGCGATAGTATCCGGATAGCGCGCGAGCAGCACCTCCGCGGCCGCCTGCACGCGCGGCAACAGATCCGCATCGCGCATCAGGTCGGCCACGCGCATCTGCGCGAGGCCCGTCTGGCGCGTGCCGAGCAGCTCGCCTGGACCGCGCAGCTCGAGGTCACGCCTTGCGATCTCGAATCCGTCGTTGGTGCTGCGCATGACCTGCAGGCGCTGGCGCGCCAGCTGCGACAGGGGCGCCCGATACAGCAGCACGCAGGTACTCGCCGCCGCGCCGCGCCCGACCCGTCCGCGCAGCTGATGCAGTTGCGCCAGCCCCATGCGCTCGGCGTTCTCGATCACCATCAGGGTGGCGTTCGGCACGTCGACCCCCACCTCGATGACGGTGGTGGCCACCAGCAGCTGTACGCGCCCGGCCTGGAATCTCAACATCACCTCGTCCTTCTTCGCCGAGGACAGGCGGCCGTGGACCAGCCCGACGCGCACCTCGGGCAGCGCCTCGGCCAGCACCGTGGCGGTCTCCTCGGCCGCCTGGGAGCGCAGCTCCTCGGACTCCTCGATGAGCGGGCAGACCCAGTAGACCTGTCGTCCCGAGCGGCAGGCCTGCGCGACCCGCGCCACCACCTCCTCGCGCCGCTGCTCGGGGACCACCACCGTTTGCACCGGGGTGCGTCCGGGCGGCAGAGCGTCGATCACCGAAACGTCGAGATCCGCGTAGGCGGTCATGGCCAGCGTGCGGGGAATCGGTGTGGCCGTCATGATCAGCTGATGCGCAAAGCGGCCCTGCGCCCGGCCCTTCTCCTGCAGGCGCAGGCGCTGCTGAACACCGAAGCGGTGCTGTTCGTCGACGATCACGAGTGCGAGGTTCGAGAATGCGATCCCTTCCTGGAAGAGCGCGTGAGTCCCGACCGCGAGGCGCACCTCGCCGGAGGCGACCGCCTCGAGAGCGCTGCGCCGCGTGCGCGCCGGCTGCGTGCCCGACAGCAGCGCCACGGGCAGCCCGAGCGGCTCGAACCACGCGCGGAAGCTGCGGGCATGCTGCTCGGCCAGCAGTTCGGTCGGGGCCATCAGCGCCGCCTGCGCGCCGCTGCCCGCGGCGCGCGCCGCGGCGAGAGCCGCCACCACCGTCTTGCCGCAGCCGACGTCACCCTGCACCAGGCGCACCATCGGCCGCTCGGCGCACAGATCGGCGTCGACTTCGGCCAGCGCGCGCGCCTGCGCGCCGGTCAATGCGAACGGCAGCGAGGCCAGTAATCGCGCCTCGAGTCCTTGCTCGTCGGCAAGCGGCCGGGCCGGATCGGTCTTGGCCGCCCGCTTCAACAGCCGCAGGCTCGATTGATGGGCGAGCAACTCCTCGAAGGCCAGACGCCGCTGCGCGGGGTGGCGACCGGCGGACAGCTCCACGAGCCGCGCATCGCGCGGCGGCCGGTGCACATAGCGCAGCGCATCGCGCAGCGACGGCAGCGCCAGATTCTCCGTCACTTCGGCCGGCAACCAATCGCGCACGCCCGCGGCCTCGAGCTCTCCGAGCGCCTGCGTGATCAGGGCGCGCAACCGCCCCTGAGTCACCCCTGCGGTGAGCGGATACAATGGCGTCAGCGTTTCCTCCACCGCCTCGCAATCCGTGTCGATACGCCGGTACTCCGGGTGGACCATCTCCAGGCCCTGCGGTCCGCGCCGGACTTCTCCGAAGCAGCGCAGCTTCGTGCCGCGCGCCAGGCCTTGCTGTTGCATCTGCGAGAAATGGAAGAACCGCAGAGTCAGAAACCCGGACCCGTCCGAGAGGCGGGTCAGCAGCTGCCGGCGGCGCCGATACACCACGTCGGTGAGCTGGATCTCGCCCTGCACGAGGGTGCGCATCCCGGACGAGAGTTCACCGATTTTTCTCAGGGTCGTGCGGTCGTCATAGCGCACCGGGAGAATGAACAGCAGGTCCTGCACCTGCGCAACGCCGAGCCGGCGCAGCCGCTCGGCGAGCTGCGCGCCGACGCCGCGCAGCGCCGCAACCGGCCGCTGTTCGCTCGCAGCGCTTATGCCCGCCGCCTCAGCCAAGATGCAGAATGCACTCCGCCTCGACGCGCGCGCCCCGCGGCAGTTGCGCCACGCCGACCGCGGCCCGCGCCGGGTACGGCTGCGGAAAATACTGCGCCATGATCTCGTTGACCTTGGCGAAGTGCGCGAGATCGGTCAGATAGATGTTGACCTTCACCGCCTGCGCCAGCGTGCCGCCGGCGGCTCGGGCCACCGCGTCGAGATTGTCGAACACCCGGCGGATCTCCGCCTCGATGCCCCCGCCGACCAGCTCCTTGGTGCTCGGATCGAGCGGTATCTGGCCGGACAGATAGACCGTATCGCCGGCACGCACCGCCTGGGAATAGGTGCCGATCGCCGGCGGTGCCTCGTCGGTATGAATGATATTGTGGCTCATGCGGGTCCTCATGCGGTGTGGGAACTCGAATCCGATTCGTCGAGTTCATCGGTATCGGAGCGCTCATCGCGCGCGTGCGCGGCGATCGTGCGGCTGACCCGGGTGACGTCCGGCAGGCGGCGGATGACACGCATGACGCGCGCCAGCTGCTTGCGGTCACGCACTTTCAGCTCGAAAGTCAGGATCGAGGCGTCGCCTTCCTGCTCCTCGATCGAGACATGATGGATGTTCGTGTCGGCGCTGGCGATCGCGGCGGCCACGTGCGCGAGCACGCCGGTGCGGTTGACGACGTCGACCCGGATCTCGGAGCTGAACAGGCGCTCCGGAGCGCTCTGCCAGCTCACCGGCAACCACTTCTCGGGATGTTTGCGGTAATCCTCGACGTTGACGCACCGGTCCCGGTGAATCACCACGCCGCGGCCGCTCGAGAGAAATGCGAACACCGGATCATTGGGCAACGGGAAGCAGCAGCGCGCATAGCTGACGAGCAGGCCCTCGGTGCCGGCGATCGCGAGCGGTGCGTGCATCGAGGCGCCCGGCTCGGCGGCGGCCGGCAGCAAGCGGCGCGCCACTAGCGGCGCGAGCCGCTCGCCGAGACCGATCTTCTCGTACAGCTCGTTCATGTCGTGCATGCCGAGCTCCCCGAGCACGGCCGTGCACGCCTCGGCGGCGACGTCCTCCAACAACAGGTGAGACTCCGCCAGCGCCTGGGCGAGCAGACGCTGGCCGAGCGCGATCGCTTCGGTGCGCCGCAGACCTTTCAGATAATGACGGATCGCGCTGCGCGCCTTGGCCGTGACCACGAAGCCCACCCAGGCCGGATTGGGCACCGCGCCCTTGGCGGTAATGATCTCCACCGTCTGCCCATTGCGCAGCACCGTGCGCAGCGGTGTGAGCCGCCGATCCACCTTGGCCGCGACGCAGCGATTGCCGACGTCGGTGTGGACCGCGTAGGCGAAATCGACCACGGTTGCGCCGCTGGGAAGCCTGAGAATCCTGCCCTTCGGGGTGAACACGTACACCTTGTCGGGGTACAGGTCGACCTTGACGCTCTCGAGGAACTCCTCGGAGTTGCCGTCCTCCTGCAGCGCCACCAGACCGGAGAGCCACTCGCGCGCACGTTCCTGCTGGACCGAGCCGGCGACCTCCCCCGTCTTGTACTTCCAGTGCGCGGCAATGCCCGACTCCGCGACGCGATCCATATCCTCGGTGCGGATCTGAACCTCGATCGGCACGGCGTTGGGGCCGAACAGCGTGGTGTGCAAGGACTGATAGCCGTTGACCCGAGGGATGGCGATGTAATCCTTGAAGCGCCCGGGCATCGGCCGGAACACCGAGTGGACCACGCCGATGGTCCGGTAACAGGTATCGAGTTCATCGACGATGATGCGCAGACCGTAGACATCGACGATCTCGGCGAGCGAGGCGCGCTTGCGCAGCATTTTCTTGTAGATGCTGTACAGATGCTTCTCGCGCATCTCCACGCGTGCCTGGATGCCGTGTTTCGCGAGCGCCGCGGACAGTTGCCGTTCGATTTTCTTCAGGAACTCCTTCTGATTGCCGCGCGCCTTGCGCAGGGCATACTCCAGCACGCGGTAGCGGCGCGGATACAGCGCGCGAAACCCGAGTTCCTCGAGCTCGAGTTTCAGGTTGTACAGGCCCAGGCGCTCGGCGATGGGCGCGTAGATCTCCAGCGTCTCGCGCGCGATCGCCCGCCGCCGATGCGGCGGCATCGACTGAATCGTGCGCATGTTGTGCGTGCGGTCGGCGAGCTTGACCAGGATGACGCGCAGGTCGCGCACCATCGCCAGCAACATCTTGCGGAAGGATTCCGCCTGCGCTTCCTCGCGGCTCTTGAACTGAATCGCATCGAGCTTGGTCACCCCGTCGACGAGCTCGGCCACGTCGGCGCCGAAGCGCGCGGCAAGCTGGTCCTTGGGTGTCGGGGTGTCCTCGATGACGTCGTGCAGGATCGCCGCGACGAGGGTATCGGCGTCCAGGCGCAGATCGGCCAGGATCGCCGCGGTGGCGACCGGATGGGCGATGAAGGGCTCGCCGGAGCGGCGCTTCTGGCCCTGATGGGCCGATGCCCCGAATTCCGCCGCCTCGCGGATGCGCGCCACCTGCTCCGGCGGCAGATAGCCGCCGATGGTGGCGAGCAATTCCTTCAGCCCAGGGGTACGTCTTCCGCCGGGAAGCAACCCGAGGAGGGAAGACGCATACTCCATATCACGACGCGCGGCCGCTCCGTGGCTAGTGCTCGCCCAGACCGAACTGCGGCGCGCGGAAGGCCGTTTGCATGTCCAGCTCCGGCACCCCCGGAGGCGGCTGCTCGGCCGGCGGCTCCGGCTCGCGAAGCATCTCGAGCGTGACGTTGCCCGCGGCGATCTCGCGCAGCGCAAGCACCGTCGGCTTGTCATTTTCCAGCGGCACGGTCGGCTCGGCGCCATTGGCGAGCCGCCTGGCACGCTGCGCGGCCAGAATCACCAGCTCGAACAGGTTATCCACGTTCTGCAGGCAATCTTCGACGGTGATGCGGGCCATGGCGGTACTTCGGTGATTATGGGTTGCCGGGCGCGGCGGGCGCGCAGGAGCATCTACTATACGGCAATCACAGGGGTTCAGGCCAGCAGCTGAGCGAGGAGCGGTCGAAGTTCTGGCCGGGAAGCCGCCAGCGGGCCGCCGCGCCCCTCGATGATCCGCGCCAGGTCGTCCACCGCCTGCCCGAACTCGTCATTCACCACCACGTAGTCGAACTCGCCCCAATGGCTCATGTCGCTCACGGCATCGCTCAGCCGGCGGGCGATGACCTCGGCGGAGTCTGTAGCTCGGCTGCGCAACCGCTGCTCGAGGGCCGCACGCGAGGGTGGCAGCACGAAGATCGTCTGGCACTCCAGGACCGCCCGACGCACTTGGCGGGCACCCTGCCAATCGATTTCCAGAACCAGGTCGCCGCCGGCGGCCAGGCGCGCCTCGACCGGCTCACGGGCGGTACCGTAGTAATTGTCGAAGACTCGGGCGTACTCGAGAAACCGACCCTCGGCCACCATGCGCTTGAATTGCTCGACGCTCACGAAGTGATATTCGCGTCCATCGACCTCGGTCGCGCGCTTCGGGCGGGTCGTGTGCGAGATCGAGAGCCGCAGCTCGGGCTTGCGCGCCAGCAGCGCACGGACCAGCGAGGTCTTCCCCGCACCCGAAGGGGCCGCCAGGATGAACAATTGCCCGCGACCGGTCGAAGTCGGAGCGGGCGTGCGCGCGAGCAGCGCCCCGGCACGGGCAACCAGCGCCTGCAAGGCCTGAGCACGGTGGCTCACCAAGTTCTTTTCCGCCGCCGAAAGTTCGGCCGCGTTCCGCGCCGAGTCGCGAGGCAGGAAGATCGGATCGTAGCCGAAGCCGCCGCTGCCGCGCGGCTCGCGCGCAATGCGGCCTTCCCACGTCCCCTCGGCGATCAGCGGATCGGGATCATCCGGGCCGCGCACAAGCGCCACGACGCAGCGGTAACGCGCCCCGCGGTCGCTCTCGGGCACCCCATCGAGCTCCGCGAGGAGCTTGCGCAGGTTGGCCGCGTCGCTCGCCCCCTCGCCCGCGTAGCGCGCCGAGTAGACTCCGGGACGGCCCCGCAGCGCGTCGACCTCGATGCCGGAGTCATCGGCAAGCGCCGGCAACCCCGTCTGCCGAGCCGCGAACCGGGCCTTCAGCAGTGCATTGTCGCGAAAAGTCGCACCCGTCTCGGGTGGCGTCGTCAGACCAAACGCGCTCTGGGACGCGACCACGATACCGAGCGGCCCAAGCAGTTCGCCGAACTCGCGAAGCTTGCCCGGATTGGCGCTGGCGAGGACGATCTTCATGCACAACGCACGGGGCTCAACGGGATTCGCAACGAACGCGAGCGACGCCCCCGGGGATCCGGACCTCGCCGGTCATGCCCCGACCGCCCGGGTCTGCAGCGCAAAGAGCTGCTCGATACCGCCCGCGGCGAGCGCCAGCATCGCATCGAGCTCGTGGCGGCGAAACGCATGGCCCTCGGCCGTACCCTGCAACTCGATGAACGCTCCGCCGTCGTTCATGACGACGTTCATATCGACCTCGGCGTGGGAGTCCTCCTGGTAGTCCAGATCGAGCACGGGCACTCCGCCCACGATGCCGACGGAGATCGCCGCCACCTGGCCATGCAGCGGATCGGCCGGGATCGACCGCTTGCGCAGCAGGCCGCGGCACGCCTGCGCGAGAGCGACGTAGCCGCCGGCGATCGACGCGGTCCGCGTCCCGCCGTCGGCCTGCAATACATCACAGTCGATCATGACCGTACGCTCGCCGAGCGCCTTCAGATCGACGATCGCGCGCAGCGAGCGGCCGATCAGCCGCTGGATCTCCTGCGTGCGTCCGCTTTGCTTGCCGCGCGCGGCTTCGCGGGCCGAGCGCGTATGCGTCGCGCGCGGCAGCATGCCGTATTCGGCGGTGACCCAACCCTGGCCTTTGCCGCGCAAGAATGCCGGCACCGTCTCCTCGACGCTGGCGGTACACAGCACCTGTGTATCGCCGAATTCCACGAGCACCGAGCCTTCGGCGTGCTTGGCGAAGCGGCCGGTGAAGACCACGGGCCGCAATTGATCGGGGGCGCGCCCGCCCGATCGGGTGAAGCTTCCTCTGTCTGCGGTCATTCCGTCTCTCCAAGCCACTGTAGTGCCGCCGCCGAGGTGTTGTCGCTGCCGGGTCCGGCGCGCTTGACCGCCCGGCGCGCGAGCGTCATGAGCTTCTCGCCGATCGGGCTGCCCGAGGCGCACAGCGCCGCGGCGATCTCCTCGTCCTTCAACGGCCCCCATAGTCCGTCGCTGCACACCAGCAGCGCATCACCGGGCTCGAGCCGCCGGCGGCAGGTGATCGCCATGTCCGGCAACATCGCCCCGCCGCCCAGGCAGCACTCGACGTAATTGCGCATCGGATGCGCCTGCGCCTGCTCGGCGGTGATCAGCCCCTCGCGCAGCAGCCCCTCCACGTGGCTGTGGTCGCGGCTGCGGCCGATGAGTTGTCCGTCGCGGAAATGATAGATCCGGCTGTCACCGATATGTGCCCACCAGGCCCCGCCGTGCTGAATCAGGCACAGCGCACAAGTGGCCCGCGGGCGCCGATCGATCGGCGCTTGCGCGCCGAGCTTGACGACTTCCTCGTGGGCGCGCCCCAGCGTCAAGTGCAGAAAACCGAGGGGATCGAACAACGGCTGCGAGGTGTGCGAGAATGCCTCGAGCACGGTGTGCCGGGTGATTTCCGCAGCGCGCGCGCCATCGGCGTAGCCGCCCATTCCGTCGGCGATGATCAGCAGCGCCGCGTGCTCGCTCGCCGCGACGGCGATCCGATCCTGATTCTCCCCCCGTCCGCCCTGCAAGCTGACTTCGGCGTAGTCGATCCGCAAGCGAATCCCTTTATATCTGCTAGAGTTCGGGTCAGCTTTATATCATCCCACCGCGCCGGGAGCGTAGCGTTAACCAGATGATTGCCAGCATGACAGGTTTCGCCCGGCGCGAACTCTCCGGTCCCTGGGGGAGCCTCGTGTGCGAGCTGCGCAGCGTCAATCACCGTTTCCTCGAAAGCGGCTTCCGCCTGCCCGAAGAGCTGCGCTCGGTGGAGAGCGATCTGCGCCAGCACCTGGGGCAGGCCTTGCGCCGCGGCAAGCTCGACTGCACGATCACCTATCGCCCGGCGCAAGCCGCGGCGATGACCCTCGAGGTGGACGCCGCCGCGCTCGAGCGACTGACCGCGCGGCTCGATGAGCTGCAACGGGTCATCCCGCTCGGCTCGGTCAACCTGCTCGAGGTGCTGCGCTGGCCCGGCGTCCTCAAGGATCAGACGACCGCGGGCGAGGAGTTGCTCGCCGCGGTGCGCGAGCTGTTCGACGCCGCGATAGGTGATCTGTGCGCGGCCCGCTCGCGCGAGGGCGAGAAGCTGCGCGCGGTTCTCGAGCAGCGCTGCGAGAGCCTCGAGGCTCTGGTCAAGCAGGTCCAGGCGCGGCTGCCGGACATCCACGCGCGGTTGACCGCGAAAATCCGCGATCGCATCAGGGAGCTGGCCGCCGGCGCCGACCAGGACCGCCTCGAGCAGGAGATCGCGCTGTTGCTGCAGCGGCTGGACGTCGATGAAGAGCTCGAGCGCCTGAGCGGGCACGTCGCAGAGATCCGGCGGGTGCTCGCCGGCAACGAGCCCGCGGGCCGACGGCTGGACTTCCTCATGCAGGAGCTGAACCGCGAGGCCAACACACTGTCCTCGAAGTCCCAGGATCTCGAGACCACCCGCACCGCCGTCGATATGAAGGTGCTGATCGAGCAGATGCGCGAGCAGGTGCAGAACGCGGAGTAATGGGTAGTACTGTATAAAGACGCCCTGGCGTCAAGATAAAATCCATATAAAATAAATACTTAAGTTCTACAGCGCCCCGTTTCGTCCAGTATCGTCCAAAGCTTCGTTGTAGCTAGATTTGTAGCTGATCCGTTAGCTACAATCCGCGAGCAGGAATCTACGAAGTTAGCTACAACGGGTCATTTCATGGCGCTGGACACACTCACCGCGCTCGACGTCAAGCGCGCATACGGCAAAGAGGACCGCCTCTTCCTCTCCGATGGCGGAGGCCTGTATCTCAGAAAGCAGACGGCAACCGGCGCGAGCTGGACGCTGCGATATCGCTTCGCGGGCAAGGACCGGTGGCTCGCTCTCGGCAACTATCCGGACATGAGCCTCGCCGAAGCCCGCGTGGAGGCGCGTAAGGCTCGGGTACTGCTGGATCAGGGGAAGGACCCCATGCGAGAGAAGCAAGCTCAGATCGATGCTGAGCGGCGAAAGGGATCGTTCAAAGAGCTGGCCGAGGAATGGTTCATCGCGGAAATCAACTCGAGAGTCCTGAGTTTTCCGTTTGATATGAGGTCATGAGGCGAGCCGGAGGAGCTGCATTCTCTCCGGGTCCTGCCGCTCGAGGATGAATTTTGTCACGGAATCGGTGCTGGAGGAATCGAGGAGAAATTCCGGCAGGCTCTGACGCAGTGCGTTGGCGACGACGAGCTCTGAGGGAGGGATTCCGGGACGGATGGTTCGCAGCCAGGAGCCGAAGGCGTTCCAGACCGCGGTAGGGAAGACGACGGCGAGGTACTGCAGCAGCCCCTGAGCGATGATGCCGGCCTGGATGAAGACGTGATAGGCATGGACCTTGCGTTTGACGGCATTGCGGTACTCGATCGACTCGCGGTGAAGGTGTTGATTGCCATTGCGGCGGCGCAGCGGCTTCATGTCGGCCATCCAGAAGTGGTAGGCGAATGAGCCGATGAGGCGCACGGCCTGCTTGAAGCTGTGCTCAATCTTGAAGCGCAGTCCGTAGAGGCGAATGATCTCGAGGGGATCGAGGGTCAGATCTGTGCACATGAGCAGACATGAGCCTCGGGTGGGATGGCCGACGGCGACGAAGCGCACGAGCCGTCCGGCCGGACGCCACAGCAGATCACGGACGCGGTAGCGGATGGTGACGTTCTGCTCGCCATAGACGGGGCTTGTGGCTTCGGTCATGCCTTGAGGGTCCTGCAGCAGCGTGCGCAGGTGGATTTTCCGGCCGTAGAGTCGGGGCCGACCGCGCTTTCTCGGTCCGCGCTGCTGGTGGGTCGCGTAGGCGACGGCGTTGGACTTCACGCGCGTGATGAGGTGGTTGCCCTGCTCAAGAAGCCCGGTGATCATCTTGCCGCAGGCGTAGTAGGCGTCGGCGAGGAAGTAGAACGGCTCGCCGAGGGAGATGATCCCAAGGAGCGCGAGCATCTTGTCGAACAGAGTATGCCGGTCGCGGTTGGAGAAGACGAGTCCCTCGTGGATGCGGGCGGCGAGCGGGACGGCGAAGACGCTGGAGGCAGCCTGAACGAGCAGGCTCACCGCCTGGAGCGAGTGCCCCATGATGTACTCGGGCTTCGTGTTCGACTCTGACTGCTGATGCAGGAGCTTCACGGCGGGCATCTTCTTGCCGCGCTTGGGCGCTTTCAGCCCGTCCCCGACCACGACCGGCCGGCCGTTGACCCGCAGCGGCGCCGGGAATAGCCGCAGCACCACACTCGTCCACAGCGCCGCGAGCTGATCGAGGCGGACGGCGGAGCTGTGGAAACTGTCCAGGAGCTTCTGATACAGCCGCGGCTTGATCGAGAGCGCGCGCACGATGCTGGTCACCCCCAGCAGCTCCGTGCGCACGGTGAGGCCAGCCACGGCGGTGGCGAACCAGAGGAAGGTGCGCTTGCGAGAGAAGGCCGGGCGCAGCAGGCATATCGCGTTCCACCAGGCGGTCCACAGGGCCATCACGTCCTCCGGGATGTTATTGTCAATGAACTATAGCATTGATATGCTATACCTATGACAGCAGAGACCCTCGAACAGATCAAGAAACGCATTGCGAAAGTCAAAGCGGATCTCCTCGCGATTGAGGAGATGCGCCCAGGGTCCCTCACCCGTCAGTTCAAGGACCCGAAGAACAAGGCCGGGGCGTACTACCAGCTCAGCTACACGCGGCAGATGAAGAGCCGCACCGAGTACGTGCCGCGGGAATACGTCCCCGAGCTGCGCCGCGAGATCCGGCTCTATCAGCGCTTCAAGGCACTCACTGCCCAGTGGGTCGCGTTGAGCATCGAGAAGAGCCGCTTGAAGATGAAGCGCGCCTCGCGACGGCGATGAACTGCGGTGATATGCTCATCCGGTGGGCAAGCAACGCGCAAAACACCTCCTCGAGGAAAACCCGTTCGCGCAAGGGCTCTTTGAGTGGATGGACTCCCCCGAGGGGGAACTCTCGAACGCGGCGCTCGATGTGGTCTTTGATGCGCTGGCGAAAGCCGACATCGATCCCCGAAAGCGCAAGATCGTGTGGGAGGACGGACAGCGGCTATCGATTCCCGAGACCGTGCAACGCATCCATGCCAGCAATCCCGACCTTGCTCCCGAGTTTATCGAGAGTCACGTCCTTGGATGGCTGGAGGGCTTTGCTCCGGAGTCGTACTCCGAACGACAGCTTGAGGAACTCGATCGGCTCACTGACAAGTGGGTCGACGACCACGAGCGAAAGTCAGAGGCGGGAAGAAAGCAACCGAGAACTCGGCACTCTTGAGAGCAATACAAGAACTTATTGAATGTTTTTATTCATGTTTTATGTTTTCGTTTTTATTACGCTCGAATTCTCGTCCCGGTTTCTGTTGAAATTTACCTGGAGTTAGGTGATCGCGCACAGACCGCGACGGTTCGATGGGATCGCGTGAGTCAATTTTGTAGCGCGGCTGCGATTCGTCAATGTCAGTGTGCCAGCCATTCAGAGACTGGCCGGCTCAGGAAGTCTTCGACCGCGATGCCGTCGCCGCCGACGAGCAGTGTACGTTTGACCTTGAACGCTGCTGCAAAGGCCGCCGTCCCGGGATGCGCCTCCGGCGCTCGACCGCTCTTCACTTCAATGGCAGTTAGCCCTGAGTGGGCTTTCACGACGAAATCGACCTCCTGACCTCGATCGCGCCAGTAGTAGACTTTGCACTCGCCGACAGCCGCGGCATTGGCCAGATGTGCGCCGACCGCTGACTCAATGAGCCGCCCGCGAAATTCACGATCCGATCGCGCCTCCTCCGGGCTGACCGCGGCAGTCACAGTCATCAGCGCGGTGTTCAGCACCTGCAGCTTCGGGCTCGACCCCCGGCTGCGCGCGGCATCAGCGGCGTACTTCTGCAGGCCGCAGACCATTCCCGCGCCTGCCAGCAGATCGAGGTAATGCGCGAGCGTCGTCGTATTGCCCGCGTCCTGGAGCTGCCCGAGCATCTTCGTGTACGACAGGATCTGGCCGGAATACCGGCACGCCAGCTCGAACAGGCGGCGCAGCAGAGCCGGCTTGTCCACGCGGGTCAGCAGCAGCACGTCGCGCGCAATGGAGGTCTCGATGAGACTGTCCGCGATGTAGCGGGACCATCGAACGGGGTCGCGGATCAGCGGCGCTGCGCCGGGATATCCACCGAAATACAGGTACTCTTCGAGCGTGAAGCCGAAGGCTTCGCGCATCTCGGCGTACGACCAGTGCGGCAACCTCAGGGTCTCGAACCGGCCCGCGAGGCTCTCCGTCAGGCCCTGTGCCATGAGCAGCGGAGCCGAGCCGAGCAGCACAACCTTGAGCGGTCGCTTCTTACGTGTGTCCTCGTCCCAGAGGCGCTTGACCGTTTCCGACCAGGACGGGATCTTCTGGATCTCATCGAGCACGAGCACGGCACCGGCTCCACCTGACGCTTCCAGCCGCGCGGCCTCCCATTGCTGGCTGATCCAGTCCGCACCTCGGAGCGTCGGCTCGTCGGCACTGGCATAGCGGACCGGCAGGCTCAGCTCATCGGTGACCTGCTGGACCAGGGTCGACTTGCCGACTTGGCGTGGGCCTGCGACGACGTGCAGGAGGCGGCGCGGCTCTCCGAGCCGTTCCGCCAGCACGGTGGCCTGGGGGCGTCGGAACTCGCTTTGCTTTTTACTCATTGCATTGAGTAGTTTTACTCAATGTCTTGAGCTGCGCAACCTACTGCGAAGCGGCCGGCCTCGGAGTGCTTCGCAGTTCAATTCCCAGCTCGTCAGACGTGGCCCTGCCCAGACGCAGAGGATGCGTTGTAGCTGGGCGTGTAGCTGACCCGACTGGCAGCCTACTATTCCTTTGTTAAATCAATAGTATATCCGCATGCTCCACGAGCAGGTGCAGAACGCGGAATAGGCTGACCGAATTCACCCCGATTGCTGTTGAGACTTCAGTAATAGACCTCGCACGCGCCGTCAGCTGCGGCATGTGCCAGATGCGCTCCGACCGCCGGCGAAACTCCCGAGGTGACCTGCTGCACCAGCGCGGACTTGCCGGCTGGCGGGGGCCGGCGATGCCTTGCAGAAAACGGCGCGCCTCGGCCAACCGCTCGGCCGGCAGGCAGCCCGGGAGCGCCGGAACCCGCTCTTTTGTTTGCTCGCGCGATTGAGTGTTTTTACTCAACAGACTGGGCGGCGCAATGTGCGCCCGGCGCGAGGTCCATCTCCCGGAATACCGTCACAAGCGCGCCGACGGCTCGAACCGAGTCATGGACGTGGCCTCCGGGTCTTTCAAGCCGCCGCACCGGACAGGGGCGTCGTCTCGTACGTTCCCGTCGCCAGATCCACCTGCAGCGCCTTGACGATCGGCTCGGCGCGCACGGTGCGCCCTTCCCGCACCAAACGGATGACCCGGTACCGGGCGAGTATCTGCAGAGAGCGGGAGATGTTCGGCTGCGCGCGACCCGTCAGCTCGACCAGCTCGCTCACGCTCGCCGAGTGCTTGCGCAGCAGCACGGCCAGCAGCTCAAGTGCCTCTCGAGACAAGGCCGCAAGCAGGGGAGCGGCGGGAAGGGGGGGCACCTTACGCTCGCCGCGTGCTACGGCGCGCATTTCTTCGCGCAGTTCAGTCAACGATTTGCGTGTCATCGTCGTTGTCCTCCTCTACTTCTAATTCGACCTGATCGGACTCGAACTCGAACGGGACTTCCTCCTGTCGACAAGCTTCCTCGAGGGCGGCGAAAAAATCGCAGATCAATTCGTCCGCGCCACGGAATTCATATGCGACGATCTGCCTGGTGCGCCGGAACTTGTGCCGGTGATCGTAGGTGTGCGCACGCGGAATGCCGTGCGCGTTGTCGAATCCCAGCAGCCGGCTCCCGTCGTGGTCGTGGAGCGTGAAGGCACACTTGATCGCGTGCGGCCGCGCCGCGCTCGCCGCCACCTCGGCGACGCGAATCCGGACGCTCCAGCCGTTGGCGAGCCAGTATCGCCGGCGGTCGAAGTCAAGAAGGCGCCGCATAGCTTCATCGAGCATGTGAACATATATCAGTTATAGATATCTATTTATCTATTGCAACCCCCAGCGTCACAGCCCGCCCCCTACACGCCCCGAAATGAGGCCTGTAGCCGGATCGGAAGCTGAACGGCCGGACGTCTTTGGAATTTCCCGTTAATCAATCAGCTACGGCAGGCCGGCGCGAGCAGGCGCAGCACGTCGAATGGGCCCCGGCGCAGCGAATTTCCGATCCCGTCGCGCATGGCACGGAAAGATGACGGGTGCACCTCCAGCCGTTCGTCTCGCAGTGCCTCTGGAACCGGTGACTTCACCATCCAGATCGCTTCGTCCAGGCGGGCGGGCAACTCGACCGCGCGCGGCAGGTCAGTACTCCGTATATTTCTTGCTGGACCCCCGCACCTTCTCGGCCGGGTAGTGCGCCTCGTTCAGCACGATCTTGTCGGCCGCGGCCGCCAGCAGATCGATGTCGAGCTTGTCCGCGAGCAGGATGAGGTAGAGAAAGACGTCCGCCAGCTCCTCCCGCACGCCGGAGCGCGTGTCCGGATCAGGCATTCGCGATTGCGCCTCCGACATCCATTGGAAGTGCTCGAGCAATTCGGCCGCCTCGACACTGAGGGCCATCGCCAGGTTCTTCGGAGAATGGAATTGCTCCCAGTCCCTGTCGGCCGCGAATCGCCGCAAGGCCTCGCGAAGCCCGTCGATCGACGTGTCGGTTCCCGCTGATTTCATGATTTCGCGGCGTGGTGGACCTCGACACAGGATACCGGGCAAACCCGCTGGAGATCCAACGTCCGCAGATTGGGACCGGAACACCATCGACCGGGATGCTCCGCCGCCGACCGGCAGTGGCAGTGTATGTGCTGCATCGAGTGCGGCCGCCAGGTCTATGCCGCGTCACCGGCCCGGCACGTACGGCGAGGTGCCGCCCGGCAGATGCGGCTACGGACGCCGCACGGAGCGGATCAGAGCTTTTTTAAGCCTGCAGCCCGGTCGGGGGCGCGCCGCAACAGCGTGATCGGGGATGAAAAGCGGGCACAGCGCTGCGGCTATACTGGCAGCCATGTCGTTCGTTGACTCGTCAATCGCCTTTTGGATCAAGAGGAAGGACGCGTCCACGCGGGCATGCACACGATGCGGCGTGCAGAGCCCGGACTGCGCCGCGCCGCACAGATGAGGTTCTGACCCGGTGAACGCTTACATACCTCCATCCGCTGTTCAGTACTTTCCCGTCTCGCTGCCATTTCTGTTCATTCTGGCCGCGCTGCTGGCCCTGATGGGGGTACTGGTCGGGTTGCGCCTGCTGCGCTACGCCTCCGAGTCGATGCAGGTCAGCGAGCAGGCTTTGATCATGATTCTGGGTCTATCGCTGCTCGGCAGCTACATCAACATTCCCGTGGCGCGTCTGCCGGCTCACCGGATCTTCACGGCCGACGAGATCCGCTTCTTCGGGATCACCTATGTGATTCCGATGATCCGCGAAACCCACGGGACGATCATCGCCGTGAACGTCGGGGGCGCGGTGATCCCGGTCCTCTTGTCTGTCTATCTGCTCGTGAAGCACCGCCTGTATGCGCTCGCGGCGATCGCCACCACGTGTGTGGCGGTCGTCGCCTACTGGCTCGCCCATCCGGTGCCGGGTTTCGGCATCGCGCTGCCGATCTTCGTCCCGGCGAGCGTGACGGCCATCATCGCTCTGGCCCTCACCCGGCGCCGCGCCGCGCCGCTCGCTTACATCAGCGGCAGCTGCGGCGTGCTGATCGGGGCCGACTTGATGAATCTCAGGGCCGTTCCAGCCCTCGGCGCGCCGATCGCGTCCATCGGCGGCGCCGGCACATTCGACGGCATCTATCTCACCGGGCTCCTTGCCCTGCTGTATGCCGGACTGTCGCGTTACATCAGCCGGTAAAACCGCTCAGTGTCCATGCGGATGGGGGAGCGGGCGGCGGTGCGGATGCAGCGCCAGCTCACGCATCTCCTGGTAGTGCTTGTAGGCGGGAAGATTCTTGAACAGATTGTCCTGCGCAGGGCCGCTCCCGGCGCTGCCCTTGCACCAGACGCTCGACATTTGCGCCTTGCGGACCAGCTGCGACGCCCCGAGCGGCGGGGGATTCGATTCGACATAGCAGTTGCGGGTCACCCGGTCCATGGTCTGACCCGTCGAAAGCCGATAAGCCTGGTCCAGCTTCGGCCGCCCGCTGGCCGTGGAAAGCTGCCGGAAGCCCCGTGCGGCTTTGGGGAATCCGAAGCTGATCGGCTTGCGGCGCCGCAGGACGGCGTGGACGGCCTCACGTGCCGCACGCACCCAATTGATGGGACGCGCAACCGGGATCGGCGCCTCGATGCCCTGCAGCGCGAGTGTGATGGGGGCCGTGATCGGTTCGACAGGCACGGTCCGAGCGCCGAGTGCAGGAGGCGCAAACCGTGTGCGGCGCCGCGGCGACGCCGGCACCAGGAAAGCCAGGATTGGGACGCTCTCGGGCCGCGGCACGCGGAGGATGTGGGACTCGCTGATCAGCAGTGCAATCACGAGCGCATGGGCGCCCGCCACGGCCATAAAGAGCAGGCTTTTTCTCGCTCTCCGGTCACTCAGCGCGCCCACTCCGCCCCCGCCGGCTTTTCCAGGTGAATCATTCAGACCGCCGCGGCTGCGGCCAAGTTCCTGAGCCGCCACACGGGAAGAAAGCGATCCTGGCGAAGGACGATGCGCGATGCAATGGCCGAAGCGCGGCGCACGGCACGCCGCCCGGCATTACTTGGCGGCGACGCCCGCGGTACCGTATTTTCTGCGGAACTTGTCGACGCGTCCCGCGGTGTCGACGATCTTCTGCTTGCCGGTATAGAACGGATGGCAGCTCGAGCACACCTCCACCTGCAGGTCATGATCCAGGGTGGAGCCTGTCTTGAACGTGTTGCCGCAGGTGCAGGTAACCGTGATTTCGCGATACTCGGGATGAATGGCGGCTTTCATATTCCGGTGACTCGGCGCGGCGCCCCGCTCGAAGCACGGGCCGCATGGGTTCGCTGAAAGGGCGCGGAGTGTATCCGGTGTGGCCGCCGGGCTCAAGAGCACCCCGCCCGCGCGGCCAGAGATGCCCCCGGAGTGGTCACGACAGGCCCCTCGCCTGTGCTCCGAGACGCCCCAGTGGCCCTCTCGGGCACTCCTGAGGCAGCGGCTTCGCATTATCCACAAAAGCTGTGGATAACTCTGTGGAGGAATGCGCCCCACTGGGTGCGATCTCGCCGTCATATTGCGGTTTTGTTGCAGTGATGAAAATTTGACCAGGACATTTCTAGCTTATTCATCAGATAGTTAGCCAGACTTCGTTCAGCGACTTAGCCGATATGAGAGCTAATTCACTCATTTCACGATGCACCGCCAAGGCCTGTGCATAAGGGACGCGACTCGGGGTCGGAACTCGGTTCAAAAGCATTGACAATTCGATTCAGCCGACAGATTTCGGACTTTCGGGCAGGAAACTCAACAGGACATCGTTCAGGAAGCGCCAGCCCAGCGGGCTGGCCCGGTACTGACCCTCATCCTCGACCATCAAATCCCGAGCCCTCAATCGGCTCACAATCGGCTCGACGGCCGCCCACGGAAGGCCCGTCCGGCTGCTGAACAGGCGCGGCTCGAAACCCGCCGACAGGCGCAACGCGTTCAACATGAACTCGAAGGGCAGCTGCTCGGGCGCGACGACGGTGCACGTCCCGACGCCCTGGGCGGCGCTCGCGAGGTAACGCCGCGGCTCACGCGCCTGCCGCGTTCTAGCCACCTCGTGAGCCGACGCGCTCGTGAGCTTGCCGTGCGCGCCGGCGCCGATACCCAGGTAGTCGCCGAACGTCCAGTAATTGCGGTTGTGCCAACACTGCCGGCCTGGACGGGCATATGCAGAGACCTCGTACTGCGCGAATCCCTCCGTCTCCAACCGCTCTCGACAGCCCGCAAGCATGCGTTCGATGGCGTCCTCCTCAGGCAGCCGCGGCGGGCTCGCGGCCAATGGCGTGCCCGGCTCGAGCGTCAGCTGGTAGTGGGACAGGTGCGCCGGCGCAAGCGCAAGGGCCGCTGCGATATCGGCCATGGCGCCGGCCGCGTCCTGCTCGGGCAGACCGTACATCAGATCCAGGTTGAAGTTGTCGAGCCCGGCGGTATGCAGCTCCTCGGCGGCGCGCCGCGTGTCGTCGGGCGAGTGGATGCGGCCAAGGGCAGCCAGTCGCTGCGCATCGAAGCTCTGTGCACCCAGCGAGACGCGCGTGACGCCCGCCGAGCGATACTCGGCGAACCGCCCGCGCTCGATGGCACCCGGATTGGCCTCCAGTGTGACCTCGAGCCCCGGCGCAAGCGCCAGCTGTTCGCCGGCGGCCGCCAGGACCTCGGCGATGGCCGCGGGTGAAAACAGGCTCGGCGTGCCGCCGCCGAGGAAGATGCTGATCACCTGCCGCGCCCGCACCGCGTGCGCCTGCGCGCTCAGATCGGCGCGCAGGGCCGCAACGTAATCTCGCTCGTCGAGCGGGCCGTGCAACGTGTACGAGTTGAAATCGCAGTACGGACACTTGCGCACGCACCAGGGGAAGTGCACGTACAGAGCGAGCGGCGGATTCTCGAGGATGGTCATGGCGCGCGCAGACGGCGCTGCAGCGGGCGCACCGCGCCTCGCTTTCCGCGCTCGCGTCCCGTCGCGCCAGATGCGTGGCCGTCCCATTGTCTCATTCTACCGGCTGGCAAGCTCGGCCCGGCATTTGTCCTTGATTCGAAGCCCGGACCGTGTAAACCTGCGGCCTCGTTCCCCCGACGCTCGAGATACTGCCGCTTGGGCGCCGACCGCTCAACAATGGAAGCGTCAAGCGAATGACCCAGAAAACATTCGAACTCGCCGATCAGTCCACTGATCGCAAGATGAGCCTGCCCGTTCGCGCAGGCTCGATCGGGCCGGCCGTCGTCGATATCGCCAAGCTCAACAAGGAGCTCGGCGTGTTCACCTACGACCCGGGATTCGGCATGACGGCCGCGACCGAAAGCCGGATCACCTACATAGACGGCGATGCCGGCGTACTGCTGTACCGCGGCTACCCCGTCGAGCAGCTCGCCGAAAAGAGCAGCTTCATGGAGGTGGCGTATCTGCTGCTGCACAGCGAGCTGCCCACAGGCAAGCAGCTCGACGAGTTCATCGGCAACATCCGTCATCACACGATGATCAACGAATCGCTGCTGCGGTTCTTCCATGGGTTCCATTACGACGCGCATCCCATGGCGATGGTGTCGGCGGTCATCGCCTCGATGTCGGCGTTCTACCATGACTCGATGGATATCCATAACCCGCGGCACCGGGAAATCTTCGCGCACCGGATCATCGCCAAGATCGCCACCATCGCCGCCGCCGCGCACAAGCACTCCCTGGGACAGCCGCACGTCTATCCGCGCAACGATCTGGATTACTGCAGCAACCTGCTGCACATGCTCTATGCGGTTCCGTGCGAACCGTACGAGGTCGATCCGGTTGCCGCGCAGGCGCTCGATCTGCTGTTCATCCTGCATGCCGATCACGAGCAGAACGCCAGCACCTCGACGGTGCGGCTCGCCGGCAGCACCGGCGCCAACCCGTATGCGGCCATCTCCGCGGGCGTTTCGGCATTGTGGGGCCCGGCGCACGGCGGTGCCAACGAGGCGGTCCTGAGCATGCTCGAGCAGATCGGCACCGTCGACAACATCCCGAAGTTCCTGGCCCTGGCCAAGGACAAATCGAGCCACGTGCGCCTGATGGGCTTCGGCCACCGCGTGTACAAGAACTTCGACCCGCGGGCCAAGATCATCCGCCAGATGTGCCACAAGGTACTCTCGAGCCTGGGACGCTCGGACAATCCGCTGTTCGAGCTCGCGCTGCGGCTCGAGGAGATCGCCCTGAAGGACGAGTACTTCGTCGAGCGCAAACTGTACCCGAACGTCGATTTCTACTCCGGGATCATCTACAGCGCGATCGGGATCCCGCGCTCGATGTTCACGGTCATGTTCGCGATCGCGCGCACCGTGGGTTGGGTGGCCCATTGGCAGGAAATGATCGGCGATCCGGCCATGCGCATCGGACGCCCGCGACAGCTCTACACCGGACCGACCCGGCGCGAATACACCGCGATCGCGCAGCGCGCCTGAAGGCCCGCACCCAAAGCCTTCGGCCGGCGAGAGCGGGATTTCCGCGGCATGCGGCGCGCTCGTCCCGAGCGCGCCGCAGCATAGCCTACCCGGGGAAGCCCTCGCTCGCGGAGTCTGCGACTCAGGCGGTGAGCGTCTCGGCGGGCTCCGCTCCCAACATGGCCTCGACCGCCGGCGCGCTTGCGCGCCGCATCGGCCGGCCGTCCACCGGGCTGAAGGGCGCCTGGCGAATACCGTCCTCGGGAAACACCGTCACCTCGATCGGCTGATCCCCGATCTGGAAGCGCAGCCCCGGATAGGCCCGCACGCGCACCGGGTCCATCCGTACGCGCTTCTCGGTCACCTCGTGGGCGATGCCGGCGTCGATGAGTTTCATCGCCACGGTCTCGGCGCAATCCGCGAACAGGTGCAGTTGCACCGGAGAATGCCGGGTCGCCGTGCCGCTCAGCACCGCCCCGACGAGCCGCGGCTCGAACTCCCGCAACCGGCGCATTGCCGCGAGGGCCGCCCGGCGCTGCGCCTGCAGCGACTCGGCGTGCGCATCCCCCCCGAAAAGCCGCTGGTGCTGCAGCAGCGCCGCTTCGATCTCGCTGTTCTTCGGCAGCGCCGCGCCATCGGCCACCGCGAAACGCTGCGCCGCCTTGCGCTTGGCGAGCCCGTAATCCTCGATACCGTGCTCGACCATGATGCGCGCCGCCTCCTGCGCCAGCGCCCGGCGCAGATGCTCTCCGCGGGCTGTGGGGTGCTTGGGCATCAGAATATGGATGCAGCGGAACCACCCTGGCTGGTGCTCGTCGAGGGCGCGCCCGCCGGCAGATGCTTCGCCTCGAAGACCTCCTCGATGCCGTTGGGATCCTCATCGCTCACGAGCAGGCCGGTGCGTGGCGAGACGCGCAATCGGACGATCCCGGGCGGCTGCGGCCGCCGCCACTGCGGCACGCCCCTGAGCGCCACGCGCATGAACCGTATCCAGATCGGCAGCGCCACCGCCGCACCCTGCTCGCCGTTACCCAGGCTCCGGTTGTCGTCGAAGCCGGACCACACGGTGGCCACGAGATTGGGCGTGAAGCCGTTGAACCACGCATTGGTGAAATTGTTGGTCGTGCCGGTCTTGCCCGCGAGGTCATCGCGCCCAAGAACGCGCGCGGCCTCGCCCGTGCCGAACTGAATGACGCTGCGCATCATGGAGGTCATGATGTAATCGTTGTCGGCGCTGATCACTCGCGGCGCCATCTGATCCGGCGGCATGTACCGGGCGCCGTCGCCGCGCAGCGCGCTCGCCCCGTGCCGCAGGGTTGCGGCTCCCGATTGCGACTGGAACGGGCGCAGGCTGACCTCGTGGCTGCAGCCATGACAGGCGATGCGCGGCTTGGCCCGCCAGAGCACTTTGCCGGAGGCATTGAGGATTCGATCGATCAGGAACGGTTTGACACGATAGCCGCCGTTGGCGAACACCGAGTACGCGGTCGCCATCTCCATGGGCGTCACGGACAGGGAGCCGAGCGCGACGGTGAGATTCTGCGGCACGCTCTTCGGGTTGAACCCGAAGCGCGCGACATACTTCGTGGCGTACGGCAGGCCGACGGCGCGCAGGACGCGAATCGACACCAGATTGATCGAATGCGCCAGCGCCACCCGCATCCGAATCGGACCGCTGAACCGGTCGCCGTAATTGACCGGCCGCCAGGTGGTCTCCGTGCCGAGCCCGCCCGTCACCAGGGGAGCATCGAGAAAGGTGCTCGCCGGGGTGTAGCCGAGCTTGATCGCGGCGGAATAGTAGAAGGGCTTGAATCCCGAGCCCGGCTGGCGCCACGCCTGCGTGGCGCGGTTGAACCTGCTGCTGAAGTAGTCGAATCCGCCGACCAGCGCCGCGATGCCGCCGTCGTTCGGATCGAGCGCCACCAGCGCGGATTGGGCCAGGGGCACCTGCGCGAGCGCGACGTCCGAGGGTCCCTTCCACACGACGTAGACCACATCACCGGGCGAGAGCACCTCGCCTGCTGTTTGCGGCAGCGTGCCCACCAGACGGTGGGGCAGCGCCTTGCCCGCCCATGACAGGCCGTTCCAGTCGATCACGCCGAAGCCGTGATCGCGCGCGAACACCTTGGCGCTGTGCGTACCGACGTGGACGACGACTGCGGGCAGCAGCACGCCAATCTTGCGGTATTGCTCGACCAGAGTCTGCAATTGCTCCGGGGTCGTGTCGTTCGCCAGCACCGTGTGCCCGATTGGACCGCGCCAGCCGTGGCGCCGGCTGTAGGCGATCATGCCGAGCTGCACGGCGCGGTTGGCGGCGCTCTGCAGCCGCCCGTCGATGGTCGTGTAGACGCTGTATCCCGCGGTCTCGGCCGCCGGTCCATACCGCTTGGCCATTCTATGCAACACCATCGCCGCGACGTACGGCGCATGCACTTGGACACGCGGCGCATGCAGCCGCGCGGCGATCGGGGCGTGATCGGCCGCCTCGGCCTGCGCGGGGGTGATGTACTTCAGAGCGAGCATGCGAGTGAGCACGTACGAGCGGCGAATTGCCGCCAGGTGCGGATGCACGATCGGGTTGTAGAGCGAGGGCGCCTCGACCAGGCCGGCCAAGGTGGCCGCCTCGGGCAATGTGAGCTGATCCAGCGCCTTGCCATAGTATGTCTGGGCCGCCGCCGCGATTCCGTAGGCGCGCTCGCCGAAGAAGATGACGTTCAAATAGAGCTGAAAGACGTCCTGTTTACTGAAATTGTGATCCAGCTCGTACGCGACGAACGATTCCTGCAGCTTGCGCCGCCACGTCTTGGCAAGCGTGAGGAACACGTTGCGCGCGGCCTCCATCGTGATGGTGCTGCCGCCCTGGGCCTTGCGCCCCTCGATCAAGTCCACCACGGCCGCCCGCAGCAGGCTCAGCGGATCGAACGCGCCTTCTTGGAAAAAGTTGTGATCCTCGGCGGCGAGGAAAGCATCCGTGACGACCGCGGGGATCTGGTCATAGCGCACCGGGGTACGGCGCTCGGTGCCGAACTCCGCCATCAGCTCGCCGCCGGCCGTGTAGACTCTAAGCGGAATCTCGAGCTTGACGTGGTGCATCGCTTTGAGCGTCGGGAGGGACGGCTCCAAGTAGACGTATGTGCACGCGTAGGCGTACGCACCGATCAGGCAGATCAGTCCTAGGCCGCCCACCAGGGCGACCGGGATTCGAAATCGCTTCCAATTCACTGAATGAGAACCCTCTTTGGCCGACCCGATCGGCGTCGCTCAATGCTCCGGTCTTCCGGAAGCCGCATCGTAACCCCCGAATCACCGACCGTCTGCACTGTGGATAAGTTCGCAGCGCCGCCCGTCGGACCGCCCGATACTGGCCCCCTCGGAGAGCCCCAGGGGGAATCCGGCGCCGAATGAACCGGGCACCGCGCGGCACGTGCGGCGCCCCACTCGAGAGCGGGCGAGGACGGCGCATGTTTCCGTGAGGCGGCTCACGTTCAATTTAACCTTCTGCTGATATATAGTGCATTGAATATTCACGAGGGGTGGCGATTTCAGGCGTAAGACCCTGAAAAGGAAAAAGATGTTGCTGTTCCCGCGGAAGCATCGGCCATTGATCGGACTTGACATAACTACGTCCTCGATCAAGCTCATCGAGCTCAGCATGGCCGGTGGGCAGTATCGGGTCGAGAGTTATGCCGCCGAGGCCACGCCTGCGAACTCGATCAACGAGAAGAGCATCGTGGACGCCGAAGCGGTCGGCGAGGCTGTGCGCCGAGCCGTCAAGCGATCCGGCACCAAGAACAGCGAGGTTGCGTTGGCCATCAGCGGTGACGCGGCCATAACCAAGGTGATCCAGATGCCGCGGATCCTGCGCGCCAATGACCTCGAGGCGCAGGTCGAGATGCAGGCCGATCAATACATCCCCTTTCCCATGGATGAGGTGAGCTACGACTTCGAGGTGCTCGGGCCTTCAGAGAAGGATCCGGACACCAACGACGTGCTGCTCGTGGCGACGCGCACGGAAAACGTCGAGCAACGCCAAGCCGCCGTCCGGGCCGCCGGGCTGACCGCGCGGATCGTCGACGTCGAAGCGTTCGCGCTGGAGAATGCCTGCCGACTGATGACGCATCAAATGCCCGATGGCGGGATCGAACGCACCATCGCCGTGGTGGATTTCGGCGCGAGCAGCACCACCTTCAGCGTGCTGCGCAGCCTCAAGGTCACCTATACGCGCGACTTCGCCTTCGGCGGACAGCTGCTCACCGAGGAAATCATGCGCACCTACGGGCTGTCGCTCGAGGAAGCCGGCCGCGCCAAGAAGGAAGGCGGCCTGCCGGGCAATTATCAGGCCGAGGTCCTCGACCCCTTCATCGACGACATGACCCAGCAGGTCAACCGCTCGCTGCAGTTCTACCTGGCCTCGGGCTCCGGCCGCGAGCAGCCGGAAAAAATCCTGGTGTGCGGCGGCTGCGCCAACATCCCCGGGGTCGCCGAGGTCATCGCCAGTCGCGTCG
>JAKBWB010000070.1 GCA_021843755.1 Pseudomonadota bacterium
TGCCGGCGGGTCGGGTAGACCCGCAGGCGGTAAGCACGCTCGATGGTGCGGCCCTCACGCATACTGTAATTATATACACACTCTCAGACCGGCTCAAGGGGCAGGACGAATCTCCATGCGCCGCCGGGCACCCGGCTCCACTGCGCACGCAACGCCACCGTGGCTGGCGTGCGCGGGCGTTGCGCGATGGCTCAAACCGGGGGGGTCACTCGCCTCCGTGCTCGTTCCATCGCTCGTTCCCGCGATCGGTCGGGTGAACGCGCCAGAACCTTTACCGCTCGGTCCGGCGCCTGCGAACCACTCGGGCTGATTGACGCTGGTGCCGTTCAGCGGTGGATGTTCGAGCGTCGCAGGACCTGGCGGGCGGGCAGAACCCGCCCAATGCCGGCGCGGGACCGAGGTCGAGGTTCCCGTTGGACGACCCTCGGTTCCGCTCAGACTGCCGACCGGCCGGAACGGCCGGTCGCAGGGCGGAATGCCGGCTGATCGCACCCGCCTATAATGCGTATCGTCGCCAACCGGCGCGGCCTCGGGAAGAACGCTCGTGAAGTATCCGGTCATACTGACGGTGATTCTCCTGATGAGCCCGGCAGCGGCATGGTCGGGCGGTACGCGGCCAGGGGCCTCTCCCGGCTACTCGATCGCGCAGATCTTCGCCCGTCCGGGCCCCACCGGCTATCACCCCACGCAGGTGCAATGGAGTCCCGATGGGCGCTATCTGACTTATATGCTGCGGCACGCGCCCACCGGCAGAGCGAACCTCTATCTGGTGGATGTCGCAAGCGGCAAAACCACGCTGCTGCTCTCGAGCCACCAGCTCGCCGGCGCCGCCGCCCCACCGTGGACCATCAAGAATCAAATCAAACGGAACCGCATCACCCGCTATGGCGTGGACAGCTATGGCTGGTCGCCCAAGAGCGATGCGATCCTGTTCCTCAGCCACGACCAGATCTATCTGTACAAGCTCGCATCGCGCGCGATCACGCAAATCACCCGCCAGCCGGGGGGCAAGCGCAACCCGCAGCTCTCGCCGAACGAGCACTGGGTCAGCTACGTCACGGACGGCTCGCTCTACTACGCGCCGGTACACGGCGGGGCCATCCGCCGGGTGGCGGCGCGCCGCAGCGGCGTCCTCGACGGCGAGCTCGACTGGGTATACACGGAAGAACTCGGTCTGCGCTCGGCCTATGCGTGGTCGCCCAACAGCCGTTACATCGCGTTCCTGCAGTTCGACGAACGCCCGGTCCGCACTTTCCCCATCGTGAATTACCTGCGGAGTCCACCGCAGATCTACGAGCAGAAGTACCCGTCGGCCGGCACTCCGAACCCGATCGTACGGCTCGGAGTACTCGCTATCGCCACCGGCAGGATCGTGTGGACGGCGATGGCCGGCACGCCTGACACCTATCTGGCGCGCTTCGGCTGGCTACCCGGCGGCAAGCGCGTCTACGGCGAGGTATTGAATCGTGCGCAAACGCGATTGCAGCTGCTGACCGCGAGCCCGGGCACGGGCCGATCACGGCCCCTGGTGACCCAGACGGACCCCGATTGGGTCGACGTGCACCGAGGTCCTTATTTCCTGCACAACGGCCGGTTCCTCTGGGGCGGTGAGCAGGACGGTTGGTATCATTTGTATCTATACGGCCATGGTGGCCGATTGATCCGCAAGCTGACCCGCGGAAATTACAATGTTCTGTCGCTGAATGGAGTGAACGAGAAGCGGGACATGCTGTATTTCAGCCATTACAGCCACGGCCCGCTCGACACGGAGCTGTACCGCGTGTCACTGCGCGGCGGAACACCGGTTCCCGTCACGACGCGGGCCGGCACGCATGTGATCGACATGGGCCCGGGCGCGCGCGCGTATCTGGACACGTATTCCAACGTCGTCACGCCCCCGTCGTTCACCGTGGTTGATGTGCACAATGCCCGGCGCACCGTCATTCAGCCGGCCGCGCGCTTGCCGTTTCGATTCCAGAAGCCGCGCTTCATACGCATTGCGGCCGCCAATGGACGCACACGACTGTATGCGCGCCTGACTTTGCCGCCGCACTTCGATCCCCACCGGCGATATCCGGTCATCATGTACCAGTACGGGGGCCCGGATGTGCCGCCGAGCGTGCGGGATGTCTGGCGAGGAGCCTTCTTCCTGATCAGCCAGCGCATGGCGGACCGGGGCTTCGTGATGTTCACCACTGACAACAGTGCCGCCACCTACTTCAGTCATCGCGCCCAGACGCAGGTGAAATTCCACCTCGGCAGGCTCGCGTTGGCCGACCAGCTTGCCGCGGTCAAGTGGCTCAAGCGTCAACCGTGGGTGAGTACCGGGCGCATCGGCATCTGGGGCTGGAGTTTCGGCGGCTATATGACCGCATACGCGCTGACCCACGCTCCCCATGTATGGCGAGCCGGCATCGCGGTGGCGCCGGTGACCCGGTGGCAGGACTACGATACGATCTATACGGAGCGATACATGGGCACGCCGCAGCAGAATCCCGCCGGCTACGCCGCGAGTTCCGTTGTCGCCGCGGCACGGCGTCTCGCCGACCCGCTCCTGCTCGTGGCCGGCACTGGCGACGACAACGTGCATTGGCAGAATACCCTGCAGCTCGTGCAAGCGCTGATCCAGGCGAACAGGCCCTATCAGCTGCTGATTTATCCCAATAAGACTCATGGCATCTCAGGTCCGGCCGCCCGGACCGACTTGTTCACCGCGATGGAGCGGTTCTGGGAGCGGAACCTGAAATGAGCCGGCCGCGAAGGCATTGCCCCGCGACGCGCGGCCTGGATTCCGTGGTTCGACGTGAATGAGGGTGAGCGCGAAGGGTCAACCGACTCGGTCGCCGCAGTGCGGCCCGAGTGCAGGCGCTGCTGCGCTCGGATGCTCGCGCGAGCCTTCGGCCTCGGCCGCGCGCAATCCGGTGTGGTGATGCGCAATCGGGCAAATACCCCATTAAGGTAACGTTCATGGCTCTTGTGATCTCATTGACCCATCTAGAGAGTATTCGTCGGCCGGAGGAACCATGTTCTTCATGCAGATTTTCTTCGCTGGGGTCCTCGGGTTGGCAAGCCTCGGATCGATTGCGTTCGTCCTGATCAATAACCACTTGCACGATAGAGATCCGCAAATGGAGTACCCGGAAGGCGAATGAGCAACCGCAGCCGCGGGTACGTTTCGCGCATGCGGATCCCGCCGCATGCGCCGGGCCGCTGAAGGGAGCGCGCCACGGGCTGGCCCAGTGCCGGATCAACCGCCCGGCACGCAGAGCGAAGGGCAGGGATCGATCTGAGCCAGGCACTGCACGCCGTCGAACCCCATGCGCCGCTCCTCAGCCAGGCGTCGACGCGCACTGATCACCGCACGGTGTGCGTGATACGCGAGTCAAGTTGACGGCATCAGGCCGTATCGCGGTAGTCGCGATCCGGGGCTCGCGGCTCGTTCAGAAACCGAACGATGGCGACCACGAAGCTCAGCAGAACGGGACCGAGCACCAGCCCCAGTATTCCAAATGCGCTCACGCCACCGATGGCGCCGACGAAGATCGCAAGCGTCGACACCTTGGCGCGATGGGCCGTGAGGAGCGGCCGGACGACATTCTCCACGACGGCGAGGCCGGCGCCCCAGAAGACAAGGAATATGGCCCAGCCCCAATGGGCCTGGACCAACAGATACACGACCCCCGGCACCAGAACGACCGTCGCCCCAGCGGGCAATAGCGCGGCGATCATCGCGAGGACACCGAAGACGAGCGGCGAGGGGAGGCCCGCGAGCGCGAATCCCGCTGCCACGATCAGACCCTGGATGACGGCAGTCATCGTGGAACCATAGACGACCGCTCGAGTAACGTCCCCGAGATACCGCAGCAGAGGCTCGCGCCGATCGGCGGGAAGGGGTATCAGTCCGGCGATCTGCTGCAAAAACGACTCACCATCGCGCAGCAGGAAGAACAGCACGAACAGCATCATGAAGAAGCTGATCACTGTTCCGAAAAGGCCGAATGCAACATTCCCGCCCGCGGAGGCCGCCGACCTCAGCAACGTCGTGGTTGCGCCGGTGAACCACGCATGGACATTGAAGGTCCGGGCCGGAATATTGCGCGACATCCACGCGATCGCCGTGCCGGCCAGCGGCAGGTGCCTGAGGCGAACGATCAAGGCCGGGATGCCGATGAACGGGTGGCGCTGCAGGTAATGCAGCAGGTTGATGGCCTGCTCGGTGAACACCACCGCCAGAAGAGTCAATGGCGCCAGCACGACAAAGGGCGTCGCGACCGTGAGAATGCCGGCCGACACCGCCCGCCGAGCCCTCAGGCCACCGGCCAGACGCTTGTGAAGGGGATGGAGCAGGAACGCCAACACCATCGCCCAGCCCAACGCATCGTCCAAGGGCACCAGTACCCGCAGCAGCAGGTAGCCGAGGGCCACCACGACCACGACCGCAAACAATCGGCGGTAGAATGGCGAATCCGTCATGATCATGGTGATCTCCGATTGGCTGGCGATTCAGCTTCCGCGATTGCGCCGCAAAGGGCAATGATCGAGAATCTGGCACAGACGTGACTTGAGGTCGTTCTCCGGGCCGGCGGCTTGACGAGGGAGTTTTCGACCATATCCCGGATTCCCACAGGGCAACTGGCAGGATAGCGCACAATTTCCGGTGTGAACCATGACATCAGAGGGTTCGCCGTCGCTCGCGACGTGCGCAGGAACATTGAAGTCACCGATGAAGAGGCAGACGATATCGGTGGAGGCGTCGAGGGTGCAGTATCCGCTGGCGCGATCCTTGTGGATCTCGATGATGCGATTGAGTTCTGCGGCGACGGCTCTGGTCTGATGGTGCTCCACAAAAGCGAAGATGTTGTCGAAATGCCTCTTCAGGGCGCCGGCGAGGGCGCGCATCGAGGGGATGTGGCTTCGCAGGGCGGAGGTCATCCGGATGCGCAGGAACTTCTCTGCGGCCCCCTGGCAGGTGAAGACCCAGAACCGGGTGCATTCGTCCTCGAGCACCCAGGAGCGATCGAGCGATTCGGCAGCCAGTCAGGAGTCACGATCATGCGATATCTGGTGCTACTGGGCGTGGCCGGTGCCGTGGCGGCCCTCGCCACGCTATCACGGGCCGCCATCCCTGCTCCCCGTCCGCTGGCGCTCTGGCAGAAGGTGCAGGCATTGCGGAAAGCCCACGCGCTGATGCTCGAGAGCGCGGCATATCAGCCGGGCTCGCGCACCGTGGATACCTACACCATCGATCTGGCCAATCGACTGGCCAATGACGCGATCCGCAAAGCCGGCGGCATCAGCAAAGTGCGGCGCTATCCCGATGGCGCGCTGGTCGTGAAGGAGAACTTCAACGTACGGCGGCAACTGACCGGCATAACGGCCATGCTCAAGCTTCCTGATTATGACGCCGCGGACCGCAACTGGGTGATGGCGGCCTACACTCCCGCAAGCAAAGCCATCGCCTACGGCAAAGTTCCCGCCTGCATCGCCTGCCACACGCTGGTATCAAAACAGGACTTCGTGTTCGCACCGCCGCCGAAGCAGCTGCTCTCCGTGGCCATCTGGAAGGCGTTCTTTCCGAAGCAGCCTGTCACACCCGCCTATGCGCAACTGCTGCGCTGGCATCCCGCGAACGTCGTGAAGTAGGCGAAGCAAACGCCGCGCAGATTGCGCCCTTCCCGATTCGATGAATCGGGAATTGCATGGCGGGCCCCCGGAACCATTCGCCGTTCCTGATCCTCTTGACTGGTGAAGTCCGGAGCTGGTCTGTGCGGGTCGGACGCGAAGTATCGGCGGATTGTAGAATCGGCAGCCTGCGAGTTCGGTGCGCCAGTGCGCTTTTGCGCCCGTCAGGACCACGATGCTTGCCAATGTGTGGATTGCCACGGCTGCGGAAGAACAAGCGCGGCATGACCCGTGACGGCGCGCGCGCAGTCTTCAGAGCGCAACCTGTACGCTGGCGCACGGATGAACCGCGTGGATTGCGGCATGCTTGAGCAAATCCCCCGAGGCGGTACCCATGAACAGCCAACCGACCCTGACCGACACCTCGACATTGCGCGACCGTGCCCGCAAAAACATCGACGCCGGCGCGGTAACTTTGGGCTATACGGCTGACCGAGGGGAAGTGGTACGCCAGCTCAACGCGGCGCTGGCCACGGAACTCGTGTGCGTGCTGCGCTATAGACGCCACCACTTCATGGCCAAGGGCCTCGATGCGAAGAGCACGGCCGATGAGTTTCTGGTGCATTCGAACGAGGAACAGGTCCATGCGGACCAGTTGGCGACGCGCATCGTTCAGCTCGGCGGCGAGCCGGATTTCGCGCCTGAAAGCCTGAGCGGTCGCAGTCACGCCGAGTATGTTGCTGGAAACTCGCTGCTGGAAATGATCCGCGAAGACCTGATCGCCGAGCGCATCGCCATTGACAGCTACCGCGAGCTGATTCAATACCTTGCCGAAAAGGACCCCACCACCAGTCACATGCTGCGCTCGATCTTGACGAAGGAAGAGGAGCATGCCGAAGAGCTCTCCGACCTCCTGGTGAGCCACCCGGAACGCCCGTGAAGAAGACCGCGCGCGTCGTTTGGACGGGTGCCATCAAGGAAGGCGGCGGCCTGATCACGACTGAGTCCGGCGTGCTCCGTGCCGCACCGTACGGCTTCAACTCACGCTTCGAGGGTGGGAAAGGATCGAACCCCGAGGAGCTGATCGCCGCGGCGCACGCGAGCTGCTTTTCAATGGCGCTTGCCCTGACGCTCGGCGAAGCGGGTCTCACGCCGACGCGCATTACGACCGATGCCGAGATCACACTCGAGAAGGGCGCTGTGGGCTACGACATCACCGGCAGTCACCTGACCGTGGTGGCCGGGGTACCCGGCGCCGACCCGGCGCAGTTCGAGGCTCTCGCCCAGAAGACCAAATCCGGCTGCCCGGTCTCCAAAGTGCTGCGTGCGCCGATCACGATGACAGCCAGACTCGCATGACCGAGCCCTGCCGCCGGGCATCCGTCCACACAGTGCCTCGTCATCCGCGCCGTTGGCCCTCTCTGCACTCCGAACCACCGGGATGACAGGCAGGAAAAGGATGTTTTTGAACAGGGCCGGACTGATCCTGGACATAGGCTGTCCTCAAGGATAGGCGACGCCGTTGTCATCGGTGCAATGTTCACCCTGTCCGTGGCACGAGGAGGATACGACTCCGAGCTGCAGTGTGACGCCGAGGACAGTTTCTGCCACTGCTTCGGCTGCGATGCTGGCGGCGCGATCGACAAGTTCCATGTAATCGCCCATGCCTCGGAAGCGATGGATAAGATGCACCGCATCGAGCAGTACTTCGATCCAAGCCGCCAGGGACTGCGCCGGGCGCTGCTGAGGGATCGTAGCAAGCGCGCCGTCATGATCGCCGGCAACGCGCGAATTCTCCCGCATCGGCCGCTACGGCGCCGTGTACCCCGCTCGTGTTCAATAGGGCCGGTCTCGTGAGCCGCCGTCAGTCTCGCATCAGCCGATCCGTTTCCTTTTTGACCACGGTATAGCATTCACAGCAAAGAGTCTCCAGCCGCGGCCGGTCAAGCACCGTGATATGTCCGCGCTGGTAGTGTATGACGCCGAGCCGCTGCAGTTGTCCCGCGGCATCCGTGACGCCCTCACGCCGTACACCGAGCATGTTGGCAATCAATTCCTGGGTCATATTCAACTGATTCGACGGTAAACGATCGAGCGACAGCAATATCCAGCGGCACAGCTGCTGGTGGACCGTGTGATGCCGATTGCACACGACAGTCTGCGCCATCTGAGTGATGAGGGCTTGTATGTAACGCAGAAGCAGTCCTTGCAGCGTGTCGTTGCTGTGAAATTCCTCCTTGAGTCGTCGCCCCGGCAGGCGATACGCATGTCCCGCGCTCTGCACGAGCGCGCGGTTGGACGTCGTCTCTCCACCCATGAACAGCGGAATGCCAACCAGCCCGTCGTTGCCCACGACGGCAATTTCGGTGGAGGAGCCGTCCAGAAGTACATACAGAAGCGAGATGGTGGAGAGTAGACCGGGGGAATTTCACCCCCAGTCCCTCGCAGGTAGGGTCGAGGACTGGCGCGCCGGTTTAGGTCGAAGTTTGTGTTCACTGTGATCTCGCCCTTTCGTCTGCGAGTGCCACTGT
>JAKBWB010000055.1 GCA_021843755.1 Pseudomonadota bacterium
GGGGTCACTCGCCTCCGTGCTCGTTCCGTCGCACCAGGACGTTCTACGGCGTCGCAAGCGCTCCGCCACGGCCGCACTCCTGGATCTCGATGCCGACCGCTCCCTGATGTATCATGACATGGTGTTGGCGAGCCTCTCGGAGGCCGCGCGCGAGGTGCTGCAAGCCATGATCCCCGACAAATACGAGTTCAAGTCCGACTTCGCCAAGCACTACTTCGGCTTGGGTCAGGCCCAGGGCCTGAGCCAGGGCCTGAGCCAGGGCGAGGCTCAGGGCCATGCTCAGGGTCGTGCCGAGGGACAGGCCGAGGGTCTTGTTCAGGGACGAGCGGAGCTTGTGCTGCGGCAGCTTGCACGCCGCTTCGGCGAGGTACCGCAAGCCGTCCAGACATCCCTGCGGCACGCCGACATCGAGGCGCTGGACCGTATCGGAGAGCGTCTGCTGACCGCTCGTTCGCTCGCGGAAGCGCTGGATCCGCGATAACCGTTCGTTCTACGGCGTCGCAGGGGCCGGGCTCCATGCGCATCGCCTCGCGGCCCTCGAGCCCGCACAGATCGCTCACCCCGTTGGCGCAGGCTGCGCGCCTCGCTACCGGTAGTGCGTCTCGATCCAGCGCCGGTAGCTGCCGTCCATCACGGCGCGCCACCACCACTCGTTGTCGAGATACCACTGGAGGGTCGCGCGCAGTCCCTTCTCGAGGGTGACTTCGGCGCGGTAGCCGAGCTCCCGTTCGGCCTTGGCGCAGTCGATGGCATAGCGGCGATCGTGGCCCGGCCGGTCCTTGACGAAGCGGATGAGGCTCGCGGTCTTCTCACCGCGCGCCGCGGGCGCATCGGGGAAGTGCCGGGCGAGGTCCTTGCGCTGCTCGAACGCCGCATCGGCGAGCGCGCACAGCATCTCGATGAGCGTGATGTTCTCGCATTCCGCGCCGCCGCCGATGTTGTAAACCTCCCCCGGCGCGCCCCGCTCCAACACGCGCTCGATCCCCCGGCAGTGGTCCGATACGTGCAGCCAGTCGCGCACGTTGCGCCCATCGCCGTAGATCGGCAGCTCGCGGCCGTGCAGCAGGTTCACGATCGCCAGCGGGATCAGCTTCTCCGGAAAATGATACGGGCCGTAGTTGTTCGAGCAATTGCTGGTGGTTGTCTCGAGCCCGTAGGTATGATGATAGGCGCGCACCAGGTGGTCCGAGGCGGCCTTGCTCGCCGAGTACGGCGAGTTCGGCGCATACGGGGTGCGCTCGGTGAAGGCCGGATCGTTGCGGCCGAGCGAGCCGTACACTTCATCCGTGGAGACGTGGTGGAAGCGGTGTCGCGGCACGCTGCGCTCCTCGAGCCACACGGTCCGCGCCGCCTTGAGCAGCGAGTGGGTGCCCTGGACATTGGTCTCGATGAACGCGTCCGGCCCATGGATCGAGCGGTCGACATGCGACTCGGCCGCGAAGTGCACGAGGGTGTCGCTGCGCGTCTCGCGCAGCAGGCCCTCCACGAGCGCCGTGTCGCGGATGTCGCCGCGCACGAAGCGCAGCTCCGGCCGGTCCTTGATCGGCTCGAGGTTGGCGAGGTTGCCGGCGTAGGTGAGCGCATCGAGCACCACGAGCCGATCGCCGGGATGATGCGCCAGCCAATGATGCACGAAGTTCGCGCCGATGAAGCCCGCGCCACCGGTGACCAGCACACTACGCATGGGGCATCTCCCGCAGAGTCTCGCGCAGCCGCTGCCGCCAGTGCGCGGGGACGCATCCCAACGCGATCAGGGAGCGCTTCTCGAGCACGCTGTAGGCGGGTCGGCGCGCGGGTGTCGGATAGTCTTCCGTGGCAATCGGGGTGACCGTCACATGGGGCGCCAACAGGCCCGCCGCGGCACCCTCTTCGGCGATCGCCACCGCAAAGTCGTACCAGCTCGCCACGCCCGCATCGCTCCAGTGATGGATGCCGCGGATCTGCGTCAGGGCGGCGATCCGCCAGAGCGTCTCGGCCAGGGGCCGGGCGGCCGTCGGCGTGCCCACTTGATCGGCCACGACCCGCGCCCCGCCGCGCTCGCGCATGATCCTCAGCATCGTCCGCACGAAATTGGCGCCCTCCGCCCCATAGACCCACGCCGTCCGCACGATCACGGCAGCGTCCGCCAGCACCTCGAGGACGGCCTGCTCACCGTCGCGCTTGGTCGTGCCGTAGACACTCAGCGGGCGGGTCTGGGCATCCGGTCGATAGGGCGATGAGGACCGGCCGTCGAAGACGAAGTCGGTCGATATGTGGATCAGGCGCGCGCCGCACTCGCGGGCTCCGGCGGCCAGATGGCCCGCACCGTCTGCATTGATGGCCCGCGCCCGCTGAGGCTCGGACTCCGCCTTGTCGACGGCCGTATACGCGGCGGCATTGATGATGACGTCGGGACGCTCCCGCAACACGCGCGCCCGCACACCGTCGGCGTCCGCGATATCGAGGTCGGCATGTCCGCAGGCGATCAGCTCGATGCCCGCCGGACACGTCGCGCACAGCATCCGGCCCACTTGCCCGCCGGCGCCCGTCACGAGCGCCTTCACGGATAGACCTCGGCGGCTTCGAACGAGGACGCGGCGGCATCCTTGGCCGAGAGCGTGGGCTCGACCCCGGAGGGCAGCGGCCAGCGGATGCCGATCGCCGGATCGTCCCAACGAATGGCCCGCTCGTGCTCGGGGGCCCAGGAGTCGGTCACCTTGTAGAGGAAATCCGCCGAGTCGCTGAGCACCAGGTAGCCGTGCGCGAAGCCGGGAGGCACCCACAGCATGTGATGGTTCTCGGCCGAGAGCGTCACGCCCACCCAGCGGCCGAAGGTCGGGGAGCGGCGGCGGATGTCGACGGCCACATCGAACACCACGCCGCTCACGACGCGCACCAGCTTGCCCTGCGGCTGTTGGATCTGATAGTGCAGTCCCCGCAGGATGTGCCGGGCCGAGTGACTGTGGTTGTCCTGCACGAAATCCAGATCCAGCCCCGCGGCGGCGAAGGCGCGCCGCGCCCACGACTCGAGAAAGTACCCGCGCGCATCCCCGAAGACCTTGGGTCGGATGAGGATGACCTCGGGAATCGCGGTCGGCTCGAGCTGCATTACCGCGGTCCTTGCAGGATCTCGAGCAAATAGGTGCCGTAGCCGCTCTTGGCGAGCGGCGCGGCGAGGCGCTCGAGCTGCGCGGCATCGATGAAGCCCGAGCGGAAGGCGATCTCCTCCGGGCAACAGACCTTCAGGCCCTGCCGGGCCTCGATGGCCTCGATGAACATCGAGGCCTGGATGAGCGATTCGTGGGTGCCGGTGTCGAGCCAGGCCACGCCGCGCCCGAGCAGCTCCACGCTGAGCGCCCCACGCTCCAGATACAGGCGGTTGAGGTCGGTGATTTCGAGCTCGCCGCGCGCCGAGGGCCGCAGCTGCGCGGCCAGATCGATGACCTGAGGGTCGTAGAAATACAGACCGGTCACCGCGTAGTTGGACTTCGGCTGCGCCGGCTTCTCCTCGAGGGAGACGGCCCGTCCGGCCGCATCGAAGCTGACCACGCCATAGCGCTCGGGATCGCGCACGCGATAGGCGAACACGGTCGCGCCGCTGTCGCGGCGCGCCGCGGCCTTCAGCTGCTCGGGTAGTCCATGACCGTAGAAGATATTGTCGCCGAGGACCAGCGCCACGCGCTCGCGGCCCACGAATCGCTTGCCGATGAGGAAGGCCTGGGCCAGGCCTTCCGGACGCGGCTGCTCGGCATAGGACAGCGAGAGGCCCCACTGCGCGCCGTCACCGAGCAGCCGCTCGAACAGCGGCAGATCCTCGGGCGTCGAGATCAGCAGGATGTCCCGGATCCCGGCCAGCATCAGGGCCGAGAGTGGGTAGTACACCATGGGCTTGTCGTAGACCGGCAGCAGCTGCTTGCTGATGCTCAGCGTGACCGGATGCAGCCGCGTCCCGGCGCCGCCGGCAAGAATGATGCCTTTCAATGGAGGGCTCCTCGGTCCGATAGTTTCCGCATAGCTTGCCATGCCCCGGCCGCTGCCGTCAGATTTGAGCGGACGGCCCGATCCCGATCGACGCGTTAGCCGAGCATGTCCCTCACGCACGCAAGCAGGTCGTCGTACACGCCGTCAGCGGCGCCGACGGCCTCCTCGGACAGCGTGTAGCCGCTACGCACCACGAAACACTTCCCGACGCCCGCGGCCCGTCCGGCCTGCACATCGGAAAGCCGATCGCCCACCAGGAAGGATGCCGCCGGGTCGATGTCCAGAGCGCCGCTCGCGCGCAGCAACATCCCGGGCCTCGGCTTGCGGCAGGCGCAGTCCAGGCGATACTGCGGCAGGGGCGCATCGGGCAGATGGGGACAATACTCGATGGCATCGAGCGTGACGCCCGCGGCCCGCAGGCGCTGGCGCAGATGATCCGTCAGCGCCTGGTAGTCCTGCTCGCTGTAGAGCCCGCGGGCGATACCCGACTGATTGGTCACCACGATCCGGCGGTAACCGGCCGCCTGCAGGCGCGCGAGCGCCTCGATCGCCCCGGGCAGCAGCACGAAATCCTCCCGGCGGCAGACGAAAGCGCGCTCCTCGTTGAGCACCCCGTCACGATCGAGGAAGGCCGCGCGGTGGCTCATGCGCCGCGGATGCGCCGCACCAGCGCCGTGGTCGAGTACCCCTCGAGAAAGGCAATGGCGAGGGAACGGCCGCCCCAGGAGCGCATCAGACGGGTCTCCTCCAGAGCCTCCATATCGTAATCGCCGCCTTTGACGTAAAGCTCCGGGCGACAGCGGCGCAGCAGCTCACAGGGCGTCTTCTCATCGAACAGCGTCACCCACGAGACGCACTCGAGCGCCGCCACCACGATCAGCCGGTCGAGCTCGCGGTTGAGCGGCCGGTCCGGTCCCTTGCCCTGCATGCGCGCCGAGGCGTCGCTGTTGACCGCCACCAACAGCGCCGCGCCGAGCGCGCGCGCCTCGAGCAGATAGGCAACGTGCCCGCGGTGCAGCACGTCGAACACGCCGTTGGTGAATACCAGCGGCCGCGGCCCGGGGCAGGCCGCGATGTCGGCGGCCGGAAGGATCTTGCGGCTGAGCGCGTGCGGGATGTCGGCCATCGACGAATCAGACTCGGGTCATGGCATGAGGGGGGCCGCGGCGCGCTCCGGGCGTCACTGGCCCGCCAGCCACGCGGCGTAACGGTGCACGCCCGTCTCGACATCGGCGAACGCGACATCGCAGCCTGTGGCGCGCAGCGCAGTGAGGTCCGCTTCGGTGTGACACTGGTACTTGCCGATGAGCGCCTCGGGGAACGGGACATACTCGATCAGGCCGCTCTGGACCTGCTCGGCGAGCGTGAGCGGCGCCTCGCCGCGCTGCGCGCGCATTGCATTGAGGGTCGCGTGGGCCACATCGTTGAACGGCTGGGCGCGGCCCGAGCCGACGTTGAACAGGCCACTGCGCTCCCCATGGCGCAGGAACCACAGGTTCACGGCCACCACGTCCTCGACGTACACGAAGTCGCGCAGCTGCTCGCCCGGGCCGTAGCCGCCGTACTCCCCGTACAGCCTCACCTTGCCGCGCTCGCGGATCTCCCCGAAGTGATGACAGGCCACCGAGGCCATGCGCCCCTTGTGCTGCTCGCGCGGTCCGTAGACGTTGAAATAGCGAAAGCCCGCCACTTGATGGCGCGCCGTGGGAAGCATGCGCCGCACGACGTTGTCGAACAGCAGCTTCGAGTACCCGTAGACGTTGAGCGGCCGCTCGCACTCGGGCGACTCGCGAAATGCCCGGGTATCCCCGTAGGTGGCGGCCGAGGAGGCGTACAGCAGCCGCGTGCCCTGCGCCTGGCAGGCATCGAGCAGGCCCTTGGAGCAGCGGTAGTTGGTCTCGAGCATGTACCGGCCGTTGTGCTCGAGCGTGTCCGAGCAGGCCCCTTCGTGGAAGATGACCTCGATGTGGCCCAGCTCGCCGCGCTCGAAACGCGCATAGAACTCGCCGCGGTCGAAGTAGTCGGCGAGCCGGGCGCCGAGCAGGTTGCGATACTTCATCCCGTCGGTCAGATCGTCCACCGCGATCACCTCATCGCAGCCGATGGCGTTCAGGCCGTGTACGAGGTTGCTGCCGATCATGCCCGCCGCGCCGGTGACCACGACTCTCACGAGAACAGCTCCTCATACGAGGCCGTGGCGGTGCCGAACTTGCCGACGACGATCCCGGCGGCGCGGTTGGCGATCGGCATCGCCTCGCGCAGCGGTACGCCCGCGGCCATCATCGCCGCCAGGGTGGCGATCACCGTGTCGCCGGCGCCGGTGACGTCGAACACCTCGCGGGTGTGGGCGCCGATGCGCAGGTGGCCGGCCGCATCGAACAGCGACATGCCTTCCTCGCTGCGGGTGAGCAGCAGCGCCTCGAGCCGATGGGTCTGGCGCAGCTTGGCGACCCGCTCCTCCAGCTCGGTCTCGGACGACCACGGTCCGATCACCAGCGCCAGCTCCGCGCGGTTGGGCGTGACCACGGTCGCCCCGGCATAGCGGGCGTAGTCGGCGCCTTTGGGATCGACCAGCACCGGCCGGCCCGCCGCGCGGGCCCGCTCGATCATGCGGGGAATGTGGGTGAGGCCCCCCTTGCCGTAGTCGGAGAACACCACCGCGCCGCACTGCGGCACCGCACGATCGAAGTCCGCGAGCATGCCGGAGAGAATCTCGTGATCGGGCATGTTCTCGAAGTCGACGCGCACCAACTGCTGGGCCCGGCCGATGACGCGCAACTTGACGCTGGTGTAGAGCTGCGGATCGCGGCCGAGCAGGCACTCGATGCAGCGCTCCCGCAGCAGAGCCTCGAGGCGCTGCGCCGGCTCGTCCTGACCCACCACCGTGATGAGCGAGACCGCCGGACCGAGCGCTTTGACGTTCAGCGCCACATTGGCCGCCCCGCCCAGACGCTCCTCCTCGCGGGTCACCCGGACCACCGGCACCGGCGCCTCGGGGGAGATGCGCTCGACCTCTCCGAACAGGTAGCGATCCAACATGGCATCGCCCACGACCAGCACGCGGACGCCCCGCAGACGGGCTTGCAGCTCGCTCATCACGCCCCCGCCAGATCCAACGCCGCCTCGATCAGGCCGCACAGCGTGTGGCCGATGAACCCGTGCGCCTCCTGGATGCGCGCGGTACTGTCGCTCGGCACGACGATCGGGATGTCGCACAGCGAGCGCAGCGTCCCGCCGTCCCGGCCCAGCAGTCCGATCACCCGCATGCCCGCGGCACGGGCGGCCTCGGCCGCGCGGATGACGTTGCGCGAGTGACCCGAGGTCGAGATCCCGATCAGACAGTCCCCGCGCGTCCCGAGCCCGCTCACCTGGCGCGCGAACACCTCATCGAAGCTGTAATCGTTGGCGACCGAAGTCAGGGCCGAGGTGTCGGTGGTGAGCGCGAGCGCCGCGAGCGCGCGCCGGTCCCGCACGAACCGCCCGGTCAGCTCCGCGGCGATGTGCTGGCTGTCGGCCGCCGAGCCGCCGTTGCCGCAGAACATCAGCTTGTGCCCCCCCGAGAGCGTCTCGGCCATGAGCGCGCCGGCCCGCTCGAGCGCATCGGCCAGGGGCGTGAGCCGCTCGAACAGGGCCTGATGCTCGCGCAGGTTGGCTGCGAAAATACTCTGCGGCATGCGCCGGTGACCTCAATGCGCTGCGCGATAGAATCCGCCGATGCACTCGACCACGTAGCGCAGCTGTTCGGCGGAGAGTTCCGGATAGATCGGCAGGGCGAGCGTCTCGCGCGCGGCGCGCTCGGATTCGGGAAAATCCCCGGCCTGGTGGCCGAGATAGGCGAAACACTCCTGCAGGTGCAGCGGGATGGGATAGTAGATCTCGGTGCCGACCCCGGCATTGGCGAGGTGCTCGCGAAGCTGATCGCGCCGCCTCGCCCGGATCACGTACTGGTTGAAGATGTGATGAAAGCCGGCCAGCGCCGTGGGCGTAATCACCTGATCGGCGAGCCCGGCCGAGGCGAATGCCTCGCCGTAGACCCGCGCGTTGTGCCGGCGCCGATCGGACCACGCCTCGAGGAAGTCGAGCTTCACGTTGAGCACCGCGGCCTG
>JAKBWB010000038.1 GCA_021843755.1 Pseudomonadota bacterium
TGCATTTGATCGCCGACAATTACGCTACCCACAAGCATCCGGCCGTGCAGCGGTGGCTTGCCAAACGACCGCGTATCCACATGCACTTCACGCCGACCTCGGCCTCGTGGTTGAACATGGTTGAGCGGTTCTTTCGGGACATCACGGTGGAATGGCTGCGCCGCGGTGTCTTCACGAGCGTTCCCGAATTGGTCGCCGCCATCGATGACTACATCGCGCATCACAATACCAATCCCAAGCCATTCATTTGGACCAAGAGCGCTCGCGATATCTTGCAGAAGGTCATTCGTGCAAATAGCCGCTTAAGTTCCAAACAGAATGAAGCACTACAGTAACCATCCCCCGGCTTTGCCGGGGGATGGTTACTCGGGCGTGCCAGGCCGCGCGCTGGGCGCAGGCGAGGGCGTCCTGCTCAGTTGGGGAATGGCGGTGCGCAGGCGCATTGGGAGCCCTCCGTGCCAAAGGACATTTGACGCGATTCCGGTGCGGTCGTCGCCCATCCCGTCGGAGGTACTCCTCTGGACTCGCCGGCACACGTGGCCAAACGATTGGTATATGTTCTCAATTATGGTACGATCGTCCTCAATATGAGAACTAGGTCTGTTCAGCCCGTTGAGCTGCTGTTCGGCGCGTACCGCCGCCACGTGCTCTCGCTCCTGTTGCTGAGGCCCGATGAAAGCTTTTACGTCCGCGAGATCGGGCGATTGACCGGAGTGCCCACTGGCCCCCTCCACCGCGAACTCAAAGCATTGGCTGAATCGGGACTGCTGGCGCGCTCCGTATCCGGAAATCAGGTCCGCTATCAGGCGTCCCGCGATTGTCCAATCTTCCCGGAGCTTGCGGGGATTTTTCGCAAGACAGCCGGGCTTGCCGACGTTCTGCGCGAGTCGTTGAGCCCGCTCGGCGACGAGGTCGCTCTCGCCTTCGTATTCGGTTCGGTTGCACAGGGCAAGGAAAAGCCGACAAGCGACATCGACCTGCTGGTCGTCGGCACGGTGCCTTTCGAAAGCGTTGTCGAAGCCTCTCATTCTGCGCGCGAACGACTCGGCCGCGAGGTCAATCCGGTTGTAATGTCGAGGGACGCCTTTCGAGCAAAGCAGCGCGGAGGTGACCGCTTCCTTTCCCGCGTGCTGAAGGAGCCGAAGATCTTCCTCATTGGAGACGCGAGTGAGCTTGGAAAACTTGCTGAAGATCGGGCAGCTTAAGCCTCACGCCCCGGAACCCGCGGAAATCGAGCGGCTCTTGACTGCGGCGCGCCGAAATCTGCGCGACGCACGCGTGACCAGCATCAGCGCTGAGACGCGCTTCGACGCGGCGTACAAGGCGATCATGCAGAGCGCGCTGGCAGCGCTGATGATGAACGGTTACCGACCCGATACGAACCGGCCAGGACACCACATGACCATCATCCAGAGTCTGCCGCTCACCATTGGCCTTGATTCCAAGCGAATTATCGTGCTGGACACGTTACGGCGGCAGCGGAACGTAGCCGACTACACGGGTGATGACGTGGACGAGACAACCGCAGAGCATTGCATCGCTGAGGCGGAAGGGCTGCTCGGCGATGTCGCGGTCTGGCGCGCGTCGCAACGGCCCGATCTCGCCCCGCAGAAGCGGCGATGAGCGATTGTGAAGCGCCAATGAGTGTGAAGAGCTTAAGACCAATCCGGAGTGAGCGGGACTACGAGCACGCGCTCGCAGAGGTCGAAGAGCTCTGGGGCGCAAAGGCGGGCACGCCCAAAGGCGACCGCGTGGACATCGTTGCGACTCTCATCGAGGCGTATGAGACGGAGCACTATCCTATGGATCCGCCGGACCCGATCGAGGCGATCAAGTTTCGGATGGAGCAGCAAGGGCTTACCCGCAAGGACCTGGAGGGGATCCTTGGCACCCGGACCCGAGTCTCGGAGGTGCTCAATCGCAAGCGCGGCCTGTCGATCAACATGATCCGCGCGTTGCACGACAAGCTTGGAATTTCCGCAGAGGTCCTCATTCGGTCAATTCGCGGCCCGAAGACCGTCTGAGTTTTCCCGCGCTCAGTGCCAAATTGCGTGCAGGGGCCCAGTCTACCGGCACCGCCCTTTGGGCCGCGACTTGTGGTTCGTAACGCGGTGGCGCATCATTTAGATTGGAGCTAGACCAACAAGTACAGTCATGAAGCTGCACCTGCCCAACAGTGCGCACCTGCAGAACATCGAGGGCTTCATTAGGAAATACAGCCCTAATGGCACTCCAACCCGTCTGCACGTGTCGGGAAACAGCCGATATATCCATGCCCACCCTTTTGCGCTCGCGATGGCTGCGTGCGCAGGCGCGCTTGCAAAGAACAAGGGTTGGAGGACGACTGGGTCAAATCCCGAAGGTTGCCTCCCTGCTGTACCTAGTCCAATAGGAGACCCCTCGGATTCGCCGGGGGATGGTTACTGCTGGTGATCGGTCGAGTCGATGAATGCCACGATGTTGGCATGCAACTGCTTCAGCGCCGGCACGTGTACGTAGATCATGTGACCCGACATGTAGTAGTGGTACTGGATGTTCGCCTGCAGCTTGCGCTCCATGGGCAGGTGGCTCATCTCGTAGATGCCCTCGTAGAAGGGCGTCGCGAGGTCGAAGTAGCCGCCGTTCAGCATCACCTTCAGATCCGGATCCTGTTTGATCGCGTTCGCCAGATCCGGCATCACGTTGAGCGCCCGGGACAGCGCGTAGCCCACCCCGGGCTGTCTGTGCTCGAAGTTCCAGATCCGCCAGACCGGAATCTGCATCTTGTAACGCAGTCCCATGCCGAAGTGCAGGACCTTGCGCGAGTAGTCGTTGAACGCCGCGGCATACGCGGAGCTGATCGCCGCGGACTGCGGGTCGTATTGGGCGCGCTGCCCGAGCGGATTCAATGACGGACCGGCGAAGCGGGAGTCGAGCCGGCCGGTGGATTCATCGGTGCCGGCGAGCAGCTCGTGCTGGAACTCGCCCCCGGTGACACGGAGATTCGCTTTTTCGATGTAGCCGATCGGTAGCCCCGTGTACTCGTGCAGTTTTGCCGCGATGGCATCGAAGTCCGAGGTGCGCAGCAGCGAGCCCGCGCGCAGCGCCTGCGCATAGTCGGTCATCGCGAAGTGCTCGACTCTGGCGAGCAGCGGCTTCAATGGGGGCTGGCCGCCCGGCAACTTGTGGTGATACCACGCGGTGGCGGTGAAGGAAGGCAGCGAGAGCTCATAGGGCAGGCCGATCCCGGGATTGAAGCGCGCCATTCCGATCCCGTTGGAATCGTCGAAGTTCAGGATCGCCGAGAGCAGGATCACGCCGTTGAAGTCGATATTGTGACGGGTCTCGAGGGCGTTGACGAGCATGGCTGAGCGCGGCGTGCCGTAGCTCTCGCCGAGGAGGTACTTCGGGGAGTTCCAGCGGCCGTACTTGGACAGGAACTTCATGATGAACTGCGAGAACGCGTGCACGTCCGCGTCCGCACCATAGAAGTTCTTGGCCGGGTCGGGACCGCGCACCCGGCCGAATCCCGTTCCGGGAGCATCGACGAACACCAGGTCCGAGGCGTCGAGCAGGCTGTACTCGTTGTTTACGAGCTTGTAGGGGGCTGGCGGGGTCTGCGTGTGATCGGCCGTGATCACGCGGCGGGGGCCGAAGGCGCCCATGTGCAGCCATACGCTCGCCGAGCCTGGGCCGCCATTGTAGAGGAAGGTGATCGGACGTTTGCTCGGTTTGGCCCCGTTCTTGAAATAGGCCACGTAGAACATCGCGGCCTCGGACTGGACCCGCTTGGCCTTGCCGGGACTCGGTTGTCCGAATCCGTACGCGCCCGTCGCGTCATTCCAGCCAGGGCCGTGCACGATGATCATGCCGGCCACGGCGCGGTAGTGGATCGTGTGGCCGTTCACCGTCACTGCACCGTCCGTGGTGCTTGCGTGGGTATGGAAATACGGGTTGTGCGCGCGACGCCAGGGCCGCTTTGCGGGCGACTTGGCGAGCGCGGTCGCGGCGGCGCCGAGCGTCGCGAGCGCGAGCACCGCGAGCAGCGCGGCGCCACCGGTCGGGGCGCGGCTGTGCATCGTGCGACTCATGATCGGCCTCCCAGGTTGTCGGTCTGGCGGATGAAAGCTACGACGTTGGCATGAAGCTTCTTCAGGTCCGCGACCCGCACGTAGATCATGTGTCCGGACTTGTAGTAGTGATACTGAATGTTCTTGTCCAGGCTCCGCGGTATCTGCAGGTGATGCATCTCGTACCAGCCTTCATAGAACGGGGTGGCCAGATCGAAGTAGCCGCCGTTCAGCATGATCTTCAGATCCGGATCGTATTTCATCGCGTAAGCGAGGTCGGGCATGACGTTGACGTCGATGGGCAGTTTCATGGAAGCATTCGGGGGGCGATGCTTCATCTGCCAGTCGGGTATGTTGATCTCCGGCAGGTACGCAAGATCGGTCTTGTAATGCAGGTCGGCGGTCACGTATGTGTTGAACGCGGCCACGTATGCCGAGCTGATGGCGGCGGCCTGCGGGTCGTACTGGGCGTGCTCGTTGAGGGGATCTATCGATGGCCCGGCGAAGCGGGTGTCGAGCCGGCCAGTGGTCTCGTCGTGCGAGTTGAGCAACTCGTGTTCGAACATCAGGCCGCTGACCTGCAGGTTGGCCTTCAACAGATAGGGGATCGGCAACCCGGTGTACTGGTGCATCCGCTCGGCGATCGAGCGCTCCTGCGCGCGAGGGAGGACGGCGCCTTGCGCGAGCGCATCGGCGTAGCTTCCCATGGCGAATCGCTCCACTTTCTTCAGGAACGGTCGCAGATGAGCGGGCTCAGCGGGCAGAACGTGGTGATACCATGCGGTGGCCGCCATGGATGGCAGCGCGATTTCGTACGGCAGCTCGATGCCTGGATTATGCTGCGGGTCATCGGCGCTCAGGTCGAAGTTCAGAATCTGCGACTGCATGATCACGCCGTTGAAGTCGACATCGTCGTTGACCTCGAGGTCGTAGATGAGCGCGGCCGACCGGGGTGTTCCGTAGCTTTCTCCGTAGAGGTACTTCGGTGAATTCCAGCGGTGGAAGCGCGAGAGAAACTGCATGATGAACGAGGCGAACGCGTCGGCGTCCTGATCGACTCCGTAGAACGCCTTGTCCTTTCCCTTGCCTTCGATCCGGCTGTAACCGGTGCCCGGGGCGTCGATGAACACCAAGTCCGAGGCGTCGAGCAGACTGTACTGATTGTTGACGAGGCGGTAGGGCGCCGGGGGCGTGTGCGTATTGCTGTTGGTCACGACCCGCACGGGACCGTAGGCGCCCATGTGCAGCCATACGCTCGAGGAGCCCGGTCCGCCGTTGTAGAGGAACGTGATCGGCCGGTCCTGAGCGGGCACGCCACGCTGGAAATACGCGACGTAGAACATGGAGGCGGCTGGCGGACCGTCGGGCATGCCGAGCGCATGCTTGCCCGTGGCCGGTGTCGCCGCGTCGTCCCAGTTCCCCGGATGCACGATGAGGGTTCCGGCCACCGCCTCGTAGGCGATCTTGCGCCCGTTGACCGTGACCGTACCGTAGCTCTTCACCGCACGGGGCGTGAACAAACTCGAGGCCGACGCTGCGGCGGGCCGGGTCTTGTGGCCGGCGGCGAAGGCAGGCGTGAGACACGCGGCGAGCGAGGCAATCGCCACTACGGGGATGACAGGCTTCATGCGAATGCTCCTCCGGCGCGCGGGCCCGGTCTTGGTGGACTGGATTCACGGGAGCCCGGAGCGGGCATGATGCCGTATCGTCCCTCGAGGGGGGATGCCGGCCGCCGGCTGGACGGTCGGATTTGCGGCGAACTCACCTGCAACCGCGACGAAGCGAGCCGGCACGGGGGTTGGCCGGGTTGGCGTGCGGCAGTGCCGACTTGCTCCCCGGAGGAGGTGGCGCTAGCGTAGCGCGGTGGTGAAGCTGCTGCTCTGGCTGATTCTCCTCGTGCTGTGCTGGCCGCTGGCGGTGCTGGCGCTGCTCGCGTGGCCGATCCTGTGGTTGCTGTTGCTGCCGCTGCGATTGCTCGGGATAGCCGTGGATGGTGTATTTCAGCTGCTGCGGGCCGTTGTGCTGTTGCCGGCGCGAGTACTGAGCGGGCGGCTGTAAGGTGGCGGATTCTGCCGCGCGCGCGTGTTACGCTGTGCCGTCATGGATTACGTCCTCACTCCGCCGCGCATAACGAGCGCGCCAGTCGCCGGCACTGCCCGGCGCTTTCCCGTGCATCGGATCTATTGCGTGGGCTCGAACTATCAGGCCCATGCCCAGGAGATGGGCCGCACCGGTCGGGAGCCGCCGGTGTTCTTCATGAAGCCGGCGGACGCGTTGCTGCCGGTCGAGTCCGGCGAGGTGGGGCGGCTGCCGTATCCGAGCCTGACCCATGACTTTCATCACGAGGTGGAGCTGGTCGTGGCGATCGGCGAAGGCGGACGCGACATCCCGCCCGCCGAAGCGCAGCGGCACGTGTACGGCTATGCCGTCGGGCTCGACATGACCCGGCGCGATCTGCAGGCCCAGATGAAGAAGCGCGCGGGCCCGTGGTGCATCGGCAAGGGGTTCGAGTACGCCGCGCCGATTGGACCGGTCACTGCGCATGCGCAGGCCGCGCAGATCGGCGCGGCGGTGATCGCGCTGAACGTCAACGGCGTCGAGCGCCAGCGCGGCGCGATAGCTCAGATGATCTGGAACGTGCCGCAGATCATCGCGCACCTGTCGGCCGCCTGGACGCTTGCGCCCGGTGATCTGGTGTTCACCGGCACGCCTGCCGGTGTCGCCGCCGTCGAGCGGGGCGATCTGCTGGAGGCAAGTGTCACGGGTCTGGAGCCATTGCGCGTGCGGGTCGTCTGAGACGCGCACGCAACAGCCAGCGGGCGCGTCAAAGGCGCTCGATCAGCAGCGCGATGCCCTGGCCCACGCCGATGCACATGGTGCATAGCGCGCGCCGCGCGCCTGCGGCTTCGAGTTGATTCAGCGCCGTGGCGATGAGCCGCGCTCCGCTGGCCCCGAGTGGGTGGCCGATCGCGATCGCGCCACCATTGGGGTTCACGTGCCCGGCATCATCGGGCAGGCCGAGTTCGCGCAGTACCGACAGCGACTGCGCGGCGAACGCCTCGTTGAGCTCGATCAAATCGATCTCGGCGAGCGATGTTCCGGTGCGCTGCAGCAGCTTGCGCGTCGCCGGCACCGGACCGATGCCCATGATGCGCGGCGGCACGCCGGCCACGGCGCTGCCGATAACCCGGGCGCGGGGCGTGAGGCCGAAGCGCCGTACCGCCGCTTCGCTTGCCAGCAACACCGCGGCGGCGCCGTCGTTGATGCCGGAGGAGTTGCCGGCGGTGACCGAGCCCTCGGGGCGCACGATACCTTTGAGACGGGCAAGCGCTTCCAGGGTGGTCTGTGCGCGTGGTTGCTCGTCCTGCAGGATTTGCTGCGAAGGCTCCTTTGGGCGAGTCACCGTGACCGGCACGATTTCGCGCTCGAAGAACCCGCCCGCATGGGCGCGCGCATAGCGTTGCTGGCTGCGAAGCGCGAAAGCATCCTGGTCGGCGCGGGAAATTCCGCGCTCGGCGACGAGATTCTCGGCGGTCTCGGCCATGGACTCGATGCCGAAGCGGCTGCGGATGACGGGATTGACGAATCGCCACCCGAGCGTGGTGTCTTCGAGCCTCGCGCCGCGCTCGAACGCCGTGTTGGCTTTGCCCAGGACGTAGGGAGCGCGCGTCATGCTCTCTATCCCGCCGGCGATCATCAAATGCGCCTCGCCGGCCGCAATGGCGCGTGCCGCGATGGCGATGGCGTCGAGGCTCGAGCCGCACAGCCGGTTAACGGTGGAGGCGGGCACACTCTCGGGCAGCCCCGCCAGTAGAACCGCCATGCGCGCCACGTTGCGATTGTCCTCGCCGGCTTGATTGGCGCAGCCGAGGTAAACGTCGTCGAGGCTGGCCCAGTCGACCCGGGAGTGCCGCTCGAGCAGGGCGCGTATCGGCACGGCCGCCAGGTCGTCCGTGCGGATACCTGCGAGCGAGCCTCCATAGCGGCCAAAAGGCGTCCGGACCGCATCACAGATGAGTGCCTGACTCATGTCTGTCATACAAGTATATGAAAAATAAGGTAGTTACACTAGGCCATCGACCCGTAATTATCCATGTTCCAGGTTCCAGACCGCAGGTTTTCCGGCGCCGCGCCGGAGCGGGGGTCGATACAATAGAACGATTTTGCCCGCCAGCGCCGCCGTCATGACGTCTTTCAAGGCCTTACGCGTTCATCAGACCCCGAAGGGTCCGACCGCATGCGTCGAATCGGTGAGCCTCGAGGACTTGACCCCGGGCGAGGTTCTCGTGCGTGTCGCTTACTCGGGACTCAACTATAAGGACGCGCTGGCGGTGACTGGCCGGGGCGCAATCCTGCGTGCGTACCCGCGGGTCGCGGGCATCGATTTGTCCGGAGTGGTCGAGCACAGCAGCGATGTGACCTTCAAGCCGGGAGATCGGGTGTTGGCGACCGGCGCCGGGCTGGGAGAGTGGCTGGATGGGGGATTCGCCGAATATGCCCGCGTGCCCGCCGAGGCCCTCGTGCCGCTGCCGCCGGGACTGAGCCTCCTCGAGGCAATGGCCCTTGGAACCGCGGGTTTCACGGCGGCGCTGGCGCTGCGGCGCATGCTCGAGAACCACCAGGATCCCGGGCGGGGAGCCATCGCGGTAACCGGCGCCACCGGCGGCGTCGGTGGGATCGCGCTGGCGCTGCTGAAGCGCGCGGGCTTTGCCACAGCGGCGATCACCGGCAAGCCGCAGGCTGGCGCGTTCTTGCGCGGGCTCGGCGCCGATGAGGTGATCGAGCGGGCGCGGCTGGATCTGGGCCGCAAGCCGCTCGAGAAGGCCGTCTGGGGCGGGGCGGTCGACAACCTCGGCGGCGAGGTCCTCTCGTACCTGACACGTACGGTCAAGCCATGGGGCAACATCGCCTGCATCGGGCTCGCGCAGTCGCCGGTGCTCACCGGCACGGTCATGCCGCTGATCCTGCGTGGCGTCAGCCTGTTGGGAATCCACTCGGTGCAGGTGCCGCGCGCGTGGCGTCTGGCGGCATGGGAGCAGCTCGCCGGGCCATGGCGGCTGGCCGCGATCGAGCAGCGAATCGTCCGCGCGGTGATCGGCCTCGAGTCCGTGCCCGATGCGGCTCAGACGCTGATCGCGGGGCAAGCAACGGGCCGCTTCGTGGTGCGCCTGCAGGGCGCGGAGCGTTGAGCACGCTGCGACAGGGCACCGAGGGACGCGGCGGCAGCACGCCCCTGAAGTGCGAGCAGGGCATCGGGCTCGAGGTGGCCGAGCGCCAAAGCTGACCTGCCGGTGGCCGGCTCGCGCCGGCCTGTGCCGGCCGGTATGCTTGCGCGCGCGGCGGCGATGCGCCGCGGGCGGCAACGAAAGCAGGCGGAGCAGATGAGCGGTACGTTGGCAGTGGCCACTGCGCGGTGGCGGAGCGGGTGCGGTGATTTCGCGGCGGCGGCGGCTGGATCGCCGGCCGTTGCGCTTGGCTGAGACCGCACCCGATGCCCTCCCCTGAGCCGCCGGTACCCGCGAGCGCGCCGGGTGAGAAGCTCAATACCCGCGGCGCCGTTTTGATAGCCATCGCGGTGCTGTGCAGCCGGGTGCTCGGCTTGGTGCGCCTGATCGTATTCGGCGCGCTGTTTGGCGGCGGACGGCTCATGGATGCGTACATCACCGCCTTTCGCATTCCCAACCTGCTGCGCGATCTGGTGGGGGAAGGGGCGCTCTCGACCGCTTTCGTCACCACTTTCAGCAAGACACTGCTGCGCGAAGGCGAGCAGTCCGCCTGGCAGCTGGCCAACAAGGTGCTCACGCTGGCGGTCATCGTGATCAGCGCGCTGGTGTTGCTGGGCATTGCGCTCGCGCCGTGGCTGGTGGCGATGCTTGGCTGGGGGTTCAGTCCGGCCAAGGCGGCGCTGACCGTGGAGCTGGCGCGGATCATGTATCCGTTCATCCTGATCGTGTCGCTCGCGGCGCTGGTCATGGGCATGCTGAACGCGCGCAACGTATTCGGCATACCGGCGCTGGCATCCTCCTTCTTCAATCTGGGCACGATCATCGCCGGGGCGGGCCTGGGCTGGTGGCTCGATCCGCACTTCGGTCCCAAGGCTACCGTGGGGCTCGCGATCGGCACCCTCATCGGCGGGCTGCTGCAACTGGGGGTGCAGATTCCGCGGCTGCGGCGGTTCGGCTACCGGTTCCGCCCGGATTTCCGCTGGCGGGATTCGAGGGTCAAGGCCATCCTGTTGATCATGGGCCCGTCACTGATTGCCGCGAGCTCGGTGCAGGTCAACGTCGTGGTGAACTCGGGGTTCGCATCGCTGCTCGGCAACGGACCGATCACTTGGCTGCAGTACGCCTTTCGACTGATGCAGTTCCCCCTCGGGATGTTTGGCGTCGCGTTCGGCACGGTCGCCCTGCCCATGCTCTCGCGGATGGCCGCGACCGGCAATCACGAGGGGTTTCGCACCGAACTCGCCCGTGGCCTGCGCCTGGTGCTGTTGTTGACGGTGCCCGCGGCGATCGGCCTGATCATGCTCGCCGGTCCGATTGTCTCGGTTCTCTACCAACACGGCCGCTTCAGCGCCCACGATGCGCTCGAGACGGCCAGCGCGCTGCGCTTGTATGCCATCGGACTGTGCGGCTATGCGGCGCTGAAGGTGCTCGTCAATGCCTTCTACGCCATCGACCGGCGCAAGACCCCGATGGTGGTGAGCCTGTGCGCGATGGGGCTCAACGTGCTGCTGTGCTGGCTGACGACTTTGCGGCTACACTGGGGCCCGCAGGGCTTGGCATTCTCGACCGCGTGCGTGGCCACCGTGAATTTCGTGGTGCTGTATGCTCTGATGCGCCGGCACCTCGGCCGGTTCGAATCGCGCGCCATGCTGAAGCTGCTGGCGAGGCTGAGCGTCGCCTGTGCAGTACTCGCGCTGATCTGCTGGGGCGGCTCGAGCGCGCTGCTCGCCAATTGGCCGGCAGAGGCCTTCTGGCCGAAACTTGGCGGGCTGCTGCTGGTCATCGTAACGAGCATCGGCGCGTTCTTTGGTTGTGCGATGCTGCTGGGCATTGAGGAGATGCGCGACATCGCGCAAGTGGTCAAACGTAAGCTGCGTGTCGCGTGAGCGCTCCGGGTGAGCTCGGCACGCACGGTGGGATGGTGCGCCATGCGGCGCCGTAAGGAGCTAACACATGAATCGCTATGTTTACCCGCTGGGGGCGTTGGTCCTCCTCGGTCTGTCGGCGCGCGCGTCGGCACAGACGTACTACGAGCAAACCTTCAGACCCGTGCAGCCCGTGCGCTGGCATTTCGACTTGGGATACACCCCGACCATTGGAACCACGTCGCAGTACTTCCAGGGCGGGTGGACGCTCGGCGGGGGACTGACCTGGCAGCCGCGGCCGACCATACCGATCGCATTGCGCGCCGATGTCGATTACAGCGCCTTCAACGCCACGCGCAACCTCATCGCCATCAATGAGGCGGCGGACCAGACCCAGATCGACGGCGGCTTCGGCGATGTGTTCGGGCTGAACGTCGATGCGGAATACCGGGTGCCGATGTCCCCGCGGGTCACGGGATTCACGCTGGTGGGCATCGGGGTGGATCACATGCATGTCGGACTCACCCAGACCGTGGCGGTTGGATCCTACCTGTGCAACCCGTGGTTTGGTTACTGCGCCTACGGGCTGGTGCCCGGGCAGGTGGAGGTCGCCAGCGGCTCTACCACGCGCTTTTCATGGAATGCCGGCATCGGCGTCGATTTCGCGCTGAGTGACGGGCAGACGCTGTTCGTCGAAGCGCGCTATCAGCGCATACAGACCACCCAGCCCACGGCGTTCGTTCCAATCACGGTCGGGCTGCGCTTCTGAGGCGCCCGAGGTCCCGAGGCGTGCCGTGAGTGGGCGCGCGCTCGGGATCAAGTCAGTGCGCGTGCCGGCTGGAAGCTGGTAAAATTACTTTTTTTTATGCATCGGGCCCGCCGGCGGCACGAAGGACTTCCATGGCACTGAAGATCATGATTCTCGGAGCGAACGGATTCATCGGCAGCGCGCTCACGAGCGCCATTCTGCGCGAGCGGGACTGGGAGGTCTACGGCATCGATCTTACCGACAACAAGCTCGGCGAGCTGCCGAAGGACGCGCGCTTCCACTTCGTCGAGGGCGACATCACCATCAACAGGGAATGGGTCGAATATCACGTCAAGAAGTGCGACGTGGTCGTGCCGCTGGTCGCGATCGCCAATCCCGCCCAGTACGTCACCCATCCGCTGCGGGTCTTCGAGCTCGATTTCGAGGCCAATCTCGCCGTGGTGCGCCACTGCGTCAAATACGGCAAGCGGCTGGTGTTTCCCTCGACCTCCGAACTCTACGGCATGTCCCCGGATGCGGTGCTCGATGAGGAGACGAGCCCGCTCGTGTATGGGCCGATCAACAAGCAGCGCTGGATCTACGCCGCCTCCAAGCAGCTTCTCGACCGGGTGATTTACGCGTACGGCGTGCGCGACAGCCTGGATTATACACTGTTCCGGCCGTTCAACTTCATCGGCCCGAATCTCGACAACATCGAGGAGCCCAAGGAGGGCAGCTCGCGGGTGTTCACGCAGTTTCTCTCCAACGTTCTGTATCGCCGGCCCTTCAAGCTGGTCGACGGCGGCCGCCAGAAGCGCTCCTTCACCTTCATCGATGACGCCATCGAGTGCCTGCTGACCATCCTCGAGAACCGGGATGGACGGGCGACCCGCCGCATCTTCAATATCGGCAATCCGGACAATTGCGTCTCGATCCGCGAACTCGCCGAGCGGACCATCCGCATTGCGCAGGAGTTCCCCGAGCTGCGCGATGCGGCCAGGGCCACCGAGATCATCGAGGTCTCCGCCGGGGAGTACTACGGCAAGTATTATCAGGACATCCAGGTGCGCGTGCCGGCGATTCAGGCGGCCAAGCGCGACCTCGGCTGGCAGCCCCATACCGATCTCGACACCGCGATCCGCTGCACGATCGATTTCTACGTCAAGCTCGGCAGCTTCGATCCGCTCAACGCGGCGGCGAGTGGACTTTAGGCGGCAGCGGCTGCGCGGGGGAGCGATTTCATGAACACAGCGCACACGCGCGCCGGGAGACTCAGGTGGTGGGCGTGGATCGTGCTGGCGGTGGTCTGGTTCGCCACCATGCAGATCCGTCCGATGCTCGATCCGGATGAGGGCCGCTACGCCGAGATTCCGCGTGAGATGCTCGTCAGCGGCAACTGGGTGACTCCGCGGCTCGATGGCCTGAAGTACTTCGAGAAGCCGGCATTGCAGTACTGGGCGACCGCGACGATCTACTCGGTGTTCGGTGTGGGCAACCTTACCTCGAGGCTCTGGACCGTGGGGCTCGGCTTCGGCTGTCTGGCGCTGATCTATGCGTGGCTCGCGCGGCTGTACGATCGGCGCTCGGCGCTGGCCGCGGTGGCTCTGCTGGCCATGAGTCCGTATTTCGGCATCGTCGCGCACCTCGATCTGCTCGATGCGGGCTTGTGTTTCTGGCTGACGGCAATGGTGCTCGCGTTCACACGCGCGCAATGTGCCGAACCGGGCTCGAAATCGGAACGCAACTGGATGCTGCTTTCCTGGGCAGTTGCGGCACTGGCGTTGCTGACCAAGGGGCTGGAGGTGTACGTGCTGGCGGGGTTGGCGCTGATCGGCTACACCGTCCTCGAGCGTGACGCGCGCCCGTGGCGCCGCCTGCACGCAGGACTCGGGCTGCCGATCATGGTCGCGATCGGGGCGCCCTGGCTCATCCTCGTGTCCCTGCGCAATCCGACCTTCGCCCACTACTTTTTCATCGTTCAGCACTTCGAGCGCTTCCTGACCAATCGGGCGCGGCGCATCGAGCCGTGGTACTACTTCATCGTGATCCTGGCCATCGGTGCGTTCGCCTGGCTCGTGCCGCTGGCGCGCGCGGCGCGCGCGACATGGTCCGATCCGGGTCCCGTGCCGCATTTCAAGCCGCTGAAATTTCTGCTGCTGTACTCGGTGCTGACCCTGATCTTCTTCTCGCTGTCACACTCGAAGCTCGCGACCTACATCTTGCCGATGTTCCCGCCACTGGCCGCGTTGACCGGTGTGTACATCGTGCGCCGTCCGGGCGGCATCGCCCGGGCCACGTGGATGGGGGCGGGTCTGGCGGTGTTTGTCGCGGCGGGGTTGCTCGTCTATTCACATGACCGCAACGGCTTCATCCCGGATGCGGCGATGGCCTGGGCGGCCGCCGCGCTGGTCGCGGCGCTCATAGCGGCGGCGGCCGGGCCGCGGGCCGCGGACGATGCCGCCGCCGAGCGCGCGCCGGCCGGGATGTTCGTGGTGATGCTGATGTTCATCTTCGTCTGGCAGGCGCTGTTGTGCGAGTACACGGTGATTCCGCCCTCGCGTTCGGCCTATCAGCTGGTGCAGGAAATCAAGCCCGACGTTCATCCCGGCACCGCGCTCTACAGCGTGGGCCAGTACCGGCAGACCATCCCGCCGTACCTGGGCCGCCTGCTGACGCTGGTGGGCTACTCCGGCGAGCTCGGCTACGGGGAGAGACTCCAGCCCGGACTGATGACCGCGACACCGAAGCAGTTCGTGCGGCGATGGGACGCGAGCCATGATGCGATCGCGTTCTTCGGCCCCTCGGTGTGGCAGCGCTATCGCAAGGAGGGCCTGCCGGGCCGGGTGATCGGGCGGGACAGTTTCACGGTGGCGGTGAGCCGCCGATGAAGTGGTCCGTATTCGGCTTTCTGTTCGGCGGCGTGCTGCTGAACGCGGTGGCCCAGCTCGCTCTGAAGGCCGCCACTGACGATACCGGCGCGTTGTTCGGCTCGGGCGTCAACGTCACGAGGCGGCTGCTCGAACTCGCGACCGTGCCATGGATGTGGTTCGCGATAGGCTGTTATGGCGTGTCGCTGATCGTGTGGGTCATCGGGTTGTCGAGGGTGCCGGTGACTCAGGCGTATCCCATGCTCTCCCTCGGGTACATCATCAACGTGGGACTGGCCTGGTGGCTGCTCGGAGAGGTGCCCAACCTGGAGCGGGTGGCGGGTATTCTGGTGATCATCTTCGGGGTGGTGCTGGTGGCGCGTTCGTAACGTATGAGCTCTTTTCTGCCCTTTACCCGGCCGAGCATCGACGAGCAGACCATCGCCGAGGTCGCCGAAGTGCTGCGCTCCGGGTGGCTCGCCAGCGGCCCGAAGGTCAAGGCCTTCGAGGCGGCGCTTTCCACGTACTTCGGCGGCCGGCCGGTGCGCACCCAGACCTCGGCCACCGCCAGCCTCGAGCACGCGCTGCTGGCTTGCGGCATCGGCGCGGGGGACGAGGTGATCGTGCCGGCGATGAGTTTTGTGGCGAGCGCCAATGTCGTGGTGCGCACCGGCGCCCGACCGGTGTTCGTCGACGTGGATCTCGACACGCGTTCGATCGATCTCGATCAGGCCGAGGCGGCGATCAGCGCGCGCACGCGCGCCATCATGCCGGTGCACCTCGCGGGACTGCCGGTCGACCTCGATCGCGTGTACGCGCTCGCCGAGCGGCACGCGCTGCGGGTCATCGAGGATGCAGCCCAGGCAATGGGCTCGAGTTACCGCGGCCGGCGCATCGGTAGCAGCGGCGATCTGGTCTGTTTCAGCTTTCATCCCAACAAGAACATCACCTCCATCGAGGGTGGCGCGGTGGTCGGCGGCTCGAGCGAAGAGGTGCGCGAGCTGGAACTGCATCGCTTCCACGGTCAGGCCAGGATCGCGGCCGATCAGGTCGAGACCTACTTCGCCGGCGGCAAGGCCAATCTGTCCGATGTCGCCGCCTGCGTCGGGCTCGGGCAGTTGCGCCAGCTCGAGGCCTTCAATGCGCGTCGCCGCGAACTCGCGGCCCGCTACTTCGCGCTGTGGGGCGAGGATCCGCCGCTGCGGCTGCCGGCGCGGGGAGATGCGGGGCACAATTGGCACATGTTCACCGCGCTCCTGCCGCTCGATCGGCTGCGCATCAACCGGGCGGAATTCATCGCGGCGATGGCCGCGCGCGGCGTCGGCATCGGGGTACATTACCCGGCGATCCATCTGTTCAGCGCCTATCGCGCGCTCGGCTACCGCGAGGGCCAGTTCCCCAACGCCGAGCGCATCGGCCGCGAGACGGTCACGCTGCCGCTGTTCCCGGCGATGAGCGACTCGGACCCCGAGCGGGTGGTCACGGCGGCCGGCGAGGTGCTGCGCGGAGCAATGCGATGAGTGCGACGCTCTCGGTCGTCATCCCCGTCTACAACGAGGAAGCGGGGCTTGAGGCGCTGGCCGAGCGCCTGTATCCGGTGCTCGATGCGCTCGGCCGCCCCTACGAGGTCATATTCGTCGATGACGGCAGCCGCGACCGCTCGGCGGCCGTTCTGCGGCAGCTGTTCGAGCGCCGGCCGGAGCGCACGCGCGTCGTGCTGTTGACGCGCAATGCGGGCCAGCACATGGCCATCCTGGCCGGTTTCGCGCACACGCGCGGCGATTACATCATCACACTCGATGCGGACCTGCAGAACCCGCCGGAGGAGATCGGCAAGCTGGTGACGGCTCTCGATCAGGGCGCGGACTATGTCGGTACGGTGCGCGCGCGGCGGCACGACGCGCTGTGGCGCAAGGCCGCCTCCCGGCTGATGAACCGGGTTCGGGAGCGCACCACGCAGATTCGCATCAGCGATCAGGGCTGCATGTTGCGCGGCTATCACCGCACCATCGTCGATGCCATCAATCGTTGCCTGGAGGTGAGCACCTTCGTGCCGGCCCTCGCATACACCTTCGCCCGCCATCCGGTGGAGGTCGAGGTGGCGCACTCGGAGCGCGCCGCCGGGCAGTCGAAATACTCGATCTACCGGCTGATTCGCTTGAATTTCGACTTGTTGACGGGCTTTTCGGTGGTGCCACTGCAATTCTTCACCATGGTGGGCATGGTGGTCGCGCTGATCTCGCTCGCCTTTGTGGTGGTGCTGGCGGTCCAGCGCATCTTCATCGGTCCGGAAGTCCAAGGCGTATTCACCTTGTTCGGGCTCGCGTTCTTCTTCATCGGTATCTTGCTGGTCAGCGTCGGGGTGATGGGGGAGTACGTGGGGCGGATCTATGAGCAGGTCCGTCAGCGACCGCGCTACACCATCACGGCGATCCTGGAGAGCGAACCGCCACAGGGCGAATTCCCGGACATGGCGTCCCACCCGGCCGGTGCGGCGGGCTCGAGTCCAGATCACCGGCGTGTGGATCTCGAGCCGGTGAGCAGGGTGAACCCCGCGCTCGATCACACGGAGATGCTGCGCGCCGAGCACGAGCCGGGCCGTACGCCGTGAGCCGTGCTCGCGCGGTCGTGTTCGCCTATCACGACGTCGGGGTGCGCTGTCTGAAAGCGCTCCTCTCCGGCGGAGTCGAGGTGCCGCTGGTGGTCACGGTGGCCGACGACCCGGGCGAGCGTCAATGGTTCGCGAGCGTGGCCGAGGCGGCCCGCGAGTATGGAATCGAGGTCATGACAGCGCAGGATCCCGGCGCGCCGCGACTCGGGGAGCGCCTGGCCGCGCTTGCACCGGACTTCGTGTTCTCATTCTACTACCGGGCGCTGCTGCCGGAGGCGCTGCTGCGCTGCGCACGTCGCGGCGCGCTCAACATGCACGGCTCGCTGCTGCCGAAATACCGCGGCCGCGCGCCGGTCAACTGGGCGATCCTCAACGGAGAGCGCGAGACCGGCGCGACACTGCACGAGATGGTCGCGCGCGCCGATGCGGGCGATATCATCGATCAGATGGCGGTGCCGATTCTCGCCGACGACGATGCCCGGGAGGTGTACGCCAAGGTCACCGTTGCCGCGGAAATGGTCCTCGCGCGCTCTCTGCCCGGGCTGCTCGCCGGCACCGCGCCGCGCCGCCCGCAGCCGGTCGTGCCCGGGCAATACTTCGGGCGGCGCCGGCCCGAGGACGGTCGGATCGACTGGCGCTGGCCGGCGCCACGTATCCACAATCTGGTGCGCGCCGTCGCGCCGCCGTTTCCGGGTGCGTTCAGCGATGTCGGGGGGGAACGCCTGTGGATTCATCGTACCCGCCTCGCGGCGCAAAGCGACACGGGTGCTCCGCGGCTCTATGGCCGGGCGGGTGCGTGTTATGCGGTGTGCGGTCAGGGAACACTGCGGATTCTGGCGGCAGCCGACGCTCGAGGGCCTCTGGACCTGAGGCGGGCGGCCCGCGAGTGGGAAGCGCAGCCGCGGTTGCTGGTCTGAGGACTGTGCGCGCCGCGCCGTACGGCCCATGAGCACCATTGCGCTGAAGATAGATGTCGATACATATCGGGGCACCCGCGAAGGTGTTCCGCGCCTGATGGCCGCGCTCGAGAGCGCCGATGCCCGCGCGACCTTTCTGTTCAGCCTCGGTCCCGATCACACCGGTAGGGCGATCAAGCGGGTTTTGCGCCGCGGCTTTCTCGGCAAGGTGCGCCGGACATCGGTGGCGAGTCATTACGGGCTGCGCACGTTGCTCTATGGTGTCGTGTTGCCGGGTCCGCGAATCGGGCGGCGCTGCGAGGCGGTGCTGCGCGAGGTTGCCGCGCGCGGCTTCGAGGTGGGCGTGCACACCTGGGATCACGTCAAGTGGCAGGATGGCGTGGGGCGAGCCAGCTCGGCGTGGACTCGCCGCCAACTGTGGCTCGCGCGCGAGGAGTTCGTCCGGATCTTCGGGCGGGCGCCCGAGTCGCACGGTGCGGCCGGTTGGCAGGTCAATCGCTTCGTGCCGCAGCTCGAGGCCGAGGCCGGTTTCCGCTATGCGTCCGACACGCGCGGGGTCGGCCCATTCGTCCCGGTCGTGGATGGTCGCGAGATCCCCGTGCCGCAATTGCCGACCACGCTGCCGACGCTCGATGAGTTGATCGGCCGTCCGGATCTGCGCGGTGTCGATCCGATCGAGCACCTGTTGGCACTGACCGAGGCCCCGGGCGACCACGTGTTCACCCTGCATGCCGAACTCGAGGGTGGGGCGTATCGAGCCGGTTTCGAGCGGCTGCTCGCCCGGTGGCGCGCCCGAGGAGTCGGGCTGACCGACTTGGCGACCTATGCGGCCTCATTGGACCACAATTGCCTGCGGCGCTGCCCGATCGAGTCCGGCAGGGTGCCGGGACGTGCCGGCATGCTCGCATTGCAAGGGGAGGCCAGCGCATGAGTGAATTGCCTGCCAGCATCGCTGTCGTGGAAATCGTCTCGCCGGGGGGGCCGGAGGCGCTGCAACCGGCGCGCCGGCCGATGCCGCAGCCGGGAGCTGACGAGGTTTTGATCCAGGTGGCGGCGGCCGGTGTCAACCGCCCGGACGTCTTGCAGCGTCTGGGCCAGTATCCACCCCCGCCGGGTGCGAGCGATATCCCCGGGCTGGAGGTCGCCGGGGAAGTGGTACGGGTGGGCCCGCAGGTGAGGGAGTGGTCCCCGGGTGATCGGGTGTGCGCGTTGCTTGCGGGCGGGGGCTACGCCGAGTATGCCGTGGCGCCCGCGGCCCAGTGCCTGCCCGTGCCCGGCGATCTCTCGCTGGAGGAGGCCGCGGTGCTGCCGGAGACGGTCTTTACCGTCTACTACAACGTCTTCGAGCGATCGTGCCTGCGGCCCGGACAGTGGCTGCTGGTCCACGGCGGCTCGAGCGGAATCGGCGTTACCGCCATTGTGCTCGGCAAGGCGTACGGCGCCGCAGTCATCGTCACGGCGGGAAGCGCGGAAAAATGCGCGGCATGCCGCGCGCTTGGCGCGGATGTCGCGATCAACTACAAACAGGAGGATTTCGTGGCCGCGACCGTGAGCGCCACCGCAGGCAAGGGCGCCGATGTCATCCTCGACATGGTCGGCGGGGACTACGTGCCGCGCGATATCGCTGCGGCCGCATCCGACGGGCGAATCGCGATCATCGCGACCCTGGGCGGGCGCAAGACCGAGATCGACTTGGCGCAGCTGATGGTCAAGCGACTGATGATCGGCGGCTCGACGCTGCGGGCGCAGAGCGTCTCGAGCAAGGGCCGGATCGGCGCTGCGCTGCGCCGCGAGATCTGGCCGCTCATCGAGTCGAAATCGCTCCGCCTGCCGATCCAGGCAACCTTCCCGCTGGCCGAGGCGGCTCGCGCGCATGCGCTGATGGAATCCGGCACTCACATCGGCAAAATCGCGCTGCGAGTTTGAACAGCCCTCCGCGGCCGTAGTTGCCCGTCTCGGCCGTGCGAGCGCCGGCATGTTGCCAGAGCGTGGAACCTGGCGCACTATCGGCTCGGGGAGACATTCCCGATGGCTCGGATCGACGGTGTTGTTGGAGTCAGTTATCGGGAGCGACTGCGTGCCCGGGTCCCGGGCGCTCGATCAGGAGGAATGTCCCGACTTCAGGCAGGAACGGATGTCGAATCTTCCATCAAGCCCGTCGACCGGTGGAGCCGCCGCCAAGTCCGAGGCTCACGCGGCCGATGCGGTCCGGATTCCCGTCGAAGCGGTCCTCGCCGCGGTGCGCTCGCTGTACGCGGAGTTGCACCGTGGACGGCATCCGGGCGAAGCCTTCGGCCGCGGCAGCAGCCTGGCGCGTGACCTGGGGATCGACAGCCTCGCGCGCCTGGAGTTGGTGCGCCGGCTCGAGGATCGCCTGCGTTTGAAGCTGCCGGAGGAGGTGCTTGCATCCCTCGATACGGTCGATGATCTGCTGCGGGCATATGGTGCGGCGCCGCGCGGACGGCGCGCCGGCCAGGCGGGAATTCCGTCCATGGCGGCCGCGGTGGACGCAGTGTTGGATTCGCGCGCTGACGGGCGGCGTGAACCGGCCGATGCCGGCGCGAGCGCGGATGCTGCTCGCGCGCCACGGACGCGCTTTGGGCTGCAACACGGTGCGCGCGGTGCCTATGGCGTCTTCGCCTGGCTCGTCGTCGCTATCATCGGTATCCCGGCTTTTCTCGCGGCGCTGGTGGTCCCGGACCGGCGGCGGGCTTGGGATCTGACGCACCGGGCGGCAGGTTGGGTGGTGCGCATCTGCGGCATCCCCGTGTCCGCCGCGTCGGTCGCGAACGATCTGCCGCGACCCCATGTCCTCGTGGTGAACCATTGCAGCTACATTGACGCCATCATGGTCTTGGCGGTGTTACGCACTCCGCACCGCTTCGTGGCAACCAGCTGGCTGGCCGGGGTCCCGTTGCTCGGTGCGTGGCTGCGCAAGCTGGGCGCGATTTTCATCGAGCGCACCGAGCCGATTGAAAGCGGCGGCGCGAAGGCCGATCCGGTGCTCGACATGACACGCGACAGTCTGGTGGTGTTTCCCGAGGGCACCTTCACCGCCGCCACCGGGTTGCGGCCCTTCCATCTGGGCGGCTTCGCGGTTGCCGCGGCGGCGCGCGTGCCCGTCATTCCGATGGCGTTGCAGGGGACCCGCTCGATTCTTCCCGACGGGCACCTGCTGCTGCGGCGCTGTCCCGTCACGGTCACGATGGGCGCTGCGCTGGAGTGTCCGGACGAAGGCAGTACGTTTTCTGCGGCGGTGCGGCTGCGCGATGCTGCCCGGGATTACATTCTCACCTACTGCGGCGAGCCCGACCTGTCGTGACGTTCGTTGCGGCGCCGCTTCCTGCGCGGCGTGAACGCCTGCGCTGGCGCTAGCGCAGCGGAAGCACGGCGGAGCGGGTGACGGTGCGCATCGCGAAACTCGACTGGATGCGGACCACACTCGGCAGGCGCGTGAGGTGCTGGCTGTGGATGCGCTCGAAGTCATCGAGGTCGGCCACCACCAGGCGCAGCAGGTAGTCGTGCTCACCGGTCATCAGATAGCACTCCATCACCTGGGGGATCTTGCGAACCGCGGTCTCGAAGGCCTCGAGCCCGGACTGGCTCTGCCGATCGAGCGTGATGTTGACGAACACGTTGACTGGATAGCCGGCCTTGTGCTGGTCGATGAGCGCGGTGTACCCCTGGATGAGGCCGGATTCCTCCAGCGCCTTCACGCGCCGCAGGCAGGCGGACTCGGACAGGCTCACTTCCCCCGCCAAGCGCGCGTTGGTGATGCGCGCATCCTGCTGCAGCCGGCGCAAGATGGCGTGATCGTAGCGATCGAGACTCATGGGCGCAATAGTCTGCCATAAAAATACAGGAATGAGGCAGTTTATGCGGCTGAAGCGCCTTCTGGCGCGTAACTCGCAAGCTCCCGCCGGCCGTGCTCCTTAAGCTCTGGGCCCATTCCATCCCCGGGGGAGAGTTCCATGCGTATCGGCGTTCCAAGCGAGATCAAGGTTCATGAATATCGGGTCGGGCTGGTGCCGGCGGGAGTGCGCGAACTCACCGGTGCGGGCCACGAGGTGCTGATCCAGTCCGGTGCCGGAGCCGGTATTGGGCTTGCCGATGCGGCCTACCGGGCAGTCGGCGCCCGGATCGTGCCGGGTGCGGCCGATGTGTTTGCCGGCGCCGATCTGGTGGTGAAGGTGAAGGAGCCGCAGCCGGCGGAGTGCGCGCTGCTGCGCCGCGGTCAGGCGCTCTTCACGTACCTGCATCTCGCGCCCGATCCAGACCAGGCGCGCGCCCTGATGAAATCCGGGGCCACGGCCATCGCCTACGAGACCGTCACGCATGAGGGCGGACTGCCGTTGTTGACCCCCATGAGCGAAGTGGCCGGCCGCATGTCGGTACAGGTCGGTGCCACCTGTCTGCAGAAGGCCAATGGCGGCAGCGGCGTGCTGCTCGGGGGCGTGCCGGGTGTATTGCCGGCGAAGGTCGTCATCCTGGGCGGCGGGGTCGCCGGTACCCATGCCGCGCAGATGGCCGTCGGCATGCACGCCGACGTCACGGTGGTCGACCGCTCGCTCGGGCGGCTGCGCCAGCTCTCCGAACAGTTCGGCTCCTCGCTGCGCACCGCGTACTCGACGACCGCGACGATCGAGCGGCTGGTTGCGGAGGCGGACTTGGTGATCGGTGCGGTGCTGATCGCGGGCGCGGCGGCCCCGAAGCTGGTCACGCGCGCCATGCTCTCGAACATGCAGCCCGGCTCCGTGCTCGTCGACATTGCCATCGACCAGGGGGGTTGCTTCGAGACCAGCAGGCCGACCACTCATGCCGAACCGACCTTCGTCGTCGACGGCGTGGTGCACTATTGCGTCGCGAACATGCCGGGCGCCGTGGCACGTACCTCGACGTTCGCGCTCACCAATGCCACGCTGCCGTACGTGCGCCGGATTGCCGACCTCGGCTGGGAAGAAGCGCTGCGGCGCGACGCGGGTTTCGCCGCGGGGCTGAATGTGCACGCCGGCACCATTACCCACGCGGCGGTGGCCGAGTCGCTCGGCCTGCCGCTCGGCCCGTCGCCGATCCGCGCCGACTGAGCGAGCGCGCCTGAGGACATAACCGGAAATTCTGGCGGACCGTGCGCCGCCCGGCAGCCGTCCGGGCGGCGCATTGTGTAGACTGTGGATCGGTTTTCCAACGGATCGATCCGGTGTCCTCGATCACAGATTCCGAGCTGCTCGAGTCGCTCCTGCCGGTGGCGGTGGCCGCCGGCCGTGAGGCCCATGCCGTTTACCTGCGCGGCGACGCCACCGTAGAGTACAAGGCGGACCGCACTCCGGTCACCGAGGCGGATCATGCCGCCGAGGCGGTCATTCTCGAGAGCTTGGCCCGCATCGCTCCCGGTGTGCCGGTGGTGGCCGAAGAGTCCTGTGCCGCGGGGCACGTGCCGACGGTCGGCGCGACATTCTTCCTGGTCGATCCACTCGATGGCACCAAGGAATTCATCGGGCGCCGCGGGGACTTCACGGTCAACATCGCGCTGATCCGCGCCGGCGCGCCGGTGCTCGGCGTGGTCTACGCCCCGATCGGCGGCATGCTCTATGCCGGTGACGCACAGCTGCGGCGGGCATTCCGCTGTGCGCAGCCGGCCGAGCCTCGCTCGGCCGCGGCCGGACCGCGCCAGGCACTGCGCGTGCGCGCGGCGCCTCAGGGTGGTCTGATTGCGGTGGTGTCACGTTCACATGCTACGCCGGAAACAGAGACTTACCTGCATGGCTACCCGGTCCGAGAACGTGTCTCGGTCGGCTCTTCGCTGAAATTCTGCCTGGTTGCCGCGGGCGAGGCGGATCTTTATCCGCGCCTCGGACCGACCATGGAATGGGATACCGCGGCCGGGCACGCAGTGCTTGCGGCGGCGGGCGGCCAGGTGCTGGCTGCCGATGGGGCGCCACTGCGCTATGGCAAGCCGGGTTTCCGCAATTCCTTCTTCGTTGCCGGCGGGGCATTCCCGCTTGCTCCACTGGCCGCCTGAGCCGCAATGGACGACACCACCGCGAGCGCCCGTGTTCCCCGGCGTGCACCGCTCTCGCCGCACCTGCGCCGTCTCGAGTCGGAGTCGATCGGCATCATCCGGGAGGTCGCCGCGGAGTTTCGCAATCCGGTCATGCTGTACTCGATCGGCAAGGACTCGGGTGTCATGCTGCATCTGGCGCTGAAGGCCTTCTATCCCGGCAAGCCGCCATTCCCGCTGCTGCACATCGACACCACGTGGAAATTCCGCGAGATGATCCGCTTCCGTGATCAGATCAGCGCGCGTCACGGCGTGAAGCTCCTCGTGCACACCAACCCCGAGGGGCTCGCCCGCGGTATCGATCCCATCAGCTCCGGATCGAAGCTGCACACGCAGGTGATGAAGACCGAGGCGCTCAAGCAGGCGCTCGACAAGTGGCAATTCGATGCGGCCTTCGGCGGGGCGCGCCGGGACGAGGAGCAAAGCCGCGCCAAGGAGCGCGTCTTCTCGTTCCGCTCGCCGGGTCATGTGTGGGACCCGCGCAACCAGCGGCCGGAGCTGTGGAACCTGTACAACACCCGGATCAACGCGGGCGAGACCATTCGGGTCTTTCCGCTCTCGAACTGGACCGAGCTCGACGTATGGCAGTACACCCGCGCCGAGGGCATCCCGGTGGTGCCGCTGTACTTCGCCGCGCCGCGTCCGGTGATCGAGCGCGACGGCCAGCTGATCATGCGCGACGATGAACGCATGCCGCTGAAGCCCGGGGAGCGTGAGCAGGTGCGCATGGTGCGTTTTCGTTCCCTGGGGTGCTATCCGCTCACCGCTGCGATCGAGAGTCGCGCCACGACGATCGACGCGATCATCGAGGAGATGCTGCTGATGCGCACTTCGGAGCGCTCCGGGCGGCTGATCGATGGCGACGAGGCGGCATCAATGGAGAAGAAGAAACGTGACGGATACTTCTGAGACGCACGTGCCGGAGCCCGAGGGTGCGCAGCCCTCGGCTGCCCGAGCCGATGCGGGCCTCGAGAGCGCCTCGGGCAAGGCGTTGCTGCGCTTTCTGACCTGCGGCTCGGTCGATGACGGCAAGTCGACTCTCATCGGCCGGCTCCTGTACGACACGCAGCTCATTCACGAGGATCAGTTGAGCGCCCTCGAGCGCGACAGCCGCAGGCACGGCACCACCGGCGAGGAGCTCGATCTGGCGCTGCTGGTCGACGGGTTGCAGGCCGAGCGCGAGCAGGGCATCACCATCGATGTCGCCTACCGGTTCTTCGCCACGCCACGCCGCGCCTTCATCGTGGCCGACACACCGGGGCACGAGCAGTACACGCGCAACATGGCCACCGGCGCCTCGAACTGCCAGGCGGCGGTGATTCTAGTCGACGCGCGCAAGGGGGTGCTCACGCAGACGCGCCGGCACAGCTACATCTGCGCGCTGCTCGGCATCAAGCACGTGGTGCTCGCGGTCAACAAGATCGATCTGGCCGAGTTCTCCGCCGCGCGCTTTCACCAAATCGTCGCCGACTATCTCGGCTTTGCCGCGGCGCTGAAGTTCACCTCCATCACCAGCATTCCGCTCTCGGCGCGCTACGGCGACAACGTCGTGCACCGCTCGCGGCGCATCGGCTGGTACGAGGGCCCGACGCTGATCGAGCAGCTCGAGACGCTCGATGTCGGCGAGGGACTCGACGACAAGCCGCTGCGCTTTCCGGTGCAGTGGGTCAACCGCCCCAATGCGGATTTCCGCGGCTTCTCCGGTACCGTCGCCTCGGGTGTCGTGCGGCCCGGCGACCCGGTGGTGGTGGCCGTGTCCGGCCGCGAAAGCAAAGTGCAGCGCATCGTCACCGCCGACGGCGATCTGCCCGAGGCGCGCGCCGGTGATGCGGTCACACTGACGCTGGCGGACGAAGTGGATATCGCGCGCGGCGATGTACTCGCTCACGCCCAGGCGCGCCCGGAGGTCGTCGATCAGTTCGCCGCGCAGGTCCTGTGGATGGTCGAGGAACCGATGCTTCCGGGCCGCTCGTATCTGTTGCGCATCGGAACGTGCTACGTGCCGGCGCGCGTGACCAGCCTGAAGCACAAGATCGACGTCAATACGCTCGAACACATTGCCGCCAAAACATTGGGGCTGAACGAGATCGGGTTCTGCAATCTCGTCACCGCCTCACCGGTGGCGCTGGACGCGTACGAGGAGAACCGCGCCACCGGCGCATTCGTGCTGATCGACCGCTTCACGCACGCCACCGTCGGAGCGGGCATGATCAGCTTCGGCCTGCGTCGCGCCACGAACATCCACCGCCAGGCATTGCTGATCGACAAGTCCGCGCGCGTGCGCCTCAACGGCCACCGCCCGGCGGTCCTGTGGTTCACGGGCCTGTCGGGCTCGGGCAAGAGCACGATCGCGAACATCGTGGAGCGCGAGTTGCATGCCCAGGGCGCGCATACCTACATGCTCGACGGCGACAACGTGCGTCACGGGCTGAACCGCGACCTCGGCTTCACCGATGCCGATCGGGTCGAGAACATCCGTCGTGTCGGAGAGGTGGCCAGGCTGTTCGTCGACGCGGGTGTGATCGTGTTGTGTTCGTTCATCTCGCCGTTTCGGGCCGAACGGAACATGGTGCGCGAGTTGGTCGATGCGGGCGAGTTCATCGAGATCTTCGTCGACACACCGCTCGATGAGTGTCGCCGGCGCGATCCGAAAGGGCTGTATGCGCGCGCACTCGAGGGCAAGATTCGCAACTTCACGGGCATCGATTCCCCTTACGAGCCGCCAGAGAACCCGGAGCTGGTGCTGGTGCCAAGTCCGCTCGGGGCCGAGGAGGAGGCGCGGCGGGTGCTCGAGCAGCTCAAGGTGCGGCGCATCATCGTGTGATCGGGCGCGCCCCGCTTCGGCAGCGGGCACGGCGCGCGGGCGCCATGGAGCATGGCTCGAATTGCGGGCCGGGGCGCGCTAGCATCGACCAATCCAGGCGTTGGGGATTGCCGTGCCGACCCACTTCCGCCGTGACGGTGACGTCGCGCTGCTCGAGATCGACAACCCGCCGGTCAATGCGCTCGATCTGCAGGTGCGTAGCGGACTGCAGGCGGGGCTGCGGCGCGCAGCGGACGATCCGGCCGTCAAGGCCGTCGTGCTGTGCGGCGCGCGCGCCTGCTTCCCGGCCGGCGCCGACATCAACGAGATCGCCTCGGGGGTGGCATTTCACCGTCCAATCCTGCTCGAGCTGCAGGCGCAGATGGAAGCGCTCGGCAAGCCGATCGTGGCGGCCATCGAGGGCGCCGCGCTCGGTGGCGGTTTCGAGCTGGCGCTGACGTGCCATGCGCGCATCGGCGCGCCCGAGGCGCGCGTCGGGCTGCCGGAAGTCAAACTCGGCCTGATTCCCGGCGGCGGCGGCACACAGCGTTTCACGCGTCTGGCCGGTCCCGCTGCGGCTCTCGAGGCCATCACCTCGGGTACCGAGCTTCCGGCCGCGCGTGCCCTGAGCATCGGTCTGCTCGATGCGATCGCCGCCGACACGGTGCGCGCGGCGGTGCAATGGGCGCGGCGGCTGGCCGGCGGCGCGGCTGCGCCGGTGCTCGCGCGGGCGCGCGAGGACAGGATCGCCGTATTCGAGCCTGACTTGTTTGTCAGCTTTCGCGCGGCGCGCGCGCGTGCTTTTCGGGGTCAACTCGCGCCGTGGCGTATCGTCGATGCGATCGAGGCGGCCTGCACCCGGCCGGCCCACGAGGGGTTCGAGCTCGAGCGCCAGTGGTATCTCGAGTGCCGCGAGAGCCCGCAGTGCAAGGCGCTGATGCACGTGTTTCACGCCGAGCGCGCGGCGCGCAGGATTGCGGATATCGGGCCGCAGGTCGCGCCGCTGCCGATCGAGCGCGGGGGCGTGGTCGGAGCGGGGACCATGGGGACGGGCATAGCGATGTGCCTCGCCAATGCAGGAATCGAAGTAACGCTGCTGGATGTATCACGCGAGGCGGTTGCGCGCGGGCTCGAGCGCATCGGTGCGCTCTACGGCGAGAGCGTCGGGCGCGGCAAGCTGACCGGGGAGCAGGCGGATGCCGCGCGCGCGCGCATCCGTGGCGCCGTCGAATACGCGACACTCGCGGACGTCGATATCGCCATCGAGGCAGTGTTCGAGGATCCGGCGCTCAAGTGTCAGGTATTCGAGCGGCTCGACCGGAGCACGCCGCCGCGCGCGATCCTCGCCAGCAACACCTCGACGCTCGACATCGATCGGCTGGCCGCCTGCACCTCGCGGCCGCAACAGGTGGTCGGAACGCATTTCTTCAGCCCCGCGCACGTGATGAAGCTGATGGAGAACGTGCGCGGACGGGCGAGCTCGCCGCAGGCCCTCGCCACTGTGATGGCGCTCGCCCGGCGTCTCGGCAAGATCGCGGTGCTGGCGGGCAACGCCGATGGCTTCATCGGCAATCGGATGCTGCAGTACTACGGCGCCGAGGCGGAGCGGTTGCTCGAGGAGGGCGCAACGCCCGAGCAGGTCGATGGTGTGATCGAGGCGTTCGGTTTCGCGATGGGGCCGCTCGCGATGCGCGATCTTGCCGGCAACGACGTCGGCTGGGCGATCCGGCGCAATCGCGCGTTGCCCGCCGATGAGCGCTGGTCGCCGATCCTCGAGCGCATGGCGGCGCAGGGGCGGTTCGGGCGCAAGAGCGGCCGAGGTTTCTATCTCTACGAAGGCCGCGAGCGACGTCCCGATCCGCAGGTGCTCGCGCTCATTCAGGAGGTGTCCCGCGAGCTCGGAATCAAGCGGCGCGCGATCGGCGCGGAGGAAATTCTCGCGCGGCTGCTGCATCCACTGATCAACGAAGGCGCGAAGCTGCTGGCCGAGGGGGTCGCGGCCCGCGCCGGCGATATCGACGTCGTCTACATCCATGGCTATGGCTTTCCCGCCTACAAGGGCGGCCCGATGTATTGGGCCGAGCGGGAGGGGCTCGCCAAGGTCATCGCCACGCTCGAGCAGCTCGCTGCGAGCCACGGGGCGCGCTGGCGGCCGTGCGCGCGCCTGCGCGAGGCGGCCGCGCGGGGCGGTTGGGAGAGCGCTTGACCCGGTGCCGAAAAAAATGTACGTTTAAAACGAGTGTTTGAGTCATGCAAGAGATGCCATCATCCCCACGCGGCCAGCCGCACGGGCAACCGGAGTCGCAATATTCCGCGACTGCGGCGCGCATTCTCGATGTCGCCGAAGGGCTGTTCGTCGAGCTCGGCCTGAAGGCCACCTCGTTGCGGCTGATCACGCAGCGGGCCGGGGTCAATTTGGCGGCGGTCAATTATCACTTTCGGTCCAAGGACGCGCTGTTCGGGGCGGTATTCGCGCGCCGTTTCGCGCCGTGGGCGCGCGAGTGCCTGCTCGAGCTCGATGCGCTCGAGGCGCGCATCGCGGCAAGACAAGCGGCCTCGAGCGTCGAGGAGGTCGTGATGTGCTACGTGCGCCCGGCGCTGTCGCTGTCACGCGATCCGGTACGGGGCGGCGCGGTGTTCGCGCGGCTGTTCTCGCGGGTGCTGGTGGAGAATCACCGCCAGCTGCGTGACCCGCTCTCGCGCGATTGGGGGCATCTGGTCACGCGCTACACGCGGGTTCTCGAGACCGCCCTACCGGAGCTTTCCAGCGATGAGGTGGCCTGGCGGCTGCATCTTGGTTTCAGTGTCATGTTTCACGCGTTCGCCGGCAACGACATTCTCAAGGTGTTTGGACGCTCGGCGGTCTCGGCGCGCGATCCTGACCTGATCGTCAAGCACGTCGTGCCGTTCGTGGTGGCGGGCATTCGCTCGCGCTTGAGCTGGGAGGAAATCGCCGGTGGCGATCTGCAGCGCAGTGACGAGCCGGCCGGGCAGGCATCCGGAGGCGCGGCGAGGAGCCGCGGGCGCGGCGGCGGCTGCACCGCGAGTTCGGCCGCGAAGCCGCCTGGGCCGGCCGGCCAGCGCGTGGCGAGGAGCGAAGTGATGTTGGGAACCGGTGCCACGGCACCCGGAAAGGCGGTGTCCCGCAAGCGCCCGCCAGGGCGCTCAGCGAGCCGGCCGGCCCGCGGTTAGAGAGGAAATCATGGTTGCGACAAATTTCGTGATACGCAAGGTGGCCGTGTTCGGGGCGGGCGTGATGGGTGCGCAGATCGCCGCGCACCTGGTCAACGCGGGCGTCCCGACCGTGTTGTTCGATTTGCCCGATCCCGGGGGCGGCAACGGCATCGTCCTGAAGTCGATCGGCGCGCTCGGCAAGCAGCAGCCGCCGCCGCTCGGTACGCGGGATCTGGCCGATTTCATCGAGCCGGCGAACTACGCCGAGCATCTCGGGCGCCTCGCGCAGTGCGACCTGGTCATCGAGGCGATCGCCGAGCGGCTCGACTGGAAGACGGAGCTGTATCGCAAAGTTGCGCCGGCGCTGTCGCCGCAGGCGATCTTCGCCACCAACACCTCGGGACTGTCGATCGGCGCGCTGGCCGCCGCCTGTCCGCAACCGCTGCGCGCGCGCTTCTGCGGCGTGCATTTCTTCAACCCGCCGCGCTACATGCATCTGGTGGAGCTGATTCCGAGCGCCGATTGCGCTCCCGAGATGCTCGATCGGCTGGAAACCTTCCTGGTCACCACCCTCGGCAAGGGCGTGATCCGCGCCAAGGACACCCCGAATTTTCTGGCCAACCGCGTCGGGGTTTTCTCGATGCTCGATACGGTGGCCAACGCCGCGAAGTTCGGCTTGCGCTTCGATGTGGTAGATGCCCTCACCGGGCCGTTGCTCGGGCGCCCCAAGTCGGCCACGTTCCGTACCGCCGACGTGGTCGGTTTGGATACGTTCGCACACGTGGTGCGTACGATGCACGCGGGCCTGCGCGAGGATCCGTGGCACGAGCTGTACACGGTGCCCGATTGGCTCGAGCGGTTGATCGCCGCGGGCGCCCTTGGCGCCAAGACCAAAGGCGGTATCTATCAGAAGCGGGGGCGTGATCTGTTCGTGCTCGATCCGGCAAGCGGCGCGCATGTACCGGCCGGTGCGCAGGCCGACGGCAAGGTGGTCGAGTTGCTGAAAGTTGCCGACCTCGCCGAGCGTTTCAGCGCGCTGCGCGCCAGCGACCATCCGCAGGCACAGTTTCTCTGGGCCTGCTTTCGCGACACATTTCACTACATCGCCTACCATCTGGCCGATATCGCCCATTCGGCGCGCGACCTCGATCTGGCGATGCGCTGGGGCTTCGGCTGGAAGCGCGGGCCGTTCGAGCTGTGGCAGGCGGCCGGCTGGTCGCGCATCGCCGGCTGGATCGAGGCGGACATCCGGGAGCGCAAAGCGTTGGCGCAGGCGCCGTTGCCGCAGTGGGTGCTGGAATCCGGCCGCGCCGGCGTGCACACGCCCGAGGGCTCGTACGATGCGGCGCAGGGCCGGGTGGTCGGCCCCTCGAGCCTGGAGGTCTACCGCCGGCAGCTTGCCCCGGCGGCACTGGGCGCACAGCGGCCGCAGCTCGGGGAGACCGTGTATGAGAACCCGGCGGTGCGAGCCTTTACCAGCGGGGATGGCGTGCTCGTCGCCTCGCTGAAAACCAAAGCGCACTCGATCACGCCCGAGGCGCTCGAGGGCCTGAATCAGGCGCTCGAGCTGGCCGAGGCGCGCTTCCGCGCGCTGGTGATCTGGCAGAACGAGGCGCCGTTCTCGGTCGGCGCGAATCTCGAGGCGCTCAAGCCGGCGGTGGCGGCGGGCGATTGGGCGAGCATCGAGGCGGTGATCGGGCGCTTTCAGAGCACCTCGATGCGCTTGCGCTATAGCCTCGTGCCGACGGTGGCAGCCACGCAGGGCTACGTGTTCGGTGGGGGCTGCGAATTCGCCCTGCATTGTGATCGGGTGGTCGCGGCGCACGAATCGTACCTGGGACTGGTCGAGGCCGGCGTGGGCCTACTGCCCGGTGGCGGCGGGTGCAAGGAACTCGCCCGGCGCGCCGCGCAGCGCAGCACGGGCGATCTGCTTGCCGCGCTCAAGGATCTGTACATGGCGGTCGCCACCGCGAAGGTGGCCGGCAGCGCGCTCGAGGCGCGCCAGATGGGTTATCTGCGCGGCAGCGACGTCGTGATCATGAATACCGATGAGCTGCTGTACGTGGCCAAAGAACAGGCGCTCGCACTGGCCGCATCCGGCTATCGCCCGCCGCTGCCCGGCGCGCGTTTCGCCGTCGCCGGTCGCGCCGGAGCCGCCTCGATCAAAATGCAGCTGGTGAATCTGCTCGAAGGGCACTTCATCAGCCCCTACGATTTCGAGATCGGCATGCGCATCGCGGAGGTCATGACGGGCGGGGACCTCGAGCCGGACACCGAGGTCGATGAGGCGTGGATGCTCGCGCTCGAGCGACGTCACTTCATCGAGCTGCTGAAGAACGCCAAGACCCAGGAGCGCATCGCCCACACGCTTGCCACGGGCAAGCCGCTGCGCAATTGAGCGGTGCCGGAGGGAATTCTGATGACCAAGAACGTACGAGATGCCTTCATCGTGGCCGCGGTCCGCACACCGGTCGGCAAAGCCCCCCGGGGCATGCTGCGCCATACCCGCCCGGATGACATGATGGTGCACGCGCTGCGCAGTGCGCTCGCGCAGACCCCCTCGATCGAGCCGGCGGCGGTGGAGGATGTGGTGGTCGGCTGCGCCTTTCCCGAGGCCGAGCAGGGCTTGAACATGGCGCGCATCGCGGCGCTGCTGTCAGGATTGCCCGATACGGTACCGGGCGTCACGGTCAATCGCTACTGCTCCTCGGGGCTGAATGCCGTGCAGATCGCCGCCGACCGGATCCGTCTCGGCGAGGCGGATGTCGTGATTGCCGGCGGTGCCGAGTCGATGTCCATGGTGCCCATGATGGGCAACAAGATTGCGTTCAATCCGCAGGTGTTCGCCCGCGATGAGAACTACGCGATCGCCTACGGTATGGGCATCACGGCCGAGAAGGTTGCACGGCAGTGGCGGGTGTCGCGAGAGGATCAGGACGCCTTTGCCTTGGAGTCGCATCGGCGTGCGCTCGCGGCACGCGCCGCCGGCGGCTTCGCCGCCGAGATCGCTCCGATCGAGGTCACGTACCGCACCGCCGACTTGGCCGGCGGCGAGGTGCGTCGCAGCGTCAAGCGCCTGAGTGACGATGAAGGGCCGCGCGCGGACACCTCACTCGAGGCGCTCGGCAAACTCAAGCCGGTCTTCGATGCCCAAGGTACCGTCACCGCCGGCAACAGCTCGCAGACCTCCGATGGCGCGGCCGCCGTGATCCTGGTGTCCGAAACGGCTCTGAAACGCTATGCCCTGACGCCGCTGGCCCGCTACGTGACTTTCGCGGTCAAGGGCGTTCCGCCGGCGATCATGGGGATCGGTCCGAAGGAAGCGGTGCCAGCGGCGCTGCGGCGCGCGGGTCTCGCGCAGGATGCGCTGCTGTGGATCGAGTTGAATGAGGCCTTCGCGGCGCAGTCGGTGGCGGTGATCCGCGACCTCGGGTTGGATCCCGAGCGCGTCAATCCGCACGGCGGCGCAATTGCGCTCGGCCACCCGCTGGGGGCGACCGGGGCGATACGCACCGCGACGCTGGTGCACGGGATGCGCCACCGGCGCCTGAAGGGCTTCGGCATGGTGACGATGTGCATCGGCACCGGCATGGGGGCGGCGGGGATCTTCGAGGTGTTCTGAGCCTCGCTCGGGCCGCAAGCCGGCCGCGATCGACAGCCGGGCCGCGCGAATCGCCGGCAACAGGCCGCCGGTCACACGTCTGGCGATGTCGATGAACAGCGCCAGGTTGCGCGTCTGCGCGGCGAAGTGGCGGGTTTCGCGCTGCACGCCGACGTAGAGCCGCGGATTGCCGGTGGGGAAGCCCTTGAAGTCGGCGAAATCATGCGGCGCGGCGAGCCGCACATAGACCGAGCTGAAGGAGCTGCCGCGGTCGTATGCCCCTTGCAGGGCGGGCAAGCTGGTCCAGAGCTGCGAGTCGTAGTCCGCCGCCTGGCGAACACGCCGACCACGCGCCAGTGGTACGGACCGGCGCGCAGCACGCCGCCCGAGCACCGTCACGGCGAGCGACTCGAGCAGCACCAGCCCACACAAGCGACTCGAACACCACCAGCACGCACAGATGCGCCGCGCCGTGTTTGCGAGGCTGCGCCGATCATTGCCCCCGCGCGGCGCCGGGTGAATTGCGCGGTCGCGTCCGGTGTCCGAACGGGGTTTCGCCGGCGTGGCCCGCATGAGCGCGGCCGCGGCAATTCGCGGGCCGGGGACGCCCTGAGAATTGATTTATGTCATGGGCCGCCGGAGGGGCGCGTGCGAGCATCTACGGTGCCTGCGGAACGTAGTGAAATATCTGGAATCAAGGCGTCAATCATCGTGCGATTCGGAAATCCAAGAGCCCTGTTGCGTCGCGCTCTGCGAGCGGCCCCTGTGGCTGCGCTCCTCGTGGCGAGTGCTGCGGCACTGGCCCATGGGACATATAAGCCGTCGGCGCGGATCCGGGATCTGGCCGTCGGGGTCTGCGGCGTCTGTCACGGGGTCGCCGGCGTCAGCAAGAACCCGATGTTCCCGAACCTCGCGGGTCAGAAGGCCTGGTACATCGAGCAGCAGCTCAAGGAGTTCCGTGATCGCTCCCGTGGGGACGCGTACGCGGTGGGGTACATGTGGGGTATGGCGAGCCGGCTTTCCAATCGAACGATCGCCGCGCTGGCGACATACTTCGCGCACCAGAAGCCCAGTCCCGGAACGTCACATTCCTCGGCGACGGTGCTCGCGGGGGAGCGGATCTACCACGAAGGCATCCCGGCACAGGGCGTGCCGGCCTGTGCGGCATGTCACGGCCCGCGCGGGCTCGGCAATGCGAACTTCCCGCGCCTGGCGGGGCAGCACGCCGAGTACATCCTGAAGCAGCTCAACGCGTTCCGTACCAACATGCGCGACGTCGCGATCATGCACGGAATCTGCACGACGCTGCATGCCAAAGATGACAAGGCGCTGGCCGATTATCTAGCGTCGCTCCCGGGTCACGGCCATGTCGCGACGCTGGCCAGCCGGTCGGGCCCCGCGGGGGATGGCACGCGCCGCGCGAGAGTTGCCGCACGGGCGCGCGCCGCGACGGCCGCGCGTTGACACCGCCGCGGGGTATTGCGGAACTCCAATCACTCGCGCCTCGGCGTCTTGTGCGCTCGGGGGTTCACGACAGGTGAGGCGGCGCGGGAATGTGCCGTGGGAGCGGGGGCCGTGCGGCGCTTGCCGCCGATCGATCGCTCATCCGGGAGCCTGCAGCGGCAGCCGGGTGGTGAACTTCTTGGTGCGCAGCACGAAGCTGGTGTTCACCGAGCGCACCGCGGCCAGCTGCAGCACCTGGGCCGAGAGAAACCGCTCGTAGGCCTCCATGCTTGCCGCGACGATCCGCAGCAAGTAATCGTTGGTGCCGCTCATGGCGTGGCATTCGAGCACCTCGGGACGCTCGCGCACCAGCCGGTCGAAAGCGGCCACGGTTTCGGCATGATGGTTCTCGAGCGAGATCAGCGCATATGCCTGGATGGGTAGCCCGATCGCGGGGGCCGACAGCAGCGTCGCATACCCGGCGATGACGCCCTCGCTCTCCAGGCGCTTCAGCCGCCGCCAGCACGGGGCGGGCGAGAGACCGACTCGCTTGGCGAGATCCTGATTGGTGATACGAGCCTCGAGCTGCAGCTCTGCGAGGATCCGGCAATCCAGACGGTCGAGGGGGCGTGTCACCGGGTTGCTCCAATGGGGTCTAGAAGAGCAATAATATTGCCAGAAACGCCTAACTCGAAGCAATAAAGGCAAGATAATTTCGCGGATACGCGCATAAACTGTGTCCCAGGAAGGCTCATTCGTTCGCCTTCGGAGCGTGCATGGCGGTTACGGCCTCTTCGACGGCGCGCTCCGGGCGCCCTCCGCGCAGCGATGTGCACCCCGACTGGGAGCGGGTGACGCGCCTGTTGCAGCAATCCCGGGCGCTCGATGAGATCGAGGAGACACGGTTGCTGCCCTCGCGGCAGGTCCTCTATCAATTCTCGGCTCGCGGTCACGACCTGGCGCAGATCCTGCTCGGACTGCAACTGACCGATCCGCATGACGGCGTGAGCGTCTACTACCGCTCCCGTCCGCTGATGCTTGCCGTGGGCGTGGACCTCGAGGACGCCGCCGCCGCTCCGCTGGCGCGCTCCGGAGGGTTCAGCGACGGGCGTGACATCGGGGTGGTGTTCAACAAACCGGGGCGCGGCGCGGTAACCGTGCTGCCGGCCTGCGGCGGCGTCGGAGCGCAGTACACGCCGGCGGCGGGCTGGGCGCAAGCCATTGGCTATCATCATCGCGTGCTCGGGCAGGCCGACTACGCCCGCAGCATCGCCGTCGTGCTCGGCGGCGACGCCTCGGTGGCCACCGCGGGCTTCTGGTCGGCGCTCACTCTGGCGACGACGCTGCGTCTGCCGATGCTCTTTTACGTCGAGGACAACGGCTTCGGCATCTCGGTGAGCTCGCAGCTGCAGACTCCGGGGGGCAACATCGCCGCCAACCTGCGCTCGTTCTCGGGCTTGTCGATCTACGAAGGTGACGGCGCCGAGCCGCTCGAGGCGGCCGAGCGGATTGGCACGGCGGTGCGGTTCGTGCGCGAGCAGCGCGCCCCGGCGCTGCTGCGCCTGACGGTGCCGCGGCTCTGCGGGCACTCGGGTCAGGATACCCAGACGTACAAGTCCGCCGGGACGCTCGCGCGCGAGCGCAGCAACGATCCGCTGCAGCGGCTGTATCGCCACCTGGTTCCGCAACGAATGTCCGAAGGCGCGTGGCGGCAGCTCGAGGCTGAGGCGGTGCGCGCCGTTGAGCATGCCCTCGAGCGCGCGCTCGAGCGCCCACCGCCGGACCCGAGGCGGGTGAGGCGCTACGTCTTCACCGAGCACGACGCGGTTGGGGGCCTGGAGCTGCAGGAGCAGGGCGGACTGGCGCCGCTCGGTGTGGTGTTCCCTCCAGGCCGCGCGGTGGCCGAGCCCGAGCCGAACCGCATCAACATGCTGACCGCGATACGGCGCACGCTCGATGTCGAACTCGCGCGCAATCCGCGCATGGTGGTGTTTGGAGAGGATGTCGGCCCGAAGGGTGGAGTGCACGGCGCGACGCTCGGTCTGCAGGAAAGACACGGCGCGGCGCGGGTGTTCGATACCAGCCTTTCCGAGGAGGGCATCATCGGCCGCGCCGTGGGGCTGGCGCTGGCGGGACTGCTGCCGGTGCCGGAGATCCAGTTCCGCAAGTACGCTGATCCGGCCACCGAGCAGCTCAATGACTGCGGCACGATGCGCTGGCGGACAGTCAACCGATTCGCGGCGCCCATGGTCGTGCGCATGCCCGTGGGCTTTCTCAAGAGCGGCGATCCGTGGCACAGCCAGACCAACGAGGTCGCCTGGGTGCACGGCATCGGCTGGCGTGTGGCCGTGCCGTCGAACGCCGAGGATGCGGTCGGACTGCTGCGCACGGCGCTGCGCGGCAACGAGCCGACGCTGTTTCTCGAGCACCGCCTGCTTCTCGATGGCGCGTGGGCGCGCCGGCCCTACCCCGGTGATGCGTACCTGCTGCCGTTCGGCAAGGCACAGCGCGTGCGGGAGGGCTCGGAGCTGACCGTCGTCACCTGGGGAGCGATGCTCGAGCGCTGCGAGCTCGCCGCCGAGGCCTCGGGTGTGCAGGTGGAGCTTCTCGATCTGCGCACGCTCCTGCCGTGGGATCGCACCGCGGTGCTGGAGTCGGTGCGCAAGACGCGGCGCTGTCTGATCGTGCACGAGGACACGCTCACCGCCGGGTTCGGTGCGGAACTCGCCGCGACGCTCGCGAGCGAGGCGTTCTTCAGCCTGGATGCCCCGATCGAGCGGCTGACGATGCCCGACATCCCGAGCCCACACAGCCCGGTGCTGCTGACGGCGGTGGTGCCGAGCGTCGAGTCCATCACGCGCGCCATCCGGGCGCTTGCGAGCGTGTAGCCATGTCCGAGCCGTCAGTCGAGGTGCGTGCCCCGGCGGAGCAGCAAGAGGGCACCCGCTCGCAGGTGCTGCGCTGGCTCAAGGCGCTCGGGGAGCCGGTGAGCGAGCACGAGCCGCTGATCGAGCTGGAAACCGACAAGGTAACCGTGGAAGTGGCCGCACCAGCCACGGGTGTGCTCAGCGAAATCCTCAAGGCCGAGCGTGACGAGGTGGCTCCGGGGGCGCTGTTGGGTCGCATTGCGCCGGCCCGCCAGCCGATGCAGCACGCGGGCGGGCCGGCCGGCACGGCCGGTCCGAGCGCGCCGGCCGCGGCCCAGGCCGGCTTCTCGCCGGCGCGCACCGCCGACCCGATGCGGGACAGTCCGGCGGTGCGGCGGCTGCTCGCCGAGCGTGGCCTCACGGCGGCGCAGGTTCGCGGCACCGGTCCCGGCGGGCGGATCACGGTGGACGATGTGTTGGGTCATTCGGGCTCGCCGGCCGGGACGCCGCTGCGGACCGAACCGCGCGCAGGCGCTCGCAGCAACGTGCGGCGAGTGCCGCATAGCGCGCTGCGCACGCGCATCGCCGCGCGCATGGTCGAGAGTCTCCTGCACACCGCGCCGCATGTGACGACCGTGTTCGAGGTCGATCTTGCGGCGGTGCTGGAGCATCGCCGGCGCCATCGGGAGGCCGTGGCGAGCCGCGGCATATCGCTGACCCTCACGGCGTATTTCGTGCGCGCGGCCGTGGCGGCCATCCAGGCGGTGCCGGAAGCCAACAGTCGCTGGACCGATGCGGCCCTCGAGGTGTACGAGGGCGTCGATTTCGGCATAGGAACGGCCACGCCCGAGGGGCTCATCGTGCCGGTGCTGCGCTCGGCCGAGGCGCTCGATCTGGAGCAGACCGCGCGCGGCATCGAGGAGTTGGTAGGGCGTGCGCGCGCGGGAGGCCTGAGGCCCGAGGACGTGCGCGGCGGCACGTTCACACTTTCCAACCACGGTGTCAGCGGCAGCCTGTTCGCGACGCCGATCATCCTCCATTCCGGGCAGGCTGCGATTCTGGGTGTGGGGAAGCTCGAGAAGCGCGCGGTGGTCGTGGAAAACCAGGGTGAGGATCGTGTCGAAATCCGGCCGCGTTGCTATGCGACCCTGACGATCGACCACCGGGTCATGGACGGGGAGCAGGCGAACCGGTTCATGCGCGTCTTCGCCGAGCGCCTGGCGCGCTGGACGGATTGAGCGCCTGCGCCCTCGTATCGCAGCGGAACTGGCGGCCCAACATCGGGTGGCGCGCCCGGCCTATCGGATCAGCCCGCCCAATCGGGCCTGCGACTCGGGGCCGGCCGGGGGCAGGGGACCGCGCAGTGTCGCGCCGTACTCGCTCAGGTGGTGCTCGGCGGCGGCGAAAACGGCGGTATACAGGCCGGCACACAGGGTGTAGGCCTCGACCCCGATCCAACTCTCCGGCAGCAGGGCCGGGGGCAGGAGCGGGTCGCGCAGATGGATCTTGCGGTATTCGTGAATCAATAGCGTGCGCACCACGAACGCCGATTGCGGCCAGAGGGCGCGTAGATCGCGGGCCGCTGCGATCGGCGCAAAGGTGTCGCGGAACTTGCGGTAGCGGCGCGCGATCTGGTCGAGATCCCAAGCCAGACTCACGCAGCGGCGGTCGGCCTGCGCGCTCTCGCCTCGGCTCTCGAACAGCCAGCCCGCGTCGGCCCAGCCGCGCAGCGCGAGCCATGCGCGCGCTTGCTCGCAGGTGAGCGCCGGATGCGCATAGAGCCCGGGGGTGATCTGCCCGAAGCCGAGCCAGCGCAGCGCTGCGCGCAGTCCGCTACGGTCGGCGCGCCCCGGCGCCAGGGCCAGCAGCGTCCAGCGCCCGTGCCACTCGCTCGGGTTCGGCGCGTAGATGCGCGCGGTCGCCTCGGCGAAAACGGCGCGCCCGGTCTCGGTGAGACGGTATTCGCTGTTCCGTCCTTCTCGGACGGAGATCAGCCAATCGTCGGCGGCGAGCCGCGCCACTGCGGTGCGTACCAGCCGCTCGGCCAGCCCGAACGGCTCGGCCAGCCGAATCAGGCTGGCGAGTGTGATGCGCCCACCGCGCGGGGCGATCGCGTCCCCGAAGATCGTCATCAGCAGCGAGCCGCTGCGCAGCGGGCGTTGCGCGCGGAAGCGGTGCCGAAGCGCCTCGATTGCCGGTTGCGCGTCGTGGGTGCAGTCCATGGGCCGCCGGGAAGGGATAGGCAGGGGAGGGGACGGACACATTCTGCCACGAATCCGCTTGACACAAAAATAAGGCGGAATATAGTTTTTCCGTGTCACGTTATGCTCGGCTTCGGCATGTATACGCAAGCATTGGATTCAGCAGGCGCCGCCGAGCCGCAGGGCGACGTGGATGAGGTCGCGCGTCTGGAGAGGTTTCAGGCGCGCATCGATCGCGACGAGAAGATCGAACCGAAGGATTGGATGCCGGCGGATTACCGCCAGGCGCTCATCCGGCAGATCGCCCAGCACGCCCATTCGGAAGTCGTCGGGATGCTGCCGGAGGGCAACTGGATCAGCCGCGCGCCGTCGCTGCGCCGCAAAGTGGTGTTGATCGCCAAGGTGCAGGACGAGGGCGGCCATGGGATGTACTTGTACAGCGCTGCCGAGACGCTTGGTGTCTCGCGCGCAGCGCTGATCGAGCAGCTCCTCGCGGGGCGTGCCAAGTACTCGAGCATTTTCAATTACCCCACGCTCACCTGGGCGGACATCGGGGCGATCGGCTGGCTGGTCGACGGCGCGGCGATCATGAATCAGATCCCGCTGTGCCGCTGCTCGTACGGGCCGTATGCGCGCGCCATGGTGCGCATTTGCAAAGAGGAGAGTTTCCATCAGCGCCAAGGCTATGAGCTGATGCTGACGCTCGCGCGCGGTAGTGCCGCGCAGCGCGCCATGGCACAAGAGGCGCTGAACCGCTGGTGGTGGCCCTCGCTGATGATGTTTGGGCCGAGCGATGCGCACTCGGTGCATACGGCGCAATCGATGCGCTGGAAGATCAAGCGATTCAGCAACGACGAGTTGCGGCAGAAATTCATCGACGTGACGGTGCCGCAGGCACAGTACCTGGGGCTCACCGTACCGGACCCCGAGCTGCGCTGGGACGAGCCGGCGCAGCACTACCGCGCCGGTCCGATCGACTGGAGCGAGTTCCAGGCGGTGCTCGAGGGCGGCGGTCCATGCAACCGCGAGCGGCTGGCCGCGCGGCGCGAGGCGCACGAGGCCGGCCGCTGGGTGCGCGAAGCGGCGGTGGCGTATGCCGAGAAGCACGGTGCGCACGCCGAACCCGCGCGAAGCGGCTGAGGAGGGCGGAACATGAACGAGGATTGGGCGTTGTACGAGGTGTTCATCCGTTCGCGCTCGGGGTTGGAGCACAAGCACGTCGGGAGTCTGCATGCCGCCGATGCGCGCATGGCGATCGAGCATGCGCGCGACACGTACACCCGCCGCCTGGAGGGGGTGAGCATCTGGGTCGTGCGCTCGAGTGAGATCGTCGCCTCCGATCCGGAGGAGGCCGAGGCGCTGTTCGAGCCGGCGCGCGACAAGATTTATCGGCATCCGACGTTCTACGCGATCCCGGACGAGGTCAAGAACCTATGAGCACGGCGATCGCCGCCGAGCGACCGCAGGCCACCGTCGAGGAGCGCTTCGAGTACACGCTGCGCCTTGCCGACACCAGCCTGGTGGCCGGTCAGCGCCTCGCCGAGTGGCTCGGGCACGGGCCGGCGCTCGAGGAAGATCTGGCGCTCGGCAACATTGCGCTCGACCTGATCGGTCAGGCGCGGCTGCTGCTGGCGCTGGCCGGTCGCATCGAGGGGCGCGGCCGCGACGAGGACGCGCTTGCTTTCTGGCGCGATGCCGGGCAGTTCCGCAACGTGTCGCTGGCCGAGCAGCCGAACGGGGACTTTGGCCAGACCATCGTGCGGCAGTGCCTGCTCGATGCGTGGCAACTCGAGACGTACGCGAGCCTGGCCGGCTCGCTCGACGCCGAGCTCGCCGACATCGCCAAGAAGGCCGCCAAGGAATGCCGGTACCACTGGCGCTACAGCTCCGGGTGGCTGGTGCGTCTCGGGGATGGCACCGAGGAAAGTCACCGGCGCATCGGTGCGGCGATGCAGGATCTGTGGCGTTTCACCGATGAGCTGCTCACGCCCGATGGGCTCGATGCGCGCATGGCCGAATGCGGTATCGGGCCGCCGCCGGCGGCGGTCCGCGAGCGCTGGGAGCAGCGCGTAGCGGGGGTGCTGGAGGAGGCGAAACTGCCGCTGCCGGCGCGCCCGCACTATCCTTGGCACGGCAAGCGCGGCGTGCACACCGAGTCGCTCGGTCATCTGCTCGCAACCATGCAACATCTGCCGCGGACCTACCCCGGAGTGTCGTGGTGAGCGCGCCGGCGGCCGATGCCGCTGCGACACGTGAGGGGCGCATCTGGCGCACGCTCGAGTCGGTGCTGGACCCGGAGATTCCGGTGGTCAATGTCGTGGAACTCGGCGTCGTGCGGCATGTGCGCACGGCGGGAGATGGCCGTATCCACGTGGGCCTCACTCCGACTTACTCGGGGTGCCCGGCTACGGAGGTCATCGAACAGGCGGTTCGCGCGGCGCTCGATCATGCGGGCCTGGATGACGTGATGCTCGAGACGGTGCTGTGGCCGGCCTGGTCGAGCGAGTGGCTGAGCGAGTCGGGTCGGCGCAAGCTCGAGGCATTCGGTGTCGCGATCGAGCCCCGGGCGGGGACGGCGCCCGCCTGCCCGCGCTGCGCCAGCCGGAACGTCGAGCGTATCGGGGAGTTCGGCTCCACGCCCTGCAAGGCGCATTACCGCTGCCGGACGTGCCGCGAGCCGTTCGATACGTTCAAGTGCATTTGAGATGCTGAGATTCCACAGGCTGCGCGTCGTCGAGGTGCGCCCCGAAGCCGAGGATGCCGTCGCCGTTGCGCTCGAGGTGCCCGCTGGGCTGCGCGGCGAATATCGCGGGGCGCCCGGTCAACACATCGTGCTGCGCGCGAGGGACGGGGAAGGGGAGCTGCGCCGGACCTATTCGCTCACCGACGCGCCGGGGTCGGACTCGCTGCACATCCTGGTGCGCAAGCAGCCGCAGGGGCGCATGTCGCAATGGCTGGCGGGCCTGACGTGCGGAACACAGATCGAGGTGCTGCCGCCGAACGGCAGCTTCACGCCGCACTCCGGCTCGCTCGATCGCGGCCTGCGCGTCGCATTCGCGGCCGGCAGCGGTATCACGCCGGTGCTGTCGGTGACGCGCGCGGTGCTGGCCGCCGGCGGTGCCATGATGGTCTTCTACGGCAACCGCGGCAGCGCGCGTGCCATGGGGCTCGAGGCGCTGCAGGGACTGAAGGACCGCTACCCCCAGCGGCTGTCGCTGCATTTCATCATGAGCCGCGAGCCGCAGGAGGTCGGGCTCTACAACGGGCGACTCGATGGTGCGAAGGTCCGCGAGCTGGCCGGCGCGTTCTTCGAGCCGCGGCGGATCCTCGAGGCGTTCGTCTGCGGTCCGGGCGACATGGATGAGCAGGCGAGGGCGGCGCTGCAGGCGCTCGGTATGCCGGCCGAGCGCATTCATGTGGAGCATTTCGCGGTTGCCAGCGAATCGGTGGCCGAGGCCGGCTCGCCGGCGGCAGCAGCGGCACCTCAGGCGGGCGTGGCCGAGGTCGGTGTGAGGCTCGACGGCCGGCGCCGCTCGTTCCGCATGGCGCTCGATGCCGATACGGTGCTCGACGCCGCGGAGCGGGCCGGCATCGAGCTGCCCTTTTCCTGCCGCTCCGGCGTGTGCTCGACCTGCCGCACCAAGGTTGTGCGCGGCAAGGTCCGCATGGAGCACAACTACGCGCTCGAGGCGTGGGAGCTCGAGCAGGGCTACGTACTGGCGTGCCAGTCGAGGTGCCTGACGCCGCAGCTCGAGCTCGATTACGACGAGAAGTGAGTCTCCCGGCAGGGTGAGGATCCCATGAGCTACCAGACCATCGAGTACTCGGTTGCCGCTGGCATCGCCCGCCTCACGCTGAATCGGCCGGAGTGCCTCAACAGCTTCAATACGCTCATGCACCAGGAGGTGCGCCACGCGCTCACGGCGCTCGCGGCCGACACCGAGGCGCGAGTGTTGATCCTCACCGGTGCCGGCCGCGGTTTTTGCGCCGGACAGGACCTCGGCGATCGGCCGAGTGCCCCGGGAGGCGCGCCGGCGGACCTTGGGGAGTCGATCGAGCGCTATTACAACCCGTTGATCCTGATGTTGCGCCGGCTGCCGTTGCCGGTCATCGCCGCGGTCAACGGCGTGGCGGCCGGCGCGGGCGCGAATATCGCGTTCGCCTGCGATCTGGTGCTGGCGGCGCGCTCGGCGAGTTTCGTGCAGGCGTTCGCGCGTATCGGCCTGGTACCGGATTGCGGCGGCACGTGGTTCGTGCCGCGGCTGGTCGGGTCGGCGCGCGCGATGGGACTGGCGCTCCTCGGGGAGAAGCTGCCGGCCACGCAGGCGGCGCAGTGGGGTCTGATCTGGCGCTGTCTGGAGGACGATGAGCTCGGGCCGGAGGTCGATTCGCTCGCCGAGCGGCTGGCCGCCGCCCCGACCCGCGCGCTGGCGCGCGCCAAGCAATTGATCTCGGCAAGCGCAAGCCGCACGCTCGAGCAACAGCTCGAAGCGGAGCGGGACGCGCAGCGCGAGCTCGGCTACAGCGCCGATTATGCCGAAGGGGTCGCGGCGTTCATCGCCAGGCGCGAACCGCGATTCACGGGTCGATGACACAGCAGGGGACAGCCGATGCAATTGCGCAGTTACATCGCAGGGGAATGGGTGAGCGGCGCGGGCGGCGGCGCGGCGCTGCGCGATGCGAGCACCGGAGAAGTGATCGCCAGCGCCTCGAGCGAGGGTCTTGACTTTGCCGCCGTGCTCGAGCATGCCCGCGCCGTTGGCGGCGCCAATCTGCGCCGCCTGAGCTTTCACGAGCGCGCCGCGCGCTTGAAGGGGCTCGCCAGATTCCTCACCGAGCACAAGGAGGAACTCTACAGGCTGTCGTACGCCACGGGTGCGACGCAGTCCGATTCCTGGATCGACATCGACGGGGGCATCGGCACGCTGTTCGTCTACGCGAGCAAGGGCATGAAGGAACTGCCGGACGGCTATGTGTACGTCGACGGCCAGACCGAGTCGTTGGCGAAAAGCGGCAGCTTTCTCGGCCAGCACATTTACCTGCCGCTCGAGGGTGCCGCGGTGCACATCAACGCCTTCAACTTCCCGGTCTGGGGGATGTTGGAGAAACTTGCGCCGACACTGCTCGCCGGGGTGCCGGCCGTCGTGAAGCCCGCCACGGCCACCGCCTACCTCGCCGAGCTCGCCTTTCGGCTGATCATCGCGTCGGGTGAGCTGCCGGAGGGCGCCGTGCAGTTGATCTGCGGGGGTGTCGGCGACTTGTTCGATCACCTGACCTGTCAGGACACGATTGCCTTCACCGGCTCGGCCTCGACCGCGCGCAGGCTGCGCGCCCATCCCCGGGTGCTCGATCGGTCGGTGCGGTTCACCGCCGAGACCGACTCGCTGAACTCGTGCATTCTCGGGCCCGATGCCGGTCCGGACAGCCCCGAGTTCGATCTGTTCGTGAAGGAAGTGGTGCGGGAGATGACCGTCAAGGCGGGACAGAAGTGCACCGCCATTCGTAAGGCGATCGTGCCGGCGGTGCACAGTGCCGCGCTGATCGATGCGCTGCGCGCCGCGCTCGAGCAGGTGATCATCGGGAACCCGCGCGACGCGACGGTGCGCATGGGACCGCTCGCCTCGCTCGCCCAGCGCCGCGAGGTGCTCGAGCAGCTGGGGCGCCTGGCGCGCGAGGCGCAAGTCGTGTGCGGCGGAATCGCTGCGCCGAAGCTTACCGGCGTCGATGCCGAGCGCGGCGCATTCGTCGCGCCGACGCTGCTGCGGTGCGACGACGGCGCGCACGCTCACGCGGTGCACGAGGTCGAGGCCTTTGGCCCGGTCAGCACGGTGGTGACGTACGACACGGTGGAATCGGCCATGCAGTTGGCGCGCCGTGGCGGGGGGAGCCTGGTCGGCTCGGTGTTTACTGCGGACGATGCGCTTGCGGCGCGGCTGGTGCTGGGGCTTGCGCCGTTTCATGGCCGCGTGCTCGTGGTCAACCGCCACTGCGCCAAGGACTCGACCGGCCACGGCTCGCCGCTGCCGCACCTGGTGCACGGCGGGCCGGGACGGGCCGGCGGCGGTGAGGAGATGGGTGGAATCCGCGGGGTGCTGCACTACATGCAGCGCACGGCGGTGCAGGGCACGCCCGATGTGCTCAGCGCCGTCATGGGGCGCTGGGTCAGAGGATCCCGGGAACTCGATCCGGGCGTACATCCGTTCCGTCAGCCCTTCGGCGCGTTGCGTATCGGTGACACGTTCCGCTCCGGCGAGCGGGAGGTGACGCTGCAGGACATCGAGCGCTTCGCGGCGATCTCGGGGGATTACTTCTATGCGCACATGGACGAGGCGGCCGCCCGGCGCAATCCGATCTTCGGCGGGCGGGTCGCGCATGGTTATTTGCTCATCGCGGCCGCGGCAGGACTGTTCGTCGATCCGCCATTGGGCCCGGTGCTGGCCAACTACGGCATCGACGCTTTGCGTTTCACGCAGCCGGTCAAGCCCGGCGATCGGATCAAGGTCCGCCTGACCTGCAAGGAGAAGTCGCTGCGCGCGGGGCAGGGCTATGGCGAGGTGCGCTGGGATACACAGATCACCAATCAGGATGGCGCGACGGTCGCGCAATACGATGTCCTGACCCTGGTGAGCGAGCAGGCGGTTCCGGGCGGTTGAGACACCGGCGGCGCCGTGCCCACGGCGGCGTACGGCCGCGCAAGATGAGCGGTCCGATCCCGGCGTGGCCCGCCGGGCATTCTGCGCGGGAGTTGTCCCGAGACGAGCCTATGCGACGGTGGGGAACGTCGCCCATCCTCCGTTGCGCTCACTGGGGCGCCTGGACGGCTTCCAAGCAGCGCCGGCGCGAGCTTTGCGTGAGAAACGGCAGGGGCAGTTGCATCCGCGCATCGTGATGATACGCATCCTTCCTGATGGCGCGGCGGCTCGTGCGGAGGGACCCATAAGCTGCCGCGCGCACGCCTTGAGTTAGCCGTTTCCGGCCGCATCTCTTGTACAAGGGCGGTCGGCGCTGAAGCCGGCTTGCGCGGCAGTGGGCGGTGCATCTGCCGCTTCGGAGTATGGCGCATGAGCAGCGAGCGACAATACGGGTGGATGTGGGACGAGGCCTGCGAGCTGGTGGACGCGGCCGAGCGGGCCCAGCGGCGGTTGCTGCGCTACGTGGGGCCAGGGGCCGATGCCGCGGTTTGGGCGCCGCCGGTGGACATTCAGGAGATTGCCGAGGGGGTGGTGGTCGTGTTCGCCCTGCCGGGAGTCGCCCTGGAGGACATCGAGCTGCGGCTCGAGCCCGCCGCGCTCGTCGTCAGGGCCGAGCGCCGCTGGAAGCTCGCCCATCCGGATGCGGTGATCCGCCGCCTGGAGATTCCATATGGGAGTTTCGTCCGCCGGATTCCGCTCTCGGGCGTGCCGCTGGTCCTGTCGGCCACCCGTTACGAGCACGGTTGCCTCGAGGTGCGCCTGGTGCGGGTGATGGAGAGTGATTTATGACGGACACACCGAACGCGTCCTGCGGGCCCCGCAGCGAGCTGCCGCCGCTGCCGGCGGATGTGGTGCCCATCGTTGCAATGCGCAACGTGGTGCTGTTTCCCGGCATCGTATTGCCGGTGACGCTCGGACGGGAGGAGAGCATCGCCGCCGCGCAGGAGGCGGTGCGCACTGGGCGCAAGGTGGGCTTGGTGCTGCAGCGGGATCCGGCGGTCGAGAAGCCGGCCGCGAGTGATTTGCACGGCGTGGGCGTGCTTGCCACGGTGGTTCGCTACATCACCGGGAACGATGGCGCCCATCACCTGGTCTGCCAGGGCGAAAGCCGATTCCGGCTCGTGGAGATGGTGCGCGAGCAGCCGTTCCTCGCCGCGCGCGTCGAGTCGATTGCCGAGCCGGCGGTCACGGGTGCGGACATCGAGGCACGCAGGGAGGTCCTGAAAGAGCGCGCGGTGGAGGCGTTGTCGCTGCTGCCACAGGCGCCCGCGGAGCTGGCGCGAACGGTCCGGGGGATCGAGTCCGCCGGACAGCTCGCCGACCTCATCGTCAGCTTCATGGAAGTCAAGTCGGAAGAAAAGCAGGACGTGCTCGAGACCGTCGATTTGCGCGAACGCCTCGACAAGGTCATGAAGATCCTGACCCATCGCCTCGAAGTGCTGAAGGTCACCCGCGAGATCGCCGAGCAGACTCAGGCGGCCCTCGGTGAGCGCCAGCGTGAGGCGGTGCTGCGCGAGCAGCTGCACCAGCTGCAGAAGGAGCTCGGCGAGGGCGAGGGCGAGGGGAGCGAGCTCGCCGAACTCGACAAGGCGGTCGAGGACGCACACATGCCGCCCGAAGTCGAGGAGCAGGCGCGCAAGGAACTCAACCGGCTGCGCCGCATGAGCGAGGCGAGCCCCGAACACGGCATGGTGCGCACCTATCTTGACTGGCTGGTCGCACTGCCGTGGAGCAAGTCGGACGCCGAGGACATCGACATCGAGCGCGCGCGCAAGGTACTCGAGGAGGATCACTACGGCCTGGAGAAGATCAAGCGGCGGATCCTGGAGTACCTGGCGGTGCGCAAGCTCAATCCGCATGGCCGCAGTCCGATTCTGTGCTTCGTCGGGCCGCCGGGTGTGGGCAAGACCTCGCTCGGCCAAAGTGTGGCGCGTGCGCTCGGCGTGAAGTTCGTGCGCGCCAGCCTCGGCGGCGTGCATGATGAGGCGGAGATCCGCGGTCACCGGCGCACCTACATCGGGGCGTTGCCCGGCAACATCATCCAAGGCATACGCAAGGCCGGCACGCGTAATCCCGTATTCATGCTCGACGAGATCGACAAGGTCGGCGCGAGCTTCCAGGGCGATCCGGCGTCGGCGCTGCTCGAGGTGCTCGATCCGGAGCAGAACTCGACCTTTCGCGACAACTACCTCGGTTTGCCCTTCGACCTGCGGCACGTGCTGTTCATCGCCACCGCGAACGTGCTCGAGACGATCCCGGGACCGCTGCGCGACCGCATGGAGATCATTCAACTGACCGGCTACACCGATGAGGAGAAGCTGCAGATCGCGCGGCGCTATCTGGTGAGGCGCCAGCTGGAGGCGAATGGGCTCGACGCCGCCCGGGTGGAAATCGCGGATGCAGCGCTGCTGCGGATCATACACGAGTACACCCGCGAGTCGGGGTGCCGGAGCCTCGAGCGGGAGATCGGCGCGCTGTTGCGCAGCGCGGCCATGCGTATCGCCGAGGGCAAGGAGAGCGCGGTGCGCTTCCAGGCCGAGAACGTGCCCGAGGTGTTGGGTCCGGCGCGCTTCGAGAACGAGGTCGCGCAGCGCACTTCGGTGCCGGGCGTGGCGACCGGGCTGGCCTGGACGCCGGTCGGGGGCGACATCCTGTTCATCGAGGCGGCGCGCCTGCCCGGCACCGGCAAGCTGATCCTGACCGGGCAGCTCGGCGATGTCATGAAGGAGTCCGCCCAGGCGGCGCTGAGTCTCGTCAAGGCGCAGGCCGAGGAACTCGCCATCGATCCGAAGCTGTTCGACCAGAGCGACATCCACGTGCACGTGCCGGCCGGGGCGATCCCCAAGGACGGTCCGAGCGCCGGCGTTGCGATGTACGTCGCGCTGGCCTCGCTGCTGAAGCGCCAGTCGGTGTGCCCGGATGTCGCCATGAGCGGTGAGATCAGCTTGCGGGGCCTCGTGTTGCCGGTCGGCGGCATCAAGGAGAAGACGATTGCGGCCGCGCGTGCCGGCATTCGCAAGGTGATCCTGCCGGCGCGCAACCGGCGTGATCTGGAGGAGATCCCTGCGAGCGTGCGCGCCACGCTGCAGTTCGTGTGGGTCGAGGAGGTCTCGGGGGCGCTCCAGGAGGCGCTCGGCTCGCCCGCCGATGCCCGCAGCAAGTCCCCGGGCCGTGGCCCGGGGGACGCGGAGCGCACGGCGGCCTGAGCCGCGATTGCCGGCTAGCCGCTGCGCGGACCGGTGGTTTCCGTCGGGTTGTGCATCTCCTGTGGCGCCGGACCACGCTCGCCCGCCCCGTGCACCAGTCGGGCGGCGATCTCGGCGACGTGCCGGCCTTGGAAGCGTGCTCCGGCAAGCTCGTTCTCGCTCGGGCGACGGGAGCCGTCGCCGCCGGCGAGGGTCGTGGCGCCGTAGGGACTGCCGCCGCTGAGCTCGTCCATGCGGGTCAGGCCCGCAAAGGCGTACGGCAGACCCACGATGATCATCCCCTGATGCAGCAGGGTGTTGTGGAAGCTCGTGATCGTGGTCTCCTGGCCGCCGTGCTGGGTCGCCGTCGAGACGAACACACTGCCGACTTTGCCGACCAGGGCGCCCTTGACCCAAAGACCGCCGGTCTGATCGAGGAAATTGCGCATCTGCGCGGCCATGTTGCCAAAGCGCGTCGGTGTGCCGAAGATGATGGCGTCGTAGTCGGCCAGTTCATCGGTACTGGCAACTGGCGCCTTTTGCTGGATCTTCATACCCGCCTTGCGCGCGGTCTCCTCGGGCACCAATTCCGGAACGCGCTTCACGCTGACCACGCTGCCGCGTACAGCCGCCGCGCCCTCGGCCACGGCTTCGGCCATACGTTCGACGTGACCGTAGGACGAGTAATACAAAACGAGAACTTTGGCCATGCTGCGCATCTCCTGCGGTGACTCGACGGCAGAGTATACGGCCGCGCAGGCGCGCCGTCGTGGCTTTGGTAGACTCGCCTAGGCATGGAACCGAAGCGGCAACCGGAGGATTCGGGGCAGCGCAAGAGCGCCGAGCACAGCTTCGCGCTGAAGATCACCACCATCTCCTGGGGTGATCTGGCGGACGCGCTGGTGCCCATCCTGCTCGTCAGCGCCGTGGCGATCTGGTTGACGGTGCATTTCACGCAGCCGGAAACGCCGCGGACCTTGACGATGAGCGGCGGACCGCCGGGCAGCAGCTTCGAGATCGACGCCGAGCGCTTCAAGACGATACTCGCCCGCAGCGGTGTCACGCTGCACGTCCTGCCCTCGCGGGGCTCGGCCGAGAATCTGCGGCGGCTGAGCGCTGCGCACTCCAGGGTGGACATCGCGCTGGTGCGCTCGAGCACCCTCCTCTCCGAGACGGCCGGATCCGCGGCGCGGGGCAAGCGCAACCGCTCCAACCGCCTCGTCTCCCTCGGCAGCATGTTCTATCAGCCGCTGACCATCTTTTACCGCGGCCGCCGGCTGCAGCGGCTCGCGCAGCTGCGCGGCGAGCGCATCGCCATCGGCAAGCCCGGCAGCGGCACGCGCGAGCTGGCGCTGGCGCTGCTGAAGGCCAACGGCATCGTTCCCGGCGGGCCCACCCGGCTGCTCGGGCTCGCAGGGACGGCGGCGCGCGCGGCGCTGCTGGCCGGGCGGGTCGATGCGATCTTCCTGACCGGGAATTCGACTCCGCCACCGGTCATCGACAAGATGCTGCGCACGAGCGGGATCCGGCTGTTCGCCTTCACCCAGGCCAACGCCTACGTGCGGCGCTTTCCGCTGCTGCACAAGCTGAGTATTCCAGCCGGCACCTTCGACCTGGCGCGCAACCTGCCTCACCGGCGAATCACGCTGCTCGCTGCGGCCGTCGAGCTGATCGCGCACAAGAATCTGCGTCCGGCCTTGTGCGATCTGCTGATCCAGACGGCGCAGCGGATCTACGGCCGGGCCAGCGTGCTGCACGCGGCGCGCGAGTTTCCCAATACCTCCACCTATCGCTACCGGCTGGACCGGCAGGCGGCCCGTTATTACAAAACGGGCGACAAGAGCTTCATGTATCGTTATCTGCCGTTCTGGCTCGCGAGTCTGCTCAGCCGTATCGCGGTGGTGATGGTGCCGATCGTCGTAGTGCTCATCCCCGGGCTGGCCTATGTGCCCCAGCTGTACGGTTGGCGGGTCAAGCGCCGTATCCACCGCCGCTACGCGGAACTGATGGCCCTGGAGCGCGAATCGCTCGAGTCGCTGACACCGGCGCGGCGGCTGGCGCTGCTCGAGCGCCTGCACGCCATCGAGCGGGCGGTGATCCTGCGGCGGATGCCGGGCTCGCACGCCGAGCAGCTCTACCAGCTGCGCGCCCGGATCCGGTTCGTGCGCGAGATCCTCGCGCGTCCGGTCCCGGACTGAGGCGCCGGCGGATCAGTCCGGCATGACGAGGCGCACGTCGATCGGCTCGCCTCGGGGGGGCGGCGGCGCGAACTGCGCGAGTCCCTTCTGCGCGAGCCATTCCCGGTTGAACAGGCGCGACTGGTACTTCGCGCCGCCATCGCACAGCACCGTCACCACCGTGTGGCCCGGACCGAGCTCGCCGGCCACGCGCGCGGCGGCGGCCACGTTGATGCCGCTGGTGCTCCCCAGGAAAAGCCCTTCCTCGTACAGGAGGCGGTAGACGTGGCCGACGGTCTCGCTGTCCTCGATATGGATCGCGGCGTCGATCGGCGCGTCCTCGAGGTTGGCCGTGACGCGGCCGATGCCGATGCCCTCGGTAATCGAGCCGGAGCCGGTCGCCTTGAGCGTGCCGCTGCGCACGTATTCATACAGGCTGCTGCCGGGTGGATCGGCGAGCACGCAGCGCACGGCCTTGCGCTTGGACTTCAGGAAATGGCTCACGCCGGCGAAAGTGCCGCCGGTGCCCGAGGCGCAGGTGAACGCGTCGATCCGTCCGCCGGTCTGCGCCCAGATCTCCGGGCCGGTGGTGTCGATGTGCGCCTGGCGGTTGACGGTGTTGTCGAACTGGTTGGCCCAGATTGCGTTGGGTAGGTGCGCCGCGAGGCGCTGTGCGACCTTCTGGTACTGGTTGGGATTGCTGTACGGCACTGCCGGAACCGTGTGCACCTCGGCGCCGAGGGTGCTCAGCAGGCGGTATTTTTCCGGTGACTGGTTGTCGGGCATCACGATGACGCAGCGGTAGCCCCGGGCATTGCACACATGCGCCAGGCCGATCCCGGTGTTGCCCGCAGTGCCTTCGACGACCGTGCCGCCGGGGACGAGGGCGCCGCTGCGTTCGGCGGCGAGCACGATGGCGCGCGCCGCGCGATCCTTGACCGAGCCGCCGGGGTTGAGGAACTCGGCCTTGCCGAGCACTTCGCAACCGGTCGCTTCGCTGAGACGTCTGAGCCGGATGAGCGGTGTCTGGCCAACCGTTGCGATAAACCCATCGTCAATGCTCACTGGTGTCCTCCGCCGGTACGAGGGGGGCCTCAAAATGCCGTTCGAGGTCCACCGGCCCCTCGGCCGCAGTTGCCTCGGCGCCGAGCGCGGCGACTTCCCCGACCAGCAGCAGCGCCGGGGGCGTGATGCGCGCCTCGCGCGCGAGCGCGGCGATGCTCGCGAGCGAGCCGCGCACGACCCGCTGTCCGGGCAGCGTGGCGCGCTCGATCAGTGCGGCCGGGAGGGTACGCTGTGCCCCGGCGGCGCTGAGCCGCGTGCAGATATGCTCCAGATGCGCCACACCCATATAGAAGACCACCGTCTGGTGGGGTCGCGCAAGAGCGGCCCAGTCGAGGGTTTGCTCATCGAGCGCGTGGCCGGTGACGAATGTCAGGCTCTGGGCGATAGTGCGCTGCGTCAGGGGTATGGCAGCGGCGGCGGCGGCGGCGAGCGCCGCGGTAATGCCCGGCACGATGGTGAAGGGAATGCCGTGCTGCGCCAGCGCGTCTACCTCCTCGCCGCCGCGACCGAAGACGAACGGGTCGCCGCCCTTCAAGCGCGCCACACGCTCTCCGGAGCGCGCCAAACGGACCATGAGTTCCTCGATCTGCGCCTGATCGGTGTGTGCTCTGCGCGGTTCGCAGCTGGAGCCCTTGCCAACGAACACGCGGCGGGCGTCGCGACGCGCGCGCTCCAGTACCGCCTCGGGAACCAGGCGGTCATACAGGATGACATCGGCCTGCTGCAGCAGCTGCAGCGCCCGCAGCGTCAGCAGGTCCGGATCGCCGGGGCCGGCGCCGATGAGGTAGACCTCCCCGAGGCGGCGCGCGTCGGTGAGGCGCGAGGCGGCCGCCTGCGCCGCATGCAGCTCGCGCTCGAAGTCGTTTCGTGCGCCGTGCGCGTCGCCCTGCAGAATGTGCGTGCCCGCAGCGCCGCGCACGATGCGCTCCCAGAACGCCGTCCGGGCGCCCGGCGCGAGCGCGCGCTGTACGCGCTTGCGCCGCTCGCCGATGAAGCGGGCCAGAGACCCGAGCGTTGCGGGCAAGAGTGCCTCGATCTGCTCGCGTACCCAGCGGGCCAGCACCGGTGCCTGGCCGCCCGAGCCCACCGCAACGATCAACGGTGCGCGGTCAATGATGGCCGGGAAGTAGAACGAGGAGAGTTCGGCATCATCGACGACATTCACGGGCAGGGCCCGCGCGCGCGCCGCGGCCGAAACCGCCGCGTTGACCTCTCTGCGGTCCGTCGCGGCGATGACCAGCCGCATTCCCTCGAGGTGCGGCGGTGCAAAGGCCTCGGCCCGGTGCGTGAGGCTGCCCGCGGCGGCGCGCGCGGCGAGCGTCTGGCACAGTCGTGGCGCTATCACCGTGACGTCCGCGCCCACTCGCAGCAGCAGCTCGATCTTGCGTTCGGCAACGTGCCCGCCGCCGACCACGGCGACCGGCGTGGCGCGCAGCTGCAGGAAGATGGGCAGGTGGTCCAAGCCGCTTGCCGCGGCGCTCAGGCCTGGGCCGTCGCCGGACGCACTCTGGGGTGCAGGCCGCATTCACGGGACTCGGGGTGCTCCCACCACCACCGGCCGGCGCGCCGGCTCTCTCCGGGCTGGATGGCGCGCGTGCAGGGCGAGCAGCCGATGCTGGGGAACTGACGGTCGTGCAGCACGTTGTACGGCAGTTTGCGGGCGCGGATGTACTGCCACACCTCGGCCTCGGTCCACTCAAGCAGCGGGCTTACCTTGTACAGACCGTGCTCGCCGTCCCATTCCAGCGGTTGGGCGCGTGCGCGCATCGTCGATTGCTCGTGGCGCACGCCGGTCACCCACCCGTCATAGCCGGCAATGGCGCGGCCGAAAGGCTCGAGCTTGCGCACCCGGCAGCACTCGAGGCGTGCCTCCAGGCTGTGGTAGAAGCCGTTGACCCCCTGGGCGGCGGTGAGTCGCTCGAGCGCCGCGGCGTCGGGGTGCACCATCCGCAGTATGCGCCGGTAGCGCCACTGCAGCTTTTCCACCAGATCGTAGGTTTCCTGGTGGAGACGCCCCGTGTCGATGCTGAACATGTCGATCTCGGGCAGGTGCGTCCAGATGATGTCGGTGAGCACCATGGCTTCAGCGCCGAGGCTGTTGGCATACACCAGCCTCGGGTGCGCCCGCAATGCGGCGGCGAGCCGCTCGCGCACGGTATGTGCCTTGTGCTCGATCGGGTTCAACAGCTCAGCCATGATGCGCGGGACTATATCCAGGGGGGGTGCGGCGCAGAACGAATGATTGCTTCTGAGGCACTACGGAGCGGTTATGGATGCTCCCGAGCCATTGCGCTACGCTTCCCGGCCATGAAACTGCACCAGTTGCGCTATCTGGCCGCGATCGCCCAGAGCGGCCTGAACATCACGGCCGCGGCCGAGAAGCTGCACACCTCTCAGCCCGGGGTGAGCAAGCAGATCAAGCTGCTGGAGGACGAGCTGGGGTTTCAGATCTTCCTGCGCGAGGGGCGCACGCTCACCCGCATCACGCCGGCCGGTCAGGAGGTGATCGACCGGGCGCTGCAGGTGCTGCAGCAGGTGCAGAGCATCCGCGCGCTCTCGACGGAGCTGCGCGACGAGGGGCGGGGGAGTTTGTCGATCGGCACGACGCACACTCAGGCGCGCTACGTACTTCCGGCGGTGATCCAGGCGTTTCGTGCGCGCTATCCGAACGTGCGCTTGAATCTGCACCAGGGTACCTCGGAGCAGATCGCCGAGATGATGGCGCAGGACCGCATCGATTGCGTCATCGCAACCGGCTCGGAGCAGCGCTTCGCCGCACTGACGCTGCTGCCCTGTTACCGTTGGAGCCGGGTGGTGATCGTGCCGCGCGCGCACGCGCTGGCGCGCCTGGATCGGTTGACCTACCGGGCGCTCGCCGCCTACCCGCTGATCACCTACACGTTCAGCTTCAGCGGACCGTCCTCGCTGAACGAGGCGTTTTCCCGGGCGGGCCATACCCCGAATGTCGCGATCACCGCACAGGACGCCGATGTGATCGTCACCTACGTTCGGCTCGGCCTCGGAGTCGGTATCGTCGCGCCGATGGCGGTCGCCGAGGGGGCCGAGGACCTTGCGGTGCTCGATGCCTCGCACCTGCTGCCCGCGCACACGACCTGGCTCGGGTTTCGCCGCGGGGCGCTGCTGCGCGGCTACATGTACGAGTTTGCGCAGCTGCTCGCCCCGCATCTGGAGCGACGGCTGGTCGAGCGGGCTCATCGGGCCGGCAATCCGGCCGCGACCGCCGCGCTGTTCGCGGACGTGCCGCTGCCGCAGCGCTGAGCTGCGCACCGCGGAGCAAACCCTGGGCGCCGAACGTCTATCCGTGCTCGACCGGCGCCGCGCCGGGGTGCTGGCGCATCTGAGCTCGCTGCGCTGGCCGCTCGGTCGCGGCGGGCGCGCCTTCATCGACTGGCTGGCCGCCGCGGGGTTCACCGTCTGGCAGTTTCTGCCCGTCGGGCCGACCGGCGCGGACCGCTCGCCGTATTTTGCGCGCTCGGATTTTGCCGGCGCGCCGGCGCTGCTCGATCCGGCCGAGCCGCCGGGCGATGCGGCCGACCGCTCCGCATTTCTCGAGACAACGGCCCAGTGGCTCGAGGACTACGCGCTGTTCGAGGCGGCGAGCGAGGCGTTCGGCGGTGCACCGTGGTGGAGCTGGCCGGAGCCGCTGCGCGAGCGCGAACCGGCGGCGCTGCGGCGGCTGCGGCACGAGCGCGCCGCGCGGATCGAGCAAGTGCGCGCCGAGCAGTTCGCCTTCTTCGTTCAATGGCGCAGATTGCACGAGTACGCGCACGCGCACGGCGTGCGGCTTTTCGGCGACTTGCCGTTCTACATAGGACCGATGTCGGCCGAGACCTGGACGGACCGCGAGCAGTTCCAGCTGACTCCCGAGGGCCGGCCGGCTGCCGTGGCGGGTGTGCCGCCGGATTACTTTTCCGAAGGGGGCCAGGTGTGGGGCAATCCGTTGTACGACTGGCCGGCCATGCGGCGCGACGGCTTCGCGTTCTGGCGGGCGCGCGTGCGCGCGCAGCTCGAGCGTGTCGACCTGCTGCGGGTGGATCACTTCCGGGCGTTCGCCGCGCATTGGGCGGTTCCGGCCGGGGCACCCGATGCGCGCGGTGGCCGCTGGTGCCCGACCCCGGGGCACGAGGTGCTCGAGCGCCTGCGACAGGAGTGGGGGGTATTGCCGATCGCGGCCGAGGACCTCGGGGTGATCACCGTGGACGTGACGGCGCTGCGCAAGGCGTTCGCGCTGCCCGGTATGCGCGTGCTGCAATTTGCCTTCGACGGCTCGCCCGACAACCCGCATCTGCCCCGGCATTTCACCGCTGACTGCATCGCCTATACCGGCACGCACGACAACGACACCACGCTCGGCTGGTACGAGAGCCTCGATGCCGGCACCCGGCGCTATGTCGATCAGACGCTCGAGCTGCAGCCGGAGTCGGTGCCGGAAGCGATCGTGCGGGTCGTGCTCGCCTCGGCGGCGCCGCTGGCGGTGATTCCGCTGCAGGATCTGCTCGGCCTCGGCTCCGAGGCACGCCTCAATACGCCCGGTACCCGTGGTTGGCGCAACTGGCGCTGGCAGCTGCCCGCCGGGGCTCTCACCGCCGAGCGCGCCGCGCATTGGGCCGCACTCAACAAGGACTGTGCACGTGACTGAGCCGGGGCATGCTCACGCGCCGAAGCGCACGCGTTCGACAGCCGGCAGCGGCTCGGCCTTCTGGTAGGCGACGCTGTAGCGCCCGAGGGCCTGCAGGGCGCTCTGCGGGTCCTCGCCCTCGGCCAGATCGAAAGCATCGCAGCCGCAGCGGGCCATGAGCAAGAGCAGGTCGCGCTTGACACCGGCGCCCACGGCGCGTACCTCGCCGGCAAAACCGAGCCGGCGCAGGACCGTCGCCTGCGTGAAGCCGCGGCCGTCGCTGAAGTTGGGGAATTCCACCGCGACGAGGCTCAGTCGCGGCAGGTCGGCGCGCAGCTGTTCGGGATCGTCCGCCGGCGTGAGCCGCACGCCGAGCTTACCGCCGCGCCGCAACGATTGGCCGGGTTGCGCGTGCAGCTCGGCCAGCGGCACGACGAGGTCATCGGTCTGGCTGGCGGGCTCGCCGGGGTAGCGCCAGTGATCGATGACCCACTCACGCTGCCGCAAGATCCGTCGCATAGACACGTTCCTTGAAGGGCTCGATGCCGATGCGCCGCACCGTATCGATGAAGTACTCGCCGTCGGCGCGCTCATCGCGGTAAACCTCGACGATGCGCTCGAGGGTGGCCGCAACCTGCGCCTGCGGCACCGACGGACCGATGACTTCGCCGAGGGCGGCGCGGCCGCTGCCGGCGCCACCGAGGGTGATCTGGTACCACTCCTCGCCGTGCTTGTCGACGCCAAGGATGCCGATGTGGCCGATGTGATGATGACCGCAGGCATTCATGCAGCCGGACATCTTCAGTTCGATCGGACCGAGATCGTACAGGTAGTCCAGGTCATCGAAGCGCGCCTGGATGGCCCGCGCGACACTCAATGTCCCGGCATTCGCGAGCGAGCAGAAATCCAGTCCCGGACAGGCGATCATGTCGGTGAGCGTGCCGATGTTGGCCGTGGCGAGCTCGAGCTCGCGCAGGCGCAGCCACAGCCGGTACAGCTCGGTCTGCGGCACATCGGCGAGCACCAGGTTCTGATCATGCGTGGTGCGCACCTCGCCGAAGCTCAGCTCCTCGGCCAGATCCGCCACCGCCTCCATCTGGCCTGCCGTGATGTCGCCGGGATTGCGGCCATGGGCCTTGAGGCTCACGAACACCGCGCGGTAGCCGCTGACGCGGTGTGCGCGCGTGTTGTAGCGATACCAGGCGAGAAACGGTGCCTCGCGGCCGCGGGTCGGGTCGATGTCGGGGCGGGTCTCATAGGGCGGCGGCTCGAAATGCGCGCGCACGCGCGCGAGCTGCTCGGGGCTCAGTCGCGGCGAGTGCTCGCGTCCGCTGCGCCATTCCTGCTCGATCAGCTCGCGCATCCGTTCGATACCGAGGGTCTTGACCAGGATCTTGATGCGTGCCTTGTGGATGTTGTCGCGCCGGCCGAGGCGGTTGTAGACGCGCAGCACCGCTTCGAGGTAGGCGAACAGTTCCTCGGCCGGCAGGAACTCGCGCACGCGCTGGGCGAGGATGGGCTGGCGGCCGAGCCCCCCTCCGACCCAGACCTCGAAACCGAGCGGTCCGCCGGCGTTGTCTCGAATGCGCAGGCCGATGTCGTGCGCCTGGATCAGGGCGCGGTCCGCGCTCGAGCCGCTGACGGCGATCTTGAACTTGCGCGGCAGGTAGGTGAACTCGGGGTGCAGCGTCGCCCACTGGCGGATCAGCTCGCAGTACGGGCGGGGATCCTCGATCTCGTCGGGGGCGACCCCGGCGAGGTGGTCGCTGGTCACGTTGCGCACGCAGTTGCCGCTCGTCTGTATGGCGTGCATCTGCACTTCGGCCAGTTCGGCGAGGATGTCCGGCACCTCGGGCAGCTGCGGCCAATTCAGCTGCAGGTTCTGCCGCGTCGTGACGTGTCCGATGCCGCGGTCGTAGCGGCGGGTGATCGCGGCGAGCGCGCGGAGCTGGCGGGTGCTGAGCAGTCCGTACGGTATGGCGATGCGCAGCATCGGCGCATGACGCTGGATATACAGGCCGTTGCGCAGGCGCAAAGCCTTGAATTCCTCCTCGGAGAGCGATCCGGCGAGGAAGCGGCGCGTCTGGTCGCGGAATTCCGCAACCCGCTGCTCGAGGAACGCCTGGTCGAGCGCATCGTAGCGGTACATGCGGCCGCACTATAGGCGTGGTGCCGAGGCGGGCTAAATACCGTGTGGTTTGGCACTCCCCCCGCCCGGTTATGAGCCGCCGGCCGGTGGTGCGATAATGGTGCTCTCGCCGAGTCGGGCGCAAAGGGGCAACGATGGGACTGTACTTCGAGGAGTTCACCGTCGGACAGCGCTTCGAGCACCAAGTCCGCCGCACGGTCACCGAGACTGACAACCTGCTGTTCTGCGCCCTGACCATGAATCCGGCTGCCATCCATCTCGACGCGGAGTACTGTCGTGATACGCCCTTCGGCGAGCGCATCGTCAATAGCGTGTTTACCCTCGGCCTGCTGGTGGGCCTGTCGGTCTATGACACCACCTTCGGCACCACCATCGGCAACCTCGGCTGGGATGAGGTCAAGTTTCCGCGCCCGGTGCGCGTGGGGGACACGCTGCGGGCGGTGAGCACCGTGCACTCGGTGCGCGAGAGCCGTTCGCGGGGCGATTCGGGCATCGTGATATTCGACCATCGCGCTTACAACCAGCACGACGAGGAGGTCGCCTCATGCCGCCGCGCGGCGCTGATGTTGAAGCGGCCGCAATGAGCGGCGCGCGGGTGCTGCGCTCGCTGCTGTTCGTACCGGGCGACAGCGAGCGAAAACTGGCGCGGGGACTGGGCAGCGGAGCCGATGCGCTGATCGTGGATCTGGAGGACTCGGTCGAGCCAGGCCGGCTCCCGGCCGCGCGCGCCCAGGTGCTGGAGTTCCTGCAGGGGGAAACCAAACGCACGGCCGCCGAGCTGTGGGTGCGGGTCAACGCGCTCTCGAGCGGCAGGCTCTACGAGGATGTCACGGCGGTTCTGCCCGGGCGGCCGGCGGGCCTGGTGCTGCCGAAAGTCGAAAGCTACGCGGATATCGATCGCATCGCGCTCACGCTCGAGGCGATCGAGGCCGGCCACAGACTCCCAATCGGTTCGACGCGCCTGATCGTGATCGGCACCGAGACGCCGGCCGCAGTGCTGGCGCTCGGTCAGTACCCGCAGGCGGCGGCCACGCACCGCGCTTGCGCGCGCCGCCTGGCCGGCTTGACGTGGGGTATGGAGGATCTGTCGGCGGCGCTCGGGGTGACCGCTCAGCGCGGCCCCGACGGCTCGCTGCGCCCGGTATTCGAGCAGGCGCGTACCACGTGTTTGCTCGCCGCCGCGGCGCTGGGCGTTCAAGCCCTCGACGGGGTGTTCGCCGAGTTTCGCGATGCCGAGGGCTTGCAGCGCGAGGCGCGGCGGGCGCGGGCCGACGGATTTACGGGCAAGCTGGCGATTCATCCCGACCAGATCCCGCCGATTCATGCCGCCTTCACCCCCAGTGCCGAGGAAATCGAGTGGGCGGGCCGCGTGCTCGCCGCGTTTGAGGCCGCGGGAACAGGTGTGACGGCGCTGGACGGCCGCATGATCGACCGGCCGCATCGGTTGCTGGCGGTGCGTATTCTTTCGTTGGCGGGTATCGAGCCGGGAGCAAGTGCATGAAGCTGAGAATCAAAGGCAATGCCCTGCGTCTGCGACTGACGCAGGGGGAGATCCGAGCGCTGGCCGAGCGCGGGCAGGTCGAGTCGCGGACGGAATTTCCGGGCGGAACGACGTTCGTGTACCGTCTGCGAACGGACGATATAAGTAAAGAAATATCAGTTAGTTATAAAACTAACCTCATGGAATTTACTCTTCCTGCGGCGTGCGCCGAGCGCTGGTGTGGAACGGATCAAGTGACGGTCAGCGCTGAGCGGGACGTGCCGGGCGGAAAGCTGCAGCTTGTACTGGAGAAGGACTTCGCCTGTCTGATGCCGCGGCCCGGCGAGGACGAATCCGACCACTTTCCACACCCCGGCGCCGGACAGGGACCGAGTCGGTGCTGAAGCCGATCGGGAGGACGCTCAGGGTTGCCTCGCGCCGACGAGGGTGACGCCCGGGGGCAGTTGTGCGGCCACTCGGGCGTAGCGGGCGCGCTCTTCCAGAATCGAATCGGCGTCGACGGCGCACCACCCGGCGATGCGCGGCAGCTTCGCAAATTGACTCTCGATGGCTTCGCGCCGCTGGCACCAGACGGTATTGAAGAATTGCGCGAATGCCTGCCAGGCTGCGCCGACGGTCTGCGGCGCCGCCGCGAGCGCGGCCTCGAGGCGGGTCAGGGCTTGATGGCTGGTGCCGGCGCGGGCGGCGAGCGTGGCGAGCTCCGCGGGCAGGTCGGCAGGCTCGGCCGAGCCCGGGACGCTACGCTCGATCAGCTCGGCAAGCAGCTGGTCGCGCTGCTCGAAGCGGCTGAGCACCCACACGAGGTACTCGACGCTCGCGTCGCGAAAGGGGGTATGCGCCTCGGCCGCACCCGCCGCGCCATAGACGCTCGCGCAGGCGTTGGCGACCTGCGCCGCGTGGATCCGCTCGGTGGCGAGCTGAGTCCGGATGATGTCGCGCTCGTTCATCTTGCGTCTATTTTAACCATTCCCACCCTGAACACCGCCTGTCGAGTGGCAGGTTTGCACAGTCTTTCCGCCGATCCATTGCGCGCTTAGGTGCGCATAAGTAGAGTCGCACGGCTTTCCCTTCAGGTGGTTTGCCAGCCCATGTCGAATTCCGCGCCCTGGTTCGTGCACAAGTTCGGTGGATCGAGCGTCGCCGATGCGGCTTGCTTCGAGCGCGTTGCGAGCATCCTCGACGCCTCCGCGGCCGAGCGGCTCGGCGTGGTGCTTTCGGCCTGCAAGGGCGTCACCGACGCGCTGCTCGAGCTGATCAGCCTCGCCGAGGGGCAGGACGAGCGCTACCGCGGCCAGGTTGCGGCGCTGCGCGAACGCCACATCACGATCGCCGAGGCGTTGCTGCCGGGCGATGCGGTGCGCCTGTACGGGGCTGGCCTCGATCGCGATTGCCGCGACCTGGAGGGCATCCTGCAGACCGTCAAGCTCACGCGAGCGGCCGCGCCGAACGTGCGCGACTTGATCGCCGGGTACGGGGAAATCTGGTCAACGAAGCTTTTTCATCGCTATCTCGAGGCGCGCGGCACGCGGCGCGGGCCGATGCAGTGGATCGACGCGCGGCGCGTGGTGGTGATCGAGTGGGGTCCGCTCGGGCCCGCGGTGCAGTGGGACGCCTCGCGCAAGCGCCTCGCCGATCTCGTGGATGCGGACTTCAAGGGTACGCTGATCATCACCGGGTTCATCGCCGCGGACCGGCGCGGTGTCCAGACGACCCTCGGGCGCAACGGCAGCGATTTTTCGGCATCGATCTTCGGGGCGCTGCTGCAGGCGGCGGAGATCTACATCTGGACCGACGTGGATGGGGTGTTGTCGGCGGATCCGCGCCGCGTCCCCGATGCCACGGTGATCGATTCGCTCTCATACAGCGAGGCGATGGAGCTCGCCTACTTCGGCGCGAAGGTGCTGCATCCGCAGACCATGGCCCCGGCGGTGGGCGGCGGCATTCCCATTTGGATTCGCAATACCTTCGCACCGCAGAAGCGCGGCACCCTGATCTGCGCGCATCCGGAGTCGCGCCTGCCGGTCAAGGGCATCACCAGCATCGAGCAGGTCGCACTGGTGAACCTCGAGGGCGCCGGCATGATCGGTGTTCCCGGCACGGCGCACCGGCTGTTCGGGGCGCTGCGCGAGGAAGGCATTTCGGTAATCCTGATCTCCCAGGGCAGCTCGGAGCATTCGATCTGCTGCGCCATCCCGCAGCGCGAGGGTGAACGGGCGGCGATGGTGATCCGCCGCGCTTTCGAGCGCGAGCTGCTCGAGGGTCACATCCAGAACGTCGAGATCGATCCCGACCTGGCCATTCTCGCGATCGTGGGCGACGGGATGGCGGGTACCCCGGGGGTGGCGGCCAAGGTGTTCAACGCGCTGGGCGCCTCCGGCGTCAATGTCCGCGCCATCGCCCAGGGCGCCTCGGAGCGCAATATCTCCGTGGTCATCGAGGGCCGCTCGACGACGCGCGCTCTGCGGGCGGCGCATGCCGGGCTGTACCTCTCGGCGCATACGCTCTCGGTCGGGATCATCGGGCCGGGCACCGTGGGTCGGGTGCTGCTCGATCAGATCGCCTCGCAGAGCGCGCGCCTGCGCGAGCAGTTCAACCTTGATCTGCGCGTGCGGGGCATACTCGGCTCGCGCCGCATGGTGCTTGCGGAAACCGGTCTCGCCTCGTCGAACTGGCGGGCACAATACGAGGCCAGCGAGCAGCGCGGGGACCTCGGGCGTTTCATCGAGCACGTGCATGTGGACTACCTGCCGCACACCGTGATCATCGACTGTACCGCGAGTGGCGAGATCGCCGCGCGCTATGTCGAGTGGCTGCGCGCGGGCATCCACGTGATCACGCCCAACAAGAAGGCCAACAGCGCCGAGTTGTCCTACTATCGCGCGCTGCAGGCCGCGCGGCGCGCCGGCGGGGCGCATTTCCTCTACGAGGCGACCGTCGGGGCCGGTCTGCCGGTGGTGCACACGCTGCGCGATCTGCGCGAGACCGGCGATGAGATCACGCAGATCGAAGGGATCTTTTCCGGCACGCTCGCGTATCTGTTCAACATCTACGACGGCGGCACCGCCTTCTCGGACATCGTGCGCGATGCGCGCCAGCGCGGCTTCACCGAGCCGGATCCGCGCGACGATCTGTCGGGAATGGACGTGGCGCGCAAGCTGATCATCCTCGGGCGCGAGATGGGACTCGGACTCGAGCTCGCCGACGTGCGCATCGAGAGCCTGGTGCCCGCAGGGTTGGAGAGCGGATCGATCGAGGAGTTCATGGCGCGTCTGGCGGGCTCGGACGGCGCCATGCGCGAGCGGTTCGAGCGGGCAAGGGGGCGGGGCAAGGTGTTGCGCTACCTCGGGCGCCTGGCCGCCGACGGCCAGGCGACGGTCGGCCTGGCGGAACTCGACGCGAACCACCCCTTCGCCAACATCGCGCTCACGGACAACGTGGTGCGCTTCGCCACGCGCCGCTACTGCGACAATCCGCTGATCGTGCAGGGACCGGGCGCGGGACCGGAGGTGACCGCCGGCGGCGTGTTCGCCGATCTGCTGCGCCTGTCGACCTATCTCGGAGCGCGGCTGTGAGCGCGCTGCAATGGGTGAGGGCGTTTGCGCCGGCCTCGGTGGGCAACGTTGCGATCGGCTTCGACATTCTCGGCTTCGCGGTCGAGGCGCTCGGCGACACGGTGACCGTCAGCCGCACCGAGCGACCGGGCGTGAGCATCTCGGCGGTGAGCGGCATCGCCGGCGAGCTGCCCACCGATCCGAACGAGAATACGGCCGGCCGGGCGCTGCTTGCGCTGTATGAGGCGCTCGGGCCGGATTTCGGTTTCGATATGCGCATCGAGAAGGGTATTCCCCTCGGCTCGGGCCTCGGCGGCTCGGCGGCATCGGCGGTCGGGGCGGTGGTCGCGGCGAATGCGCTGCTCGGGGAGCCTTGCGACCGGCTGCAGCTGCTCACGTTCGCCATGCAGGGCGAGGCGGTGGCGAGCGGCTCGCTGCATGTGGACAACATCTCCCCGTCGCTGTTCGGTGGCCTGGTGTTGACCGTCGGCATCGATCAGCCGCGGGTCAAGCGCATTCCGGTTCCGCAAGGGGTGCGGGCGGTCATCGTCCACCCGCACAGATTTCTCGCCACGCGCCAGGCGCGCGCCATGCTCAAGCGCGACGTGACGCTGTCGGATTTCGTCTGGCAGACGGCCAACCTGGCCGGGTTCATCTCCGGGTGCTATACCAACGATCTGGACATGATCCGCGCATCGTTTCAGGACGTGGTGATCGAGCCGCAGCGCCAGGCGTTGATTCCGGGCTTTGCCACGGTGCGCGCGGCGGCGATGGCCGCGGGGGCGCTCGGTTGCTCGATCTCGGGGGCGGGACCGGCGCTGTTTGCCTGGGCGCTGGAGGCGCAGGCTCCCGCGGTGCTCACGGCGATGCGCGTGCCGCTCGGCGCGGACGGAACCGCACTCGATGAGTGGGTGGTGGACATGCGCCCGCAGGGTGCGCGCGTCGTGGCGAGCGGCTGAGGTTCGCGGCAGGCGATGACAACCATGCGGTTTCAAAGCACACGCGACCCGGGGATTACGGCGGGTTTCGCCGCGGCGCTGGCGGGGGGGCTGGCGCCGGATGGCGGGCTGTATGTGCCGCAGAGCTGGCCCGCGATTGCGCCGGAGGACCTGGATGGCGCGCCGGATCTGCCGGCGCTCGCGGCCCGGTTGATCGGACCGTTCGCCGAGGGTGATGCGCTGGCGGCATCGATGGCGCCGATTTGCGCCGAAGCCTTCAGCTTTCCCGCGCCGGTGGTGGACCTCGAGTCCGGGCGGCTCGCGGTGCTCGAACTCTTTCACGGACCCACGGCGGCGTTCAAGGATTTCGGCGCGCGCTTTCTCGCGGCGTGCCTGGCGCGGCTGCGCGAGCCCCGGTCGCGTACGCTCACCATCCTGGTGGCCACTTCGGGGGATACCGGCGGAGCGGTCGCGGCCGCATTCCACGGCCGGCCCGGAATCGAGGTGGTGGTGCTGTTCCCGAAAGGACGGGTCTCGCCCACCCAGCAGCAGCAGCTGACCTGCTGGGGCGGTAATGTGCGCGCCTTCGCGGTGCGCGGCACGTTCGATGATTGCCAGCGTCTGGCCAAGCAGGCGTTGCTCGATCAGCCGCTGCGAGAGTCGCGGGAACTCTCCTCGGCCAACAGCATCAATCTCGGGCGATTGCTGCCCCAGTCGGTGTACTACGCCGCCACGGCGCTGGCACTGGCCGGTTCGAGCGGTGCGCCGGTTTCGTTCATCATCCCGAGCGGCAATCTCGGCAACGCGATGGCGTGCATCTGGGCGCGCCGGCTCGGACTGCCGATCGGGGAGATCGTACTCGCGCACAATGCCAACCGCACCGTGCCGGAGTTCCTCGACGGTGCCCCGTGGCGGCCGCGACCGAGCGTGGCCACACTTGCCTCGGCGATGGACGTCGGCGATCCGAGCAACATGGAGCGGTTGCGGGCTCTGTATCCGGACGAAGCGCAACTGCGCGGAGCGCTCAGCGCGTGCAGCGTCGATGACGAGGCGATCCGCGCGCGCATCCGCGCCGACTACCGGCGGCTCGGGCGGATCTGGTGTCCGCACACGGCCGTCGCGGCCGAGGCCTATGCGCGCCTGAGCGAAGGGCGCCGGCGCGCGGGCCGCTGGGTGTTGGTCGCGACGGCTCACCCGGCGAAGTTTCGCGAGATCGTCGAGCCGCTGATCGGACGTGAGATTGCGGTACCGGCGGCGCTCGCGCAGCTGTTCGCGCGCCCGAGCGCCTATCGGGAGATCGAGGCCGATCTTGGCGCGCTGCGCGCGGCGCTGGCGTACGAGGCGAGGGAGGCGGGAGGATGAGCAGTCAGATACTACGGCCGTTTGTCCCCTGGGCGCTGCTCGCGCTCGGCGTGGCGCTCGTGATCGCGCTGGTGTGGTTCGTACGCTGGTTCCGGCGCAGGCGCGCGCGCAAGGCGTTGCGGCTCGCGGTCACCGCGGTCGGCGCCGATCATGTGATCGATGCGCTGGTGCCGGACGGCATGGGGGCCGGCTTTCACGTCGATTTCCTGCTCTTGAGCGTGCACGGCATCCTGATCATCGACGTGCGCGAAGTGCAGGGCAACATCTTCGGCGGCGATCAGATGGCCGAGTGGACCGTGATGGACGGCGCGCATCGGTTCACCTTCGTCAATCCGCAGAGCGGCCTGTACGATCGCGTGGCTGCGGTGAAGGCCATCGCCGGCGAGGTGCCGGTGGAGGGGCGTGTCGTGTTCACGCGGCAGGGAAACTTTCCGAAGGGGCTGCCGAAGTGGACGCTGATGCTCGATATGCTCGCGGCGGAATTTCCGCCGTTGGACGGCGAGGTGCGGGCAGTTGTGCTCGGGCAGTACCGCGAGAGCTGGGAGCGCGTGCGCGCGGTGGTGCGTCCGAGCGCGATGAAGCACATGCGCTGAGCCGGTGCAGCGCCTCAGGCACTCGGCGCGCGCGCATGATCGGCGAGCACGAGGGACACGCAGGCGGTGAGCTTCTCGGCGTAGTCGAGCTGTAGAAACTCGTTCGGGCCGTGCGCGTTGGAATGCGGCCCGAGCACCCCGGTGATGAAGAACTGCGTGCGCGGAAAGCGCTCCCCGAGCATGGCCATGAACGGAATGGTGCCTCCGCAGCCGACGTGCACCGCGCCGCGGCCGTAGATCCGCCGCGAAGCGGAGTCGATCGAGTTCGCAAGCCACGGCGCGAATGAGGGTGCATTCCAGCCGGCGGTGGGTGTGCCGGGCTCGAAGCGCACCTGCGCACCATAGGGTGGATCGCGCTCGAGCAGGTCTTTTATGGCGCGGGCCGCGCGCTGCGGGTCGCAGGTCGGTGGCAGGCGCAGGGAGAGCTTGAGGGTGAGCGCCGGCAGGAGCACGTTCCCTGCCGAGAGTGTCGGCGGCAGACCGTCGGCGCCGGTGACCGAGAGCGTCGCCTTCCACGTGCTGTTGATCAGCAGCTCGACCGGATCATCGCTGAGGGCGCGCACGCCTTGCAGCCAGGGCAGTTTGCCGGCGACCGCGTCGCCGAGCACGCCGGCGGCGGTGCGGATCTGCGCGAGCCGGTCGGCGGGCATGTTCACCGCGAGTGCCGCTGGGCGCAACGTTCCGTCGCGCGGGTTCTCCAGCCGCTCGAGCAATAGCTGCGCGATGCGGAAGGGGTTTGGTGCGATGCCGCTGGCCATGCCCGAGTGAACCCCTTCCTGCAGTACGCGCACCGAGAGTTCCCCGACCAGATTGCCGCGCAGCGAAGTGGTACACCACAGCTGCTCGTAATTGCCGCACTCGGCGTCCAGGCACACCACCAGCGAGGGCTCCCCGAGCGCCGGGCCGAGCGCCGCGAGGTGCGCGGGCAGATCGATGCTGCCGCTTTCCTCGGAGGCCTCGATCAGTACCACGCAGCGTGCCAGTGCGATGTTCTGCGCCTTCAGCGCCGCGATCGCGGCAAGCGAGCTGAACACGGCGTAGCCGTCGTCGGCCGCGCCACGCCCGTAGAGCTTGCCGTCGCGCAGCACCGGCTCCCACGGCCCGAGGCCGCTGTGCCAGCCGGTGAACTCCGGCTGCTTATCCATGTGCCCGTACAGGAGCACGCAGCCGGGCAGCTCGCCGGGAATGTCGATCAGCAGCAGAGGCGTTCGGCCGGCAAGCCGGCGCAGCTCGACCCGCATTGCGGGGATGGGCTGGGTGCGGCACCATTCGGCCAGCAGCTGTGCGGCAGCCTCCATGTGGCCGCGCTGTTCCCACTGCGGATCGAACAGCGGCGACTGGTTCGGAATGCGCACGTAGGCGGCCAGGCGCTCGACGATCGAGTCACGCCATGCGCCGGCAATGTGCTCGCGCAGCTTTTGCGGATCCATGGACCGTCTCCGGCAAGACTGTAAGGGGTGGAGCCGAGGGGCCGCACCGCAGGCAAGGACCCAATTATGGAAAGACGGTCCCGGGGGCGCAAGGCGCGGCCCGCGCCGTTCTCGAGCGGCCGATTGATCAGCGCGGCGGTGTCAATTGCGCACCGCTTGCGAGTTTCACCGGGCTATTTCAGACAGGCAGTTCCCCGGGCGCGCGCGGCAGGGAAAACAGCCGGCGCGTCGCGGCGGTGCTCGAGCGCGCGAGCGAGTGCAGCGATTCGCCGCGCGCCCGGGCAACGACGGTTGCGATGTGGGGCAGGTACCTCGGCTCGTTGCGGCGGGACGCGGGTTTCGGGGCGAGGTCGCGGGGCAACAGGTAGGGACCGTCGGTTTCCAGCAGGAGCCGATCGGCGGGAATGCGCGCCACCAGGTCGATCAAGTGCGCGCCGCGGCGCTCGTCACAGATCCAGCCGGTGATGCCGATTGCGAGTCCGAGCTCGAGGTAGGCGTCGAGTTCGGCGCCGCCGGCGGTGAAGCAATGGGCCACGCCTCCGGCCAGGTGTGGCCAGTGCTCGCGTAGAATCGCGATGAAGTCCGCGTGCGCGTCGCGCTGATGCAGGAAGACAGGTTTGCCGAGCCGCGCGGCGAGTTCCAGTTGGCGGTGAAAGGCCTGTTGTTGGGCGGCGTGCGGCGAGAAGTTGCGGCAGTAGTCGAGCCCGCATTCGCCGACGGCGACGACCTCGGGGGCGCGGGCGGTCTCGGCAAGCTCGGCGAGCAGCAGGGGAGTGAGATCGGTGGCGTGATGGGGATGGACGCCGGCCGTGGCGAACAGCTGGCGGGGGTGGGCGCGGGCAAGGGCCACGGCTTTGCGGCTGCTCGGGCCGCAGGCGCCGGTGACGATCATTTGCGTCACACCGGCGTCCCGCGCGCGCGCGATGACGGTGTCCCGGTCGCTGTCGTAGCTGTCGTGGGTCAGGTTGATCCCGATGTCGATCAGGGAGGGCGGCGCAGAGCGATGATCCATGGCGTATCTCTGGAATCCGGGGACGGTGGATGCTGCGGGTGGTTGCGCGTCCGCAAGCGGTTCCGACGGGCGGCTCGCGCGCCGGGGCCGCCCCGGTGCGACGCGCCCGGTCAGGCCCAGTCCGGCGCGTTCCCGGGCCGCCACTTGATGCTGCAGCCGATGCTCGCGATCTGCTGCTCGATGCGCTTTCCCGAGAGCAGCGCGTCGAGCGCTGCGCGCAGCTCATCGCCCGTGACGGGCGTTTTGTTGCCGGGCGAACTGCCGTCGAAACGGCCATGGTAGACGAGGGTTCGGGCCGAATCGAACAGGAACAGGTCCGGCGTGCAGACGGCCTGGTAGGCCAGCGCCACGCGTTGCGACGCGTCGATCAGGTAGGGGAACGGGAAGTCCTTGTCGGCGGCGATGCGCGCCATGTGTTGCGGCGCATCGGCCGGATAGGCGCTGGAGTCGTTGGGATTGATGGCCACGACGGCGAGCCCCTTGGGGCCGTATTCGCGCGCGAACGAGACGAACCCGTCGAGCATGTGCTGCACGAACGGGCAGTGGTTGCACAGAAACGCCACCAGCACGGCGCGGGCGGTGGAGAAATCATCCAGGCTCCAGAGCTTTCCGGCTGGGTCGGGCAGAAAGAACGCTGGCGCCGCAGTGCCTGGCGCCAGCAGGCGCGAATGTCGCTCGATCATCGGAAACCTCGCTCGTGTGTCAGGGCTCGCAGAGGGCCGTGAGCGCCGCGCAGAGCGCTTCGACGTGTGTTTCGTCCTGGTCCCACGCGCTCACCAGCCGGGCGATGCCGGCGTGCTCGGCGCCCCAATCATAGAACTCGAAGCCGGCGGCGCGCAGCGTTCGCTTGCCCTCGCTTCCCAGTTGCACGAACACCTCGTTGGCCTCCACCGGCGCGATGAGGCGCGCGCCGGCGGCTTGACCGATGCGGCGGGCAAACCCGTTGGCGCGTTCGGCGTTGCGTCGCCACAGATCGGCGCGCACATAGGCCAGCAACTGTGCCGCGACGAAGCGCGACTTCGAGATGAGCTGTCCGGCTCGCTTGCGGCGCAGCTCGAAGTCGCGCACCAGGTCGGTGTCGAAGAAGACCACAGCCTCGGCGGCGAGCGCGCCGTTCTTGGTCGCACCGAAGGAGAGCACGTCCACGCCGGCACGCCAGGTCACGTCAGCCGGGTGACAGCCGAGGAAGCACACCGCGTTGGCGAAGCGCGCGCCGTCCATGTGCACTTTCAGTCCGTGCGCATGCGCCACCGCGCACAGCGCGGCCAGCTCATCGGGCCGATAGGCCGCGCCGAACTCGCTCGCCTGACTTACCGAGACAGCGGCCGGTTGCACGGTGTGCACGGATGTCGGGTGTGCGGCCAATGCCGCCGCGAGGGTGTCCGGCGCCAGCTTGGCGTGTCTGCCCTCGAGCAGCATCAGTTGTGCCCCGCCGGAATAGAACGCCGGCGCGCCGCATTCGTCGCAGGCGATGTGCGCCTCGCGGTGGGCGAAGATCGCGCCATACGGCGGTGTGAGCGTTGCGAGCGCCAGGGCGTTGGCCGCCGTCCCGGTGGCGAGCGCGAACGCGCGCACCGGTGTGTCGAAGAACGTGCCGAGCGCTCGATCCAACCGCTCGGTCCAGGGGTCGTCGCCGTAGGCTATCGCCAGGCCGCGGTTCGCCTCGGCCAGTGCGGCGAGCATCTCCGGGCACGCGGTCGCGGTATTGTCGCTCATGAATCGCATGGGTGGATTGGCCATGATGGCCTCGTCGGCTAGACTCGCCACTTGAATGAGGCGGCGCCGATGCCGAGAAACACCAGCGTCACCACCGCCAGATAAATGAGGTTCGGCGCGATCGTGCCCAGGCCGGCCCCGTAGAGCATCACCGCGCGGGCCGCGTGCAGCAGCTGTGTCAGGGGCAGCGCATCGGCGATCCATCGCAGCCATCCGGGAGCGCCGGCGAGCGAGAACCACGCGCCCGAGAGCATCACCATCGGCCAGGTGAGCAGATTCAGCAGGCCGTTGACCAGCTCCTCGCTGGCCAGGCGCGCCGACACCGTCAGGCCGAGCGCGATCATCGCCAGTGCGCCGAGTACGGCGATCAGCAGCAGCAGCGCGAGGTTGCCGGCGTCGTGAAAATGGAGCATTGCTCCGACCACCGTGTAAAGCACGGCGGTGATCACCAGGATGATGCCCAGGCGCGAGAGCACCTGAGCGCTGAGAAATTCGAACGCCGTCAGCGGCGTGGCGTGCAGGCGCTTGAGAAAACCGCTCTGCCGGTAGCGCAGCACCACGTAGCCGACACCGAACAGACAGCTGAACATCATGTTCATCGCCAGGATTCCCGGAAACAGCCAGTCGACATAGCGGATCTGCCGGCCACTGACCGGCAGCCGTATGGCGCCGGGATCGGCGGCGCGCAGCAGCTTCTCCACGATGTAGCTCTTGGGCGAGTGGGTGTTGACCCAGAAGCGCAGCGGGGGTCCCGGGGCGAGCAGCAGCGCGATTTGGTCGCGGCGCACCGCGCGCAGGCCCGCCCGCCGGCTTGCGACGGGCAGGAAGCGCACGTAGCGTGTATGCGCAAATCGATTGTGCGCCAGGGCGGCCGGTCCGCCGAGTACGCCGACCGTGAACAGCGGTCGCGAGGGACCACCGAAGATGAAGCCGATCCCGAGGATGATCGATAGCGGCAGCACGAGCGTGAACAGCAAGGAGCCGCGATCCCGCAGGAACTCCAGATTGCGCGCGTGCCAGACGGCGATCAGACGGCGGATCATGCGCGCAGCTCGTGGCCGGTCAGCTCGAGGAACAGATCCTCGAGGTTCGGCGGACGCATGCGCAGGCTCGCGAGCGGCACGCCGGCGCCGATCAGCGTGCGCAGCGTCGCATCGAGATCATCGGTGGTGATCTCGATGCGCTCGTCCGTTTCCAGAAGTTGCAGCGGCAGTGTCCGGGCCGCCGGCGGGAACGCCGCGCGCGGGAACTCGAGCAGCACCGCTGCGAAGTGCTCGCGCAGCAGCCGGCGCGGCTCGCCCTGGGCGACGATGCGCCCGTGATCGACAATGGCGATCTGGTCGCAGAGGATTTCCGCTTCGTCCATGTAATGGGTGGTAAGGATGATGGTCTTGCCTTGCTCCTTGACCGAGCGGACCAGTTCCCAGAAGTTGCGCCGCGCCTGCGGATCGAGTCCGGTGGTCGGCTCGTCGAGAAACAGTACGGTCGGGTCGTTCACCAGCGCGATGGCGAGCAGCAGCCGCTGCCGCTGGCCGCCGGAGAGCTTGCGATTGTCGCGCCCGGCGAGCGCCTCGAGCGAGCACAGGCGCAGCAATTCGTCGATGTCCCGTCCGCGGGCGTACAGTCCGCGAAACAGCGCCAGGCTGTGGCGCACCGTGAGGAAGTGCTGCAGCGCGGTGGCCTGGAACAGGATGCCGGCCTCCTCGCGAAAGCGCTCCCCAAGCGGCTCACCGCGGTAGCTCACGGATCCGGAGCTTGGCGCGAGAATCCCCTCCATGATTTCCATGGTGGTGGTCTTGCCGGCACCGTTCGGTCCGAGCAGACCGAAGCACATGCCGGGCAGCACCTGAAACGACAGCCCGTCCACAGCCGTGATGGGGGGGTAGCGCTTGACGAGGTCACGGACTTCGAGAATAGGTACGCTCACGGCTGTTCCACTCGCGGCACGCCGAGGCATCCTAGCCGATCGGAGGCGGTGCCGTCTGCCCGATGCACGGTCCCGGTCGCTGGTATGATGCCGTAGCGGGCGAGCCGGGTGTGTCGGCACGTTGATGGGATCGTCGAGGGGATGAGTTCCCAATTATCACTGTGGTCGGAGCAGGACGTGGGCTGGAGCGTGCGCGAGAGCCAACGCGCCCGGCGAATGGTGGTGCGCGTCTTTCACACCGGCCGAGTCGAGGTGGTCGTGCCGTTGAGGACGCCGCCGCGGCTGATCGAGGGGTTTCTCGCTCGCCATAGATCGTGGATCGAGCGCAAGCGAGCCGAGGCCCGCAGGACCGCTGCGCCGCCCGAGCCGTTTCCACCGCTTGCCATCGAGTTGATCGCCTGCGCCGAGCGCTGGCGGGTACACCTCGCCGGAGGCGGCGGCCCGGTGCGCGTGCGCGCCGCCGGGGAGCTGCTCACGGTCGGTGGTGATGCCGGCAACCGTGTCGCGGTTCGCATGGCGCTGCGGCGCTGGCTGCAGGAGCGGGCGCAGGCAGTGCTCGCTCCTGCCCTCGATGCGTGCGCGCGCGAGCTCGGGTTTTGCTACGCGCGCATGGTCGTGCGCTGCCAGCGGACGCGCTGGGGAAGCTGTTCGGCGCGTGGCACCATCAGCCTGAACGGTTGCCTGTTGTTTCTGCCGCCGGACGTGGTGCGCTACCTGATGATCCACGAGCTCGCACACACCCGACACATGAACCACTCGGCGCGATTTTGGCAGTGCGTGGCGCGCTACTGCCCCGAGTACCGCCGGCTGGATCGTGCGCTCCTTCAGGGCTGGCGGCACGTGCCGGCCTGGGTATTCGGCGAAGGCACGGCGTGAGCAGAAGCGGCAGGAGCGGGCGCGTCGACCTGACGGGCGAGACCATCCATTGGGATCTCGGCGATTCGCTCTCGTACGGCCGGTATCTACGGCTCGACAAACTGCTCGATGCGCAGGAGCCGCGGTCGCGCGAGCCCGATGAGATGATGTTCATCATCGTGCATCAGACCGCCGAGCTGTGGATGCGTCTGATGCTCGATGAGCTCGCCGGCGTCCTGGAGTGCGTGCGTCGTGACGAGCTCGGTCCCTCATTCAAAAGTCTGATGCGCATCTCGCGCGTGCAGACGCAGCTGCTGTCGGGCTGGGAGGTGCTCGCCAGCCTGACGCCGGCGGATTATTCGGCGTTTCGCAACGCGCTCGGGCGCGCCTCGGGTTTCCAGTCGTATCAGTACCGCCTGCTCGAGTTCCAGCTGGGCAACAAGAATGCGGAGCTGATCGCGGCGCACCGGCGTGATCGGGCGGCGTGTGCCCGGCTGGAGCGGGCATTGCACGCGCCCTCGCTGTACGACGAGGCGCTGAGGCTCCTCAGCCGGCGCGGCTATGGTGTTCCGGACAGCTGTCTCACGCGCGAGTTCAGCGAGCCGTACCGCTCGAGCAAGCAGGTCGCCGGCGCCTGGCTCGCCGTCTATCACAATGCAGAGAAGGACTGGGATTTGTATCAGCTGGCCGAGCATCTGATCGATCTGGATTACAAGTTTCAGCTGTGGCGCTTCCATCACTTGAAGACCGTCGAGCGCATCATCGGCTACAAACCCGGGACCGGCGGCACCGGTGGGGTGTCGTACCTGGCCAAGGCGCTGCAGCTGAAGTTCTTTCCCGAGCTGTGGCAGGTGCGCACCGCGATGTGAGCGCGATTTAGCGCCAGCGCTCGCAGGTCAGGCCTGTGCGGCGTGCGGTGCGGCGGGCGCGGGCGGTACCGTTGACCAGCACGCCGTGTTCGACGAGGGCAAGGTGCGCGATGTCCGTGATGGAGTTGCCGTAGGCGCTCGCGGTGCCGGGAACCCGTTCGCGTAATTGGCGCAGGCGGCGCACCTTCTCATCGCCGCGGCAGTTCGCCGTGCTCAGGTGCCCATCGAGCCGATCGTCGTCCCAACGCACTTCCGTGCAGATGATCTGCTGAAAGCCGAGGGCGCGGCCGATTGCCGGTACGTACAGGTCGGGGCTCGCGCTCATCAGCACCAGGTGATCGCCCGCGCGGGCATGAGCCTCGATGGCTGCACGGGCAGAGGCAAAGGTCTCGTGCGCAGCCCAACGCGTGGCGAAGCGCTCCGTCCAGCGCTCGAGGTCGGAGCGGGCAATGCCCCCGAGCGCGGCGCGCAGCAGCGCGCCCTTCACAGCGCCTCGCCCGCACAGCCCGAGACCAAAACCGACCGCGGCGGGCAGCGCCATCGGCAGGCGCACCAGACGCCATGGGCGGCGCACCAGCATGCCGAGCAGGTACGGCCCGAAAGTGGTGCGCCGGGTGACCGTGCCGTCGAGGTCAAAGACCGCAAGGCCCATGCGCGGCGCTTCCCGAGAGTGGGCCGCGCGGTTGATCAGGCGTGGCCCGCGGCGGCGAGCTGGCGCAACACGTACTGCAGAATGCCGCCGTGCCGGAAATACTCGCGCTCCTTCGGGGTGTCGATGCGCACGCGGGCCTTGAACGTGAGCGCCTTGCCGCCATCCGCCGGGGCTGCCTTGACGGTGACTTCCCCGCCGCCCGCCGCCAGCCCGGTGATGTCGAAGACTTCCTTGCCCGTGAGGCCGAGGGACTTGGCGCTCTCGCCGGGCATGAACTGCAGCGGCGCGACGCCCATGCCGATCAGGTTCGAGCGATGAATGCGCTCGAAGCTCTCGGCGAGCACCGCGCGCACGCCGAGCAGCATCACCCCCTTGGCCGCCCAATCACGCGAGGAGCCGGTGCCGTACTCCTTGCCGGCGAGAACGATCAGCGGCGTGCCGTCGGCCTTGTAGCGCACGGCGGCGTCGTAGATCGAGGCTTGCTCGCCGCTCGGCAGATGCAGGGTCACCCCGCCCTCGACGCCCGGCACCAGCTGATTGCGCAGGCGGATGTTGGCGAACGTGCCGCGCATCATCACTTCGTGATTGCCGCGGCGGGCGCCGTAGGAGTTGAAGTCCTTCGGCTGCACGCCCTGTTGCTCCAGGTAGCGGGCCGCCGGACTGTTGTGGGCGATGCTGCCGGCCGGAGAGATGTGATCGGTGGTGACCGAGTCGCCGAGCACGGCCAGCGCGCGCGCCGCGCGGATGTCCTGCAGCGGCTGGGGGGTACGCGTCATGCCGTCGAAATACGGTGGGTTCTTGACGTAGGTGGATTTCTCGTCCCAGGCATAGAGCTTGCCGGCGGGCACCGTGATCGAGCGCCAATGCTCATCGCCCTGGAACACGCTGGCATAGCTGTGCTGGAACATCTTCGAGTCGATCGCCTGGGTGAGCACCTGCTGCACCTCCTGATCGCTCGGCCAGATGTCGGCGAGGTAGACCGGCTTGCCATCGGCGCCGGTGCCGAGCGGCTCGCACGTCAGGTCGATGTCGAGCGTGCCGGCCAGGGCGTACGCGACCACCAGGGGCGGGGAGGCGAGGAAGTTCATGCGCACTTGTGGGTGCACGCGTCCCTCGAAGTTGCGGTTCCCCGAGAGGACCGCGCAGGCGGTGATGTCACCGGTCTTCACGGCGGCCGAGATCTCGCGCTTGAGCGGCCCGGAGTTGCCGATGCACGTGGTGCACCCGTACCCGACCAGCGCGAAGCCCACGGCGGCAAGCTCCTCCAGCAGTCCCGCTTTGCGGTAATAGTCCGTGACCACGCGCGAGCCGGGCGCGAGGCTCGTTTTCACCCACGGCTTGGCCGTCAGGCCGCGCCGGTGCGCGTTGCGGGCGAGGAGCCCCGCCCCGAGCATCACCGAGGGGTTGGACGTGTTGGTGCAGCTGGTGATGGCCGCGATGAGCACCGCGCCGTCCTTGAGTTCGAAGCGTTGGCCGTCGAGGCTCACCTCGGCACGGCCCTGAGCCTGCGGGGCACGCGCCGCACGTTCCTGCGCCGTTTTTTCGGCGTTCCGCTCATAGACGCGCTTGGCCGACTTCAGCGGCACGCGGTCCTGCGGACGGCTCGGGCCGGCAAGGCTCGGCTCCACGGTGCCGAGATCGAGCTCGAGCACGTCCGTGTAGGCGGCCGGCGGCGCGCCGCTCTTGCGCCACAGACCTTGGTGCCGGGCATAAGCGCTGATCAGCTCGATGCGCTCGGGTGGGCGGCCGGAGAGTTCGAGGTAGCGGACCGTCTCCTCGTCGATGGGGAAGATGCCGCACGTGCTGCCGTACTCGGGGGCCATGTTGGCGATCGTGGCCCGGTCGGCCAGCGGCAGATGTGCCAGCCCGTCGCCGAAGTACTCGACGAATTTGTCGACGACGCCGCGCTTGCGCAGCATCTCGGTGAGCGTCAGCACCAGATCGGTGGCCGTCGAGCCCGGGGAGAGCCGGCCGGTCAGCCGCACGCCGATCACCTGGGGGATCAGCATCGTGACCGGCTGACCGAGCATTGCCGCCTCGGCTTCGATGCCGCCGACGCCCCAGCCGAGAACGCCGAGGCCATTGATCATGGTGGTGTGCGAATCAGTGCCGACCAGGGTGTCGGGATAGGCGCTGTGTACGCCGCCGCGCTCGGCGTCGAAGACGACGCGTCCGAGGTACTCCAGGTTCACCTGGTGCACGATGCCGGTGCTCGGCGGCACAACCGCGAAATTGCGCAACGCCGACTGCCCCCAACGCAGGAAGGCGTAACGCTCGCCGTTGCGCTCGAATTCGATGCGTGTGTTGGCCGCGAGCGCGTCCGGGCTGCCGTATTGATCGACCTGCACGGAGTGGTCGATGACCAGCTCCACCGGCGTCAGCGGATTGACCTTCTCGGCATCCCCGCCGAGGCGTACGATCGCCTCGCGCATGGCCGCCAGATCGACCACGCAGGGCACGCCCGTGAAGTCCTGCAGGATCACGCGCGAGGGCGTGAAGGCGATCTCGTGGGCAGGCGTCGCGGCGGGCTCCCATTCCAGCAGTGCCTCGATGTCGGCACGGGTGACGTTCACCCCGTCCTCGCAGCGCAGCAGGTTCTCGAGCAGGATCTTCAGGCAGTAGGGTAACCGGTCCACCTTGGCGCGCGGCAAGGCCGCCAGACTGTGGATCTGGTAGGAGCGGGTGCCGACCTGCAGCAGGGTGCGCGCGTTGAAGCTGTTCGTCATGAGCGGGGCTCTCCTCATAAAACGCGGCGCGGATTATATCGGGTCGACCGACCTCGCGCGCGCCGCGGCGCCCGAGGGAACGCTCAGGCGTGGCCGCCGGCGGGCGGTTCTGGCGTTTCGATCACCGCTCCGCCGAGGCAGCGCTCGCCTGCATACAGCACGGCATATTGCCCGGGAGTCACGGCGCGCTGCGGCTGCTCGAACACGATGCGCAAGCGCCCGTCGGGCAGCGTCTCAAGCCGCGCCGGCTGGTCGGACTGGCGATAGCGAACCTTGACCGCGCAGCGCCCGAGTGCGCGTTGCGGCGCTGCCAACCAGTGCGGCGCGCCGGTGATGAGCGCCGCGCTGTACAGCAAGGAATGGTCGCGGCCCTGTACGACGATCAAGGCGTTGCGCCCGGTGTCCTTGCCGGCGACATACCAGGGCAGCTCGCAGCCGCCTGCGCGCCCGCCGATGTTGAGTCCAGCGCGCTGCCCGAGAGTGTAGAAGGCCAGTCCGCGGTGCGTGCCCAGCCGCTCGCCGTCGCTCGATTCGATCGGGCCGGGGTTCTCGGGCACGAAGTGCGCGAGAAACGCGCCGAATGGACGCTCGCCGATGAAACAGATGCCCGTGCTGTCGGGCTTGTCGAACACCGGCAGACCCGCGGCGCGCGCCTCGGCGCGCACCGCCGATTTCTCCAGCTCGCCGAGCGGCATCAGGGTCCGCGCCAGCTCGGCGCGTCCGATGGCGTGCAGGAAGTAGCTCTGGTCCTTGGCTGCGTCACAGCCCTTGTGCAGCTCGGGACCGTCCGGTCCCGGCACCACCCGCGCATAGTGCCCGGTGGCGAAGGCGTTTGCGCCGAGCCGCTCGGCATAACGCAGCGCGACGCCGAATTTGATCTCACGGTTGCACAGCACATCGGGGTTGGGCGTGCGCCCGGCGCGGTGCTCGCTGAGGAAATACTCGAACACCCGCTGGCGGTATTCGGCGGCGAAGCTCACGCGGTGCAGGGGGATGTCGAGCTCGCGTGCCACGGCGCGCGCGTCCTGGAAGTCCTGCGCAGCCGTGCAGTAGCCGTCCTCGTCTTCCTCCCAGTTGCTCATGAACAGGCCGTGCACTTCCCAGCCCCGGGCCTTGAGGCGCAGCGCGGCGACCGCGGAATCGACGCCGCCGGAGAGCCCTATGACGACGCGGCTCATAGCTCGCGGGCCGGCACGGCGTGCGCCGCCTCCAGCTCGAAGCGCCCGATCGGCACCAGTGCGGCCGTTTCCCCGCGCAGATAGTCCTCGATGCAGCGCAGCACCAGGGGACTGCGCAATCGGTCGGCGCCGGCGCGGATCTCCTCGCGCGTCAACCAACGAGTCGCGACGATGCCGGTATCGAGCGGCTGCTCGGGCCGGTGGTCGTGCACGGTGCCGGTGAAGGCAAAGCGCTTGTAAAGCCGCCGCGTCACCGGTTGGCGCCACAGATAGACGCCGAGCAGTCTTTCCGGCGTGAAGGCCCACGCGCTCTCTTCGCGGACCTCGCGCACGACCGCCTCGAGCAGCGTCTCGCCGCGCTCGAGGTGGCCGGCCGGCTGGTTCAGCAGCAGCCGGCCGTCGATGCGCTCCTCGACGAGCAGGAAGCGCCCGTGCTGCTCGGCCAGTGCGGCGACGGTGATTTCCGGATGGCAATCGCCCATGATCGCGCAATTATAGCCGCCGGCGGCGCGCGCGTCGGTTCCGGTGCCTGCCCCGCGCGGCCGCGGGGGGCCGCAGCCTCGCTCAGGCGCCTCGCGCCAGGCGCAGGCTCTCCGGGGTCAGGCACGTGTCCCAGATTTGCTCGAACTCGTGCAGATAAAGCCGGGCCACCGGCGGATTGTCGAGATCGGCGATTCCGTCCCAGCCGTCGGCTCGCAGCCGGTACAGGATCGCGCGCTCATCGGCGATCATATACGCGCAATGCGGGGCATCGCCGCGCGGCGGCAGATTCCGCACATCGATGCAGCTGGAGAGCCGTCGCGCCATCGCTACGAAGCGGTGTCCATCGGCGCTGAGACGGCCGGGCTCGGTGAGCAGCACGCGCACCTTGGCGAACGGGCGGGTCAGCACCAGGTGTTTGACCACCTCGAGAAACGCGCTCTGATCGTATAACTCGGGCTCGAGGTTGGGCGTGTAGATCGACAGCAGCCGCTGGGCGCGCGCGGCGAGTTGGTTGACGGCCAGGCGCGCTTCGGTGAGGGTGGTGAGCACGGTGAGGGCCTGGAAGCCGCCGGTGTCGTCGCTGCAGTCCGTCTCGGGCATGTAGCGGGCACGCGCGAGCCCCGCCAGGATATTGTGCTGGTCGAATTCGCCGCCGGGAGACACCACTCGCACCCGCTGTTGAGGTCCGCTGTGCGGACACCGAACGGCATACTAAATGCACGAATACCCGCCCCGTTGCCGAGCCCGTCACAGAATCCTCGGGCGAAGCGGCGCCTGCCCCGCGCGATTTGTCATATTTCCCGGGCGAGCTCGGCGGCCCAGCCGATGTAGTCGGCCGGCGTGAGCGCGCGCAAGCGATGCTTCTGCCGTGCCGGCAGGGGCAGCGCCTCGATGAATTCCGCGAGTGAGCGCGCATCGATGGCCCGGCCGCGCGTGAAATTCTTCAGCCGCTCGTAGCCGTCGGGAACTCCGGCCGCGCGCAGCACGGTCTGCACCGCCTCGCCGAGCACCTCCCAGGCACCGTCGAGATCGGCTTGCATCCGGTTCGCGTCCGGCTCGACCTTGCCGAGACCACGAGCGAGCGCACGCCAGGCAATCAACGTGTGGCCGAGCGCCACGCCGAGATTGCGCAGCACGGTCGAGTCGGTCAGATCGCGCTGCCAGCGCGAGACCGGCAGCTTCTCGGCGAAGTGCTTCAGCAGCGCGTTCGCGATCCCGAGGTTACCCTCGCAATTCTCGAAGTCGGTTGGATTGACCTTGTGCGGCATGGTCGAGGAGCCCACCTCGGCGGCGGCGGCCCGCTGCCGCAGATAGCCCAGCGAGATATAACCCCAGAAATCCCGGCTGAGATCGACCAGCACGACGTTCATGCCGGCGAGGGCGTCGCAATATTCCGCGATCCAGTCGTGCGGCTCGATCTGGGTGGTGTAGGCATTGGCGAGCAGACCGAGCGAGCCGACGAACGCGGTACTGACAGCCGGCCAGTCGACCTCGGGCAGTGCCGCGCGGTGCGCGTTGAAGTTGCCCACCGCGCCGTTCCACTTGCCGAGCGCTTCCACCGAAGTCCAGCGCCGCTCGGCGCGGCGCAGCCGCCCCACGAAGTTGGCGACTTCCTTGCCGAGGGTGGTCGGGCTGGCCGGCTGGCCATGAGTGCGCGCAAGCATGGCCAGTCCCGCGGCGCGATGCGCCAGCCCGCTCAGCTCCTCGATCAACCCGGCGAGGGTACCGCGTAGCCGCTCGCGCGCCCGCAGCAGCAGCCGGGCGTAGCTTACGTTGTTGATGTCCTCGGACGTGCAGCCGAAGTGTACGAGTTCGAGGGTGGCGGGATCGGCGCCGGCGGCGGCCAATTCGCCGCGAACGTAGTACTCGACAGCCTTGACGTCGTGGTTGATGCGCGCCTCGATGCTCTTGACGGCCGCTGCGCACGAGTCGGACGGCGCCTCCTGGAGCCGCCGGGCGCATTCGCGCACCGCGGCGGTGGTTCGCGCACCGGGCAGCTGCGGCAGCGCGCCGGCGAGGTACTCGAACCACGCCGCTTCGACCCGGATCCGCTCGCGGATCAGGCCGGCCTCCGAGAGCAGCTCGCGCAGCGGCTCGGTGGCGGCGCGATAGCGCCCGTCGACCGGGGAGAGGGCGAGTACGGCTGGAAGATCGTTCTGGAGCGGGTCGTGCATGCGCTGCGAGGAAGGGCCAGGACCGAAATCGATTATGATATCCGATACCGTGACGTGTCCGCATGCGGCCCCGGCGGCACGGTCGAGCTTACCGCGGGCCACGGAGCCATTTGTATGACGCAATCCTTCCGAACCGAGCACGACAGCATGGGTGAACTCCAGGTGCCGCGTGAGGCGCTCTGGGGCGCGCAGACCCAGCGGGCGCTCGAGAACTTTCCGGTCAGCGGCTGGCGCATGCCGCGGGCGTTCATCGCAGCGCTCGGCCTGGTGAAGCAGGCCGCGGCCCGCGCCAACGGCCGGCTGGGCCTGCTCGAGTCCAACCTCGCGGCGAGCATCGAGGCGGCGGCGGCGGAGGTGGCCGAAGGTCGCCACGACGCGCACTTCCCGCTCGATGTGTTTCAGACCGGCTCGGGTACCAGCACCAACATGAATGCCAACGAGGTGATCGCGACGCTCGCGACCCGCCGCCTCGGCAAGCCCGTGCATCCGAACGATCACGTCAACATGGGGCAAAGCAGCAACGACGTGATCCCAACCACGATCCACGTGAGCGCGACGCTCGCCGTCCGGCGCGATCTGGCGCCGGCCCTCGGGCAGCTGTGCGCGACGATCGCCGCCAAGGAGCGGGAGTTGGGCGGACAGGTCAAGACCGGCCGCACGCATTTGATGGACGCAATGCCGGTGACGTTCGCGCAGGAACTCTCCGGCTGGCGCGCGCAGATCGAGAGCGGACTGGAGCGCCTCGCCGCCACCGCCCCGCGCCTGCAGCGGCTCGCACAGGGTGGCACGGCAGTCGGTACGGGCGTCAACGCACACCCGCAGTTCGCCGCGGGTTTTTGCGCCGCGCTCGCGGAACTCACGGGCTGTCCGTTCGAGCCGGCGCGCAATTACTTCGAGGCACTCTCGAGCCAGGATACGGCCGTGGAGCTCTCCGGGCAGTTGAAAGTCATCGCCGTCAGCCTGATGAAGATCGCCAACGACCTGCGCTGGATGAACAGCGGCCCGCTTGCGGGTCTCGGCGAGATCGCGCTGCCGGCGCTGCAGCCCGGCAGCAGCATCATGCCCGGCAAGGTCAACCCGGTGATCCCGGAGGCGAGCGCCATGGTATGCGCGCAGGTGATCGGCCAGGATGCGACCATTGCCATCGCCGGTCAGTCCGGCAATTTTCAGCTCAATGTCATGCTGCCGGTGATCGCCTACAACCTCCTCGAGAGCGCCCGGCTGCTCGCCAACGTCGCGCGGCTGCTGGCCGGGAAGGCCATCGCGGGCTTCAAGGTCAATCCGGCGCGTCTCGCCGAGGCGCTCGAGCGCAATCCGATTCTGGTGACGGCGCTGAATCCGATCATCGGCTATGAGAAGGGCGCGGCCATCGCCAAGAAGGCGTATGCCGAAGGACGGCCGATCCGCGAGGTGGCCGCGAAAATGACCGATTTGCCGCGCGAGCAGCTCGAGCGCCTGCTGGATCCGCAGGCGCTTACGCGCGGCGGGATCACCGGTGGCGTCGGTGGCGGTGGCTGAGCACCCGGCCGCGGGAACGGGGATTGCGGCCGGTGAGCTGACCCTCGCGCGGATCGAGGCACGGCTTGCCGGCAGCCGGCCGCGGCACGCCCGCGAGCAATGGTGGGTTCCAGGCCAGACGTTCGAGCGTAGCCGTGAGCTTTGCTCATACTTTCCGGCCGACCCGACGCCGGCGGCCGTGTTGGTGCCCCTGGTGGATCATCCAGGCGCGCCGACCGTGCTGCTGACCGTGCGTGGGCAGGATCTGCGCCATCACGCCGGCCAGGTCAGCTTTCCGGGCGGATCGATCGAGCCCGGGGATTCCGATCCGGCGGCCGCGGCGCTGCGCGAGGCACGCGAGGAGATCGGGCTCGATCCGGCCTTCGTGACCGTCATCGGCTACTTGCCCGATCATATCGTTATCAGCGGCTTTCGCGTCACACCGGTGGTGGCACGGGTCCGTCCCGGTTTCACGCTCGAGATGGATCGACAGGAGGTACAGGTCGCGTTCGAGGTACCGCTCTCCCATGTCTTCGATGTGCGCCATCACCGGCCTCGTCGTCACCGGTTTCGCGGCACTGGTGTGGAAGTCGAGCTCGTGGACATCCCGTACGGGGAGCACAATATCTGGGGCGCCACCGCAGGGATGCTGCTGACCTTGGAGCGAATTTGCCGCGGCGAGGGCGGGCATGCGCACGGCTGATCCGGCCGAGGCGCTCACGGCGCTGCTGGAGTTGATGGTGCGGCTGCGCGACCCCGAGCATGGCTGTCCCTGGGATCGTGCGCAGGATTTCCACACCATCGCCTCCTACACGATCGAAGAGGCGTACGAGGTGCGCGATGCGATCGAGCGGATGGACGCCGGCCAGCTGCGCGAGGAGCTTGGGGATCTGCTGTTCCAGGTGGTCTTCCATGCGCGCCTGGCCGAGGAGCGCGGCTGGTTCGACTTCGCCGCCGTCGCCCGGAGCATCCACGCGAAGCTCGTGCGGCGCCATCCACACGTCTTCGGCGGTGCCCCCCTGCCCGGGGGCGCGTTGGAGCGGTCCCGGCAGTGGGAGGAGCACAAGGCGCGCGAGCGTGCGGAATCGGCGCGAGGCACGGGTGCGCTGGCGGATGTGCCGCAGAGCCTGCCGGCGCTGATGCGTGCGGCCAAGCTCGGCCGGCGGGCCGCGCGCGTGGGATTCGATTGGGAGCGGGCGGATCAGGTGCGCGAGAAGGTGCACGAGGAGCTGCAGGAACTCGACGAGGCGATCCAGGCAGCGCGCGCCGCACCCGACGCGCACATCGCCGAGGAACTCGGGGATGTGCTGTTCGCGCTGGCCAACTGGAGCGTGCACCTGGCGATCGATCCGGAGGAGGCGCTGCGCGCGGCGAATGCGAAGTTCGAGCGGCGCTTCTGCTGCATGGAGCGCCTGGCGAGCGAGCGCGGCGCATCACTCGTGATGCTCACGGCCGCTGAATGGGATACGTTGTGGCGCGAGGCGAAACGGCGCGTGTGAGCGCCGCGCTCGCAGGCCGAGCGGGTATTCAGCAACGATTCACGGATGATAGGCTACGGTGACGCGCCTTGTGGTGGGCGTCTGGGCGGCCGGATCGGCCGATCGGTAGACCTTCGAAGTGCGAATACGATTGAAATGGGCGGGCGCCGGGGCTGCGGCCACGGTGGTGATGATCGGCGCGGCCGTGTGGGCGGCCTCGCCGTCCGCATCGCCCCCGCGCACGGTTGCCACGAGTCCGAGGGTTGCGCCGCGCCACCTGACGATGGATCAGGCCGTGCGCATGGCCGAGCGGCGCTACAAAGCCCGCGTGGTTCGTGTCGAATCAATCAAGCGAGGCGGACGGACCGTGTACGTTCTGAGGCTTCTCGATCAGCGCGGACGGGTGTTCACGGTGCGGATTGATGCCTCGAGCGGGCGGATCCCCTGAGCGCCGGAGCGGGAGCCATGCGGGTACTTGTAGTGGAGGACGAGGTCTCGCTGCGCGAGAGCCTCAAGACGCAGCTCACCGAGGCCGGCTTCACCGTCGACGTGGCTAAGGACGGCGCCGAGGGCCTGTTCGCGGGGCTCGAATACCCGCTCGATGTGGCGGTGATCGATCTGGGGCTGCCGCAACTGTCGGGATTGGAGGTGATCCGCAAGGCTCGCGCGGCGCGCAAAACCTATCCGATCCTGATTCTCACCGCGCGCGACAACTGGCAGGACAAGGTGGAGGGACTGCAGGCCGGGGCGGATGACTACCTCGCCAAGCCGTTTCATTTCGAGGAGTTGCTTGCACGGTTGCAGGCGCTGCTGCGGCGCGCTGGCGGGTGGGCGAGTGCGGAGCTGAAATGTGGCCCCGTCACACTCGACACGCGCGCCCAGACGGTCAGTGTGGAGAGCGCCGCGGTGGAGCTCACCACTTTCGAGTACCGCATCCTCGAACATCTGATGCTGCGCGCCGGGGAGGTGATCTCCAAGGCCGAGCTGACCGAGCGGCTCTATGATCAGGACTTCGAGCGCGACAGCAACGTGATCGAGGTGCTGGTCGGCCGCCTGCGCCGCAAGCTCGATCCGCACGATCGGCTCAAGCCGATCGAGACATTGCGGGGCCGTGGCTACCGATTCTCGCTCGCGCGCGAGTCCAGTTAGGCGGCGCGCGGAACGCGAGCGTGCATTCCCTCAGCCAGCGGCTGCTGTTGTCGGTGGCGGTGCCGCTGGTACTGTTCTTCGGCTTCATGACCCTGGTGCTCGACAGTGGGTTTCGTACGCTCTCGAGCGGCCGGCTGCATGAGTTGCTCGATTCGCAGATCATCGCGCTCATCGCCGCCGCCGAGCCCGAGCCCGGTGGGGGATACGGTGCGCCGATCAAGGTGCTCGATTCGCGTTTCGGCACGCCCGGTTCCGGGTGGTATGCGGCGATCCGCTCGGCGCACCACGATTGGCGCTCGCCGTCCACGGCGGGGGTGATCGTCCATTTCGGACCGCTGCTTGCCCAGGGGCAGCGCAAGTTCCTTTATACCGTCGCCGGGCACAAGCGGCTGGCCATCGAGAGCCGCGGCGTGACATTCACGGACAACCCGCACAACGTCCGGCCGGTCACCTTCAGCGTCGCAATCAGTCTGACGCCGTACGAAGAGCAGTTGTGGCAATTCCGCCGCCGCATGGTGTTTTGGTTCAGCATCCTGATGTTCCTGCTGCTGGCGACCCTGGCGGTGCTGTTGCGGGCGGTGCTCGCTCCGGTGCGCCGGCTCGAGCGGGAGATCCACGAAGTCGAGGCGGGGCGCAGCGAAGTGCTCGGCGATGGATATCCGCGCGAACTCAGCGGCGTGGCGCGCCAACTCAATGCGCTGCTGATCGGGCAGCGCAAGCGCCTGGCGCGCTACAGAGATACTCTCGGCAATCTCGCGCACAGTCTGAAGACCCCGCTGGCGGTGATGCGTTCGGCGATCTCGGGCGCCGGTGAGCTCGCCCAATCCGCCGAGGCGATCGGTGCGGAGATCGACCGTATGAGCGGCATCATCGAGCATCAACTGAAGCGTGCCGCCGCCTCCGGCGGCGCGCTGCTCGGGCAGGCGCCGGTGCCGGTGGCGCCCGTTGCCGCCGATCTGCGCGCGGCGCTGCTGAAGGTTTATGGCCGCAAGGATCTGTCGCTCGAGCTGGCGATCCAACCGGACAGTCAGTTCATCGGAGATCGGGCTGATCTGATGGAGTTGCTCGGCAACCTGCTCGAGAACGCTTGCAAGTGGTGTCACGCACGTGTGCGGCTCGCGGTGGCGGTCGAGCCTGCCGCGGCGGCACAGGAAAATCTGACGCTGACGGTGGAGGATGACGGCCCGGGCATATCGGCGGAGGATCGCGCCCGGGTCCTCGAGCGCGGCGTGCGTGCCGATGAGACCGTGCCGGGCCACGGATTGGGGCTCGCGATGGTGCGCGAAACCATCGATCTGTACGGCGGATCCATTGCCGTGGAGACCTCGCCGCTCGGTGGTGCGCGCTTCATCGTGCGGCTGCCCGGGCGGATCTGATCGGCGTTGCCGGCGCGAGTTGCCTCGCGAATGCCGTCAAGGTCGTGACCCACGGACTGCTCGAGCACCGCATGGGGCCGCAGCAGCGCCATTTTCGCCGTATTGAAACGCGGCTCAATGCCGAGCCCTGCACTTCACCGCGCCGCTGCGCGACGCAGCGGACAGCGGTCGCGCCGGGTGCGCTCAGCGCTGCGGGTCGGCGTGGCCGCGAATGCGCGAGTGCGCGAAGCCGGGGAGCTCGCGCGGCTCGGGCACGAGGCGCCGTTGCACGATCTCGAGCGCATCCTCGGGGTGATCGGCGAATTCGAACAGGCTCAGATCCTCCGGATCGATCACTCCATGACGGCTGAGGGCGGCGAAGTTGATGATCTCGTTCCAGTACTCGCGGCCATAGAGGATCACGGGGATGTCGCGCGCGAGCTTGCGGGTTTGCGCCAGAGTGAGGATTTCCGTCAGCTCGTCGAGGGTGCCGAAGCCGCCGGGAAAGGCGATCAGCGCACGCGCCAGATGCGCGAACCACAGCTTGCGCATGAAGAAATAATGGAACTCGAAGGTCAGCTCGCCGGAAAGATACGCATTGGGATGCTGCTCACGCGGCAGGCTGATGTTCAGTCCCACCGTCTTGCCGCCGGCGTCTGCCGCTCCGCGGTTGGCCGCCTCCATGATTCCGCCGCCGCCGCCTGAGCACACGACGTAATGGTGGGTGTGCGGCGGCAGTGAGGCGGACCAGCGTGTGAGACGGGCGGCAAGCTCGCGCGCATCCGCGTAATAACGTCCGAGCGGACCGTCGGGACGCAGGCGCGCCGAACCGAAGAAGACGATGGTTGCGTGCACGCCGGCGGACTTGAACCGTTCGAGCGGCTCGAGGTATTCCGCCAGGATGCGCAGCGGCCGTGCCGCGTCGCTCTCGAGGAAACTCTCCTCCTCGTACGCGAGTTGCGGATGATTCGTCGTGCCGGTCGCAGCGTTCTTGTCCATCAGTGCACTCGCTCGAAGTCGATGAAACCGCATTCCACATCCACACGCACCAGGCGCACGCGCATCCGATAGCCGATGTCCGCGCCCTCGAAGCCGCGCAGCAGCCTACCTTCCGCGGCCGGGCGCAGGATGCGCACCCAGGTACCCTTGGGCGCCGCTCCGGTGACCAGCGCATCGAACACCTCGCCGATGCGCCCGGCGAGCAGCAGCGCGGCGGCAGATTTCGCCAAGCGGCGCTCAATCTTGGCGGCGTTGTCCTCCTGCTGCGTGCAGTGCTCGGCGAGCTGCTCGAGCAGCCCGAAGGGATAGGGCGAGGGCTTGCCGGCCAATACCGCTTTGACGAGCCGCTGGCTGATCAGATCCGGGAAGCGCCGGTTCGGCGCGCTGGAATGGGTGTAGTTGCTCACCGCGAGGCCAAAGTGTCCGGTGGCGCTCCTGCCGGGCTGCTGTGCCAGGTATTCGCCCGAGCCCAGTGATTTGATCACCGCGAGCGACAGATCGGCGAAGCGCTCCGGGTCCACCTGGCGGCGCCGGGATAGAAATTGATTGAGCGCGAGCGCATCGGGCGCCGCGGGCAGATGCTCGCCGACGTCCGCGGCGAGCGCGACGATGCGCTCCCAGCGGCGCGGGGTGCGCAGCACCCGGCGCAGTGACGGCACGCCGTGCTGATCGAGAAAGCGCGCCACGGCGCCGTTGGCGGCGATCATCAGGTCCTCGATCAGTTCCTGGCCGCGGTTCTTGTGCTCCCGTTCCAGGTCGCGCAGCGCATCCCCGTCGAACACCGCATGGGTCTTGAGCGTCTCGAGCGTCAACGCGCCGTGGACATGGCGCTGGGCGCGCAATCTGTGCGCAGCCGCATCCTGCAGCCGCAGTGGGGTCTGCAGCCGCGGGGCGGCGAGTCCCTCAGGCGGCGGTGCGCGGCCTTCGAGCCACTCGGATATCGACGGATAGGCGAGCTTCGCCTGGTTGCGCACCTGCGCACGATAGAGATTCGAGGCAATGACCTCCCCGTCGCTCGAGATGTCCATCTCGATCACCAGCGCGAGGCGTTCCTGTTGATCGTTGAGCGATGTCAGGTCGGTCGAGAGCCGCTCCGGCAGCATCGGAAAAATCCGCGCCGGCGTGTATACGGAGGTGGTATTGCGGTGCGCATGTGCGTCGATCGGCGTGCCGGCGCCCACCAATGCATCAACATCGGCGATCGCGACCCAGATGCGGGTGTCGCCCGAGGGCAGCGCTTCGGCGGTGGAAATCTGGTCCAGATCACGCGAGTCGTCGTTGTCGATCGACACCCAGGGCAGGTCGCGCAGGTCGCGCACGTGCTCGGCGTGCGCCGGGCCGGCGAATGCCGCGCTCTGGCGCATCGCAGCCGGCGGGAACTCAGGCTGCAGTCCCCGCTCGATCATCGCGATGCGCGCGATATGCCGCAGGATCTGCCGTCCCCCGTGGGAAGCCGCATGCATTCCCGTTCCCTCGACTGTCGATATGCGGCATCCTAGGAGCCGATTCCGGCACGGTCAATGTGCCCGCCCGCAGCACCTCGCGGGGAGTGCGTATGGACAGCATGCCGGCCTTGCGATGCCATGATGAATCAAACGGCGGCCGGAGGGCCGCGTAAAGGAGTCGGCAATGTCGCAACATGGCGGGTCGTCTGGGGCCCAAGCACTGTCCCCCGTGCAGCTGCGGCGTCTCGATGCGTACTGGCGGGCGGCGAACTATCTGTCCGTCGGGCAGATTTACCTGCGCGACAATCCGCTGCTGAGCGAGCCGCTGGCGCCCAAGCACATCAAGGCGATGCTGCTCGGGCACTGGGGAACGACACCAGGGCAGAATTTCATCTACGCGCACCTGAACCGCGTAATCCGCGAGCGCGATCTGGACATGATTTATATCTCCGGTCCGGGACACGGAGGGCCGGCGCTGGTTGCGAACACCTACCTCGAAGGCACCTACAGCGAGCTGTATCCCCAGATCGCGCAGGACGAGGCGGGCCTGAGGCGCCTGTTCACGCAGTTCTCCTTTCCCGGCGGCATCCCGAGCCACGTCTCCCCGGAGTGTCCCGGCTCGATTCACGAGGGCGGGGAGCTCGGCTACTCGCTGAGCCACGCCTGCGGGGCGGTGCTCGACAATCCCGAACTCATCGCTGCGTGCGTGGTCGGCGACGGTGAGGCCGAGACCGGGCCGCTCGCCGGCAGCTGGCATCTGAACAAGTTCATCAACCCCGCGCAAGATGGCGCGGTGCTGCCGATTCTGCATCTGAACGGCTACAAGATTGCCAATCCCACCGTGCTCGCGCGCATCGAGCGCGAGGAACTCGAGCAGCTGCTCAGCGGCTGCGGCTGGCGGCCGTACTTCGTCAGCGGCGCCGAGCCGTTAAAAATGCACCAACTGATGGCCGCGACGCTCGATACGGTGATCGGGGAGATTCGCGCGATCCAGCGCGCCGCGCGCACCCCCGGAGCACAGAGCGCGCGGCCGCGCTGGCCGATGATCGTGCTCGACAGTCCCAAGGGTTGGACCGGACCGAAGAGCCTCGACGGCAAGGCCATCGAGGGGAGCTTTCGCGCCCACCAGGTGCCGATCACCGACCCGGCGAGCAATCCCGGACACCTCGCGGCGCTCGAGGCGTGGATGCGCAGCTACCGGCCCGAGGAGCTGTTCGAGCGGGGACGGCTGCGCGCCGAGTTCGCCGAACTCGCCCCGCGTGGGACGCGGCGCATGGGTGCGAACCCGCACGCCAACGGCGGATTGCTGCTGCGCGGGCTGCAGCTGCCGGAGTTTCGCGACTACGCGCAGCCGGTGAGCGCCCCCGGGGCGCTCGAGGCGTCCGACACGGGCACGCTGGGTGTCTTCCTGCGTGATGTGATCCGCCTGAACCCGAGCACCTTCCGCCTGTTTGGGCCGGATGAGACCGTCTCGAACAAGCTGCAGGCGGTGTTCGAAACTTGCAATCGCCAGTGGGAGGCGCGCACGTTGCCCGCAGATGAGTTCCTCGCCCCGAGCGGTCGGGTGCTCGAGATCCTGAGCGAACATCAATGCGAGGGCTGGCTCGAGGGCTACCTGCTCACTGGCCGGCACGGCCTGTTCAACTGTTACGAGGCGTTCATCCACATCATCGACTCGATGTTCAACCAGCACGCCAAGTGGCTGAAGGTCACCGCCGGCATCCCCTGGCGGCGACCCATTGCCTCGCTCAATTACCTGCTCACCTCGCACGTCTGGCGCCAGGATCACAACGGTTTCACGCACCAGGACCCGGGCTTCATCGATCACGTGGTCAACAAGAAGGCCGGTATCGTTCGAGTGTACCTGCCGCCCGATGCGAACTGTCTGCTCTCGGTGATGGACCACTGCCTGCGCAGCCGTCACTACGTCAACGTGGTCATCGCCGGGAAGCATCCGGCGCCGCAGTGGTTGCCCATCGAGGCGGCCGTGGCGCATTGCACCGCCGGCATCGGCATCTGGGACTGGGCGAGCAACGATGCGGGCGTCGAGCCGGACCTGGTGATGGCCTGCGCCGGGGATGTCCCGACACTCGAGACGTTGGCGGCCGCGGCCATGCTGCGCGAGGGACTTCCGGAGCTGAAGATTCGCGTCGTCAACGTCGTCGATCTGATGCGGCTGCAGCCAAGCAGCGAGCATCCGCACGGACTGAGCGATGCGGACTTCGATTCGCTCTTCACGCGGGACAAACCGGTGATCTTCGCGTTCCACGGCTATCCTTGGCTGATCCACCGCCTGACCTACAGGCGGCACAACAACGCCGGTCTGCACGTGCGCGGCTACAAGGAGGAGGGCACCATCACCACGCCGTTCGACATGACCGTACTCAACGATATGGACCGCTTCCACCTCGTTCAGGATGCGATCGACCGGCTGCCGCAGCTTGGGGATCGCGGCGCCTACTTGAAGGAGCGCTGCCGCCGTCTGCTGATTGAGCATGCGACCTACATCCGCCGCCACGGCACAGACATGCCGCTCGTGGCCGACTGGAAGTGGCCTGACGGCGCGGCGGCGCGCACCTGAGTGCCCGGCGGGATGCGCCTCGTCACGGTCAACAGCGGCTCGACGTCGATCAAACTCGCCGCGTTCGAGGCGACCGCCGGCACGGCGCGCTCCGATGCGCAGCTGCAGCGTCTTGCGGCCGTGCATCACGAGGGCACTCACCTCGATCCGGCGGTCGAGCTGCGCGCCTTTCTCGCGCGGCTGCCGGGTCCGCCGGCGGCGCTCGTGCATCGGGTGGTGCATGGTGCGGACCGGTTCACGCATCCGGTGCGGATCGATGCGGCGGTACGCGCGGGCATTGGGGAGCTGGCCGCGCTCGCCCCCCTGCATAACCCGCTGGCGCTGCGCTGGATCGATGCGGCGCGCGAATTCTGCGATCGATCCGTCATGCAGGTGGCGGCGTTTGATACCGCGTACTTCGCGTCGTTGCCGCGCGTGGCCGCGGAGTATGCCTTGCCGCCCTCGCTCGGTTGGGACGTCGGAGTGCGTCGTTACGGGTTCCACGGTCTCGCGCATGAGGCCATGTGGCAGCGCTGGTGCGAGTTGCACCCCGCGCTCGAGAACGGCGGGCGTCTGATCAGCCTGCAGCTCGGCGGCGGTTGTTCAATCACGGCGCGTGATCGCACGGGGCCGCGCGATACCTCCATGGGCTTCTCGCCCCTCGAAGGGCTGGTCATGGCCACCCGTTCAGGGGATATCGATGCCGCGGTCGTGCCGTACCTGACCGAGCGGCTCGGGATTGCGCCGCAGCGGCTCATCGAGTCATTCAACCGCGAGTCGGGCCTGCTCGGGGTGGGCGGGCGGAGCAACCCGTCGGAGCTGCTCGCCGAAGACAGTGAGCGCGGCAGGTTGGCGGTGGACCTCTACTGTTATCGCATCCGCAAGTACATCGGCGCGTATCTGACGGTGCTCGGCGGCTGCGACGGCATCGTGTTCGGCGGTGGCGTCGGCGAGCACGTGCCGGAGATACGCGCACGCGCGCTTGCGGGCCTGCATTGGGCCGGGATCGAGATCGATCCGGCCGCCAACGCCGCGGCCCGCGGCGGGGGGGACGCGCGCATCAGCCCGGCCGGCGGCCGGGTGGCCGTGTGGACGGTTACAGTGGCCGAGGAGCCGATCATGGTGCGCGAGGCGTTGGAGGTGCTCGGGAATACCCGACCCTAAAGCTCGAACCTGATTCCCTGCGCCAGCGGCAGCGCGCCGCTCCAGTTGATGGTGGTGGTCTGCCGGCGCATATAGGCCTTCCAGGCATCGGAGCCCGATTCGCGGCCGCCACCGGTGTCTTTCTCCCCGCCGAACGCGCCGCCGATTTCCGCCCCGGAGGTGCCGATGTTGACGTTGGCGATGCCGCAATCGCTGCCGCCGGCGGACAGAAACGTCTCCGCGGCACGCAGGCGCTCGGTGAACAGCGCCGAGGACAGGCCGTAGTGGCTCTGGTTCTGCTCGGCGATCGCGGTCTCGAGCGAATCGACCGGGATGAGGTAGAGAATGGGCGCGAACGTCTCGCTCTGCACGATCGGCCAGTCGTTGCGCGCGCGGATCAGCGTCGGCTCCACGAAGTGCCCGGGGCGTTCGAGCACCTCGCCGCCGGCGAGCACCGCGCCGCCCGCCGCCCGGGCCGCGCTCACCGCGGACTTGAAGCGCTCGACCGCCGCTGCATCGATCAGCGGTCCCATGAGCGTGGTCGGATCGAGCGGATCGCCGATCCTGACTTGACGGTAGGCGTTGACGAGGCGGTGCTCGAGGTCCGCCGCGATGGCCCGATGTGCGAACACGCGCCGGGTCGTGGTGCAGCGCTGGCCGGCGGTGCCTACCGCGCCGAACACGATCGCCGGCACGGCGAGCTCGAGGCTCGCGGACTCATCGACGATGATGGCGTTGTTGCCGCCGAGTTCGAGAAGACTTTTGCCGAGCCGTGCGGCCACCCGCTCCCCGACCTTGCGGCCTACGGCGGTCGAGCCGGTGAAGGAGACCAGGCCGACGCGGCGGTCCTCGACGAAGCGCGAGGCGAGCTCGGCGCCGGCGTCGATGAACATCTGGAAAACCGGCGGGAAGCCGTGAGCCTGGAGCACCCGGTTGGCGAGCCTCTGCACGGCAATGGCCGTGAGTGGGGTTTTGGGCGAAGGTTTCCAGACCGACACGTTGCCGCAGATCGCCGCGAGAAATGCGTTCCAGGACCATACCGCAACCGGGAAGTTGAATGCGGAGATGATCCCGACCACCCCGAGCGGGTGCCACTGCTCGTACATGCGATGACCCGGACGCTCGGACTGCATGGTCAGGCCGTAGAGCATGCGCGACTGGCCGACGGCGAAATCGGCGATGTCGATCATCTCCTGGACCTCGCCCCGACCCTCGGTGAGGATCTTGCCGCTCTCGAGAGAGACCAGCGCACCGAGGTCATCCTTGAGCGCGCGCAGCGCCTCGCCGATCAGGCGCACGGCTTCGCCGCGTTTCGGGGCGGGAACGCTGCGCCACGCCGCGGCCGTCTCGCCCGCCGATTGCATCAGCGCCTCATAGTCCGCGGCCGCCGCGGTGCGTACCGCGGCGATGCGCTCGCCGGTGGCCGGATTGTGCACTTCCAGCACCGGTCCCTCGCCGCGCCACGCATTCGGGCCCGAGCAGACCCCGGGATTGACCGTTGCGAGTTCGAGCCGCTGCAGCAGGGCCCGGGTATCGATGTTCGCGCCCATCGCTCATGCCGCCTTGTTCGTGCGTTGGCGGCCGGTCTTGCCGGTCACGATCACATCGCCCGAGACGTCCTTGTTGCCGCCGCTGGCGTAGTAGCGTCCGAAGCGGTTGGCCAGGATGTCGGTCAGGCGAAAGTGTTCCTGGGCAATGAAGCCGCGATAGCGCTCGGGGTGCTCGAGCACCAGATCGACCACCGCCGTGATGCCGGCGGCCGTGGTAACCTGGATGGCCGACCAGAGCCGCCCGGCAATCAGCTGCGGATAGATTTTGTTGACGTAGTTCTCTTCGCGCAGCTGCCCATCCTGCAGACCGGTGACGGCCACGTAGACGATGACCACGTCCTGTAACGTCTGCGGCACCGCATTCTCGAGAATGCGCTTGAGGGTGCTGCGATCCTGGTTGAGCTTCAGATCGTTCATCAGCAGGCGCATCTGTTCGCAGTGGCCCGGATAGCGGATGGTCTTGTAGTTCATCGACTCGGCGCTCACGCCGCGGGTCTCGGCCAGCGAGCCGAGCCCGCCGGAGGTGTTGAATGCCTCATACAGCGTGCCGTCGATCTCGATCTCCTCGAGGCCCTCGAGCGGAGCGACGTCCACGGTCTGGCCGTCGACGATGGCTTGGCACGGGTTGCCGTATTCGTTGATCAGTCCCTCCGTCGACCACGTGAGGGAGTACTTGAGCACGTTGTTGGGATGCTGGGGCAGGGCGCCGACGCGCAGCTTCACCGCGCGCAGCGACTCGAAGTGAGTGATCAGCTCCGCCGCCGCGATGCTGATGAATCCGGGCGCCAAGCCGCATTGCGGCACGAACGCCCGGTCGGCGTGCGCGGCGATTGCGCGCACCGCTCGGGTGACTTCCACGTCTTCCGTGAGATCGAAGTAGTGCACGCCCGCGCGGCGCGCCGCGTCCGCAACCGCGACGTTGCAGTGGAAGGGCAGGCTCGAGATCACCGCGTCGACCGGGTGAGCGGCCAGATGGGCGGCGAGGGTCTCGGGACTCTTGGCATTGAGAGCATGGGCCTTCATTCCCGTCAGGCCGTGGGCCTTGACCACGGCTTCGGCCACGGAGCCGTCGAGATCCGCCAAATCGACGAGATAGGAACCGGAGCCGGCCAGCAGTCCCGAGATGAGCGCGCCGATCTTGCCGGCGCCGAGAATCAATGCGCGGTGCATGGTGCACCCCCCTGAGGAAAGTTAATGGAAGAATTCTCCACTGGCGGGGCGATTGGCGCCAGTCCGTGCTAGGATCAGTGCTCTTATGCGCGCGACAGAGACCACCGCCTGGCACCCGGCCAGCTGGCATACCAAAGCGGCTCTACAGCAGCCGGCGTACGATGATCCGGCCGCTCTCGAGCAGGTGGTGGCCGAGCTTTCACGGTTGCCCCCGATCGTCGTCTCGTGGGAAATCGAGGCGCTGCGCGAGCGTCTGGCGGCGGCCCAGCGTGGCCAGGCGTTTCTGCTGCAGGGCGGGGACTGTGCCGAGACCTTCGCCGAGTGTGAATCGGATCTGATCGCCAAGAAGCTGAAGATCCTGCTGCAGATGAGCCTCGTGCTGCTGCATGGGCTGAAGAAACCCATCATTCGCGTCGGGCGCATGGCCGGACAATACGCCAAGCCGCGCTCGGCCGACACCGAGACGCGCGATGGGGTGACACTGCCGAGCTTCCGGGGCGATCTGGTCAACCGGCCGGCGTTCACGCCCGAGGCGCGCCGCGCCGATCCGCAGTTGCTGCTGCGGGGCTACGAGCGCGCGGCGTTGACGCTGAACTTTGTCCGTGCCCTGGTCGATGGGGGCTTCGCGGATCTGCACCACCCGGAGTACTGGGACCTCGGCTTCGTCAAGCATGCGCCCCTGAAGGATGCCTATGAGCGGATCGTGCACTCGATCGAGGACGCGCTCGATTTCTTCGAGGGGATCAGCGGCCGTGGCGTGCACGAGGCGACGCACGTGGATTTCTACGCCAGCCATGAAGGGCTGCACCTGCTGTACGAGCAGGCGCAGACGCGCTTCATTCCGCGCCAGAACCGCTGGTACAACCTTTCGACCCACATGCCCTGGGTCGGGATGCGCACGGCGAGGCTCGATGCGGCGCACGTCGAGTACTTCCGCGGCATTGCCAACCCGATCGGGGTGAAGATCGGGCCGGCGATGGACGATGCGTGGCTGCAGGGCCTGATCACCACGCTCAATCCCCAGGATCAGCCGGGCCGGCTTACGCTGATCCACCGATTCGGGGTCAAGGAAATCGAGAAATCGCTGCCCAAGATGATCGAGGCGGTGCGCCAGACCGGGCAGTCGGTGCTGTGGGTATGCGACCCGATGCACGGCAACACCGAGAGCAGCACCGGAGGACTGAAGACCCGCCGCTTCGAGAATATCCTCAAGGAAGTCGATCTCGCCTTCCGCATCCATGCGGAGCACGGCTCGCGTCTGGGTGGTGTGCACATCGAGCTCACCGGCGATGATGTCACCGAGTGCACCGGCGGAGCGCGTGGCTTGACCGACGAGGATCTGCAGCGGGCCTATCGCTCCACGGTCGATCCGCGACTGAACCACGAGCAGGCGCTGGAGCTGGCCATGCTGATCGCCGAGCGCAGTCAGAGTCGTCGGCGGGCGAGCGCGTAACAGGCGAATGCCGCACGGCCGCTGCCCGCGGTAAAGGCGGTTTTGGGATCGGCCGGCATGAATGCCGGTACAATGCTCGGATGCACTACGAGCACATCATCACGCCGGCGGCCGGCAAGAAGATCCTGGTCAACCCGGATCAGACGCTCAGCGTTCCCGACGAGCCCATCATTCCGTACATCGAGGGCGACGGCATCGGCGTGGACGTCACGCCGGCGATGTTGCGGGTCGTGGACGCCGCGGTGCACAAGGCATATGGCGGGCGCCGGCGGATCCACTGGATGGAAGTGTTCTGCGGCGAAAAGGCGAACGCGCGCTACGCGCAATGGCTCCCCGAGGAGACGCTGCACGCGCTGCGCGATTATGTGGTCTCGATCAAGGGACCGCTCGGCACCCCCGTCGGCGGGGGCATCCGCTCGCTGAACGTGGCGATGCGCCAGAGCCTCGACCTGTATGCCTGCGTGCGCCCGATCCGTTACTTCCCGGGTGTCGCGAGCCCAATGGCGGATGCGAGCCTGACCGACATGGTGATCTTCCGGGAGAACACCGAGGACATTTACGCCGGTATCGAGTGGCCGGCCGGCTCGGCCGAGGTGCACAAGCTCATCGCCTTCCTGCAGACGGAGCTCGGCGTCACCGGCATCCGCTTCCCGGCGAGCTCGGCGATCGGCATCAAGCCGGTCTCGAAGGAGGGCAGCCAGCGCCTGATCCGCAAAGCCATCCGCTACGCGATCGAGAACGATCGGGTCTCGGTGACGCTGGTGCACAAGGGAAATATCATGAAGTTCACGGAGGGGGCGTTCCGCAATTGGGGTTATCGGCTCGCCGAGGAGGAGTTCGGCGCCACGGAGATCGACGGTGGGCCATGGCTGCGGTTCACCAATCCTCTGACCGGCAAGGATATCGTCATCAAGGACGTGATTGCCGACAACTTTCTGCAGCAGGTGCTATTGCGGCCCGAGGAATATGACGTCATCGCCACGCTCAACCTCAACGGCGATTACGTCTCCGACGCGCTTGCCGCGCAAGTCGGGGGGATCGGCATCGCGCCGGGGGGCAATATCGGCGACGGGTTGGCAGTGTTCGAGGCCACGCACGGCACGGCGCCGGGCTTCGCGGGCAAGGATCGTGTCAACCCCGGCTCGTTGATTCTGTCGGCGGAGATGATGTTGCGCTACCTCGGGTGGAAGGAGGCCGCGGATCTGATCATCAAGGGAGTGACCAACACCATCGCGCACAAGGAGCTGACCTACGATCTGGCGCGGCTGCGCGAGGCGATCAAGGCGCCGAAGCGCGAGCTCGCCGCGCGCAGGAGCGTGGCGGAGGATTTGCAGCGGCTGATCCCTGGGGCAACGCTCATGAGCTGCTCGGGCTTCGCCACCGCCATCATCCGCCACATGGATGACTGACCGGGCGCTCTACGATCCGGACTGCGTCCGCTGTCAGCGTCTTGCCCGGTTCCTGCGCGAGACGCGCGCGCGTCATCCGGACTACTGGGCGCGTCCCGTGCCGTCCCTCGGGGCCGCCCAGCCTCGCATCGTGATCATCGGACTTGCGCCGGGGATGCACGGGGCGAACCGTACCGGGCGGCCGTTCGTCGGTGATTATGCGGGCGTTCTGCTGTATCGCACGCTGCATGCGGCCGGGCTCGCGAGCCGGCCGGTCGCGGTTGCGCGCGGGGATGGTCCGCAGCTGCGCCGCACGCGCATCATCAATTCGGTCAAATGCGTTCCGCCGCAGAACAAGCCCACGTCCGAGGAGATCCGCAACTGCAATACCTACCTGCGCGCGGAGCTCGGGCGGCTTACGCGGGTCCGGGTGGTGATCGCGCTCGGGCGCATCGCGCACGAGGCGTTCCTGCGGGCGAGCGGCCTGAAGCGATCGGCCTTCCCGTTCGGACACGGGCGCGAGCATGCGCTCGAGGACGGCCGCACGCTCATCGATTCCTACCATTGCAGCCGCTACAACACCTCGACCGGGCGGCTGACCGAGCCGATGTTCCGCCAGGTGGTGAGGCGTGCCTGTGTGCTCGCTGACGCTTAAAATGCCGGTGTGAGCGCCGCATTCGACCCCAAGGAATTCGTGGCCGCGCTGCCGCGTCGGCCCGGCGTCTATCGCATGTTCGACCGCGGCCACGAGTTGCTGTACGTCGGCAAGGCGCGCAGCCTGCGCGACCGTGTGGGCAGCTATTTCACGGCGAGCAACGTCAGCCCGAAAGTTCAGACGCTCGTGCAGCAGATCGCGGACATCAAGGTGACGGTCACGCACTCGGAGACCGAGGCGCTGCTGCTGGAGTACAACCTGATCAAGGCGCACCGACCGCGCTTTAACGTGGTCCTGCGCGATGACAAGAGCTACCCCTACATCCTGCTCGGCACCGGCCATCCCTTCCCGCGGCTGTCGTTGTATCGCGGCGCCCGGACCCCCGGAGCGCGCTACTTCGGTCCCTTTCCGAGCAGCGCCGCGGTGCGCGAGACGCTCAATCAGCTGCAGAAGCTGTTTCGGATCCGCAATTGCCGCGACAACTTCTTTGCCCACCGCAGCCGGCCGTGCCTGCAGCATCAGATCGGCCGCTGCTCGGCGCCGTGCGTCGGCTTGATCGGTCGGGAAACGTATGCGCAGGACGTCGAGGCGGCGGTGAAGGTGCTCGAGGGGCGCAGCGAAGAGCTCAATCAAATGCTCACCGGGCGGATGCGGCAGGCGGCCGAACGACAAGAATACGAGCGTGCCGCGCAGCTGCGCGATCAGCTCGCGGCCCTGCGCGAGATTCAGGCGCAGCAGGTGGTCACCGCCGAGCAGGAGCGCGACGCCGATGTGTTCGCGATCGTCGGTGAGCCAGGCGAGTACGCCGTCAGCGCGATGCTGGTGCGCGGCGGGCGCAATCTCGGCACCACCAGCAGCTTTCCGCGCGCCGCGCTCGCGGAGCCGCAGGAGGCGCTGTCGTCGTTCCTGATGCAGTACTATGCCCAGCACGAGCCGCCGGCCGAGGTGTTGGTGGAGCGGCGCATGGAAGACGCCGAGGCGCTCGGTGAGGCGCTCGGCGCGCGCGCCGGTCACCTGGTGGCGGTGCGCTGCCCGATGCGGGGCCTCGCCGCGCGGTGGGTGCAGCTCGCGCGCGAGAACGCCGAGCAGGCGCTGCGCATGCGCCTGGCGCGGCGCCAAGGCATGGACGAGATGCTCGCGGCGCTCGCCGCGCAGCTTGCATTGCCGGCCCCGCCTGCGCGCATGGAGTGCTTCGACATCAGTCACACGGGCGGTGAGGGGACGGTCGCATCGTGCGTGGTGTTCGGCCCTGAGGGGCCGCTCAAGAAGGAGTACCGCCGATTCAACATCACCGGCATCACACCCGGTGACGACTATGCGGCGCTGCGCCAGGCGCTCAAGCGCCGCTATACGCGGGTGCGCAACGAACAGGTGCCGCGCCCTGATCTGCTGCTGATCGACGGTGGACTTGGCCAGATCGAGGGCGTGCACGCGGAGCTCGAGGCCCTCGGTGTGGCCGGCATCACGCTGGTCGGCGTCGCCAAAGGGCCGGATCGGCGTGCGGGGCAGGAGCGTCTATACTTGTACGGGGAAGGTATCGCGCGCATCCCGGAGGCTCATTCGCCAGCATCTCGGCTCATTCAGCGCATCCGGGACGAGGCCCATCGATTCGCCATAACGGGCCATCGCCGCAAGCGCGCACGCCGCTATACGGAATCGGTTCTGGAGAGCATTCCGGGCCTGGGACCGGCTAAGCGGCGGGCCTTGCTGACGTACTTCGGGGGGCTGCAGGGCGTGCTGCGCGCCGGCGTGGCGGATTTGCAGCAGGTCGAAGGATTGGGAGCAACTCTGGCGCGTACCCTTTATGATCACCTGCACCCAGGATCTTGAAACTCGCATGCCCTGGAATGTGCCGAACACGCTGACTTGGCTGCGCATTGGGGCGATCCCGCTCATCGTGCTGCTCTTCTACATGCCGTATCCCTGGGCGGATCCGGCTGCGGGGCTGCTGTTTGCCGCTGCGGGCATCACCGACTCGCTGGACGGGTATTTCGCCCGGCGGCTCGGGCAGACCTCTCGCCTGGGCGCATTTCTCGACCCGGTGGCGGACAAGCTGATCGTCGCCGTGGCGCTGGTACTGCTTGTGAGCCAGGATACCCGCGCGCTGATCGTGCTCACCGCCGTGGTGATCATCGGGCGGGAGATTACGATTTCGGCGCTGCGCGAGTGGATGGCCGAGATCGGCGAGCGGCGCAAGGTCGCGGTGTCCCAGCTCGGCAAGGTCAAGACGGTGCTGCAGATCGTGGGGCTGTCCATGATGCTCTACCACCACCG
>JAKBWB010000041.1 GCA_021843755.1 Pseudomonadota bacterium
AAACGGCAGGCCCAGCCTGCCGCCCCTCTGTCCGGTGACCTGAGAGATCGGGCGCAAGTGCGCCTCTCCCCTTCGGTGGGCCGGCGCCGCGAGGCGTCCGCCGCTCTCCAGAGATCCCGTGCAGGCGTAGCGATCGCCTGCATCATCTGCCGTTCGTGTGCCTGAGCGTTTCCGGGCGGAAATTGCGCCTTCGGCGTCCCGGCGGCATGCCGGGCCCTCTCCGTGCAGACGGATTGACGAGACTCGGTAATGATACCAGTCTTGCGGCTCGATTGGAGTCCGCGCCGCGCATGCCCGGGGCGAGGGACGCCCGACCCGCGGCGGTGGTCGCGGCCGGCGGCCCGGCCCGGTAAAATCGGCTGGCTCCACGGCCCACCCCGTCACTGGCAGGTTCCCATGTCCTCGATCCCCCGCCGCTCGTCCGTCCCCGTCCAGATTGGCGCCATCCGTGTCGGCGGCGACGCGCCGGTCGTCGTCCAGTCGATGACGAACACGGACACCGCCGACGCCGAGGGTACGGCTCAGCAGGTCAAATCACTTGCCCGCGCCGGCTCCGAGCTGGTACGCGTCACCGTAAACACGGCCGAGGCTGCCGAGGCGGTGCCGCGGATCCGTGACCGGCTGGATCAGATGGGCGCCGGCGTGCCGCTGATCGGCGATTTTCATTTCAATGGCCACAAGCTGCTGCGCGAGCATCCGGCCTGCGCCGAAGCACTCGCCAAGTACCGCATCAATCCGGGCAACGTCGGGCGTGGCAGCAAGCGTGACCCGCAGTTCGCCGAGATGATCGAGACCGCCTGCCGCTACGGCAAGCCGGTACGCATCGGCGTCAACTGGGGCAGTCTGGATCAGGATCTGCTCACGCGCCTGATGGACGAGAACTCTGCCAGCGACCAGCCCCTGAGCGCGCAACAGATCATGCGCAACGCGGTAGTGCTCTCAGCGCTCGACAGCGCGCGCCGGGCCGAAACCCTCGGCATGCCCCACGATCGCATCATTCTTTCGGCGAAAGTGAGCGGCGTGCAGGACCTGATCGCGATCTACGGCGAGCTCGCCGGCCGCTGCGACTATCCGCTGCATCTGGGCCTGACCGAAGCCGGCATGGGCTCCAAGGGAATCGTCGCCTCCACCGCGGGCATGGCCGTGCTCCTGCAGCGGGGAATCGGCGACACGATTCGTGTATCGCTCACGCCCGAACCGGGCGGCGACCGCACACAGGAGGTGATCGTGGCCCAGGAGATCCTGCAGACGATGGGCCTGCGCTCGTTCCTGCCGCTCGTGACGGCCTGCCCCGGTTGCGGGCGCACGACCAGCACCGTCTTCCAGGAACTGGCCCAACGCATCCAGACGCACATCCGCCACCGGATGCCGGCGTGGCGGCACGAGTACCAGGGAGTCGAGGACATGACCGTCGCGGTCATGGGCTGCGTGGTCAACGGCCCCGGCGAGAGCAAGCATGCCAATATCGGCATCAGTCTGCCGGGCACGGGCGAGCGGCCCGTGGCGCCGGTCTACGAGGACGGGGAGAAGACCGTGACGCTCAAGGGAGATCACATCGCAGAGGAATTCCAGGATCTGCTCGAGCAATACGTGGCGCGCAAGTTCAGCAAGAGGCAGGCCGCGTCCGAGACCGCGGGCGCCTGAGGGCCCGGCGATGAGCGAGCTGACCGACAAGAAATGCAAGCCTTGCGAGGGTGGCGTGCCGCCGCTCACCCGCGAGCAGGCCGAAGCGCTGGCCAGGCACCTCTCGCCCCAGTGGATTGTTTCCCACGAAGGGCCGTTCCTCAGACGGGAGTTCAAGTTCCTGGACTTCTACCGGACCATGAGCTTCGTGAACGCGCTCGCCCACATCGCCAACATCGAGGATCACCATCCGGATCTCGAGATCGGCTACAACTATTGCCGCGTGCGGTACACCACGCACGCGATCAACGGGCTTTCGGAAAACGATTTCATCTGCGCCGCGAAGATCGATCGGATCCCGCTCAGCTGAGCCAGGCATCGCCCCGACGTGCGGCCTCGGGCAGCTCACCCGCCAACCCGAGCGCGCGGGTGATGAAGAAACGCTTGACCTCGTCGCTGCGATTGACCCAGGACAGCCCCCGCTGCGCGAGCCTCGAGAGCGGACCGGCGCCATGGGCGAGGAAGCGGTTGAATGCATCGATGGCCAGCGCCAGCGGCACGAGCTCGCTCTTGCGCCAGCGCTCGTAGCGGCGCAACGGGCTCATCGCCCCCGGGTCCTCCCCCGCCCGATGGGCCCGCAGCACGCACTCGGCGAGCGCCGCCGCATCGAGCAAGCCCAGGTTCACGCCCTGACCCGCCAGCGGATGCACCACATGCGCGGCATCACCGATCAGCGCGCAGCGAGCCGCGGTGAAGCGCTCGGCCTGTACGCGGCGCAAGGGCAGCGCGGCACGTTCGGTACACAACCGCACGGTGCCGAGCACGCCGTCGGACGCAGTGAGCAGCGCCTGCTCGAAGGCCGGTCCATCCATCCCGAGCAGCTCGCCCGCAACCGCCTCGTCGACAGACCAGACGATGGAGCTCGAACCGTCGGCCAACGGCAGGAATGCCAGCGTCCCGGTGCGCAGGAAGCGCTGCCAGGCCGTGTGCTCATGTGGACGCTCGGTGCGAACGTTCGCAACGATCGCCTTCTGCCCATAGCTGTGCGCATGGGCGAACAGGCCGACCGCCTCGCGCACTCTTGAATGGGCCCCATCGGCGCCGATCAGCAACCGGCATCGCTCGATGCCAGAACCGGTACGCACCTGCACCGCCTGCTCACCGATCGTCACCGCCGACAGTGTCTCCGGGAGGATCGTCCCGCCGGACGCCGCGAACGCCTCGAGCGCCGCGCACTGCGCCAGTCGATTCTCCGCGATGACCCCGAGATTGGCCTCACCCGCGTACGCGGCATCGAACATCAGCGCCTGCGGACTGCGGGCCGACAGTGTCTCTGGCCAGACGCACATGCGCTCGTAGGGCTCCATGCGCTGCGGCGCCATGTGCTCCCAGGCGCCGGCGGCGCGCAGAATGCGCTCGCTGGCGCGTGACCAGGCGGATACCCGCGCGTCGAGTGGCGCGTCCGGCGCCGGAGGCGTAGGGCGCGCCGGCTCGAGCAACCCGACCGTCAGCGACCGACGCGCCTTGGCGGTTGCACGCTGCAGCAGCGCCGCCGCGCACGCGCCGACCGGCCCACCGCCGATGACCAGCACGTCCCAATCCGTTCGGACGCCGCTCATGTCAGGGTCAAGCCCCGCGCCAGGCGCGGCGTCGGGCCGCCGAACCCCAGACTCACCCGCGCCAGAGCCCGCTTGGCCGGCGGGGAAAGATCGAACAGCACCAGGCCCAAGTCGCGCAGCACGCTCACGCCGGGCAGGCGGCTGGCGAACAGCCTGACCAGGGAATCGGTAAACCGCACTACGCCGCCGCGGTCCGCGGCGCGCGCACGACAGTAGCCGTCCAGCAGCTCGGGCACACCCGGATCACCGCCGGCGGCGACAATGTGCTCGGCTAACAGTGCCGCATCGCGCAGCCCGAGGTTGAAACCCTGACCTGCGACCGGATGCAGCCCCTGAGCCGCATTGCCGACCAGCACGGTCCGTGTGCCCACACTCGCGGCGGCGCGTGAGAGCTGCAGAGGATACGAGGCCCGCCGTCCCGCGCGCAGCAGCCGCCCGATGCGCCACCCGAAGCGCCCCTGGAGCGCGGCCAAGTACGCCGCATCGCTCAGCTGCAGCACTTGCGCCGCATGCGCCGGAGTACAGGCCCAGACCGTGCCGTAACCTCCATCGCGCAGCGGCAGCACGGCCACCGGCCCTGAGGCTGTGAAGCGCTCGTACGCCGTCCCGTCGTTCGGCCGATCGGTGACCACCGCCGCGGTGATCGCCACCTGATCGTAATCCGCGACCGCCGCGGCGATACCCGCCGCGGCGCGCACCACGGACTGAGCCCCGTCTGCCGCGACCAACAGCCGCGCAGTGACGATCTCGTCCGTCCCGTCGCCGTCGGTCACGGTCAGGGCTGCCCCGTCTGCGGCGATCTCGATCGCCGTAACGCGCGCCGGAACTCGCACCGTGACGCCCTCGGTTTGCTGCAAAGCACGCCACAGGGTGGCACCGATCACACGATTGGGGATTACGTAGCCGAACGCCTCGACCCCCTGCTCCTCGGCGCGCAAGCGTGCGCTGCCGAAACGGCCCGCATCCGATACATGAATGACGCGGATGGGAGCCGCCTCGCGCGCAAGATGATCCCACACGCCCAACCCCTCGAAGATGCGTCGGCTGGCGTTACCCAGCGCCGTGGTACGCTCGTCGAAGCTCGGCTGCACGCTGGAGTCCGGCGCCACGCCCTCGATCAGCAGGACGCGCCGGGCCGCGCCGGCCAGTGCGAGCGCAAGACTCGCCCCCACCAAGCCGCCGCCGACGATCACGATGTCGCACGCGCGCGGGCGACTCGCATTGCGCCGGCGCGTGCGCTCAGTGGCGCTCACGCGTCCCCCGCCGCGCACTCCGGGCTGCCCGCCTGCGCGGCGCCTTCGGCGCCTCGGCATGGACCTCGGCCATGAGCATCTCGATCTGATCCGGATCCTTCGGTGCGCCGTCGCTGAGGACCTCGGCACCGTTGCGGGTCACCATAACATCGTCCTCGATCCGCACCCCTATGCCTTGCAGGCGCTTCGGCACGCCGCGCGCGCCGCGGGGGATATAGATGCCCGGCTCGACGGTGAGGACCATGCCCGGCTCGAGCACGCGCCAGGCCTCGCCCGTCTTGTAATCGCCCACATCGTGCACGTCCATGCCGAGCCAATGGCCGGTGCGGTGCATGAAGAACCGCCGGTAAGCGCCATCGCGCTCGAGCTTCGCCGGGCGGCCCTTGAGCAATCCAAGCCGCACCAGCCCCTGCGTAACGACGCGCACGGCTGCCTCATGCGGCTCGTTCCAGTGATTGCCCGGACGCACCTTGGCAATCGCCGCAAGATTCGCTTCGAGCACCACGTCATACACGGCTCGCTGCTCGGGAGTGAAGCGCCCTGCGACCGGAAAGGTACGCGTGATATCCGACGCGTAATAGTTGTACTCACAGCCGGCATCGATCAGCACAACATCGTCCGCGCGCAGGACCGCGTCGTTCTCGATGTAATGCAGGATGCAGCTATTGGCGCCCCCACCGACGATCGGCTGATACGCCGTGTCGGCGCCGTGGCGGCGGAACTCGTGCACGATCTCGGCCATCAGCTCGTATTCCATGCGGCCGGGGCGGCAGGCGCGCATGGCGCGCACGTGGGCGAGCGCACCGATGCGCGCCGCGGAGCGCATCAGCTCGAGCTCGGCACGCGACTTGATCAGCCGCAGCTCGTGCAGCACCTGGTCGAGCGCCACGAATTCCTGGGGGGGATGGCGGCCATTGCGCGCCTGCGTGCGCAAACCGTTCACCCAGCCGACCACGCGCTGATCAAATTGCGGATACATACCCATGGCGTAAAAGACCTTGGCGCGGTTCTCCATCAGCCCCGGCAGGATCTCGTCGATGTCGGCGATCGGGAAGGCATCGTCCGCGCCATGGATGCGCCGCGCGCCGGCCGGGCCGGCGCGCCGTCCATCCCAGATCTCGCGGGTCGGGTCGCGCTCGCGCACGAACAGGATGTACTCGGCCTGCTCACGTCCCGGCACGAGCACCGCCACGGATTCCGGTTCGCCGAAACCCGTCAGGTAGTGGAAGTCGCTGTCCTGGCGATACGGATAATCGACGTCATTGTTGCGCGTGCGCACCGGCGCGGAGGGCACGATGGCGATGGCATCGCGCCCCATCAGGCGCATCAGCGTACTGCGCCGGCGGACGAACTCTTCTGCGACCGTAACGGTTTTCAATGGAACGATGCTCCGGGTAAGAGGGGTGCAGCCGAGCTCTCGCGCAGCGGCGCCAGCTCCTCGAACACCACTTGGACGCTGACGCGCAGGAACTCCACGAGCTCCGCATACGCCGCTTCGTTCGACTCTTCGCTCTGGTCCGTGTCGACCGCGGCGCGGCCGATTTCGGTAATGTCCTCGACGATCTCGCTCAGCTCGTCGGGCATGCGCGACGTATCACGCAACACACCCAGACCCAGGCCGTACAGGAATCCCTGACACCACAGGCCGAGCGCGGCGGCGCGCTCGATGATCGACTGGTCATCCGCCGGCAGCAGCAGATCGAAGCCCATGTCCGGGGCGAACAGCGCCTCCGCGGTGCTCCGATACAGCTCGCGCAGGAGCGCGGCGCTGGGAGGGCGGGCTTTGCCCTCCGGCAGGATGTCGCCCAGCCAGTCCTCGAATCGGTAGTCGGACACCGAGCACAGAGAGCCGGAGAGCGTGCCGTGGGCCTCGGCCGCGTCGGCCAGCGAGTGCTCCTCGGTGAGGGCACTTTGAATGTCCGCATAGTTTTCCGGGAGCATTGCCGCGCATTATGCAGCATGTGCACGCTGAGGGATGCGCCGGGTCGCCGGGCACCCGCCTTCGCCCGCAGATTGACCTCGCCGAGAGCTCCGCACTATAGTCGCGCCAGCATGACCGCCCCCGCACCCTCGCCGCTCGACGCCGAGCTCGCCTACCTGACGCGGCGGGTAGAGGAACTGCTCGGCGTCGTGGAAGGCCTGCGTGATGAAAACCGCGCGCTCAAGCAGCGCCACGAGTCGCTCGCCAACGAGCGCGCCTCGCTGCTGCAGAAGAACGAGCAGGTGCGCGCGCGCGTCGAAGCCATGATCGGACGATTGAAGGCCCTGGAGCACAGCGCATGAGCCAGGACCCGGCCCGCGTCAACGTGCGCATTCTCGATCGCGATTACATGGTCGCCTGTCCGCACGATGAGCGGCCGGCGCTGCTCGATGCGGCCGAATACCTCAATGCGCGCATGCGCGAGGTGCGCGACAGCGGCAAGGTGGTTGGACTCGATCGCGTTGCGGTCATGGTCGCGCTCAATATGGCCAACGAGCTGCTGCAGCTGCGCACGCGGGGCAACCGGGTCACGGTCGAGGCCAGCGACAAGGTGCGCGCACTGCGCGAGCGCCTCGAGAGTGCGCTCGGGCACACCCAGCGGCTCGAGCTGTGAGCCGCACCGAGCCTGCGCCCGGACCGGGTTTGGTGTAGAGTGACCCGAGCGTCGCCTGCGGTGCTCGACACGCGGGTCGGGTTACCTCGGACCCTAATTGAAACACCCATGGGACTTCTGGGCTTGCCGGCAGAATTGTGCAGGTCCGCCCCGAGCGGAAAGCCTTACCTGCTGCAGCTCGTCCCACCTGTTGCTCCGGTTCGAGAGCAACGGCCCGCACCGGCACAGGCGGGTGACGCTTCCTGATTGCACCCCGGAGCACGCCCGCGAGTCCTTGCGGACCGTGCTCCGCCAAGCGCGCCGCAGCGTTCCCGATCCGCAACGCGCGCGCGCTGCGCGCAGCGTCGCGCTCCGTGCCGTGCGCGTACTGCGGTTGCGCCGGGGATGGCGCATCGGGCTGTACGCCGCCCTGCCCGAGGAGCTCGATACCTCCGAGTTGATCGCGATGGCGCGCCGACGGGGCTGTCGCGTCTACCTGCCTCGCATCGGCGCGCGCGGCCCGGCACGATCCATGCAATTCGCGCAGATCGGCACGCGGGTACACCGCAATCGATTCGGCATCGCCGAGCCGCATGGGCCGGCACTGCCTGATGCGCGCCCGTTGCACATCATTTTTCTGCCCCTCGTCGGCTTCGACCGCCGCGGCACCCGGCTCGGCATGGGCGGCGGGTACTACGATCGCGCACTGGCGTTTTGCCGCATGCGCGCCACGGAGCGCAGACCCCTGCTCGTCGGACTCGCTTATGCCCTGCAGCAGCGCGAGTACATCGCGCGCGCCGCGCACGACGTACCGCTCGACATGGTGATAACCGAGCGCGGGATCATCCGTTGCACCCGCATCCGCGGCGCACCGTGACCATGCGAGCGCGGCACCGCATGCGTCACGAGTAGCTGCCGGCGCGAGTCGCCTTGCGGCGAGCGACGGACAGGATGACCGCACCCGACCCGCCGATGCATGAACGGCGGAGCGATCGACCGCTCCCGCGCTTCTGCATGCCGTTACCACATCCTCTGAAGACTTGCTTGTATTTTTGCCTCGCATGTATATACTCGGCCCTCGGACTAACCCGACAATTGGAGAGCCAACATGGCGAAGGCAAAGAAGAAGGCCGCGAAGAAGAAAGCTGCAAAGAAGAAGTGAGGCCTTTCGCTCGGCGGCCGCTCCGGCGGCCGCCGGGTGAAGCAAAGTTCGATGCCCTCGTGCCCGCGCAAGCGGGCACATTCGTTTCCAGCCCCGGGAAAATCCGTGACACAGCCCACAACCGGTCCGACACAGGACGAGGTTCACGCCAAGAAGCGCCGCTGCGCGCAGGCCGCGCTGCACTACGTCGAGTCGGGCAGCGTGCTCGGCGTGGGAACCGGCTCGACAGTGGGGTATTTCATCGAGGCGCTCGCCGCGCGACCGGGGTTGATCCAGGCGGCCGTGTCGAGCTCCGAAGCGACCAGCGCCCTGCTGCGTGCCGCCGGCATCGAGGTACTCGACCTCAACGAGGTCGGCACGGTACATCTGTACATCGACGGAGCCGACCAGGCCACCCGTGCCCGGCACTTGATCAAGGGTGGGGGCGGCGCGCTCACGCGCGAGAAGATCGTGGCAGCCGCTGCCGAGCGCTTCGTGTGCATCATCGATGACGGCAAGCTCGCCGACGCTCTGGGAGGGTTTCCCTTGCCGATCGAGGTCATTCCGATGGCTCGCGCGCTGGTGACGCGCGCGATCGAGGCGCGGGGTGGCCATGCGGTGTGGCGTCGCGGCTTCGTGACCGATAACGGCAATCAGATCATCGACGTGCAGGGACTGCCGATCAGCGATCCCCCGGCGCTCGAGCGCGAACTCGATGCCATCACGGGCGTGGTCACCGTGGGATTGTTTGCGCTGCGGCCGGCGGACCTGCTGCTGGTCGGCACGGAAGCCGGCACGGAGACGATCTAGGCGTCGCGCCTCACGGACCGTTGCCGGAGGCCAACACCAGGGTCGCCCGGGGCGGCTCCTGAACCAGGTCGCGCAGCGTAAGATCACCGCAGCGGCCGCGACGCGCTTCATCGATCGCCCCGAGCAGGCGGTCCACCGGGGCAATCGGCAGCACGCGCGGATTGAAATCGCCCGTTTGCCGGTTGCGGGCGACCTCCAATATTTCCGCAACCGTGATGTGCCCCAGATCGCGCGCGGGCACCAGCTCGTCCTCGTCGGTCACCAGCAGGATCCCGGAGCGCTCCAGGGGCAAAACCGTTTCCGCCACGGCAACGGAGGGCAGACCGAGTTCGGCCGCGAGACTGTTCAGGCGCCAACGCCGCTCGCCCGTGAGATATGCGCGCCCCACCAGATACATCACCCGCAGCGAGAGCTGCTCGACCTCGGCGCCCGAGAGCTCCAGCGCCTGCAGCCCGAGGCGCAAGTAGGCCGGGTTTTGGACGTAGAAGGACAGCAGCGCCCCGGCGAGCAGGATGAGCCATCCGGAGTACGTCCACAGCAGGGCCGCCACGATGAATGCGAATCCGGCGTAGACGATCGCCAGACGCGGCGAGTGCACCACGAAGGCCGTGAACATGTGCCCGACCGCCGCCCACAGAACCCCCGCGACGACCGCGCCGATCAGCGCCGGGCGCATTCGCACCCGGGTGTTCGGCACCAGAATATAGAGGCCGGTGAAGAACACGATGACCATCACGTAGGGCGCGAGCTTGATCCCCGCCGCCGTCAGGATATCGAGCAATGGCAGGTGCCTCAGATCGCGAAACGGCGCACTGTCGATCGCGCGGTGTGACAACCCGATGAACATCACCAGAAGAATCGGGCCGGCGACCAGCAGCGTCAGATACTCGGTGACGCGGCGGGCCAGACTGCGCGGCTTCTGCACGCGCCAGAGGAAATTGAAGCTGTCCTCGACCTTCTTGATCGTGATGATCAGCGTCACGGCGAGCAGCGCCAGGCCGACCGAGCCGAGCAACCCGCCCCCAATCCGATTGGCGAACAGCACCACGCGCGATGTCAGCTTGGGAGCCTCCTGCGGGCCGAGCGCGCTGAAGAACTGGTAGACCACCGGCGCAAGGTCGCCACCGGCGCCGAGGAGCTTGAGGATCGCGAAGCTGAAGGCCGCCAAGGGAATCAGCGTGAGCAGGGTCGTATACACCAGGCTCATCGCCCGCAGGTTGATCTCCCCGCGAGTCAGCAGATCGCGCACTACGGCGTAGACGTAGCTCAGCCCATGGATGAACGGACCGCGGTCCACCGGGCCGCGCCCGGTGCCGCCGAAGAACCAGTCATCGAGAAATGACCAGAATTTTGCCCACATGACGCTGGAAGATTACGCCTGGGCGCGTTCCGCTGCCCAGTTCGCTGCACGGCTCAAGTCTTCATCCCCCGTCGAGCCCGAATCAGCTCGAAGGCCTCGATGACTTGCTGCGTCCGCTGCTTGGCGTGCTCGAGCATCGAGTCCGGCAGGCCGTTGGCCTTGAGCTTGTCGGGATGGTTGCGGCTGAGCTGCCGGCGATAGGCCTTCACGATGTCGCGATCGCTGTCCCCCGGGCTCACCCCGAGAACGCTGTAGGCGCGCTCGAGATCCTGCGCCGTATCACGACCGGGCGGCTGGCCGAAGGCGTGCGCCTGAATGCGCAGCGCCGCCTCGATCTGCGCGAGTTCGAGCCCCGACAGACCGAGCCGCGCGGCGATGCTCCTGAGCATCCGCCGCACGGGCCCCTCGAGATCATTGCCGGCAAGCGCGGCGCGCACCTGCAATTCGACGAACACACGCTTCAGGTGCGGCCGGCCGAGGCAGGCACGATTGAGCTCGGCAAGCTCCGCTTGCAGATCGAACTGCGGCTGCTTGCCCTCCGTGAAATACTCGATCGCCGAGCGCACCTGCGCAGCGGACAGCCGCAGCTGCGTCATCACCCCGCGGGCGGCGGCGATTTCCTGTTCGGAGACGCGCCCGTCCGCCTTGGCGAGGCAGCCCATGACGCGGAACGTCGCGCGGAAGAATTGTTCGCCGATCGCGGCCGAGTGCGTCGCGCGGCCCGAACGCTGCTCGGCGTAGACATCGAACTGATGTCCGATCAGAACCCCGAGCGCGGCCCCGATGGGACCGAAGCCGAGCACCAAGCCGAGCACACCGCCGGCGACCTTGCCGGTGTACTTCATGGACGAGGGCGGACGTGCGGGCCGTGCATGCACTGCTATAGTAGCAAGCATGGCTGCCACAACCGTTTACCGGACCTCGCTGCGCGCTCTGGAGAAGATCCACGAAGGCAAGGTTCGGGACATTTACGCAGTGGGGGCGGATGCGCTGCTGATCGTTACCACCGATCGCCTGTCGGCATTCGACGTGGTGCTGCCCGACCCCATCCCCGGCAAGGGCCGGATCCTGAATAGCATCTCGCAGTTCTGGTTCGAGCGCACGGCCCATATCGTGCCGAATCACCTCACCGGGCGGGCGATCGAGACGGTGGTCACCGACGCCGAGGAGCGCTCGCTGCTCGCCGAGCGTGCCGCTATCGTCAAGCGGCTGCAGCCGTTGCCGATCGAGGCCGTGGTCCGGGGCTACCTCATCGGGTCGGGATGGAAGGATTACCAGAAGACCGGGCACGTATGCGGCACCGCCCTGCCTGCGGGCCTGCCCCTTGCGGGGGCACTGCCGGAACCGATCTTCACGCCGGCGACCAAAGCGGCCGCGGGCGAGCACGACCAGAACATCTCGTTCACCGAAACCGAGAGACTGATCGGCGCTGCGCTTGCAGCCAAGGTGCGGGATACCGCCATCGCGCTATACACGTTCGCCGCCGCGCATGCGCGGCGGCGCGGCATCATCATCGCCGATACCAAGTTCGAATTCGGTCTCGACGAACACGGGACGCTGACGCTGATCGACGAAGCGCTGACGCCCGATTCCTCGAGATTCTGGCCGGCGGATTCGTACCGGCCCGGCACGAGCCCGCCGAGCTTCGACAAGCAGTTCGTGCGCGATTACCTTGAAACACTCGACTGGAACAAACGGGCTCCGGGTCCGAAGCTCCCGCCTGAAATCATTGCGCGCAGCAGCGAGAAGTACCATGAAGCGCTGCGCCGTCTGAGCGGACCGGCCGCATGAACGCTCTGTGGATCGCCCCATCCATACTCTCGGCCGACTTCGCACGGCTCGCAGAGGAGGTCGATGCCGTCGTGGACGCCGGCGCCGACCTGATCCACTTCGACGTGATGGACAATCACTACGTGCCGAACCTGACGATCGGCCCGCTCGTGTGCGAGGCATTGCACAAACACGGAACGAAAGTACCGATCGACGTCCACTTGATGATTCGTCCGGTCGACCGGATCGTGCCGGACTTCGCTCGCGCCGGTGCCGGCTTCATCACGTTTCATCCCGAGGCGGTGGATCACGTGGATCGCACCATCGATCTGATCCGCGAGCACGGCTGCCGCCCCGGACTGGCGATCAACCCCGGCACGCCGCTCGACTGGCTCGATTACACGCTCGAGAAGCTCGATCTGGTGCTGATCATGTCCGTCAATCCGGGCTTCGCGGGGCAGCGATTCATCCCCACGGCGCTGCGCAAGCTCGAAGCGGTGCGCCGGCGAATCGAGACCAGCGGCCGCGCCATACGTCTGGAAGTCGACGGTGGGATCAAGGTCGAGAATATCCAGGCCTGCGCGCGTGCCGGCGCGGATACCTTCGTGGCCGGATCGGCCATCTTCGGCAGCGACGACTACGCCGCGACGCTGCGGGCCATGCGCGCACAGATCGCCGGCGCCTGAGACAGGCGCGCACCGCGCGCCCTATTCCTCCTGTTGCTGTCCGGAGCCCGCCGGGCGCGCCGGCTTGCCCGATTGCTTGACCGGTACGACCACCGGACGTGTCCGCATCTTCGGCCGGGCATTGAAGACGACGATCGTCTTGCCGGTGGCGCGCAGCAGCCCCTGATCCTCGAGGACCTTCAGGACCCGGCCCGCCATCTCGCGCGAGCAGCCGACCAGGCGGGACAGCTCTTGCCGGCTGACCTTGATCTGCATGCCCTCCGGGTGCGTCATGGCATCCGGTTCCTCACACAGATTATTGATGGCGTGCGCGACGCGCCCGGTCACATCCACGAACGCGAGATCACCGAGCTTACGATTGGTACGATCGAGACGCGTCGCGAGTTGCGTCGCAAGCTCGAACACCAAGCCCGGACTCTCGGCGGCAATCTGGCGAAAGCGCGAGTAGGTCATCTCGGCCAGCTCACAGGCGTTACGCGTGCGCACCCACGCGCTGCGGGTTGCCTCGTCCTGGAAAAACAGGCCCATCTCGCCGAAAAACTGTCCTCGATTGAGGTAGGCAAGAACCATTTCATTGCCTTCCTCGTCCTCGATCATCACTTCGACCGAGCCGCTGATGATGTAGTAGAGGACGTCGGGCAGATCACCGGCATGAATCACGACGGTCTTCGAAGGAACGGTGCGGATGCGGCAATAACTGAGGAACCGATTGATTGCCGGAATGTCACTCAGCGGCTTGACGATGTTTTCTTCCATTGCCGGCTCCCCCCGTTTGGATGGGCTTCAGGAGAAGATTACTTAATTTACCTCGCCAGGTAAAAGGCTACCGCACCGGAAGCTGCGAAAACCAGAGGTATTACGGTCGCCGCCCTGATCAGATCCAGTGCGCGGTCGTGGTCATGACTCTTGCCGTCGCACCCATAAGCGCTCGAACCGGCGATGGCAGGTCGATGCCGCCGGCGGCCTTGGCGTGCGCGCCGTGAACGATCTCGTCGGCCCGCATCTGTTCCACGATGGCGCGGCTGCGATGATCATGCGGCGGCAGCGCCCCCAGGTGCCCGTCGAGGTGACCCTCGACTTGCCGCTCGGTCTCGACGACGAATCCCAGGCTCACGCGGTCGCCCAGCAAGCCGGCCAGGGCCCCGATCGCGAACGAGCCGGCATACCACAACGGATCCAGCATGCTGGGGCGGGAGGTGAGCTCAGTGAGGCGAGTCGCACACCAGGCGAGGTGATCGGTCTCTTCCCGGGCCGCCTTCAGCAGCATCTCCCGCGTGGCATCATCGCGTGCCACGAGCGCCTGGCCGTGGTAGAGGGCTTGCGCGGCGATCTCGCCGGCATGATTCACTCGCATCAGCGATGCGGCTTGCCGCCGTTCGTCGGCCGTGAGCTCGGACTCTGCTGCGTCAGGTCCGCCCGGAACGGGTCGTGCCGGATGTGCGGGTGCCCACAGGGCCCGCAGCGCCCGGTCGGCGGCGGCCACCCAGGAATCGAAGGAGCGGCAAGCTTCCATGGGAGGCATTATAGAAGCTTCGGGCGCCGGCGGGGACCGAACTGACTGCGCGGGCACGCGCTTTTTGCAATGCGCGCGCGCCTTCAGTAGACTTGCCGGCCCTTTTGAATCGGGTCCTCTTTGGATCGAAGCCCCCCTGCAGAGGCTCATATGAAGACGGTTTTCGCCAAATCCGGCAGTGTCCGGGGCGATTGGTTCGTAGTCGATGCGACCGGCAAGACGCTCGGGCGCCTCGCGACGGAAATCGCCCATCGCCTGAAAGGCAAGCATAAGGCTGATTACAGCCCCCACGTCGACATGGGCGACCACATCGTGGTGCTCAATGCCGGCAAGGTGCGTGTCACCGGCCGCAAGCTCACCGACAAGATCTACTATCACCACACCGGGCACATCGGCGGCATCAAGTCGATTGCGCTCGAGAAGCTGCTCGCCGAGCACCCCGAGCGGGCGATCGAATTCGCGGTCAAGGGGATGCTGCCGAAGAACCCGCTGGGTCGGCGCATGTTCAGGAAGCTGCATGTGTTTGCCGGCGGAGAGCATCCGCACCAGGCTCAGCAGCCGCGTCCGCTTGCGATCTGAAGGCTCCGGGGGCACTGACCCGACGAGCACCCGCTCGAGGTGAGTGGGCAGGCATCACGCTCCCGGGATGGAATCTTTTGAGGTTTATCGAATGGCAGTCCAGCAAAACTACGGTACGGGTCGGCGCAAGACCGCTACGGCGCGCGTTTACCTGCGCGCCGGCACGGGTCAGATCACCGTCAACGATCGGCCGCTCGATGAATTCTTCGGCCGCGAGACCGGACGAATGATCGTGCGCCAGCCGCTCGAGGCCCTGGAACTCACCGGTCGATTCGACATCAGTGTCACCGTCGACGGCGGCGGCATCACCGGTCAGGCCGGCGCCATCCGCCACGGCATCACCCGCGCGCTGATCCAGTACGACGAGACTTACCGCAAACCGCTGCGTGACGCCGGCTTCGTCACCCGCGACGCGCGCGAAGTGGAGCGCAAGAAGGTCGGCCGGCGTAAAGCACGCCGCGGCACCCAGTACTCGAAGCGCTGACCGGGTCTTGAAGCTCTCGCCGAGGCAGGTTTCAATAGCCGCCCCGGCGCGGTCCGCTCGATACGCGCACCGCCCGAATTTGCGGCATCGTCGGGCGGCAGGACAACGGTCTTTGACTCCGTTCACCCAGGTTCGACCCGATCGCCGGCAGCGTTTTGGGCGGGGCGCGGCGCCGGGCCCGAAGGGCCGAGGCTCAGGACGAGCCACACAATCCTGGACTCCCGGCGGTGGCTTGCGGTCGAAAGCGGATCTGGCTTCAATACGGGTTGAAGCTGAACGAGTGTCGTATGGAATTTGGGGGATCGTCTAGTGGTAGGACAACGGACTCTGACTCCGTTTACCTAGGTTCGAATCCTAGTCCCCCAGCCAAAACGAGAGAGGCCCGCCCACCGGCGGGCCTGTCTTTTCCAGCATCCTTTGGCCGGAACGGCCAATGGATGCTGGAAAGCGAGCACGGCCAAATGATGCTGGAACGAACGCGGACAGATATTCATGGACCGCAAACGGCTACGAGACGCGGCCGGCGGGGCTCATCACTTTATCCAGGTGTGAATCCGGGACTCTCATCGGGAAGGGCCGGACGCGACGGAACGCCACAATAGACGCTGGGATTAGGGATCGGCCAGGACCGCGCAAATAGGCTCAGCAGCGGCGTCCGAAACCGAGCCCCCTCTCTTCTCTCCCCCAGCTGGGGTCGCTGCCCAGGCGCCCCTGCAAGACGCTAGAGAGCCCATGGATGCCTTCGCTTACCTGATCGTCAGCAATTCTACGCTGGTGATTGCCAGGAACATCGTGTTCACGGGCTCAGCCTCCTGAGTCTCGCGAAGAGGTACGCGGCGGGCGTCCCGCGAGTACATCCTCAAGTGCCCGCGATCGGCAGGTGTTGCGGGCACTGAAAAAGCAGCAGAGGTTCGCGGCTTGCTGGACACGCGCCCGGGTCGGCTCGACACCGCGGCGCCGCAGTTCGGCGGTTGCCGCGGAAAACACGGCGTAGGATGAGTCGTACAGTTGCTGCCATCGCATGCGTCGCACTGCATCGTGCCGCCTCGACACTGTATGACATTCAATCGGGTATCGTCGGCAAGCATCCGAGCGGTCGACGCCGAACGGCGCGAGGACCGAAACCAGGCTAGGCACACTCTCATCATCAGCCGCATCGACTAATGCACTCCGTACGGATGTCCAGTCATGACGTTCGTAACGAGTGGGAAGGATCCGCGCAGCTCCGTTACTTCCACGCGCGTCGATAGCAGCCCCAACTTCTGTGTAGCGACCGCGGAACAACTCCGTGACATCGGCGTCCGCAAGGTGCGCCAGCTCGAACAGCGCCGGAAATTCTACAGCCTCAGTTCCCTTGAGCCAGTGGAGAACTGTCGCGCGTGCAAGCCGTGCTTGTGTCGCCGCCCGCACAGGCTTGCGGTCGAATCGCTTGTCTACCATTTCTCGAATTCCGGCGGTGAGCATCTCTCGAGTAAACGACTTGCTCTCGGCATTGGAAAGAGCCAGCAGCTTGCCAGCCTCGGCCGCAATCCAGAGGTCTCGCCCGCTCGCCAAAACGGTCGCACCAACGCACTGGAAGCCGATACTGCCGCACCGGCCACAGACGCCCGGAAGCGAGACGCGCCGGTTAAGTGGCAGATGTGCGGACGGCGGTGCACCACATTCCGCTGTGGACATCAGACGGATGCCGTGCACGGGACACGCACTCACTACCCGCAGCTCCCAGAGGAGAGGTGCGTGGACGTGGGTCTCTTCGATCCGCCGACGTACACATTCCGGACAGAAGCGTGCCGTCCGCGCGTAGCAAAGCCGACGAGCAGAAATGACTTGCCGAAAGCGGGCGAGCGTACCCGGAACGAGGTCCACGCCGGTCGCATCGGAGAGCATGATCGCAAGACGCTCCGCGCGATCACTGGTTCCGGAGACTGAAAAATTGCGCCAGATGACGTTGAGGTTCGCGTCCGGACGGTAGTGAGACTGCCGCGATGCGATCGTCGCGACCACCTCGCGCGGAATCATGGAGTGCTCGGCGGCGAGCCGGAGGAGGTAGCTGCGCAGGCTCTCGACCTGTGGTGTACCGACTCCGATCAGCGGCAGGCCGTAGAATATCGAGCGACTGGTATCACGCACGGCCCACCTCCATGCGACGACGCAGTTCTGCAAGCCGCTTGGAATCCCAAGCGCCATGACCGTAGAGCGCCTCCTCGATCTCTTGTTCGCCGCTGACGATTTCCTGCTCGATAATCGCGCGTAGCTTGGTCGCCATCGCAGCGCGCTGGAGGAATCCGCAGTCCCACCTGCCGTCGTTCAGCAACTGCATCGCGAGCGCGTCGAGCAAGAAGCTCTTCAGGAGGCCGACGCAGCCAAGCGAGATGGTCATCAGCTCGTCCCAGATGGCGACGAAATTGGGCACATCAGGGAGCGGCCACTTCTCCTGGAGGCTGAGTACGATTTTCATGAAGGCGGTGCAGTCCTCGCTGCGCTCGGGTCGGTACCGTTCGAAGTGGACGAACGCAGAGCGGCGTGCAACCTGGGCATGCGACTCCACCAGCGAAAACAGATCGAATGAACCGACGAGAACGAGCTTGGTTCCTGTGGTATTCGCCAACGATTTAAGCGTGTCCATCACCGCCGAGTCCTTCGCGAACTTCAGCAGATGGTACGCCTCGTCGATGACGACGACTTTGGTGCGGCGGCGCTTCAGGCCCTTCTCGACGAGCGTCCGCAGCTGCCGAATTGTCATCCGCCTGGCCGGTCGAAGGATCATGTGCCCGTCGGCCTCCTCAATGAACGTTTTCCGATCGGGAGCGGGCTCCTGCAGGGCCGTTCGGAGATCCTCGTAAAGGCCCCGGAATCCGTGTCGAGTGTCACCATCGCAATAAGCCTCGACGTTGGCGACGGGGATTGCCGAGATGTCGCTCGCCGCTACGTCCGCGTAGTGATCGTAAAAATGACTCAGCGCGTAGCGTGAGAGCGTCGACTTACCTGTACCCGTTGCGCCCACAATGTAGACGATGTTTGATTCGCTGTGCGGCATCAGCAGCGGATGGATCTGCTCCAGCACGGCGTCAAGCTTCGGGTGGCGCACCCGAACGTCATGAAACGCTTTCTGCAACCCGCGCTGGGCGTCGTTCAGAGCCCCCCAATCGGTGGAATTCAGTTTTTTCATAGTTGCGGACCGCTTAGTGAGTAATGGTTCCAGTTAGAAATAGGAAAAGGATTTAGCCTCGGGGACGTTGTCACCTCGCGTCGCAGGTTCGGTAACCGTGACGTCCGCAGGCTTGGGAGTCTCTGCCGGTGGGTGGGGACGCTGCCGTGTCGACGTCGTTCCAGCAGTCGGTTCCTGCTTCGGGGCACTGGCGACTGCGGTGCCGGCGAGTTCGAGATCGCCAGCCCGTGCGCTGCGGGCGCCTGCGCAGGCCTCGGCCATGCCGAGACGGGAGTACAGCATGTGGGCTTCGACTGCTTGTTCGCGCAGACGCGGATCCCAGCGCTCGGGGATCCACAGCTCCTGCTTACGGTGCGACCCCGCGGACGAGCGGCGCGCCTGCTGCGCCCGCGTGCGTCGCTCCCGATTCTCCGTGCGTTTTGCGATCTCGTATTCGTGCCGGAATCTCCCGTCGAGGCGACCGCCATCACGCGCCTGCGCGATCACCCAATCGCCGCGGAAGCACACGTAGACGACTCGTGCGCACCACATTTCCACGCGGACTTCGACCTCCTCCTTTGGCTTGGCTTTTGCGAGGCATTCGTGCCAGTAGTGCATACCGTCAACGAAGACACCGCGCTGCCGATCCACCACGCGCGTTGGCTTGTTTCCCGAGTGGGGTGCCGTGAGCAGTCGGAAGTACTCGTCATACCGGACGATTACGTGATCCCGGGACCCGAGTTCGACCACGAGACGGCGCTCACGGTCGTTCGGCGAGACGCCAAACCGTGGATGCACGCGGGCTGGGTGAATCTCGAACAGGAAATGCTCGATGCTCCCGTGCAGTGCTGGGAGCGTCCAGCGGATGAAGTTCCCTGGTTGTACCTCCGCGCTCACCATCCTGGGATTCTTCAAGCAGCGTGTATTGCCGTCCTGCGCCGCGATCACTTCGGTTTCAGTCACGCCGAGCATTCGCTCAACGAGTGTCGAGTCGCGGGGCTTCGAGCGTCGGCGCCATCGAATGTTGACGCGGAACAGATCACAAAACCGCTTGAGGGCGGCGGAATGGAACTCCGCGCCATTATCGAGGACGATCGTGTCCGGCAACCGCCCGTTCCGGCGCACGTAGTCGCGCAGAATCATCAGCACGGTGTTCGCCGATGGCGCGTCGTAGCTGAGGTACATGGCCCGCGCCTTGCCCACCGCGCCATCGAAAGCGATCGTGAGGTACGGCTTCCCCAAGTCCTCGATCTCCATGCCACGGCACAGCTGGTTCACTGTCGTGTGGTCGATGTAGACGATGGCGTGGGGACGCACTCCGTGCACAGGCTGCTCGTGGTCGTACCAGAGCGGGATCGGCGCCTGCTGATAGGCGGCTCGCCGGCCCTCCCGGGCCTTGATGTCCACATGATCCTTGATCCAGACGTAGAAGCCGCTTTCGGACATCGGGACGAGTCCGCGCTCCTCGCAACGTGCCTTGAACTGCACGTACGTCGCGGACACCGGCTGCCGGTTCGGCTGGTTATGGTGCTGGTCGACAATCTCCTGCGCGATCTCGAGCACGGCCTGGGGCAGCCGTCGCCTCGTATTGCCGCCACGCTGCGGTGCGAGGAGCTTCAGTTGCTCCTGCACGGACGTCACACCCTTGATCGCCTGCCGGTAGCGCCGAAGCGTCCGCTCGGGAATCCCAGCGCCCTCCGGGTGGCGGATTGCCTCCAAGCGCCTCATGGCAACCCCGAGTTCCTTCTCGTTCGCGACGACCGCGCTGACGTCATACTCCACGGTCCGGTTGCGAGCGGACTCTGGAACCTCGATCGCTGACTCCCGAAAAAGCTGCTCGACCAGCACGAGTGGCAGCGTGCAGGTGCTCTTGTCCTCGGCGCGAGCGACGACTGATGTCGCACCCGCAAGCACCACTTCCAGCGAACGACCGTCGAAGATAAACCGGCTACCAGGACGCAGCGCGAGCTCGCACGGCGGCGCTGGCATGACTGCGGCAGCGGTGGTCAGGGCATGCGCCCGGTAGATCGTCTCGCTGCGGAATAGCAGCAGGTCCTCCACTTGGTCCAGCCGCTGAGTGTGGAGATTCGCGTAGATGTCTCCCGCGAGCACAAGCTGGAATACCTGGTCGGCCTTGAAACCGTGCTCGTGCACGAGGGCGAGATGCGGAACAATCTTCTTCTCATCGACGACCGCCCTGATGGCCGTCGCGACGTCATCTGGCACAGGCGGCGCATCCTCGCGAGCGAAATCTGCCAGGAAGTCGAGATTGGCGACGAAGATCCGTGGCAGCTCGTCGGCGGAACGGAGCCTGTACTCGATATTGAGGGCCGACAAGTACTCCTCCGCCGGCACATGGTGCCACCGCCCCGCATCGTCCTTGTAGAACCGCTTCGGATTCTTTTGCGCAGCCTCAAGCAGTCGCTGCTCTTCGCGCCACTCCTCGACGCGGAAGCCGGTCTGGGTGATGACCAGCGCGTCCGGCACGTGCTGAGTCCGGGTGCGGCCGTCTTTCAGTCCCTCAATGAGCAGGTCGATCTTGAACGGCTGAGGCCAGTACTCGAGGACGGACTTGTCGTTCTCGTAGAGAACGATCGCGGGCAGCTCGACCGTTCGGCTTTCGGCGAGGACAGGACGGCCCATCTTTCGGCTTTGGTACCGGGTGCGCACCGTGTCGGTGCGGCGCTGAATTTCACGCGCCGGACCTGCGTCCCTGGCCTCGCGAATCAGAATTCGGCCGCTCGACGGAATCTTGTACCGGCCGAGGAGTTCGTTGAGTTCGACTTCCGAGAGCATGACCTTCGTTCGATCCAGATGAGCTACGGGGAGTCTGGGCAGACTTTTTATTCAGCATCCGTATAAATCATATATTACACCGTAAAAACGCGACATCAATCGGTGTTTTTGCATTCATGGGCTACCTTAGTGCGCATGACCCAGCGCCGGAGCACTTTGCCGGGCCGCAAAGGCCGTTTTGAACCCACGGATCCCAGTCGCGTGGCGCCGCGGGTCCGTACTGTCCGTTCGACCTGGGACGATGAGGCCCGCAGGATCATCCGCAGCGAAATGGAACGGCGCGGCATCAGCTACAAGCAGCTCGTTCAGCTCCTCGAGACCCAGACTGATCCACGGCCCGACTTTCCCGTTTCCGAGCGAAATCTGATCAGCCGCATTTCCCGCGGAACATTCAGCTTCAGCTTCGCGCTGCAGGTTCTGCGTGCGATGGGGGTCCGGTCGCTCGACGTATCGGCTGTCGATCCCCCGCCAATCAGGTCTCGAAGCAGGGCCTAGAGCGCCCGTATCGTCAATTCAGTTCTCAGTCACCCGATGCTCCCCGCGCGGGGTGGCGACTCTCGACGTGCTGGAGCGCTCCCCCGCATGGGTCCCGCAGCTTCGGCGCCGTCTACGGCAAAGCCCGCGGGCCTGATTATGTATATCGCGTGATGTTGCTAATGCGATATATCACGTGATATAAGCCAGTACTCGAATTGGGAATTTCCAATGAATCCTGATCAGATCCGCCGTCTACGCAAGAAACTGGATCTTACGCAGCAGCAGCTCGCGGAGCTGCTGGGGGTTTCGTTCGTCACCCTGAATCGATGGGAGAACGGCCAGTCGAGGCCCTCAGCGATGGGGCTGGCTAAGTTGCAGGAGCTCGAGGGGCGGTCAGGCACCCGTGGGGATACCCTGGGCGATAGTGACGCGAGTTTGGCGCTCTCCGCCCTCGACGCCACGCCTAGGCTCGATTTCCTCGGGGACGCGAATGCCCTACGCGTGCTCGTCGAGGGCGAGCGGCTGTCCTACGGACATCTGTTCAACCCGGCATTCGCGACTGAGATTAGCGAGATCGATCCGCTGCCACATCAGCGGATTGCGGTCTATCAGCGCATGCTGCCCCAGCATCGCCTGCGATTCCTGCTGGCCGACGATGCCGGTGCCGGCAAGACGATCATGACCGGCTTGTACGTGCGCGAGAGCCTCTCTCGCAGGACGATCCGCCGAGTCTTGGTGGTGCCGCCAGCCGGTCTGGTTGGAAACTGGTACCGCGAGCTCCGCCGGCTGTTCCAGCTGCAGTTCAAGATCGTGACCGGTGCCGACGCGAAGGATGGCAATCCGTTTATCGGGGCTGGCAGCGATCTCATCGTGGTGAGCATGGATAGCTTGCGTTCACAGCGTCTGTTCAATGCTCTGCGCGACCCTCAAGTCGTGCCCTATGACTTGGTCGTGTTCGATGAGGCGCACAAGCTCTCGGCGAACCGCGATTTGGACGGAACATTCCGGGCGACGGACCGATATCGCCTAGCCGAGGCAATCGCTGGCGTGCGCGAGCTTCCCGATGAATGGCGCTTGCCTTGGTCGGCGCATCACCTGCTGCTCCTCACCGCTACCCCGCACATGGGCAAGGAGTACCCATACTATTGCCTGTGGCGACTGCTGGAACCCGAGCTGTTCAGCACCGAGACCGCGTTCGCCAAGTTTCCGCCCAATTCCCGCAGCCGTTACTTCATCCGCCGCGTCAAGGAGGAGATGGTCGATCTCCGCGGCAAGGCGCTCTATCCCGAGCGCATTTGCGACACGGTGAGCTACGACCTCTCCCAGGGCGAGATCAGCGAGCAGGCGCTCTACGATCGCACGACGGCGTACATCCGCCACTACTACAACCAGGCGCGACTGTTAAACCGGCAGGCCGCGCGGTTCGCCATGACAGTATTCCAGCGGCGCATGGCCAGCAGCACCTGGGCATTGCTCTGCTCCTTCCGCAATCGCCTAGCGAAGCTCAATGCGCTGATCGACGACATCCAATCGGGTCGGATGCCCGAGGAGGAGCTGCGCAGCCAGCAAGAGCGGTTAAACCGGAAGGTCCGGGAGGGGCGGCTGGTGGACGTTCTGGCCGCGAAGACTGCCGACGAGGAGACTGCAACAGCGAGCGTAGAGGAGCACGAGGAGAGCGAAGCCGAAGCGCTTGGCGCCTTCATTGCCACTAGCCTGGCGGAGCTCATGGAGGAGCGTAATCAGGTGCAGGAACTGATCGCGCTTGCCGAGACGGTCCACGCCAGTGGCCAGGAGTCGAAGTTCGAGCGCATGGCGGCGCTGCTGCGCTCGCCGCAGTACCGCGACCAGAAGGTGATCATCTACACCGAGCACCGCGACACCCTTGAATTCCTCACGCGGCGCCTGGAAGGCATGGGCTACGCCGACCAAGTGGCCTACATTCACGGCGGACTGAGCTTCGAAGAGCGCGATACCCAGGTCGAGCGTTTCCGCCGGTCCCACGACGCCGAGGGCAAAGGGGCGCGCTTCTTCATTGGCACTGACGCTGCTGCCGAAGGCATCAACCTACAGTTCTGCTGGATCCTCTTTAACTACGACGTCCCGTGGAACCCGGCGCGGCTCGAACAGCGCATGGGTCGGATTCACCGCTATGGCCAGAAGCGTGACCGCGTAGCCATCGTGAACCTCGTCGCAGGCAAGACGCGCGAGGGGCGAGTCATAAAGACCTTGCTGGATAAGCTGGAGGAGATCCGGAAGCAACTTGGATCGGACAAGGTGTTCGATGTGGTCGGCCGCATCTTCGAAGGCATGGCCATTACCGACTACATCCAGCGCGCCGTGGAATCGGATGACGAGGCGGACAAGAAGGCGCTGGAACTCGCCGGTCAACTCACGCCGGAGCAGATCAACGCCATCGAGGCCCGTGAGGCCACCATCTACGGCAAGGGGGGTGACGTCCGCATCGATCTGCCCCAGCTCCGTGAGGCGATGGCCATCGAGGAGATGCGCCGCCTCCTGCCCGGCTACGTTCGCCGATATCTCGAGCACGCCGCACCCGTGGTCGGCATCGACTTCGTCGGTGATCTCGATGATCGATTCTTCATGCGGCCGCGCAAGCGCGGCGCGCTCGACAGTGTCCTACCGGTGCTTGAAACCTACCCCGAGTCAGCCCGAAACCGGTTCACTGTGTACCGGCCGGACGATGGGCGCGAGGCCATCTTCCTGCACCCCGGCGAGCCCGTATTCGAGCGCCTATCGGCCATGGCCATCGAAAGCGCGCGCAACGACGCCTTGCGCGGGGCGATCTTCACAGACGTCAGCGCCACCGCACCCTACCTCTTTCACGTTGCTCGCGTCAGTGTCGAGCGCGGTATCGATCCCGGCTTGCCTGCCTTCCACACCCCAGAAGCTATCGAACAGCGCTTGGTTGGATTGAAGCAATACGCAGACGGGCGACTGATCGAGGCGCCGGTGGAACACTTGCTGCTCCTGAAGCCGACAGCGAAGCCGAGCCCTGGCAGCGTGGTATTTCTGGCCCAGAGCGACACATGGCGTCTGGCCGCGCAGGAGCACATCCAGCGTGACGTCGTCGGCAAGTTGGCGGATCTGCAGCGCATGACCGCCACTACCCGTCTCTCGGAAACCGAGGAGTACCTGCAACGGGCGTTCGACTATCAGGAGTCCGAACTGGCCGCGGCGCGCAAGCGCTTCGCCGAGAAGGCGCGCGACGGCAGCGGGACAGCCCCCGCCGAGCTGGATCGAATCAAGGCTCAGCAGAAAAGCTTGGCGCAGCGGCGCGAGCAGGCTTTACTGCAGGCGCGGCGCGAGGTCGATCTGATCCAAGCGGGCCGCGTCGAGATGCTCGCCTCCGCATTAGTTCAGCCGTCCGCCGACCCCGACGACATCAATGCGCGTGATGCCGAAGTCGAGCGCATCGCGGTAGAGGTGGCCATTGCCTTCGAAACCGCACAAGGCGCCGACGTGCGCGACGTCTCCACCGCGCCCAAGGCGCGCCTGGCCCTGCTGAACGACTACCCGGGCTTCGACCTGCTGTCCAAGCGGGCGAGCGAGGAGCGTGCCATCGAGGTCAAGGGCCGCGTAGGTGTCGGCGAGATTGAGATGACGGAGAACGAATGGGCCCGAGCCTGCATCCTGCGTGAGCGGTACTGGCTCTACGTCGTGTTCGACTGCGGCGGACCCCAGCCACGTTTACTGAGGGTGCAGGACCCCTTCTCGAAGCTGATTGCCAAGGCACGCGGCAGCGTCGCGATTGCGTACAGCGACATTGCCAACGCTTCGGAGGCCGCTGAATGATCGGCAAACGCTTGAAAAAGAAACGCCTCCGCGAGGGAGGCGTCGGGCCGGAGATGCGATCTCCGGCGGGGTTGAGGGCGCAGCATACCACGAGCCGCCCATCGCCTGTCAACTATGCCTTGGTGGCGGAGGCGGGCCGCGCATGACCCGGACTATTACCTATATCGATGGCTTTAACCTTTACTTCGGACTTCGGAGCAAGGGTTGGCGGCGGTACTACTGGCTCGATCTGTACCAGTTGTCGATGTCACTGCTTAAACCTGAGCAACAGCTCGATGCAGTCCACTACTTCACGGCGCGCATCCGTGCCAACGGCCACAACGTGGACGACATGCGCCGGCAATCTCTCTACATCGAGGCGCTTCAGACCCTGCCGGTGACGACGCTGCACTTTGGGCACTATCTCGACAAGCCGAGACAATGCCGCCAGTGCGGTGCACGCTGGATGGACTATGAGGAGAAGATGACAGACGTCAATATCGCCGTGCAGATACTGGCGGATGCGTTTGATGATCGGTTTGACACCGCCCTGATCGTCTCGGCCGATAGTGATCTCACGACGCCGGTTGTCAAGGTGCGGGAACGCTTCCCGGCCAAGCGTGTCGTGATCGCGGAGCCACCGGGGCGGCACTCGACGGCGCTGTGCAGCGCAGCGAACGGCTACTATACAGTCGGTGAGGCCAAGCTCAGGTCGTCGCAACTTCCCGCCCAAGTGCCGCGCGCCGACGGGTTCGTGCTTTCGCGACCAGCCCACTGGGATTGACCAAGGAAAAAACATGAACAACAACGACAAGCGTCTGATCGAGGTCGCCTTCCCGCTCAAGGAAACTTCTATCGACTCCGTGCACGAGAAGAACGTGCGGCATGGACACATCTCCACGCTGCACATCTGGCCTGCACGCCGTCCCCTTGCCGCGAGCCGCGCGGCGCTGATAGCCACCCTCTTGCCAGACCCGGGTGACAAGGAGAAGCGCGATGAATTGCTCAAGCGAATCGGTGGCACACTCCGCAAGACGTTAAAAAAGAAAACGCTGCCCAACGGGCAAACTGAGGAGATTGAGGCCTGGGCGACGGAGGGCGGCGTGCTTGCTTGGGGTCGCGAAAATGGCCCCGCAATGGACTGGTTTCGTTCCGAGATCCGAAAGGCCTATGGTGGCCGTCCACCGAAAGTCTTAGATCCGTTCGCGGGAGGGGGCGCAATCCCACTGGAGGCTTTGCGCTTGGGATGCGAAGTGACCGCGGCCGATATCAATCCAGTAGCATGGTTCATTCTTAGGTGTACGCTCGACTACCCCCAAAAACTGGCGGCGCTCGCTTTCCCCTTACCTGACTTTGTGTTGGCTGACGCAGATTTCATGCGAACATATCTCAGGGCCAAGGGTATGGCGTCTGCACAGATAGAGCGTCACCTTAGTCACTTGGAGTCAACCCAATCCTCACCGCCTCCAGATCATGCGATGGAGACCGTCGCTCGCGGCGAAAGCCTAAGCTTGCTGGAGCAGCCGGAACTTAATCCTGAATTGCTGAAGACGGGGCTTGCATGGCACGTTCGCGCTTGGGGCCGCCGAGTTCTACGGGAGGCTCGGAGGGATCTGGCCCGCCTCTATCCGGTGTATGCAGAGTTCTGCACCCTAACCCCGTATCGACGGGTTGATCTGGATAGCGGAACCACCTTGAAGCTTGTGCCCGTAGATGACGGTGGCGCACCACAGGTCGATCTTCTCAATGCTGGCTTCGATTCAGCGTATCTAGAGAACCCGGCTAACCCGCGTTGGATCGCAAAGCCGACAACAGCCTACCTTTGGGCAAGGACAGTCAAATGCAAGGCCTGCCGAGCGGAATTGCCTCTGCTCAAGACTCGCTGGCTGGCAAAAAAGAACGAGAAGCGCGTCATATTGACAATGACGCCAAACACTGAGAAATCAGGCGTCCACTTTGGAATCGATTCGGAAGTCAAGTTGCCCAGAGGAAATGCCGCACACAGGCGAGAGTTCGACAAGCGAATTGGCGCCGGAACAATGAGTCGCACAGGAGCAACCTGTCCTTGTTGTGGAACGATTATGACCATGGAAGACCTTCGACTTGAGGGTCGCGCAGGCAGACTCGGGGCAAGGATTAGTGCTGTTGCGGTGGAAGCCCCTGCCGGCAAAGAGTTCAGGTTGCCCACTCAAGCCGAGTTGGATGCCTGCACCATCGCTGAACACGAACTCGGCTCGCTCTTTGAATCGGTCCCCTTTGGTCTACCGACGGAGCCGCTAGCGGGAGCGGAGGCGCCAGGGTTCCGAGTGCCGCTTTACGGCCTAGATCGATGGGACAAGCTCTACACGCATCGCCAACTCATGGCTGTCGGACGCTTGGTCCTGTCTATCCGACAGCTTCGTCAACATCTTGGGACGAACGTTGCCTATTCGAATGGAATTCAGGCCTTGCTCGCGATCGCACTCGATCGAACCGCGAACTATTTGAGCACGATCTGCATCTGGGAGTCGAAGGCTCAAGAGGTCAAACAGACATTCTTGCGCTACGCATTTCCCATCACTTGGGATTTTGCGGAGGGTAATCCTCTGGCGCCGAACGACCGCTTCTTTAATGGCGCCCTTTCCAATGTTGCATCAGCAGTCGAGAGTCTCACAAGCGAGGTCTTCAGAGACGCTCCGAGTGCGACTGTCCTTAACCAGAGCGCTATCGACATGGTCGGCGAGCAGGACATTGTGGTTACCGACCCTCCGTACTACGACGCGATACCCTACTCCGACCTGATGGATTTCTTCTATGTCTGGCTGAGGCGAACGCTGTACGGTCTTTCGCCAGAGCTCACCGCGGCGTTCCGCGAGCCACTTGCACCCAAGTGGGATCATGAGAAGGGCGATGGGGAGCTCATTGACGACGCCTCGAGATTCGGGGGCAGTAAGGAAGCCTCAAAGCGCAATTATGAACAGGGAATGGCTCGAGCGTTCTCTTCATGTCATCGTGCTCTCGGAGCTTCAGGAAGATTGGTCATCGTGTTTGCACACAAGCAACCAGATGCGTGGGAAACGCTCGTCACAGCGATCATCAAAGCTGGATTTGTGGTTGATGGCAGCTGGCCTATTGCGACTGAGATGCAGGGTGGCATTCGCAACCACGGGCGTGCGTCCTTGGCATCCTCGGTATGGCTAGTGTGCCGAAAGCGTGACCCGCTCGCCCGCGCCGGATGGGATACGCAGGTGCTTAAGGAGATGGAGTCCAGCATCACAACCAAGCTCCGCGACTTCTGGGACGCGGGAATCCGCGGCCCTGACTTCGTCTGGGCTGCTACCGGCCCGGCTCTGGAGTCGTACAGCCGCTATCCGGCGGTCAAAAGGGCGTCAGAGCCCGGCGCATTGATGTCCGTCACGGATTTCCTGGGCCATGTGCGCCGCATCGTGGTGGACTTCGTCGTTGGTCGTGTTCTCTCTCATGGACGGTCCGAGCCCACGCCCGGCGACCATCCGCTGGACGATGCGACGACCTATTATTTGCTGCATCGCAATGACTTCGGCCTCAAGGAGGCACCAGCCGGGCCATGCATCCTCTATGCCGTTTCTTGTGGACTAACGGAGCGCGAACTTGCCGATCAGTACGAACTGCTGGCGCGGACCGGCGGTGCGGACAATGTCGAGGACGATGAACCTTCGGACGGCGCCGAGGATGACGAGGCCGAGGAAGCCGCCCCCTCGGGCGCTGGTGGCAAGTACAAGCTGAAAGACTGGCGTGCCCGCAAGCACCGCTCGTTGGGTATGGAGACGACCAGCGGCCGTGCGATTCCGCTGATCGACCAAGTCCACAAGCTGATGCAGCTGTGGGTGGGGGGCGACGTCGTCAACGTCAACGATTACCTCGATAGGCGCGCGCTGCGCCGTAGCCAAGTGTTCGCGCAGCTGATCCAGGCCTTGATTGAGAAGAGCCGCACCGAAGGTTCCGTTGAAGAGTGCTCAATCCTGGAGCGGCTGCAGAACTACCTGCGCTCTCTCGGCAGCACTGCGCAAGCCCCGCTCGGGCTCGAATAACGATAAGGAGAACGAACAATGCCAAAGACCACCATCAAGCCCTGGCACCAGATCGTGCAGCTGCGCGACGACATCACCGATCAGGAGTTGTCGCAAAAGCAGTTCGCCGCGGATCTGTATGACGTCGTGATGGGCCGCAACCCCGGCGTCTACCACGACGCGAAGGAGTTCTTCGCGCTCACGTACCCCACGGTCAAGCTGCGCGATCTGGCGCGTGACGTCACCCACCGCTTGGCGGGTAAGTCCGAGAAGGCCGTCCGCCAGCTGCATATGACGTTCGGCGGCGGCAAGACGCACTCCCTGATCACGCTGGTACACCTAGTGCGTGATCCCGCGAATCTGCCAGATATTCCGGCGGTGCAGCAATTCAAGGCGCACTGCGCGCTCGACGGCGGCTTGCCGAAGGCGCACGTGGCATCGGTGGTGTTCGACCGCCTCGATGCGGAAAAAGGCATGGAGGTCACCGCGCCGGATGGTAGCGTGGCGACGATCAAGATGCCCTGGAGCGCGATTGCCTGGCAACTGGCCGGTGCGGCGGGCATGAAGCTGCTGAAGAATGACGGCACTGAGCGCGCGACGCCCCCAGCCACCGGCGTGATGGAGGACCTGCTTAAGCTCGCTCGGAAGGACGGGCGAGGTGTCCTGATCTTGTTCGATGAGGTGTTGTGGTTCGTGCGCATAATGGCCGATACCGATCCGGCATGGATTGGCCGCATGCGCGAGTTCATGCACAGCCTGACCCAGGCCGTAGCCAAGGTCCCGCAGTGCTGCCTGGTGGCATCGTTGCTGGCGTCGGACCCCGGCAAGATGGACGAGCTCGGCAAGCAGATCAGTAAGGAGCTGTACGACGAATTCAAGCGCGTGGCCGACGAGGGTATTCAACCGGTCGAAAGTCAGGACGTCCCGGAAATCCTTCGGCGGCGTCTTCTCAAACTGGAAAGCTATACCGACCGCTCACAATGGCCCAGCCAGGTCTTTGGCGCGCTCCGTGGCGTGGAGGGAATCGATGACTACACAGCCAAGAATCGCGCGACAGAGGAAAAGCGTTACACGGACGCATATCCGTTTCATCCCGCGTTGATCGAGACCCTATACCAGAAATGGACTCAGCTCGAGGGATTCCAGCAGACGCGCGGCATCCTGAAGACCCTGGCCTCTGCGTTGCGCGACGCGGTCAAATGGGACCAGCAGCCGCTCATAGGCGCGGAGATCTTCCTGGTTGACCCGAAGACGGAGGGGCTCAGCGTAGCGGCGCGTGAGCTGGCAAACGTGGCGCAGCTAGAGCAGTACGACGGTCGCCGCCAGAACTGGACGGCCATCCTCGAGGCCGAACTTGCGCATGCGCGCAAGGCGCAGGACGGTTTGCTCGGAGTCCAGCATCGGGAGGTTGAGCAGGCGGTTATCGCGACCTTCCTGCACTCTCAGCCCATCGGCCAGCGCGCGACCACTCGCGATATGAAGATCTTGATAGGCGTGGGTTCACCGGATCGAATCGAGCTGGACAAGGGGCTGACTCGCTGGTCGGACGCCTCCTGGTATCTCGACGACACGTTCACCGGTGACCGTGAGGGGGGGCTCCCCAAAGTATGGCGCCTTGGCTCCAAGCCAAACCTGAAGCAGATGCATCATGATGCACGCCAGAACGTCAGCGCCACCCTGGTAGATGAAGTTTTAGAGAAGGAGATTCGCGGGGCGGGCAAGCTGACCGAGGGTGCGCGCGGAGCAGGCGCCAAGGTGCACGTGCTACCGGCTCGCCCGGCGGACATAGAGGACGATGGCGAGTTCCATTACGCGGTGCTGGGCCCAAAGGCAGCCAGCGACGGTAAGCCGAGTGCCGAGGCCAAGCGGTTCATCAACGAGACGACGGGCCCCGAGAAGCCACGCGCCCAGAACCGCAACGCCGTGGTACTGGCGGTGCCGTCTAAGGATGGCATCGACGTGGCCCGTGAGAAGGTGCGTGACCTCCTTGGCTGGGAAAAGGTTCGAGAGATGCTCAAGGAGCGCAGCGACATCGACACGGCAGCGACGACGCGCCTTGAGGGAAATATTCGGGCGGCGCGGGGCGAGATGGTTTCCCAGATCGTCATGGCCTACTGCGTCGCAGTGACGATTAACGATAGCAATGACGTAGCGGCTTACCGCATCAACGTCGATAACGACCCGCTGTTTCCCAAGATGGTGGCGGACAAGCGCCTGCGAATCGAAAGCACGGCCGTGAACGCCGAAGCGCTTCTGCCTGGCGGACCGTTCGATCTGTGGAGTGCTGGCGATAAAGCGCGCTTCGTGAAGGATCTCGTCGGCGCCTTCGCGGCTACGGCCAGGTTGCCGAAGATGCTGAATCGGGCGGCTATTCTGGAGACATTGCTGCAGGGTTGTGAGGCGGGCGACTTCGTGCTGCGGGTTACGCGTGCCGACAAGTCGACGCGCACCTTCTGGAAGTGCCGGCCCGACGACATCGCCGTCCAGGACTCAAGCCTCGAAGTGGTTCTATCGGACGCTGCATCGCTTTCAGAGCTTGACGCACAACTGCTCGGTCCGAATAAGTTACCCGGCCTGTGGAACAAGGAACCTATCAGCCTGGCAGATCTCTCAGCGTACTTCTCAGGTAAGCATTTCGTCGGAATCGATAAGGGTGGCTACACTGAAAACGTGCTGATCCCTGAGGCCACGGCGCAGGCGATTACCCACGCTGTCGCGGGCGCGGTCAAGAGCGGCAGGATCTGGTTGGTGAACGGGACAGTTAGCGTGCTGGGTGAAGACGTGCCTGCTGGCTTCGTCAATGATACTGCGCAACTGTTCTCGCCGCCGCTGCCGCTCGCGAGCGTTGATGTACTTGCGGCGCAATTGCCTATGGCGTGGCAGGGAGATGTGACGAACGCGCACCTCATTCATGCGGCACTCTCGTCGAAGGCTGGCAAGGTGCTGCCCTGGACGCGGGTCGCCGGTGCCCTCGATGAAGCCTTCCGGCTTGGACTTATCGAACGAACCCTCGACTCGGGCGCTTGGCCATGCGACCTCGGCGGCGCAGCGTCGGTCAAGATAGTGATGCGCAAGGCCGAGGTCAAGGAGCCGTCACCTAAGTACGGCGGATCGAAGACAGCCAGCGCTGATCTTCAGACCCACGAAGTTCAGGATCTTGCGGAGCACATCGACGCGCTGCGCGAGGCAACTGCCGGCCACGCCTTGCGCATCCGGGTGACAGTGGAGGTCGGCGGCGGCAATCCGGTCGATCAGTCGGTTGTCGACAAGGTGAACGCAGTGCTCGATCGGATCAAGGCTGGCTGGAAGGCGGAGTAGGTCCGCGCGAGATCATCCAGGCTCCCCTCCGCTTGGCGACAGCGGCCGGAGGAATTATGCCGGAAGCACCATCCGCTCTCGGGCCACCGGACTCGCTCTGCACGGGTCGGCCCGATGGCTGATTCGAACTACGTGCCGGCTTACGGCAGATTCTGTCGTTGTAGCGCTCTGTAGAACAAGATTCTGCCGACATGACCTAAATATGTGGTCTTATCCACCAGCACATAAAAACCAGTCGCGTGTACTGGTCCCGTCGTCCCCGGTCCAGAAAGGATCACTGGTGGGCTTGACGCGTCCATGTGTGGATCTCGAGCTAGTCGCGCTGGGGCATCCTGCGCTCCACTCGAGCTCACGCTTCTGTGCGGACGGCGCGGCCCCCCTCAGTTGATGCTTTATACGCATGCGGGTAAAATGCGCATATGGATGATATTGGGCCTAAGATCGCTCGCCTGCGTAAGCAGAAGAGCATGAGCCAGGAACAGCTGGCGAGTGCGGCGCGCATTTCGCAGGCGACCGTGTCACGTCTGGAGAAGCAGGAACAGGAAGCCAGCATCAAGACCCTGGCAAAGCTCGCACGCGCCCTATCCGTTGGCCTCTCGGAGCTGGCACCACCTGAAGCCCTGCGTCCAGGAGACCTCTCCGACGACGCGTTCTACGCATTTTGCGAAAACCCGTTCTGCGCGAGGAACAAGTTAAAGCTGGCTGACAAGCGGCCTACGGTCTATTGGGAGTCTTGGCAGTCCTACCGCGGTGAGAACTGGTCAGACGTAAATTTCTGCCGCGTGTGCGGCGGCGACCTAGTGAAAGAGTGTTCGAGCTGCGGGTTCAGACTGACGGACAAAGGCGGCCGATTCTGCACCCGCTGCGGCAAAGAGCTTACGGAAAGACCGACTGAGGAAGAGTGGACACGGATACGTGCCCAGCTACAGCCGGGCGAAGATTTCGATGACGACATACCGTTTTGAAGGGTGGCAGGCCTGCGCATGGTTCAGATGCACAGGCCTGCCGTGGTTCCAACCCAAAAGCGACGCAAACCCAGGCATTGCCCGCTCTTGTCAGCGCTCCCCGGTCGGATAGACCTCTGGCAGTTTAGTGCCAGCCGGTGGGTGATGCCAAGTTCCGAGCCCGGAACCTGTTCACAGCACAGATCAAGCCGCTGTCCGTCAGCAAGCATCACCCACGAGGTTTTTGACCATGACGAAAGAGTATCAGGTGACGTGCATCACGAAGCCGGACCGCTTCAGCACTCATGAGCACATCACTCACATCGGGAATATGTCGGGCAACTGGAAATTGCCTCGCGAGGACGCGATTCGCCGAATCGATAGCAAGCAGGACGCGTTCTACACCATCGACAAGGCCACGGGCCGCAAGGTTTACGTGGGCGTTGTGCGCGGTGACGGCAATAAGGCGCCGTACCTGCGCACGTATGCCGATGGCAAGTGGAACGATAACCTGCTCGCGCAACAGGAATGCGGCGCGAACTGCAGCATCATCTAGGACGGAAGGCGCGGTCGGCGGCGAAAGCCGCTGACCGCTTTTTATGGTCAGGCGCAGTACCGACTCCAACGCTACCGCTGAGTCCGGATCGTCGCATCGGACGAGGCCAGTGAACTCGAGGCGCTCGGGATTTTTGATTCCAGGGAGGGCGGCACAGGCCTTCATCGATCGATGGCATGTGGCTGTGTAATTTATGTCAAATTATGACGCTGCCGAGATGCCTGTCGCGAACCGGTACGAGTCCGTGATGCCAGGTGACGGCGTTATCCGGACCTTCGGGCTATTGGTAGCCGGAACCGACGAGAGCGATCTGGTCGCTATGGGAACCGGGTTCCTTGTGGCGCCCAATGTGGCCCTCACCGCCCGCCACGTCATTGACGAGATCTTCACGCGATTTGAGGGCCGACTACCCCCCGATGCGATAGCAGATACCAGGTTCGGCCTCGATTTCGCTCAATTAGAGCCGTCTGGGGGCCTTACCAAGTGGAAAGTCCGACGGTACGGCTACTCACCATCGATAGATATCGCAGCGCTGATCCTCGAGCCCGAACATCCTCTGCCAGAGGATTATTCGTGGGAGGGTTACCTGCCTGAGATCTCGGTGTTTCCGCCGCCGGCCGGTAGCATGATTACAGCCTATGGCTATCCCGGGTCTCGTCCTCGGGTCGATGAAAAGGGGATCGCGCGGATTGCAGTCGACCCACGCCGATCTACCGGCAAGGTATTGGAAATCCACTTGGATCGGAGGGACCGCTCGATGCTTCCCTTCCCATGTTTTCACACAGATGCCGCTTTTGACGGAGGGATGAGCGGGGATCCCGTGCTCGACCAGCAAGGCCTTGTAATCGGGGTGGTGACCTCTAGCTTTGCGCCGGCATCCGATGGAGAGCCGCACGCCTCGTATGTCTCCCTATTGTGGTCTGCGCTGGGACTGGCGCTGCCCGTCGAGGCCTCGACCCTGCACCCCACCACACCGTATCCGCTGCTGCGCCTCGCTCATCAGGAAGGCAGTATGCGAGTTCGCGGTGTCGAGGCGGTAAGCCTTGAGCAATCCGGCACCTCGTGCCGAATCAATGTAGCGTTCCCCCGCGCTTCTGAGCCGGCCGAGCCGCAGGAGGGCAAATCGCTCACTACGGCCACTGCGCCGGTTCGCTCATCTGCGAACACGGCCATCCTTACGTGGATCTTGAGGAAGACGGCCATCGATCCCTGGAATGGCAATGGGATGCCACCAGAAAGACTGCGGATACTTCCCGAAATGCGGCCATCGGACCCTGGATTTCCGGCCATTCGACCCCGGTATCCACAGGCCTCGACGTTTTGGCGGGGACGGGATGAGAACCGTAGGTTCGACAAATTTGCCGGGAGCAAATTGAGCGGCAATGAACTCGCAAAAGCACTTGGCCGCGGCGGCTACCCGCATCGCACGCCAGAGCGGCGGTCATCTTCGGGCGGTCATCTTCGATTGACGGCTGATTCATCCCCCGCACATCACGCAACAGATTCCGGCGCATATCCCTCTGAAGGTCGGCACGCTCGCCACGATTCCGGGCGACGGCGCAGCCTATCTGAAGATAGACCGTGACCGGTTGCTGAGACGGCCGGACTGCGGAAATCTGCCGCAAAACAGCGACGCACATCCCAAAGCCGGCCTGCACATGCGGCACGCGAACTGTCAAAATACGGTCGTGGGCCGTGCGCCGTTGAAGGTCACAGCTAAAGGATTTTTTTTATTTTTTTTGTTCGCAAATTCACAGCGGCAGTAGACTGTCGCCGCCGCAGCACCTGCCACCCTGAGGAGGTCCGTTGCGGCCGGGATTTTCACCCCTGCAGCGGTCTCGAGTAGAGGAAAATTCAGACACACCCCGGCACCCGGATGGCAAACGTAACCATCAACGACAGGACTGGCCGGCCGGATGACAGCTTCATCCGCAAAACAGAGCTCATCATCAGTAGTGTGTTGCGCGGCGGCGTACTCCTGAGCGTTGCAGTAATACTCGGCGGTATCCTCTACTACTACGGGCTGCGCCTGCTTGGCCGGCTTCCCCACACGACGTTTCCCGACACCCTGGGGCAAGTCGGCTTGGGCCTGAAGAACATCGAGCCGGTGGCGATCGTCACCGCCGGCCTGCTCGTGCTGCTCGCCACGCCGGTCCTGCGCGTCGCGGTGTCGATTGCCGCCTTTGCGATCGAGAAAGATCGCACCTACGTCATCATCACCGCGATCGTTCTGGCCATCCTGCTGTTCAGCATCTTCGGGATCGGCCCCTACCTGGGCCAGCCTGGCCTCACGGACGTGCCGAATACCACGTTCGCCTCCCTGCTCTTCATCGCGCTGAGCAGCGTGTTCGCGGGCTTCGTCGGCGCGCTGGCCGGGCTCGGTGGCGGCGTATTCATCGTGCCGATCCTGACGCTCATCTTCCACGTGTCATTCGCCACTGCGATCGGCGCCTCCATCGTGTCCGTGATCGCCACCTCCTCGGGTGCGGCGGCGGCCTATGTTCGCGATCGAATGACCAACCTCAGGGTCGGCATGTTCCTGGAGATCGCCACGACCACAGGGGCAGTCTGCGGCGCCCTCATCTCATCCATGCTGAACGATACGGTGCTGTTCGTCGTGTTCGGCATCGTCCTGCTGATCTCCGCGATACCGCTCGTGGCACGCCTCGGGGAAGAACTGCCACGAGACGTGCAGAACCACAAGTGGGCCGCGGGACTGAAACTTCCCGGCACTTACTCGGACCGCCGCACCCACCAGGACATTCCCTACCATGTCGCGCACGTGCGCATCGGCTTCGGCATGATGTACGTGGCGGGACTGATTTCCGGCCTGCTCGGCATCGGCAGTGGCACCTTCAAGGTGCTGGCGATGGACACCGCGATGCGGTTGCCGATGAAGGTCTCGACCACCACCAGCAATTTCATGATCGGTGTGACGGCGGCCGCGTCCGCCGGCATCTTCTTTCAACGCGGGGACATCGACCCGCTGATCGCCGCGCCAGTGGCGCTCGGGGTGCTCGGCGGTTCGATGCTCGGCGCAAAGACGCTCAACCACATGTCGAACGTGCACCTGAAGAAGGTGTTCGTGCCCATGATCCTCCTGGTGGCGATCAGCATGTTGGCCCGCGGTCTCGGCTGGCTGTAGCGGCGCGGCCCGGGTCGTGCAGCCCCTGCGGGCACGCCTCAGGGACGCATCAGCAGCGGCACTGAGCTCGAGTGGACCAGCCGGCTCGAGGTGCCCGGCACCAACCAGTTCAGGATCTCACCGCGCCGGAAGGCGCCCATGACGAGCCCGTCCGCGTGGAACGCCGTGGCCGCATCGAGCAGCACGGTCGCGGTCCGCCGCCCCTCGGACGCCACACTGCGATAGCTGGCACCGGCGGCGATGGGACTGAGGGCGGCGCGCGCATCCTCTAGCGCACTGTCCTCCTGATCGATCGCCAGCACCTCGACCTGCTCGGCGGCGGTGAGAAACGGCCGGAACGCGTCCAGGGCGCGGCGCAGCGGCGGCACATCCCGCCAGCCCACCATCAGCCGTCGAGCGAATCCGCCTTCCCAGGTGTGCGGGACCATCACGACGGGATGACGCGTGCGCAGCAGCGCCGCGCGCAGTGCCTCGCGGTGCCCGACGGGCTGCGAATTCGGCGCGGCCAGCACGACCATGCTGGCCGTCTTGCGGTAATGCCGCATGACCCGCCATTCATCGCCCTTGTAGAGATCGAACTCGGCGGAAATGCCGTTGGCTTGGGTCCACTCCGCGACGATCCCGCTCAGCTTCTCGGTCTCCGCCCGCTCGCGATCGACCAGGTGCTCAACCTCGTACTCCGAGAGCTGCTCCTGCGACGGCAGCAGGATCGAGCGCGGCCCGATCTCGACGTGTGCAAACCGCAGCTTCTGGCCGAGCCGTTCGCTCACCACCGAGGCGATGCGCAGGCATTGTGTTGCGCCGGTCGTGGACGCCAACAGCACGAGAATGAATTTCGATTCCATGGTCGGCACCTCGGAAACTGAGCCCAATCTCGGCGGCCCTCCAAGCCCGATATTATCGCGAGGAACGCTCCGATGCGCGCGCCCACCGGGGCACCGCGAGCTCCTCCGGCGCGCCAGCCCGCGCCGCCACAGGCGTGCAGCAGCCAGACGGCCATGCTCGCGGCCAAGCCCGCACGGGCGCCCCTATCCCGCCGCAGAGGTGCTCGGGCCGCCAGTGACACCGTCCGATGGCCTAACGGCGCGCCCGCACGCGTTTGAGGCGCCGCCACAATAGACTCAGTCCCAACCAGCCGCAGAACGTCGCCAGCGGCCACGCCAGCAGTTGCGGCAGCCAGAATCCCAGCGCGGCGAGCACGATCAGCGCGGCACCCGCGACCGTCAACACTCCACGCTCGGAATTCCCGAGCACACGGCGGTTCGCGATGGCGGCGCCCACCGTATTGGCCAGACGCAAGGCGCTGGCAGCCGCGCGCGAGGAGCTTCCACCGCGCAGATTGCGCGCGACGCTGCCGCGGGGCCGCGGCCGGCGACCCTGCAGCACCAGCTCGGTCGAGCGCTCCAGATCACGCAAATACTGTGCCTGCATCTGCGTGGCGAACCCGACATCCTCGACGGCGGCATCGATCTCGCAGTTGGCCAGCCAGCTGGAGAGATTGAGATTGGACGAGCCCACGCGCGCCCAGCGGCCATCGGCTACCGCGGTCTTGGCGTGCATCATGCTGCCGTTCCATTCGAATACCCGGATGCCCGCCTCGAGCAGCGGGCGGTAGCCGGCACGCGAGAGCGCGGCAACCGCCGGCAGATTGTTGCTGCCCGGTACGAGCAGACGCACGTCCACGCCGTCGGTCACCGCGGCGGCCAGGGCCTGTACGTACGTTGGGATTCCGACGAAATACGCGTCGCTGATCCACAGGCTCTCGGTAGCCATGGCCGCGATCAGACTGTCGAGCCGGAACATCGCGCCATGGGCAGGCTGCGTGGCGATGATGCGCAGCGCCACCTCCCCACACGGGGCTGGTGCCGGCGCCGGATCGAACGGCAACGGATCGCCGAGTCCGCCCCAGCTGTCGCGAAACGCGGCTTCGATGCCGGTCACCGCGGGTCCCTCGATCAGCAATCCACTGTCGCGCCACGGTGCCACGCCCTGCGCCGCATCGCCCAGCCACTTGGCCGCGACGCACACCCCGGAGACCGATCCGACCCGCCCGTCCACGGCGAGCAATTTGCGGTGGTCGCGACCCACCCACCCGAGCGGGCTCTCCAGGCGCGGCCGATTGAACGCGCGCACCGCAACACCCGCGGCACGCAGCGGGGAAAAGAACCGACGGCCGGCGTTGCCGAGCGTACCGAACCAGTCATGAATCACCGCGACGTGCACCCCGGCACGGGCCCGCTCGATCAGCAGATCGCGAAAGTGCCGGCCGACGGCATCGTCGGCGATGATGTAGTTCTCGAGCAGCACGTCATGGCGCGCCGCTGCGATCATCGCCGCCCAGGCCTCGAAGTGCGCACTACCGTCGATCAGCAGCTGCACGCGATTGCCGGCCACCAGGGGGGCCCCGGCTGCGCGGCTGAGCGCCTGGCCGGCAAGCAGGCGCAGAGAGGCCCGATTCGGGTGGGGCGGATGATTCTGCAGGGTCTGCATCGGTACGCTCTAGACCGGCAGGGCACGGGTGGGGCGCCGGCGAAGCAGCGGCTGGCGGGCCGCGCAATGGGTTCCGGTCAACGTTGTCCCCCAAGCCTGCCAGCGGCTCAATCCCCGGCGATCGTCATCTCTCCCACCAGCACCGAGCCACTGCGGATCGTACTGCGGACATCGATGTCGTTGCCGATCGCCACGATGTTGCCGTACATCTCGCGCAAATTCCCCGCGATGGTCACTTCGTGCACCGGATGCACGATCGCGCCATCCTCGACCCAGAATCCGCTTGCGCCGCGCGAATAATCGCCCGTCACGCCGTTGACGCCCTGGCCCATCAGCTCCGTGACCCACAGACCCCGGCCCATCTGTCTCAACAGCGCCTCGCGCGAATGTGCGCCCGCTGCGCCATCCGCCGCGACCAGCAGATTGTGGATGCCGCCGGCGTTGCCCGTGGTCTTCAGACCCAGACGCCGCGCCGAGTAGCTCCCGAGCACATAGCCACGCAGAACGCCCTGCTCGACGAGTTCCCGATCGAGCGTGGCGGCGCCCTCGGCATCGAACGGGGCGCTGCCGAGTCCCTTGGGGATGTGCGGCCGCTCGCTGATGCGCACGAACTGCGGGAAGACCCGCTGTCCGGCCGCAGCAAGCAGGAACGAGGCTTTGCGATACTGGCTCGGGCCGCTGATCGCGCCGACGAAGTGTTGAAACAGCCCACGGGCCATCTCGGGGGCGAACAGGACCGGCGCACGCCGGGTGCTCAGCTTGCGCGCCCCGAGCCGCGCGCACGCGCGCCGGCCGGCCTGCACGCCGACCGCCTCGGGCGTCTCCAGATCGAGCGCGTCGCGGGCGGCCGTGTACCAGTAGTCCCGCTGCATCTCATTGCCGTGCCGGGCGATGAGCGAGCAGCTGATCGAGTGGCTGGTCGCGGAAAACCCGGCCAGAAACCCATACGAATTGCCGTACACGCCGGTGTGGCGCTGGCTGCCCACGGAGGCGCCCTCGGAGTTGGTGATGCGCGCGTCGACGTCCATGCCGGCGCGCTCGCAGCGCCGGGCGATGCCGATCGCCTCCTCGGCCGCCAGCGCCCAGGGGTAGTCGAGGTCGAGCTCGGGAATCTCGCGCGCCAGCGCCTCGGGCTCGATCAGACCCGCATAAGGATCTTCGGCGGTAAAACGCGCGATGGCACACGCCTTGGCGACGATTGAGCAGACGGCCTCCCGGCTCAGATCCGCGGTGCTTGCGGCGCCCTTGCGCTTGCCGAAATACACCGTCACCGCCAGTCCGCGATCGCGCTGATATTCGATCGTCTCGACCTCACCGAGGCGAACCGTCACACCGAGTCCCTGCCCGATGCTGGCATCGGCCTCGGCCTGGGAAGCGCCGAGTCGGGCGGCTTCCGCCAATGCACAGCGCACGGCGTCTTGAAGCGTGTTCGCGGAAGCGTTGGGCTCGAGTCCCTGTTGCATGAGGAGTCCTCGTTGCGCGGTCGGCCGCCGCCGGACGCGTCCCGGCGGGCACGCCCGCCGCGGTGCTCACGCGAACCGACGGAATACGCTAGTGTAGCAGCCATGGCCAGCCGACCAGCGGATCTTCCCATGCCCGCACCTGAACCCGCGGCGCCCGAGCCGAACGCCGAACCGCCGAGCAAGAGCGAGAGAAAACGCCGAGCGCATGCCGCACAAGACCTCGGCGAGGCGCTGATCGCGCTGCGCGAGCCCGATCTGGCGGCGTTGCAGCTGCCTGCGGCGCTGCTCGAGGCCGTGCGCGAGGCGCGCCGGATCCGCAGCCGCGCGGCAGCCGTGCGGCAGCGCCAGTACATCGGCAAGCTGATGCGCCAGATCGACCCGGAGCCCATCCGCCGGACGCTGGCCGCCCGCAGCGAGAAGGACGCCCAGGAGACGCAGCGCTTCAAACGGGCCGAGCAGTGGCGAGCGCGATTGGTCGGTGAAGGGGATGCGGCGCTCGAGGCGCTCGCCGCGCTGCGCCCGGACCTCGATCGATCGCATTGGGCGGCGCTCGCGGCCGCGGCACGGACCGAGCAGCCCGCGGGAGCCGCCCGGCAGGGCCCGGCGGGCCGGGCGCTGTTTCGCGCGTTACGCGACTTGCTTGGGTAGAATCCGCCCCATGCAAGCGCTGATCGGCATCATCATGGGTTCGAGGTCCGATTGGGAGACGCTGCGCGCGGCCGCCGCGATGTTGGACAAATTGGGGGTCGCCTACGAAGTCCGGGTGATCTCGGCGCACCGCACGCCGGACCTGCTGTTCGAATACGCCGCCACCGCCCGTGAGCGCGGGCTGGAGGCCATCATCGCCGGCGCCGGCGGCGCGGCGCACCTGCCCGGCATGACCGCCGCCAAGACCACTCTGCCGGTGCTCGGCGTACCCGTGCAGTCGAAGACCCTCAGCGGACTCGATTCGCTCCTGTCGATCGTGCAGATGCCCGCCGGCGTACCGGTGGCGACCTTCGCGATCGGCGAGGCGGGCGCGGCCAACGCGGCACTGTGCGCCGCGGCGATCCTCGCCAACAGACATCCGGAGGTCGACTCGGCGCTCGCGGCGTTCCGCCGCGATCAGACCGCAGCGGTGCTCGCCCAACCCGACCCGCGCGCAGCCCGCACATGACCATCGGTATCATCGGAGGCGGCCAGCTCGGCCGCATGTTGGCATTGGCCGGCTATCCGCTCGGGCTCAACTTTCTCTTCCTCGACCCGGCGCGCGAGGCGCCCGCGGGCCAGGTTGCGACCGTGGTGCACGGTGAGTTCACCGACCCGCAGATCCTGAAGTGGCTCTCGCGCGAATCCCAGGTGCTGACTTTCGACTGGGAGAACGTGTCGGTCGAGGCGCTGCGCAAGCACGCCGGCGGCGCGCGCCGCGCGCGCATCTGCCCGCCCGCCACGGCGCTCGCCGTCGCGCAGGACCGCGTCGCGGAAAAGCGCCTGTTCGAGCGGCTCGGCATCCCCACCACACGCTGGCGCGCGGTCGGCTCACCGCCGGCACTCGAGCGCGCGTTGCGCGAGATCGGCGTGCCCGGGGTACTCAAGACCCGCCGCATGGGCTACGACGGCAAGGGCCAGTTGCGCATCCGCACCCGCGAGGATGCGCAGCGCGCCTGGGAGGCGCTCGGCAGCGTTCCGCTTCTGTACGAAGAATGGGTGGCGTACGAGTGCGAAGTATCCATCATCGGCGCGCGCAGTACCCGCGGGCAAACGGTCGTCTACCCGCTGAACGGCAACGTACACGCTGACGGTATCCTGCAGGTAACCCGCGCGCCGTTCGGCCCGGCCCGCTGGCATCGCACGGCCACACAGTATCTGTCGCGCTGCCTGCAGCACTTCCACTACACAGGCGTGCTGACCATCGAGTTCTTCGTGCGCAACGGCCGGCTGCTCGCCAACGAGATAGCCCCGCGCGTGCACAACTCCGGCCACTGGACGATCGAAGGCTGTGCCACCAGCCAGTTCGAGAATCATCTGCGCGCGATTCTCGGCTTGCCGCTCGGCTCGACCCGTCCATTGGGACACAGCGCCATGGTCAATCTGATCGGCCGGATCCCCGCGCGCGACAAGCTGCTCGCGCTCGAGGGTCTGCATCTGCACGATTATGGCAAACAGCCCCGCCCCGGCCGCAAGCTCGGTCACTGCACCCTCGTGGCATCCTCGCCCGGCCGGCGCGACCGGCTCGCGCGCACGGTCCTGGGGCTGGTGGCCTCGCACGTGCGCCTGCCGTAGCATACCCCCCAGCCATGTACATCGAGCCCTTTCACCTGAAAGAGCTGCCGTTTCGGCTCAGCCCCGATCCGCAGTTCCTGTATCTGTCCAAACAGCACGCCCGCGCCAAGGCGTACATGGAATCGACCATCTGGTTCGCCGACGGCTTCGTGGTGATCACCGGCGAAATCGGGGCGGGCAAGACAACCCTGATCGAATCGTTCCTGCGGGAGATTCCCCAGGACGTGGTGGTCGCGCAGATCAATCAGACCCAGGTCTCGGCGGTCGACTTCCTGCAATCGCTTCTGGCGCAATTCGGCTTCTCGCCGTTCAAGATGAAGAAGAGCGAGCTGCTGGCCACACTCAACAACTTCCTGATCGAGCAGTACGCAGCCGGCCGGCGGGTACTGCTGGTGGTCGACGAGGCGCAAAACCTCTCGCAGCGCGTGCTGGAGGAGGTGCGGCTGCTCTCGGGCGTCGAGACCACCAAGGAAAAGGTGCTGCGCATCATCCTTGCCGGACAGCCCGAGCTCAACGCCAAGCTCGATGCTCCGGAGCTCGTGCAGCTCAATCAGCGCATCCGGCTGCGCTTTCATCTGTCCGCGCTCTCGTCGGAGGAAACCGCCGAGTACATCCGGCACCGCCTGGAAGTGGCCGGCGCCGGCGCCCGGGAGATCTTCGCGCCGGACACCTTCGGGGAAATCTACCGTTATACGGGCGGCGTCCCGCGTCTGATCAATACCCTGTGCGACACCGCCTTGATGTCGGCGTTCACGGCCGACCGGGATCAGGTCAGCGCCGCGGACGTGGCCAACGCGGTAGCCGAGCTGCAATGGGTCGAGTATGCCGCGCGCCCCCACCCCCTGGGCGCGCCGGCCGCCGCCCGCATGCGTGGCGGACGTGAACCGGCGATGCCGCCGCTTGCGCGCCTGCTGGTCGCCGAGAATGGCCGCACGCTCCAGGAGCTGCCGCTGCTGCCCGGACGGATCATCGTCGGGCGTACGCCCGACAACGACCTGCAGATCGAGAGCCGCTTCATCAGCCGCCATCACTGTCAGATCACAACCGCCGGCCAGGCCAGCATCATCGAGGATCTGAACAGCACCAACGGGCTGTACGTACGCTCGCAGCGCGTGCATCGGCATTATCTGCGCAACGGCGATGTGGTACTGATCGGCAAGCACGAGCTGTTGTACCTCGATGAGCGCGCACCGCGCGGGCACGGGAATATGACCGACACTCTGCCCGGCATTCCGGCGCTGGGTCACGACGAGGCGACCCTCGCCGGCGAGGACCTGCCGCTCGAGATTCCGACGATCTCGCCCCGCTCTCAGTCCTGACCCGCGCCGGGCCCGGGACGCCCCTTGCGATCCGGTACGGCCGCATCGCGCCCGGCATAGCGTCTGCCGAGCTCGCGAAAATCACGCCGCCGCAACAAGATCACCGTGCCGGCCAGCACGGCCACGAAGCCCGCTATGCCGGTGAACGCGGCCAGCGCCCGGGGCTCGGTCACGAAGTAACTGACGGCGATCCCGCCAACGCCGAGTGCGATGTACAGCCACGGCAATCCCTCGTACAGCGGTCGGGAGAAATGCATGGGAGCCTCACACGTGGGTGACCTGAAGAATGCTGTGGCGGATCTGCTCGCTGAGGACGAATTGCGCATCGTCCGCGACCTGCATCAACACCGTGTCGAACTCGAGTGTTCCGGTACCGTTGCCGCGGATCACGCCGCGCCGGCGCAGCAGATCGATGAAATTGGCGAACAGGGATCGGTCGAAGAATTCCGGGGAGTTCAGGCCGTACAGCACGGCGATGCGCTGCGCGGCCAGCTGGCAGCGCTCCTCGAGCGTCGCCTGGCTGATGGCCCCCGAGCCCGCCTGCAGCAGCAGCGCGATCGCGAGATAGTACCGCTCGATGGTCTGCAGAGTCGCCTGTGCCAGTATGGACAGCTGCATCGCCTGCGCGCTCGAGGGCGGCGGCCGCCGCCACACGCCGCGTGCAGCGTGCCGCTCGATCAAGCCGTGGCGGGCCAGCTCGGCAAGGACGCTCGCCACCACGTCCGGCAGCTCCACCTCGTTCCAGCGCAGGAACAGTTCCGCCGCGATATACGGATAGATGCGCCCCCCGAGGCGCTGCATGTTCTCGTGCGTCACTTCGGCGTTGCTCAAGAACACGCACGCCAGCAGGGACGGCATCGCGAACAGATGCAGCACGTTGTTGCGGAAGTACGCGGCCAGCACTGCGCTCTCATCGCTCATGTGCAGCACATCGCCCGAGGGATGAGCCTGCCGCTGCAGCACCTTCATCGCCTCGCCGTAGGCGATGATCTCTTTACCCGACAGCTCGGTCACGGTGACCCGCTCGCTGTAGGGCACTCCGCACAGCAGCGCCCGATATAAATCGATCTGGCGGACCAGATCGGTCTCCGGCAGCGCTTGGCGTGGCATGGCCAGCAGGACCGTCGCCAGCAGGTTGACCGGCATCACCGCGGCCGCCGAGTTGATGTTGCGCATGATCCGGACGGCGAGCTCCTCCACAACCGCGCCGACACGCGCGGTGCGCGCATCCGCCTCGGTGGTCCGTTCCGGCCACGGCCCGGACCGCGCCAGGATCTGTTCGAGCGCGATCGGCTCGCCCAGATTGACGTGCACGCGCCCGAAGCGCTCGCGCAGCTTGCCGAGCGAGCGCACCAGGCCGCGGACGCTCTCCTTTTCCTTGGGCTTGCCGGAGAGCTCCCCGACGTAGGTACTGCCCTCCATGATGCGCTCGTAGCCGAAATACACCGGCACGAACATCACCGGGCGCAGCGGCTCGCGCAGGTAGCTGCGCACGGTCATCGACAGCATGCCGGTCTTGGGCTGCAGCAGCCGACCGGTGCGGCTGCGCCCTCCCTCGATGAAATATTCGAGCGAATGCCCGCGCGCCATGATCGCCGCCAGATACGTCATGAACACGACGGTGTACAGGGCGTTGCCGCGGAAGCGCCGGCGGATGAAGAAGGCTCCGCCCATGCGCAGGAACCGCCCGACCACCGGCAGATTCAGATTCACGCCGGCCGCGATGTGCGGCACCGCATAGCCGTTGACGTAGATGACGTACGACAGCAGCAGATAATCCATGTGGCTGCGGTGGCAGGGCACGTAGATGATCTCGTTGCCCTGCGCGACCCGCTCGAGCGTCTCGAGATGCCCCACGGTCACACCATCGTACAGCCGGTTCCAGAGCCAGGTGAGAACCCGCTCGAGGAACCGCACGAACGCGTGCGAGTAGTTCGCGGCGATCTCGTTGGCGTAGCCGGCGGCCTCGCGCAGCGCGGCGCGGCGCGTGATCTTTTTTTCGCGCATCAACTGGACGACGGCGGCACGCACGGCGCTGGTACGCAATACCCGGGTGACCACCGTGCGCCGGTGGGACAGATCCGGGCCGATACGAGCGGCGCGCCGCTGCACGAACTGAGCGCGCAGCGAACGGGTGATGCGCCGGCCTCGCAGCGCAAGCCCGCTCTCCTGGCCGATGAGGCTGCGCAGTGAGACCGGCTCGCCGAATTCGACCAGCGTGTCGCGGCCGTTGATCAGCACCTGCAGGAATTTGCGCACACGGCTGGAGAGCGCCCAGTTCTCCACCAGCAGCAGGCGCAGCCAGGATTTCTCGCGCTGTGGCGCGCGGCCCCAATAGACCGATACCGGCACCAGATCGAAGTCCGCATTGGGATCGGCCTCGAGCAGGCGCAACAGCTGCTCGATCTGTGGCGGCGGGCGGCGATCGACACGCTCGTTCCAGAAGCCGCGCACGCGGCTGAGATACAGATACGAGGGCCGCTCGCCCCGACGGCGCAAGCGCCGCTTGCGCGGCCTGGGAAGATGCACACGCTCGCAGACGTTCTGCAGCACCGCCAGATCGACCGCGCTGCGCTGCTCGAGCACGTAACAGACCGGGCGCCGCCGCTCGCGCAGGCGAGCCTCCCCGTCCTCCGGGAGGATCTTGTAGCGCACCCAAAGTGCCAGTACTCGATGTAACAGCCAGCTCATGCGATCGTCAGCGCCAAGACCCCGGCGCTGGTTGCCCCGATCCCTGCGCTGCGGGTCTTATTCGCAGTCCGGCGCGGGCAGATCGAGCGCAATGAGGAAGTACTCAAATAGATTCTGAATGTAGCGGATCTGGTTGTGCAGATTGTGATCGCTGTCGAGCAGGTGCAGCGCGGCGCGCGAGGCCTGAGCGAATCGCACGCTGTGCTCGTAAGGCACGACCTGGTCGCGCCAGCCGTGCACCACCGCCGTGGGACAATCGACGATGCCGGAGCGCAGCGGCGGCAGATCCGGGAAATACAGCGCCGGAGCCATCAGAAAGACGCCACGTGCATGCAGGACCGAGGCGCTGGCTACGGTCACGTAACCGCCGAGGCTCGAGCCGGCCAGCACCAGTTCCCCGCTCAATTCCTTGCAGTAATCGGCAAGCCGTGCGATGCGCTCCCGGGGCGCGTCGAGCCCGCGGTAATCGACCGAATGGACCTCGTATCCTTCGCCGCGAACCACTTCGGCGAGCGCGGTGATCTTGCGCCCCCACGGACCGCTCGCCTGGCCATGCGAGAACACGACGTGCCGCTGCGGCGTACTCGCGACCGGCGCGCCGCTGTGCTCCTCGGCCGAAGGCACTGCATCACTCATCGCACAATGATGCCGGCAAAACGCGGTCTAAGCCATAGTCCTCGGCAGGCGCCTAGTGGCTCATCACCGCCTCGGCGGGCAGCCCGCTCGAGGGCCGAGTCGCCAGGCGGTTGACCGAGACTGGTCGGGCACGGCTGACCGCCGGCTGGTGGCTGACCAGCCAGGTATCGAACTCCCCGGCACGCCGCGCGGCGATACCGAACAGAAGGTTGACACGCCCCAAGGCAACCGAATCCGGCTGGTTGACGCGCTCGTCGCATACGACGAAGTAGCGCTCCTGCGCCGAGGCGCCGGCAAACGCCCCCTCGGCCGCGAATCGCGCCAGATAGGCATCCACGAGCGAGCGGCCGCGCGCCCAGGTGATGGGCGCGTTCTGCTCGAACAGCATCCAGCGCGTCCCGCGCTCGACACTGGCCGCGATGCGCAGCGCCAGACGCCGGGCGGAGAGGAATCTCCAGTCGGGCGAGCCGCTGCCACCCGTGGCCAGCGTACGCGCGCTCACCGGCGGGATATCGGGCGAACGGACCGCCACCAGAGTGTTGATACCCGTCTGGGCGAGCCGCACACGCTGCGCCGGCGACACTTCGACCGCAGGCAGCAGCCCGGCGCGCAGGACCGCCTCGTCATCGCAGCCCCCGAGCGGCCGGTACGCCTCGGCGCGCGAGAGCAAGCCCGCGGCTGCACCGCAGCAGGCGAAGGTCTCGTGCCGGCCGCGCAGCCGGTCGAACGCGCGCAATCTGGGGTAGTACAGGACGGCGTGGTCACTGCGGAATGGCCAGTCGCGCATCGCCTCGATCGCCTCCTGCGGGCATGTCCAGTCGCTCGGCGGATCGACGATCAGCAACGCATGACACTCGCGGCACAGACGCGCCGCGACCAGCAGGGTACCGAGACCGACGTCATGCTCGCGGGAAAGCGGCGGAATACAGAGGAAATCGAAAACCTCGGCGCGCAGCGCGAACAATCCCGTGCCATCGGCTGCCGATCCGATCACGTCGTAGTCCGTGAGGGGCCCGCCGTCATCGCCATCGGAATTCGACGCAACGTAGCCGACCGAGAATCCGCTTGCCCCCGGCCCCGTGCGGTCCGGACGCCGTTGCGGCAGCGGAGCAACCGCTCGCGCCAGCTGCGAGCGCTGCAGCGCATCGACGATGAACCGCTCGGAGTCCGGCTGCAGTGAGACCCGGCGGAATATCTCCTGGTCCTCCACCCGCTCGGAGCCGGCCGCACGCACCCGCTGCAGCACAAGGTTGAACAGCCCTTCGCTCTCGGCAATCCCATCGTAATCGACGGACGCCCGCAGGTACTCCCGCGAGCCCGGCTGCAGGCCCAGCAGCCGCAACACCTCGGCGCCCGCCGGCAGAGTCACGGTCGGCGCATGCCCGCCGTTGGCGACGCGCACTACCAGAGCCTGACCGCCGCCGCTGGCGAAGAACTGCTCGACGGCGTACGAGAGGCTCGAGGGCTGCCACAGCCCGCCGAAGATCTGCTGAAACTCGGTGAAGCTCGCCACCGGCACCGCGCGATTCAGCGGCCCCTTGAGGGTACGGCCGACGAAGGCGGTCACCGGCGGGCGATACGCGGCCGCCGGCTCAGTCTCGTCGTACTCGAGGGAGAAGCTCGGACCGCCCTCAGCCACCGATGTGTCGCCCCAACGTTGTTCTTTTCGATACCCTGCGACTGTAACACAAGAGCCGCCGTGCCGAACCTCACGGCATCCGGTGCGACCGGAGCGTCTGGCCGCCGCGCCGATGCGCGGACACCTTGCCGGTGAGCGCAGCTCCGGGAGGATCGGCGGCCGCGGGGTCCTTCGGCATCGCCCTCGAACGGATCTGGTTCAGAACCTTGTCGAATTGGGCGGTCGTGAGCGGCAGATGCGTCTGGCCATTCCACGCCGACCCCAAGGGCAGACGGTTTTGCACCAGGGTCGCCACCATTCCCCCGTGCACCGGGCCCCGGCCCGAAACCGGCAGCGGCACCACCCTGGGGTCGTCCACCAGGCGCCTCACCCGCGTCCAATCGATCTTCTCGTCCGAGCGCGTGAGGTCGGTGACCCAGCGGTGGGGCAGCATGCGCGCCAGCAGCGCGGGGTCCGTCTTCCACGGCCGCTTGTCATCCTGCAACGCACCATAGGCCTGCATGTACAACCGCCCGTTCTGCCAGGCGAACAGGAACGGTTGATTGACGACACGCACCGGCGTGCCGTTCGGCACCATCTTGAAGAGCTGTCGGATGTCCTCCGGGTACAGGTGAATGCAGCCGTGGCTGACGCGCCGTCCGACTCCGGCCGGTCTGTCGGTACCGTGGATGAGGATCTCCGGATAACTCAGGTGCAGTGCGTAGTTGCCGAGCGGGTTGTCGGGACCGGCCGCGACCACCCGCGGCAGCGGCGTGCCGCGCCGGGCATGCGAGGCGAGGATCGAGCGCGGAACGATCCATTCGGGATGCGCCTGGTGCCAGGTGACGCGCGTCACCATCGTGGGCGTGGGGTGGCCGAGCCTGCCGATCCCGACCGGATGCGTGATGACGACTTGCGGCTGTCCCGGCGCGTGCGGCGGGTAGTAGAACAGCCGCATCGCGGCGATATCGACCACGATACCCACGTGCGGCGCATCCGGGAGGATGAACTCCGTCGGCACGATCACGCGCGTGCCCACCGGAGCGAGCCACGGGTTGACCTTGGGATTGGCGCGCTTGATCGAGTCGTACCCGACATCGAACAGACGGGCGATGTCGGACAGGACCTGGTGCGGTTTGATCCGCACGATCTGCACGCGGCCGATCATCTGCTGTCCCGGCGCGAGCACGAACCGCTCGGTCTGGACCGGCACCGGCAAAGCGGCGGGGGCGGCGGCCGCCGGCGGGCACGGGCCAGAGCCCGCAAACCCGGCGACGGACAGACACACCGCGACGATGACTCTGGTGTTGGTGCGATTCATGAATCACATTATGACAGGTCGCCGGGACACGTGGTCGGGGCAGACACAAAAATGCCCCGATCCTGCACGGACCGGGGCGATGAGGCGGACGTTCCTCGAGGGGGCTGTCCGCCCGCAGGGGGACTCAGTGAAGGCGCGCCCAATGAAGAATCCGTATGTCCTCCGAGTCCAGATTGAAATTGACCGCCAGCAACAAGCGCAATTCGCCGAGCTCGCGCCGGTCACGCAGCGGCTCACGCAGCTCGACCACCCCGCTCCATTCATGCGCGGCCACTGGCTCGGCTCCCGCGCCGCCGGTCAAGAAATGCGTGTAGTACTTGGCCGCCACGTGATCAGTGTAGGTCGATGGCGACAGTCCCGACCGTGAAGCGGTACGCAGAATGTCCGCCCTCTGGCACTATGTGACCTGGGTGCGCGCTCAGGCGGCCCAGTGATCCGTCCGCATCGCATGAGCCGATACCGCCCGCCGCAGCCGCCGTCGTCCCCCTACATCACCCCCGAGGGCGCCGCCCGGCTGCGCGAGGAGCTGGAGAGGCTCTGGCGCATCGAGCGCCCGCAGGTGACCCGGGCGGTGGCCGAGGCCGCCGCTCAGGGTGACCGCTCCGAAAACGCGGAATACACGTATGGCAAGCGCCGCTTGCGCGAGATCGACCGCCGGGTGCGCCACCTGCGCAAGCGCCTGGAGAGTCTCGTGGTGGTCAACCAGCCGCCTGCCGACCCGGAGCGGGTCTACTTCGGCGCCTGGGTCACGCTCGAGATGCTCGGGGATGGCCGCGACGCGCGCTACCGTATCGTCGGACCCGACGAAATCGACCGTGAGCCCGGCTACATCAGCATGGATTCCCCGCTCGGTCGCGCGTTGCTCGGAAGGCGGCTCGAGGAGCAGGTGAGCGTGCAGCTGCCGGGCGGCCTGCGTCGCTTCGTCATCGTCGAGATCGAATACGCCGCCGACCCGTCTCGTTGAGGGCACGCGGCCACCACGCGGCGCGCGCCCGCAGACTCCGCGGCCGCAAACCGGCGATCGAGCCTGCCCGGGGCTCCCGGCCGGCGTTCCGGGCGGGATGTGCGCGAAGCTTAAGGATGCGGGGCCGCGCTGCGCTCCGCCGGTATTGGCCCTACCACGCCACCCGCACGTTCTTGAACTGCCACGGATCAGCGACATCGATGTCCTCGGGAAAGAGCCGGCCGCGCTCATGCAGGGGCGTCCAGTCGCTGTAGCGGCCGACCACCGGCCCCAGATAGGGCCGGCAGATCTCCAGGTTGCGCCGGAAATCCATCTCGTCCGGCTCGACGATGCCGCGGTTGGGGTTTTCGATCGCCCACACCACGCCCGAAAGCACCGCCGCGGTGACCTGCAGACTCGTGGCGTTGTTCCACGGCGCCAGCCGGCGCGCCTCCTCGATCGAGAGCTGCGAGCCATACCAGTACGCGTTCTTGCCGTGTCCGGCCAGCAGCACGCCGAGCTCGTCGATGCCGGTGGTGATCTCGTCGCGCAGCAGGCGCTGGCGCTCCTGCTGCAGATAGTTGCGGCCCGCGAACTCGTGAATGGACATCACTGCCGCGTCGCACGGGTGATACGCGTAGTGCACGGTCGGGCGGTAGAGGACCTGCGAGCCCTCGCGCACCGTGAGGTAGTCCGCGATCGAAATCGACTCGGCGTGCGTGATGCAGAATCCGTGGAAGGATCCGGCCAGCGGCGTCCAGGTACGCACGCGAGTGCCGGCTCCCGGCTGCAGCAGATAAATCGCGGCCTGGGAGCCCGATTCGTGCCGCTTGCCGTCGCGCGGGAAGTTGCGCTCGTGGGTGCCCCAGCCGATCTCGCTCGGCTGCGAGCCCTCGCTCACGAACCCGTCGACGGACCAGGTATTGACGAACTCCCCCGGCTGCTTCGGTGTGTTGGCGACCTGCGTGTCGCGCTCGGCGATGTGGATGGTCCGCACGCCGAGCTCGCGCGCAAGCGCGCCCCACTCGGCGCGCGAGGCGGGGGAGCCGGCCTCGACCCCGGTGTCGGCGGCGATATCGAGCAGCGCCTGCTTGACGAAGTGCGACACGAGACCGGGGTTGGCGCCGTGCGTCAGCACCGCGGTAGGCGCGCGCTCGTTCCCCTGGCGCAGCGCGAGCGCTTCCTCGCGCAGAGCATAGTTCGTACGGCGCCCGGCCGGCAGCGTCGGATCCGTGTAACCCCCGGGCCAGGGCTCGATACACGTATCGAGATACATCGTGCCCTTCTCCCAGCACAGCCTCACCAGCGCCAGGCTCGAGACGTTCACCGAAACGTTCACGAGGAAGTCGCCGCGGCCGAGCAGCGGGCCGAGAACCCGCCGGTAGTTCTCACGCGTGAGCGGCTCGTGAATGACGCGTACGCCGAGCTGCGCCGCCTCCGCGCCGCCGGTGTCCTCGGCTGTCACGATGGTAATGCGCTCAGCGCGCACACCGAGGTGGCGCAGCAGCAGCGGCAGAACGCCCTGTCCGATGCTGCCGAAGCCAACCAGGATGATTCGGCCGGGAAATTCGACGTGGATCTTGTATTCGCTCATCTCGCTCACGAATCTCGGAAGTGATCGCCCGGTGCCGCAGCCAACGGCACCGACCCGCCCGCCTCGCGGACGCGAGGCAGAGTATCAAAGCCGGCCGGCAGGTGAAACGCCGCGCCTAGCTGACGCGCCAGTGCGGCGGGTAGGTTCGCTCGTAGCCGGGCAGGGCCTCTATGCGCGCCAGCCAGCGCCCGAGCGCCGGATAGTTGACCTCCACGGGCAGAAAGCGCGAGGCGAGTTCGCGCGCCGCCGGGCGCTCGAGCGCGCGCCGCAACAGCTGAATGCCCGGGAAAATGACCATGTCGAGCGCGGAGAAACGCTCGCCGACCACCCAATCGGACTTCGACAGCCGTCCTTCGATGGTGCGCGCCTCACTGGCCGCAGCGTGCATCGCCCGGGTGATCTCGTCGGCGCGCAGATCGGCGCCGCCGGAAAACACCGCGTGGGTGATCGTGCGCAGATGCGGCTCGATGTAGGATTGGTACTCGCTGATCACCCGCATGATCGTGCCACCTTCCTCGGGCGTCGTCCCGAAGATCGGCGGATCCGGATATTTCAGGTCGAGGTAGTAGAGGATGGCGAGCGACTCGAAACACACGTACTCGCCGTCCTTGAGCACCGGCACGCGGCCGCGGGGATTCATCTGCAGCAGATGCGGGGATTTGTGCTCCTGCTTGGAAAACTGCAACAGGTGCGCGGTGTACGGCAGCCCCTTGTGCTCGAGCGCGAGCAGCACCCGCCATGCATACGGACTCCCGCTGCCCCAGTAGACCTCGATCGCCATGAGCCCCTCTAGGTGATTTTGCGCCCGGAATTGTACCGGGTTCGCCCCCGGAGCGATCATTACCGATTGTGCGCCGATCCCATGTGGCGCTCGCGGCATAGAATGGTGGCAGGCACATGTTCGACACGCTCATCAGCGCGCCACAGCTCGCGCAACGGCTCGGCGAGGCAAGCCTCGCGGTCCTCGACTGCCGCTTCGATCTGACCCGGCCGCAGTGGGGCGAGCAGGCGTACGCCGAGGCACACATCCCCGGGGCGCTTTATGCGCACCTGGAGCGGGATTTGTCGGGTACACCCTCGAGCGCCACCGGCCGCCATCCGCTGCCCTCGCCGGCCTCGCTCGCCGAATCCTTCGGACGCTGGGGTATCGGGGCGCACACGCAGGTGGTGGCCTATGACCAGGGACCCGGCGCCTATGCCGCGCGCTTGTGGTGGCTGCTGCGGTGGATGGGACACGAGCGGGCGGCGGTGCTCGACGGAGGACTCGCTGCCTGGGAGGCCCGCGCTCTGCCGCTGGAGCGCGGCGGACCCGCCGCCGCCACCACGCCCTGCCGCTTCTACGGGCAACCCGACCCGCGCATGCTGGCGCGGACCGAGGAGATCGAGCAGGCGGTGGCGTCCGGCCGGCTCGAGCGGCGCGAGATCCTGTTGATCGATGCCCGCGGCGCCGATCGGTTCGCGGGTGAGAATGAGACGCTCGATCCGATCGCCGGCCACATCCCCGGGGCGGTGAACCTGCCGTTCGCCGCCAACCTCGAGGGCGGGAGCTTTCTGCCGCCGGCCATGCTGCGCCGGCGCTTTCTGCAGGCGCTGGCGGGCCGCGCGCCCGAATCGGCCATCTGCATGTGCGGCTCCGGCGTAACCGCCTGCCACAACCTGCTCGCCCTGAGCGTCGCGGGCCTGTCCGGCGCGCGCCTCTACGCCGGCTCCTGGAGCGAGTGGATCCGCGATCCGCGCCGTCCGGTGACGCGTGGCGCCTGATCGGCACGCCGAAAAAATTTTGGCGCGGGACTATCGCTGCCGCCCCTTTTTGATATCGTGCGGACGCAACGCACTCCCGCTCGTCGCACGGAAAACACCGCCGTGGCCGTAGACCCCCAGCGCATCGGCAATCGCCAGTACAACCCGACCGCCCCCTGGTGCATCGAGGACTCCCTCGACCTCTATCACGTCAACGAGTGGGGCAAGGGTTACTTCGGCATCAACGCGGCCGGACACGTGGTGGTGCGGCCCGATACGCAACCCGGCAGCGACATCGATCTGTACGAGGTGATCGAGGGGCTGAAGCTGCGCGAGCTCGCCACGCCCGTGGTGGTGCGCTTCTCGGACATCCTCGCGCATCGCCTGAAGCACTTGCACGATGCGTTCGCCCAGGCCATCACCGAGAACGATTATCGCAACCGCTATGCGGCGGTGTTTCCGATCAAAGTCAATCAACAGCGTCTGGTGGTCGAAGAGGTGTACCGCTACGGCGCGGCATTCGGTTTCGGGCTGGAGGTGGGCTCCAAGCCGGAGCTGCTCGCGGTGATGGCGATGACCGAAAACGCTCCGGACCGCTTGATCGTGTGCAACGGGTTCAAGGACGACAGTTACATCGAGGCGGTAACGCTCGCGACCAAGCTCGGCCGGACCATCATCCCGGTCGTCGAGAACTACGAAGAGCTGCCGCTGATTCTCAAGCACGCCGAGAGATACCAGATCCGCCCGCGCATTGGCGTGCGGGTGAAGCTGGTGACCGAAGGCTCGGGCAAGTGGCGCGACTCGACGGGAGAGAAATCGAAGTTCGGCCTGTTCATCACCGAGATCCTGGAGCTGGTGCGCGAGCTGAAGGCACGCGACATGCTCGACTGCCTGCAGCTCGTGCATTGCCATCCGGGCAGCCAGCTGCAGGACATCCGCCGGCTCAAGGACGCCATCAACGAGCTCGCGCACGTGTACGCGGAGCTGAAGCTCATGGGCGCAGGACTGCAGTACATCGACGTCGGGGGCGGGCTGGGCGTCGACTACGACGGCAGTGGCACCAATTACTCCTCGTCGATCAACTACACGCTGAACGAGTATGCCAGCGACGTCGTCTATCGGATTGCGAGCGTCTGCAACGCCCGCGAGGTGCCGCATCCGATGATCGTGAGCGAGTCGGGCCGCGCGATCGCCGCGTATCACAGCGTGCTGATCTTCGACGCGCTGGGATCCTCCGCGCTCGATAAATTCCACGTGACCGGCCGCGAAGAGGAAGACTACGGCGGCGACGACGAACTCCCCCAGCCGGTCAGAGACCTGTTCGACGCGTTTCGCTCCGTCAGCCGCCGCCGCCTGGTCGAGTGCTACCACGATGCGCTCACGGCCCGCGACCAGGTGCTGCAGATGTTCAATCTCGGACTGCTGTCCCTCGAGTTTCGGGGGCTTGCCGAGCGTCTGTTCTGGGCCACGTGCGCCAAGATCCGCGACTGCTGCCGCCGCCTGGAGCGGGAGCCGGAGGAACTCGAAGGGCTGGAGTCGATCCTCTCGGATACCTACTTCTGCAACGTCTCGGTCTTTCAGTCGCTGCCGGACAGCTGGGCGATCGATCAGCTCTTTCCGATCATGCCGATCCACCGTTTGGACGAGCGTCCGAGCCGCACCGGGGTGTTGGCGGACATCACCTGTGATTCCGACGGCAAGATCGATCATTTCGTCTCGCTGCGCGACGTCAAACACACGCTCGAGCTGCACGAGCTGCGGCCCGCAGAGAAGTACTATCTGGCGGCCTTTCTCGTCGGGGCCTATCAGGAAACGCTCGGGGATCTGCACAATCTCTTCGGCGATACGCACGTGGTGCACGTCAGGCGTCACGACGAGGGCGGCTGGTGGATCGAAGAGGTCGTCAAGGGCGACACGGCCAACAGGGTGCTCGAGTACATGGAGTACGATGTCGCCGAGCTCTCCCCCGCGCTGATGCGCGACTGCGAGCGCGCCATACGCGACGGCCGCATGACGATTGCCGAGAGCCAGGTGCTCAAGCGCTTCTATGAGCGGGAACTCGACGGCTATGCCTATCTCGAGCAGGCAGGCTCCTGACCATTGTTGCGTTCATGCAACATGCTTGTCATCGGGAGAATGTGCGCGGAATCCGCCCTGTTTGCTTCCCGCAAACGCCGGGAGTAGCATCCGGCCGTAGCCAGCTCGTAGTGGATTGATCACGTTTGCGTTCCCGGCTTCCTCGATCCGCTCCATCCCATGCATCTTCGGTACACCTTCCCGATGCAGATTACCGGGCCATCCGGGGCACGCCTCGATCAAGCCGGACCCACTGCATCCATAGGCTGGCCCACCCGATTGATTTTGCGATCCCCGCGGTCCGCTTCAGCGGCTCGCGGCCCGCGCTGCCAAGAGAGACCTCCGGATGACGACGATTTACGTGGGCAATCTGCCTTTCTCGGCCACCGAGCAGGACGTGAAGGCGCTCTTCGAACGACATGGCAAGGTGGATTCCGTCAAGTTGATCAATGACCGGGAAACCGGCAAGCCACGCGGCTTCGGCTTCGTGGAAATGTCACCGGGCGAGGCTCAGGGGGCGATTCAGGCGCTGAACGGCTTTCAGATGAATGGCCGGGCGCTGCGGGTCAACGAGGCGCAGGAGCGCGCACCGCGACCCCGTACGGGCGGCGGGCCGTACCGCCGCTGACCGGGCCGGGGCCCCTGGGGCCGGGCGCTCGGTGCCGAGGCACCGCAGCACGCCCGGCCACAGGTCTTGCACGCAGCCGGATCAGCACTCAGCGCGCTCCGGCGCGGATTTGTCTTACGCGAAGTCGGCCGAGCCGCCTCGCGCCACGGCGAGCGCGCCGGCGGGCGCAACCGTAGCGGATTCCCCTGCCCCGCCGCCCCAGTCCCATCGATCCCCAGGGTTGGCGCGAAGCGACGACCGGCCCACTGCCCCCCGCTTTGAATCCCGCAACGCCCGGCGCCGAAACGGGACCCCACCCCCCAAATGGGACCAGCAGCAGTCCCGCTCTCCCTCAAGCAGGGGTTTTTTTTGGGCCGGCTCCCGTCCACAATCACAGACCTCATGCGAGCGCTTCCCACAGCTGCCTCGACCGCCGTAGCCGCCCTGTTCGTGCTGGCCGGCTGTGCCACCATCAGCGGCCGGCATGCCACGGCCGTCGACCTGGACGCGATCCTGGCGGGCCCTCGACCCGCGGCGGACCGCGCGTGCGACCGCTACCGCCATCCGGTACAGACACTGTTGTTCTTCGGCTTGCGCCCGACGACCCATGTGATGCAGGTATGGCCGAAATCGGGCTACTACACTCGGATCATCGCGCCGCTGGTACGCCGGCACGGCTTGTTCTACGCCGCCCTGATCGCCCCCGGCAACAGCCCCTTTCTGAGAAAGCGCGCCGCGGCTTACCGCGCGCTGCTCACGTCCCAACCCGATCTGTACGACCGCGTCCGGGTCGTCACTTTCCCGACGAACGGTGGCAATGCCGTCACCCCGGATTCGCTCAACATGGTGTTGGCCTTCGGCGCGCTGCACAAATGGCTCGCTGAAGGCATCGCGCGCGAAGCATTGACGACGATCAATCGCGCGCTCGCCCCCGGCGGGGTATTCGGCGTCGTCGACAATCGGGCCGCCCCCGCGGCACCCGTGGACCGGCGCGCGCGCAACGGCTATGTGAGCCAGTCCTATGCCATCCGCCTCATCGAGTCGTACGGTTTCAGACTGGTCGCGACGTCCGAGGTAAACGCCAACCCGCGCGATACCAGGCACTACCCGGCGGGCGTCTGGACACTGCCGCCGGATTATCGGCTCGGCGCACTCCATCGCCGCCGTTACCGCAAGATCGGCGAACCCGATCGCTTCACGCTGAAGTTCGTCAAAGCCGGCAATCCCTGAGCCGCACGCCGCGGCCGCCCGTCACCACATGTCGCGCAGCCGGGCGCCGACATCGAGCCGAGGCTCGAGCCGGCCGGGGGACGATGGCTCGCCGCCAACCGTCACGGCGGGCGCCACCATCTGCACGTGCGCCAGCACCGCATCGGTCAGAAAGCGGCTGCGGCCGCCGTAGACGTGCGCATCGCCATGGTGATGCTGACCTGTGAGGAAGAACTTCAACGGAGCAAACAGCAGCAGATCGTTCTGCGCGCGTGTCAGCGCCACGTAGAACAGCCGCCGCTCCTCTTCGAGCAGCTCCGCCCGGCCGGCGGCGAACTCCGAGGGGAAGCTGCCGTCGACGACATTGAGCAGGTAGACGGTGTCCCACTCCATTCCCTTGGCGGAGTGCACGGTCGACAAGACCAGATAGTCCTCGTCGAGCGCCGGCGGGCCGGACAGATCGCCGGCTGCGGCCGGCGGATCGAGCGCGAGCTCGGTGAGAAAGCGCTCGCGCGACGGGAATTGGCCCGCCAGCAACGTCAGCTGCTCCAGATCGCCGCCGCGCGTGTGCGCCTGCTCGTAGAGGCGCTCGAAATGCGGCTGGTACCACTGGCGCGCGTGCTCGACCTGTCCCGGCCACGGGCAGTCCGGCGCGGCGAGCTCCGCCAGCAAATCAACGAGGGTCGGCCAATGTGCCGCGGCGGCGGCCGGCGGCTCGAGCCCGCGCAGCGCGCCCAACCGGCCGCCGAGCCCCGCGAGGCCCTCGAGCACCCGGCGAGCGTTCACCGGTCCCATGCCGGGCAACAACTGCAGCACGCGCGAGGCCGCGAGAGCGTTGTGTGGGTTGTCCGCCCAGCGCAGCAGCGCCAGCAGGTCCTTGACGTGGCCGGCATCGAGAAAGCGCAAGCCCCCGTACTTGACGAAGGGAATGCCGCGGCGGGCCAACTCGATCTCCAGCACATCGCTGTGGCTCGAGGAGCGGAACAGCACGCCTTGGCGGCGCAGCGGCACGTGCGCTTCGCGGCGACGCAGCACCTCGTCGCAGATGCATTCGGCCTGCTGGCGCAGGTCCGCCACCGTGACCAGGCGCGGGCGCACACCGCTGCCGCGCTCGGCATGCAGCTCCTTGCGGTACTGGCGCGGCGCCTCGGCCATCACGGCGTTGGCGAGATCGAGAATCGGCTGCGTCGAGCGGTAGTTTCGCGCCAGCGTGATCACCTCGGCGCGCGGCGTGAAGCGTTCGGGAAACGCCAGGATGTTCTGCACCGATGCGGCGCGGAATGAATAGATCGACTGCGCATCGTCGCCGACCACCGCCACGCCAGCGCCGTCGGGTTTCAGCGCATACAGGATATCGGCCTGCAGTGTGTTGGTGTCCTGGTATTCGTCGACGAGCACGTGGTCGAACTGCGCGCCGATCCGCTGCGCGAGCTGCGCATCGCTCATCATGACGTGCCAGTACAGCAGCAGATCGTCATAATCGAGCAGGCTCTCGCGCTGCTTGCGCTCGACATAGGCCCGATACAGCCCGGTGAGCGCCTCCTCCCAGTGCGCGCACCAAGGGAACTGGCCCTCGAGCGTGGCACGCAGCGTCCCGCGGGTGTTGACCCGGTGGGAATAGATCTGCAGGCAGGTGTCCTTGCGGGGGAATCGCTGCTCCTTTTGGGCCAGACCGAGTTCCGTGCGCAGCGCGTCGAGCACATCGGCGGCGTCGCCGCGATCCAGGACGGTAAATTGCGGATCGAGCCGCAGCGCGCCGGCATAGTGACGCAGCAGCCGGTTGGCGATCGAGTGGAAGGTGCCGGCCCATGCGAGCCGCCGCCCGAGCGCCGCGGCACCGGCAGCGCGGCCCGCCCCGAGCGCGCCCGCGGCGACGTCGGCCGCCCGGCCGCGCATCTCGGCCGCGGCGCGCCGCGTGAACGTCAGCAGCAGAATGCGCGCCGGATCCACGCCGTGAATCAGCAGATGCGCCACCCGATGCGCCAGCGTGTTGGTCTTCCCGGTGCCCGCTCCGGCCACGATCAGCAGCGGTCCGGCGCGCACGCCACGGCCGGGCAGCGCTTGCCCGTGGGCTGCCGCCCGGCGCTGCGGCTCGTTGAGTCGCTCGAGATGGGACACGCTCGACATCTGGTAGGGCGACTATACGAGAACGCTCGAACGGTCGCCACGAATCGCGGATATCCAGCAGCGCGGTGCCGCGCTTACTGGACGCAACGGTCAGACTCGAGCGTAGCCGGGCGTCACCGCGTCATCGAGATCGGCGCCAAGGTCGGTGAGCCGCCGCCGCACGTCCGCTTCGATGCCCGCGAAGTCGAGCGCAAGACCCGCGATCTCGTGCTGCGAGACCCGGCAGTCGCTGAAATCCACCGCCAGACCCGTACCGAGCGACACGACCGTGCCGGTCTGCTCGCGGTACTGCACGGAGCGATCCAGACGATCCACGTCCAGCACCAGATCGGCAGCCGACGCAGCCGTGGCATGCGAGAGCAGATAGACCCCGAGGAACGCCCGATACGACAGCTCGTCGCCCCATGCGCCAAGCTGCGTTTGCAGCCTACCGAGCTGCCGCTGCACTCCGGACGTCCAGCGCGGGATCCGCGGCAGACCGAGGCTGTGCGCAAACCGGCCGGCGGGCGAATCGATCGGCGCCAGGGCCAGGATCAGAAAGTGACAGAGCTCGAAATACGGCATCGGTCCCTGCGCCCGGTAGCTGCGGCACGAGAGCCACTGCTGCCGCGGATTGCGCCGGATCACCAGGTGAAAGCCGCCGAGCGCGCTCTTCAGCGCGCGGGCCCGCGCGAGGGAGCGCGAAAAGCCCAACACCGCGGTCTTGCCGTCCCGCCGCGCGTGCTCGATCAGGCGCGAGAGATAGGCGACTTCCCCGCGCACGCCGTCCCGGGGAAAGTAGTGCTCGAGCGCGAACGCCTCGCGATAGCCGGGCACGCCGCGCACGAAGCCCCGCAGCAGCGGGAGGTACTCGACGCGGTACGGCGCGGCCAGCGCCGGATGGCGCGAGTTCCACCCTGCCGCCGTGTCGCGCGCGATGCCCCTGCGGGAAGTATGGGCGAGGCGCTCGGCAAACGGCTCGTAGAAACACGTCGTGCGCTCCACGGCGCGAAATCGGCTCCAGACATACGTGCTGGCGCAGCGCAAGCCCCCATGCAGGAACACAACACCGCGGTCGTCGCTCGAATTTCGGGTCATGTCAGGATGATGCACTGATCTGTCTGCCGGAATCTGTACTCGCGCCGGCAGCCGCACCCGCAGCTCTCTCGCTCGCCCGTGAGCGTCTCCAGCACATGCATTGCGCCGGCGCGATCACCGGCTGCCGGCAATTGTAACGATCGTCGCCGGGCTCATGGAAGCCTTCCCGGCGGTACGGATGATCGCCGGCCCTGGGCGCCCCGCACCGCCATCGCCCGGTCCCGCGGCCCGCACTGTCGTTGACACGCGGGATTTCCACGGCTAGCCTTTCGAGCCAATCCGCCGCCGCAGCTCACGCAGGCTTCCCGGTTCGCTCTGGTCGATGCGCCGCGCCGCCCGCGAGCACCGGATGCTCCCTCCTGCGGCGCCGTCGTCCCGCGGATGCCGAGTCCGGCGGCCTCGGTACCCGGGTAATCATGGCACCGTCGGTCGCGGGCGCGACCGGCGCCGGGGAACACCGTGCGAATCTATATCAATCGGGCGCTGGAGCGGCTCAACTACGACAGCCTCCTGGTCAAGCGCGGCCGGTGGCAGCAGCTTCGGCAGGATGCCTCCCGCTGGCAGCGGTTGCGTCCGCTTGCCGGCGCAAGCGACCTGATGGTCAGCCACGCCGGCGAGATCCTCGAGCTGTTGCGCAACGTCGATGAGCTGCGGTCGCAGTTCGGACAGGATGCTTTCGTCCTCTCGCAGCTGCTGTTCAAGAAGGGAGGCTACTTCGTCGACTTCGGTGCCACGGACGGCGTCCTCGGCAGCAACAGCTACATACTCGAGCGACGGTACGGTTGGACGGGAATACTGGCCGAGCCCGCCCGCTGCTGGCACGCGGCATTGCAGCGCAACCGCGGCGCGCACATTGAATTCTCCTGCGTCTCGGCCAGCTCTGGTCGAACGATTCCGTTCTACGAAAAAGGCGTGCTGTCCAGTGCGCGCAGCCAGCTGTCCTTCGGGAAGAAGCTCAAGCGTCTGACCAAACCCGGACGCTTCTATGAGGTGCCGACGATTTCGCTGCTCGATCTGCTGCAAAAGCATGGCGCGCCGCCGGTGATCGACTACCTCTCGCTCGACACGGAAGGCACCGAGCTGCAGATCCTCGGCGCGTTCGACTTCTCGGCATTCCGCTTCAGGGTCATCACCTGCGAACACAACTACTCGCCGAACCGGGACCGGATCTTTGCGCTGCTGAGCGCGCACGGCTACCGGCGGGTATGCGAGTCGATCAGCGCCGTGGACGATTGGTACGTGTCGAGCGAGGAGCCGGCGGCGACGTGACCGGGGGCCCGGCGGCGCGGGCGGCATCGCGCCGGCGGGCCCCGGGGTGCTACGCTTGAGCGATGCCGCCATCCAGACAGACCATGCATTTTCGGGGCCGCGTCGTCTCCGTCACCACCGACGAAGTGCTGCTGCCGAACGGACACCTCGCGTCCTTGGAAGTCGTACACCATCCCGGCGGCGCCGTTGCGGTCGCGATCGACGCGCAACAGCGCGTGTGCCTGCTGCGCCAATATCGCTACGTCGCCGGCGGCTGGCTCTGGGAGCTTCCCGCCGGCAAACTCGAGCCCGGCGAACCGCCGCTCGAGACGGCACGACGCGAGCTGACCGAGGAGGCGGGGGTGCGCGCCGGCCAATGGCGCAGCCTCGGCACCTACCTCAGCTCGCCAGGCGTGTTCAGCGAGGTGCTGCATCTGTTCCTCGCCACCGACATCGAGGCGGCCACCGTGGCGCACGAACAGGCGGAAGTCATCGAAGTGCATTGGCTGCCGTTCCAGCAGGCCTGCCTGTGGGCCGAAAACGGCGCGATCGGCGACGGCAAGACCGCCATCGGTCTGCTGCGCGCGCGGTATGTCCTCGCCTCGGGCGCTTGCGCCTCGCCGCCATAGCCGCGCCGCGCGCGACGACTCGGGCGGGCGCCTACGCCAGCCGCTCGATGTGCGCCAGCTTGCGCGCGTTGGTGTAGCGATAGAAGCGGCGCAGCTCGGCGAGCACCCCGCGCCGCTCACCGGCGCGGGCGCCCCGCAGCAGGTGCTCGAGACGGCGACAGAAGCGCTCGGCATAGCGGCTGGCATGCCGATAGAGATCCTCGCGCCCGTCGGCGAGCCGCGGATCGATGCGCGTGCGCTCGAACAACGCCCGGCGCAGCTCGGCGGGAAAATGCTCCGGGCTCTGGCGGCGCAACAGCCAGTAGCTCGTCACGTATTTGTCGACTTCCGCCTGCATTTCGAGCTCGAGCAGCGAGACCGGCCGGTCATGGCTCGCGTTCCAGGCCAGGTAGACGAAGTGGCTGACACCCTCCAGCGCCATCCACCAGTCCGCGACATTACCCGCATGCAGACATCGCATCGGATCCTCGCAGCGCAAGCGCTCGAGCAGATCGCGATCGAGGTACAGCGCCAGGGCGATCTCTCCGCCCGGCTCGGTCGGCTGCGCGACGATGAGATCTTCGCGGCTGGCGCGTGCGCGCACCTGCGGCGGCAGGCTCGCGCGGTCGGTGACCAGGAAATCGTACACGTCATAGTCGACGCCCAGATCGTAGATGCCGCCGATCAACCGCTGGGCGCTGCGCAGCAGCATGGCGCTCAATGCAGCGCGCGCAGCGCGCCGCTGCCGGTGCCGAGCGGCTCGACACCGAGCCGCTTCAGCAGCGCGTAGCTGCGCCGGCTGCGAGTCTTGACCCACAGCTCGTACAGGCGCAGCACGTCCTCCTGCGAATGCGTGTAGCCGGCCTCGCTCAATTCGTTGAGCGCATCGACCATGGGCTGGAATTTCTCGGCGAGTTCCGCGTACACCTGAGCCAGCGCGCGCCCGCCGCGCGAGGTGAGGGTGCGCGCCAGCGTGCCGTAGGCGCACCCGCCCATGGCGATGTGATAGTCGATGTCGACAACCTTGCGGGCGAATCCCCGCGCCAGGAACCCGGCGATGAACAGTGACACGTCCCCGAGCCGCTGCAGGCCGCGGTTGCGCTCCTCGCGCGTACGCGCCTCCAGCGCTTCGGACAACAGCACGACGAGCGGCTTGAGGCGCCGCCCGGCGGGGGTCGGCTCGAAGAGCGCGTCCGAGCGCGCGAACAACGTCAGCACATTGACCACGTAATGCTCGGTCTCACCCTCGACCGACAGACGCTGGTTCACCAGCGCCGCATGCAGCGCATCCTTGAAGTATTCCTTCAGATTGACGACCGGCTGGACTCTCGCTGCGGACATACGGCAATGACCTCCGGGGCGATTCCCTCTTACATGGAACGACATCCGTTTGACAAAGTCGATCGCTCGGAGTTGTGAAATCCGTCGGGCTCTCTTGCGGCCAGGGCACGGTCGACGCTGGCAGCATGCCGCGGGGAGTGCTGACGACGCTGATGTTCCAGTGGGGTATCGCGCATGTGCGCTCGCGGCTCTGGGCGCGGGCCTGCAAGCGCTATGGCTGCCATCTGCTGCTGTTGCTCCTCGTGATCATCGCGTCCGCCGCGGCCCTCACCGCCACAGCGCCCGATAGGACAGCCCGAGCGACATCAGCCGCTCGAGCAGCTCGCTGTAGCCTACGCCGGCGGCATGCGCCGATTCGGCGAAGTCCTCGCCCTCTTCCAGGTTGGGATTCGCATTGGCTTCCAGCGCGTAGATGCGGCCATCGGCGGCCAGGCGGAAATCCATGCGGGCATACCCCGACATGCCCAGCACCCGGTAGATGCGCCGCGAGAGCTTGTCGAGTTGCGCCAGTATTCCATCCGGCAGGTCGGTTGCCGCGCGCGTCGTGATGCCGTAGTGGTCGCGGTACGAGCGGTCCCATTTGACCTTGCGCGTCGCGATCGCAGGCAGCGATTCGGGCATCCGGCCGAAGACCATCTCCCAGACCGGCAGCCGCGTCAGCCGCTCGTTGCCGAGCACCCCGACGTACAGCTCGCGGCCCGGAATGTACTCCTCGACCAGCGCGTCGGAGCCGATCTGCTCGTACATGAACTCGACGCGCTCCTTCAGGCGCGCGGCATCCTCCACCACCGAGGCCTGGGCGATGCCGAGGGAGGCATCCTCGGTGGTCGATTTCACGAACAGCGGAAAGACCAGCTTGCGGGGCACACGCACCCGGGTGCCGCGCCGGAACACCGCGAACCCCGGTGTCGGAATACGATGATAGGCCAGCAGCTGCTTGGACAGCGGCTTGTCGCGCGAGAGCAGCAGGCCGCGCGGATTGCACCCGGTATAGGGTTGGCGCAACAGCTCCAGATAAGCCACGACGTGCTGGTCGTAGGTGACGATGCCGTTGAACTCCTCGAGCAGATTGAACACGACGCTCGGCTTCCACTCGGCAATTGCCTGGCGCATCTCCGTCAGGCTGTCGAGCACCCCCAGGCATCGGACGTCGTGGCCACGGCCGCGCAGCGTCGTGATGACGTTGTACTCGGTGCGCCACGCGTCGATTTCCTTATCGGTGTGCCCCTCGATCGACTCCGGCGGCACGAGGCTTGCGTGCACCACGACCAGCGTGCGCAGCTTCTTCATAACGGCATATGCGGTGTCTCGCCCTGCGAATAGAGCGACGCCAATCTCTCCAACAGCCAGCGTGCGACGTGCACGGCATCGCGGCGGTCACCGCGGATGTACAGTTGCAACGCGTCGCTGCGGTCGATCATGGCGCGTACGATTTCGCGCACACTATAGCGCGGCAGACCGAGTTCGCGCGAGACCCTCTCGATCAGCGCGCGCCGGTTGGCCCGCAGCAGCGTCGCAACCCGAAGCGCGTCGCGCCGTGGCCGCTCGGCGCTGAACAGCCATTGCAACAGCACATCGATCGTGCTGCGCCGGTACCGCCCGTAGTGAGCGAGCTTGCGGCGATAGTGCTCACCGAGCGTTCGACGGTTGGTTTCGATCGGCTCGATGCGCGTTCGATTGCGCACCGGCGGCACGCGGCCGCGCGCCTCGGTCATCAGCTGCTCGACCAGCAGAAGCTTGCGCAGCGCGGGCCAGCCGACATAGCGCGTGCGCCAGGCCGAGCGCGGCGTCAACCACACGGCGAACGTCTCGGCGAAATCCTCGGTCGGATGCGCCTGCGCATACCAGTCTCCCAGATGATGCACGTAGCGGCGGCTGGCGGGTCGCGCCGTGTAGCGCTGCGGGTAGCGCTGCGAGGCGGACCCGAACACCTCGCGCCAGCACTTGCGCCTGCGCAGGCGATAGGCGTTGTCGATCGCATGGCCCGCCTCATGACGTAGAATCCGCATGAACGACCGGGAATCGCCGCCCTCGGCCTGCGTCATGAGGTGCCGCTCGAGGCGCGTCAGACGCGGATGCGCGAGATAAAACGGCACCGCGATGCCTGGCACTCCGTCCGGGGTGAACCATTCCTCCGCGAGCCACACGTGCGGTTGGCAGCGGATCCCGCGCGCACGCAGCTCGGCGTAAAGACGCCGCACGCTGCGCTCGATCGGCGAGCCGCGCACCGTCAGTCCGAGGTCGCAGAAACGCAGCTTCAGCAGCTCATCGTCGCTCAGCCGGCTCCAGGCCTTGCGTGCGCGACGCGCGCGGCGCGGGCTCGGGACGCGGGGCCGGACGGCACGGACCATCTCAGTCCAACCGCTCGAGCGCGCGCGCCAGCAGCCGATCGGCGAAGGATTCGATCAGCTGGGCGCGCAACAGCGCTTCGCGCCAGGGGCGCGGAATGGCGTTTGCGCCGTAGAAGGCCCCGGCGAGCTGGCCGCAAACAGCCGCGGTAACGTCCGAATCTCCTCCGAGATTGGCCGCATGCAGCACCGCATCGCGAAACGTGTCCGTGGCGCCGAATGCTTCGAAGGCCCCCGACAACGCCTGCGCTGCGCCCTTGCCCGCACCGGGCCCTGGCGCGGCGCTCTGGTGTGCGAGAACGCGCGACTTGGACGCGCCGCCGAGCGCTGCAAGCAGCGCACGCGCAAGATCGGCGCAGGCCGCCAGCACCGTGTTCACCTGGCAGGTCGTGCGCGCCGCTTCACTCGCGCTGCGCACCGCTTCCTGCGGCGAGGCGAAGTAGAACAACACGACCGGAGCGACTCGCGAGAGCGGTTCCGGATCGAGTTGCGCCGGATCGTGGGAACCGGAAAACGGCTGCTGGCGCCACTTGGCCACCGCCAGCGCCCGGGAGGTGCTCGCGGTAATGCCCAGGCATCGGCCAGTCGCCGACAGATGGCCCTCACGCTGCCAGCGCCGGTAGCGCTCGACCTGATCGAGCGGGTCGAAGCCGCCGCACTCGAGCAGACTCTCGGCCAGGCACAGCGCCATGGCCGTGTCATCACTCCATCCCCCCCGCGGCAGACCGAACGGGCCACCGCCGAGCAAATCGGCCACGGGCGCGAACGAGCCGGCACGACGGTACTGCGTGGCGGCGGCAACCGCATCTCCGACGGCAAGTCCGAGAAGCGCCCCGAGGAATCGTTCGCGCAACGCGCGCGCCGCGGACAGCGCCCCCGGATCGAGCAGCGGATCTGCCGGCTCGTCGGGGTCGGGCTGTGGCGCGGCGGAGACCCGCGGCGTCCAAACCCGGACATACTCGGCCTGCGCGGGGGTCTCGGGAATGATCGCCCAGTCGCGCGAGCGCTCCGACTGTTTCCACAGCCGCGCCAACTCATCGAGCGCCTGCTCGCCCGTGAGGCCCCGCTCGACCAGGAAACAGCCCATGACGGTGGCGCTGCGGCCGATACCGGCGCGACAGTGCACATAAGACGGCCGGCCGGCGCGCAGCGCCGCGTGCAGACAGTCGAGAATCTCGTCCATGTGCTCGCGGCGCTCGGGCACACCGTGATCCGGGATCGGCTTGCGCCGGTACTCGACGGCGAGCGGCAGCGCGTCGTCGTAACAGCCCACTTCCTGCGGCGTGGTCAAATCGATGATGGAGGCGATGCCCGCCGAGCGCAGTCGGGAGAGACGCTCGAGGGTCGACTCGGGCGTCGGCCCGGCCGGATGCTCGCCGGCGAGCAGCTGTCCCGGCAGGACCCAGTAGGCGTTGGCAAGCGGCGGCGCGGGATCGGCAGCGTCCATTCGGGTGCGGCGCTCAGGTCGGCGTATTCGGGAGCACCGCCGGCGCGAGCCGCCGCGCATCGAGGCCCGCAAAATCAAACAGGCGGGCATCGGCGAGAGAACCCGGCTCGATGTGCCGCAATGCCGAGAAAATGCTCTCGGTGCGCCCCGGCTGGGAACGCTCCCATTCGGCCAGCATGCGCTTGACGGCGAGCCGCTGGAGATTCGCCTGGCTGCCGCACAGCGTGCAGGGGATGATCGGAAAGCGCCGGCCGCGCGCATAGCGCGCAATGTCGCGCTCGGCGAGATAGGCGAGCGGCCGGATCACCACGTGCCGGCCGTCCTCGGACAACAGCTTCGGCGCCATGGCCTTCAGACGTCCGCCGAAGAACAGGTTGAGAAACAGAGTCTCGACGATGTCGTCGCGGTGATGGCCCAGAGCGATCTTGGTAACCCCGTGCTCGGCGGCAAACCGATACAGCGCGCCGCGGCGCAGGCGCGAGCACAGGCCGCACATCGTGCGCCCCTCGGGTACCACCCGCTTGACCACGCTGTAGGTATCCTGCTCGATGATGTGAAACGGCACACCGAGCGCGGTGAGATATTCCGGCAGGACGTGCGCCGGAAATCCCGGCTGCTTCTGGTCGAGGTTCACGGCGAGGATCTCGAAGTCCACCGGCGCGCTGCGCTTGAGCGAGAGCAGGATGTCGAGCAGGGTATAGGAGTCCTTGCCGCCGGAGAGGCACACCATGACGCGGTCGCCGGCGCTGATCATGGCGTAATCCTCGATCGCCTTGCCGACCTGACCGCGCAATTTCGCCTGCAGACGCGCCAGTGTCCGCGACATGGTGACCGAACCGTCCATTCAGGCCGCCTCGCTCGCGGCCGATTCCAGGTACTTCGCTTCGACATAGCGAATGTAGGCGGCCGCCGAGAGCGGCTTGCCGGTCGCGCCGCGCAGCAGATCCTGTACCGGCACTTTGGCGCCGAAGCCGTGCACGTGGATGCGCAGCCAGTCGAGCAGGCCGGAGAACTCCCCGCGCGCGAGCTGCTCATCCAGCGCCGGGACGCCGTTGCGCAGGCTCTCGTTCAGCTGCGCGGCGATCACCGCGCCGAGCGCGTAGGACGGGAAGTACCCGAACGACCCGACCGCCCAGTGAACGTCCTGCAGGCAACCCCGCGCGTCGGTATCGGGGCAGACCCCGAGTCGCTCCTGCATGCCCGCGTTCCAGGCTTGCGGAAGATCGCGAACGGCCAGCTCCCCGGACAGCAGCTGCTTTTCCAACTCGTAACGCAGCATGATGTGCAGCGGATACGTGAGCTCGTCCGCATCGACGCGGACCAGTCCTCGCCGCACGCGCGTCAGATGCGCGTAGATGTTCTCGACGCCCCACTCCAGTCCGCTGACGCCAAAGTGCTTCACGAGCAAAGGCTGCACGTACTGCACGAACGGACGGCTGCGGCAGACGATCATCTCCATCAACAGCGACTGGCTCTCCTCGAGCGCCATGCCGCGATCACGCCCGACCGGCTGGTCGCGCCAGTCCTGCGGCAGGCCGAGGTCATACATGGCGTGCCCCGTCTCGTGCAGCGCCCCGAGCAGGCCCGTGAACGGCTCGCTGCTCTCGAGGCGCGTGGTCACGCGGATGTCCCCGGGCACACCCTCGGTGAACGGATGCTCACTCTCGTCCAGACGACCACGATCGAACGGAAAGCCGATCTGTTTCATCACTTCGACGATCAGGGCACGCTGCTTGCTCAGCGGGAATTTGCCGGCGAGCGGCTGCGGCGGGCGGCTCGCCTGGGCCGCAATCGCTTCGCGAATCAGCGCCGGCAGCCGGCGCGAGAGCGCCTTGAACATCACGTCGATGTCGGCGGTGGTGATACCGGGACTGAACTCATCGACCAGCGCGTCGTACGGCGCCAGATTGAGCGCCTGGCCGAGCAGGGCCGCCTTGTCGCGCACCAGCTGCACGACCTCCTCGAGCAGCGGCGCAAACTGCTCGAAGCGCCCCTGCGCTCGCGCCTCGAGCCAACAGACCTCGGCACGCGAGACGGCCTTGGTGAGCCGCGAGATCAGCGCAACGGGGGTGGCAATGGCGTGATCACGCTCGCGGCGCATCTCGCGCAGGTTTGCGATCTGCCAATCCTGCATGCCTTGGCTGTTGGCCTGCGCACGATCGAGCAGGCGACTGATGCGCGGCGAGGTGAGCAGGGCGTGCTGCTCGGTCTCGAGCGCCGCGAGCTGCTCGCCGCGGATGTCGGCGCTGCCGCGCGGCATCATGACCGCCGCGTCCCAGCGCAGCAGCGACAGCGCGCCGCGCAGGGCATGGAGCCGCTTGAATTCCTGCTCGAGTTGTTTGTAGGGCGAGGCGGACATGAGATGGTTCCCGGGCGCCGGCCGCGAACCCGCCCCGCAGGCCGGTCCTGCAGGAGCCGCGCCGCCGAAAGAAAGCGCCACTGGGGCCGCTTAAGTCTACCAGGGAACCCGCGCCATCCGATCCCGGAATCTATAACATTCCTGTAATATCAATCACTTAGAATATGATCAAGCCGTTGACAATGCCCCGGGGCCCACCCGGGCAGGCCGATCCGCGGCGCTTCGGTACACTCTTACCGCACCAGCCACGGCCAGCGGGCCACGATGATTCCGATCCCGATCGAAACCACCAGCAAGAGCGCGAGCACGACACTGATGAAAACCCGTCGCATCGATACCATCATAAACTGGAGCGGCTGGGCATGAGGCTGGGCATTGCGATCCTCGCTGCGGAGGCGACTCCGCTGTGTAAAACCGGCGGTCTGGCCGACGTGGTCGGAGCCCTGGCCGTGAGCCTGAGGTGCGCCGGCCACGACGCTCGCCTGTTCATCCCCGGCTATGCCGCGATCGACCGGCAGCGCTTTGCGCCTGAACCGATCGAGCGCCTGCAGAGCCTCACGGTCACGCTCGGGTCCCATCGCTATGTCTTTGCGGTCGAACAGCTGCGGCTGGCCGACTCGGCCGTACCCGTGTATCTGCTCGACTGCCCGGTGCTCTACGGCCGGCCCGCGCTGTACACCACCGATCCGGACGAGCATTTGCGCTTCCTCGCCTTCACGCATGCGGCGCTGCTGGCGTGCGCTCGGCTCGGCTTCGCCCCGCAGATCGTGCACTGCAACGACTGGCATACCGCTTTCGCTCCACTGCTGCTGCGGACGCACTTTTCGAGCGAGCCGGCCTTCTCGGGCGCGCACACCGTGCTGACCATTCATAACATCGGCTATCAGGGCATATTCCCCGCCGCCGCGGCCGGCGACCTCGGACTCGGCCCGCAGGCGTACCTGCTGCACCAGGACGATCTGCGCGCCGGGCGCGTCAATCCGCTGCGCCACGGCATTCTCTACGCCGAGGCGCTCACGACGGTCAGTCCCACGCACGCCCGCGAGATCTGCACGGACGAGTACGGCATGGGCCTGCAGGATTCGCTGCGCGCCCGCGCGGGCGAGCTGACCGGGATCCTCAATGGCGTGGATTACTCGGTCTGGGACCCGCGCCACGATCCCTATCTGCCGCAACACTTCGATCCCGAACACCTGGCCGTCAAAGTCGAACTCAAGCGCGCGTTCCTCGCGCGCATGGGATTCACCTGCGGCGCGCAGGTACCGCTGGCCGGCATCGTGAGCCGGCTGGCGGCGCAGAAGGGAATCGATCTGATGCTCACCGCGCTGCCGCGCGCGCTCGAGCGGCGCGAGTGGGCGCTGATGACGCTCGGCGCCGGCGATGAGCCCTACGAGCGGTTCTTCGCCGAGCTGGCCGCCCGCTTCCCGGGCCGCGTGGTGTTTGCTCGCGGCTACGACGATGAGCTCGCGCACTGGATCGAGGCGGCCTCGGATCTGTTTCTGATGCCCTCGCGCTACGAGCCTTGCGGCTTGAATCAGATGTACAGCCTGCGCTACGGCACCGTGCCGCTCGTGCGCCGCACCGGCGGACTCGCCGATTCCGTCGAGCACTACGATCCGGCGAGCGGTGTCGGCACCGGCGTGGTGTTCAATGATTTCGACGTCCCCGCCCTCGAGTGGGCACTCGACACCGCGCTCGATTGGTATGCCCAGCCGGAGCACTGGCGGCGCATGGTGGAAAACGGCATGGCCAAGGATTTCTCCTGGGCGCGCCAGACCGCCCGATACCTGGAGATCTACGGCCGGCTGGCCGCGAAATGAATGGGCGCGGCGTCCCGCTCAGCAGCCGATGAGCGCAAACCCCTCGCGCCCGGCGGCCGAAACGCGCCGGCTGCTCAGGATCCGGGGGAACAATCGCTGGTGCCGAGCATCAGCGGACTTGCGACCCACAGGGAGCATGTCCCGACCGAGATCCCGTCGGGCTCGAGCGGCAGCAGATAGACCTGGGCGTGCGGATAATCGAGCACCAGCGTATTGACCGTGCCGAGCACGTTCATGCCGAGGATCAGCGCGGGGCGCGAGTCGAGCCGCCAGTCCTTGAAGATGGGAATCTGCGCATACACGATCGGCAGGTTACGGATCGCGACCGGCCCGAGGTAAATCGTCGGCGAGGTCGCGACACCGCCCTTGGAGATCTGGCGTGTGACACCGTAGATTGTCGCCTTCTTGGCGGCTGCGCGCAGCAACGCCTGGCGCAGCGCATCGTTGCCGAGGGTTCCTTCGGAGCCGGTGTCGATGACCGCCATGACCTTGATGTTGCCAACACGCGCCGGAATCATCAGCAGCCCGCCGGGCGTACGCCGGGCATGGATGTCGAGAAAACCGAAATCCTGCAGCGAGCCCGACCGCGAGCGATCGATGATCACCTGGTTGTGATAGAAATCGACCACCACCCGCACGGCGCCGAAACCCGCCATGCCGAGGATGCCATCCAAGCCCCGCAGCACCGGGCTGTTGCTGACCGGGAGCCGCAGGCCGCGCTTGACGATGCGGCCGATCCGCAGGCTCGCGATCGGGACCCATGGGAGCCGCTGCGTGCCCGTCGTCCCCTCGACCCGCTCGTCCGTTGCCCGCATCGGCACCAGCTTCAGCGCGCGAACCAGCGCCGGAGATACCATGGAACCGTCTGCCCCGGTATCGACGAGAAAGCGGAACGGCCCCTTGCCGTCGATCATCACCGGCGCGACGACCTGCCCCACGCGATCCCGGCGGGTCGGAACCGCGTACAGCCGGTTCGATGCATCGGGCCACGCGGATGGCGCCGGAGGTTTCACGGCCCACGCGGCCACCGGCCACAACGCCGCCATACACACGGACCAGAATACGGCTTTCATGACGCCCCCAGCCGCTGCCCGCATGCCACTCTACTCTGTTTACGGCGCCGCGGCCGTGCGCACGGCCGTTCCGATGCGCTTTCGCACCATGCGTGACATCGCTCGATACGCCGCGTCATTGCCGGCTTTCGCGGATCGCTCGTTGGCCCGCGGTGACGCATGGGTGTCCGAACGCGCAGACACCATGATTTCGGATGATACAATGCGTGGAATGGGACGCCGATTTTCGGGTGATCATGGCGACACGCGCGGTCAACCCAAGGCGCCGAGGATCGTTCCCCTGATAGTGGCATGCGTTCCAGCCGCGGCACGCGGCGGCGCACCCGCAGCGGGCCCGGGAGAGCGGCGCCTGAACGACGTGCGTTTCGGCAAGAGCGGCTGTATGGAGGATCGCATCATGGCCTCGGATCGGGGATTCACCCGTACTTTCCGTGTGACGCTGCTGGTACTGCTCGGTGCCGCGCCGCTGGCCCGCAGTCTGCCGGCCCGCGCGACCAATCTGCTCAATGTCTATCTCGGCGCCGCATATGTGCGCGCACATCTGCAGGCACAGGGCTCCGATCTACTGCCGTTCTCGGGCTCGAGCCCGCTGGCGCCCTTCCGCCGCTCCGATTCGGGCTTCCAGCTGACCGCGGGGGTGCGCGGGCTCGAACTGTTCGGCGTGGAAGTCGATTACTTCGATCTCGGCGGCGGGCCGGTTTCGCGGGTCGACCTCGGCACCTCGACGGCGCTCGGCGCCCACCTGTCGCAGACCGGCGAGGCGGCCTTTGCCCTGTTCTACCTGCCCATACCCGAGCCCTTCATCGACGTGTACGTGAAGGCCGGCGTGTCGCGAATCACCAGCGACCTGCATGGGACGCTCACCGCGCAAGGCTGCACCTCGGGGGGGACGTGCGCGACAACATCCACGTCTCCGTTCGCTCTGAACTATACCAACACGGGATTCGCCGCCGGCGCCGGCGTGCAGTGGAACGTCGGCAGCTGGGGCGTGCGGGCGGAGTACGACCGGCTCACGGCGCTCGGCGCCCACCCGGATCTGTTCTCGGTCGGGGTCATCCGGACATTTCTGTAGCACGCCGGCAGCCTTGCCGCGGCCGGAGGCGTCCGCCGGCCCAGGCGCCGAGTGCCGCGGGCGAGAAGTCCTCGCCCGTGCAGGCAAGCGGTGCGCGCCGGGGACAGGGGCAACGCCAACCGCATGAGCCGCAATGCTCAGCCGCCGGGCAGCGAAAGATCGGCGTCCGCCATCGACACCGGCGGCGGCGCGGGCAGGATGTAGACGCGCGCGCGGGTAATCGAGCACCAGAGTATCCACGCTGCCCAGCACGTCCATACCGATGATCACGGCGGGACGGGACTCGAGGTGCCATTCCCTGAAGATGGGAACGTCCGAATACACGATCTGGAGGTGCTCGATCCTTGCCGGCCCGAGAGTCATCGACGGGGCCAGGGCCGCGGCGCCGACGGATACCTGGCGTGTGACACCGTAGATCGGCGTGGTTGCGCCCAGCCGGCCGCGTTCCAGCAATGCCCGGCGCAGCGCAAAGTTGCCCAAGGTGTCCGGCGAGCCGGTATCGATGACGGCCTCGGCGTAGACCCCACCGACCCGTGCCGGAATCATCAGCAATCCCACCGGCGTGCGTCGGGCGTGGATGTCGAGGAAGCCCCACAGCATTCCCGGACTCGAGCGGTCGATCGCGACCCGATCATGGCGGAAATCCACCGCGATGCGCACCGGTCCGAAACCCGCCATGCCGAGAATGCCCCCAAGGTACGTCACGATCGGACTGGCGCAGATGGGCATGCGCACGTTGGTCTTGACGATCCGTCCCACGCGCAGCCGCCGGATGAGCACCCAGGGCAGCGGTTGCGTCCCGGTGACGCCCTCGACGCGCTCGAGCTTGCCCGGCCCCGGCGCCCAGCGTCTTGACCAGCCGGGGCGAGATCATCGAGCCGTTCGCGCCCGTATCGACCAGAAAGCGGAACGGCCCGTGCCGTCGATCATCACCGGGACGACGATCCGGTCGTGAACGATCAGGGTCCGAGCGGTCGACAAAGGCCCCCGCAGGCGTGACGCAGGCACAGCGCTCAGTGCCAGCACGGTGGCGGGCAGCAGCGCTGCGATCAAGAGAATCGTGCTACGGGCATTCATGCGCAACCTCGGCGCGTTCACCCGAACTCCCATGTCCACTATTCGCCCGACGGATACCGCCACAAAAAAAGCCCCGCGCGAGGCGGGGCTTCGAATCAATCCTCGGCCTGACCGTGGCCGGGTACCCGCCCGAAAGGCGGGTACCCGGATGGCGCATGCCGTTGACGCGCGATCAGAGGAACCGATACGTCATATTGAGATAAAAGTCACGCATGATGGGATTCGAGAACAGCGAATTGTAGCCCGCCGCAAAGTTGCCTTGCGATGAGTTGGTGAACGGCGGATTCGTATTGAGCAGATTCTGTATGCCAAACAGGACCGTCAGGCCGCGGACCGGCTTGCAGGAGGCGTAGGCATCCCAGACCGACTGGCTGCTCACGATTCTCTGTGGGCCGGAATTGGTCGGCCCAATGCCGTACTCGTCGATGTAGGACGAGTAGAAACGGTTGCTCACCCCACCGCCCCACATGCCGTCGGGACTGGTCCAGTCGACCCGCACGATGTGCTGCCACCTGGGCGCCGGCTCGTTTCCTTGATTGAACCAGCCCACGAGGTTGATCTGCGGGCCGCCCGGATAGTTTTGCACGTGGAACTGTGTGATCGCGGTCCCTTCCAGGTCCTCGCGGAACTCGCCAAAGCGGGTTTGCTGCGAGTACTGGATGCTCACGTCGATCCCGTCGGTCGACAGCCGGCCGACATTCGCCAGGTTCGCCAGAATGTAGCCACAGGTCGGCGCAGTGTAAGGCGTGCAATCGGTGGCCTCCGCGACCGACGGAGTGAGTGTCCCGCTCGAGTTGGTATGAATCAAGTCGGCAAATTGCGTCGGATTCTGATAGATGTCCGAAGGCGGAACTCCACCAATGGCGTTTTTGACCAGAATCCGGTAATAGTCCAACGTGATGCCCAGGTTGCGCATCGGCGCAAGGATGACACCGATATCGAAATTCTCCGATGTCTCCGGTTTCAGATGCGGATTGCCGCCAAACAATCCCAGACCCTGCGAGTTGCAAACCGACGGGGTCCACTCCGCCGTGTACTTGCCTGGCGCGCAGAATGGGTTGTTACTGCCCATGGTGCCTGAGGTCGAGGCAGCCATGGTTGCGGGTTCATACAAGTCGTAGAGCGTCGGCGCCCGGAAGCCGGTGGAGGCCGCGCCCCGGAAGGTCACGTAGCGGGAGGGCTGATAGCGCACCGCCAGCTTGCCGTTGTTCGTCGTACCGAAATCGCTATACCGGTCCTCCCGATCCGACAGGTCGACGTTGAGGTGGGAGCCCATCGGCACGTTCAACTCGGCAAAAATCGCCTGTGCCGTGCGGCTCCCTTGAACTGCAAAGGCCGTAAGGCCCGTTGCGGCTTGGACGAGGTTGTTATAGGGCGTGGTGGCGGTTTGGAATCGATCGCCGCGCACACTGGCCCCGATCGCCAGAATCGCGGCATGCCGGGTATTGAACCAATGGAACACCCGGTGGCTGACATGGCCACTGACGCTCCATCGGCTCATCTTGCCGTTCTGATATATGCCGTTGATGTAACTGCCGTTGATCAGGGCCTGCCCTTGCACGGACTGGGGACCGAAGGGATTGATCAGATTGCTGAGGATGCCATTGGGCGCGAGCGCCGCCTCATTGGGATATCCGCCGACGTTGCCATCGGCATTCAGGTTCTGGCTCCAGTTCAGACTGGCCGAGTAATTCCAACCGTCGTTGTGTCCCGAGAACGTGACCAGGGCCCTTTGCTCGGTGTTGATATTATCACTGTAGCGGTTGTTGTTGGGGTCGGTCCAGACCGCGTAGATGGGCTGGCTCAGATCCGGCGGGGCACTGCAGGGCCCGCCCTGGATCTGCGTCTCGCAGGTCAATCCGGCCGCCGACGTCGGAAAGTAGGTCGGGTCGGCCTGGGGTGTCATCTGGAAGAAATAGAACATGGGACCGGACCAGGCGGTCACCTTCGAGCGCGAATAGAAATACTGCAGGCGCAGCGTATTGTTGTCCGGCAGCGCCTTGGTGAAGGACATCAACGCGGACGCCTCGTACGACTTCGGAATCAGATCCGTCGCGGCGGAATACCGGTATGCGCAGTTGCCGTAAAACGTGGTCAGTTCCGTATTGCCCGTGCAGGCCGGGAAGTCGGGTTGCCAGTAGTTGCCATTGGCATCGATGATGGTAGCGGGCCACGTACCAGGATCGTTTGTTCCGACGATACCCATCGCCGGATCGAAACCTACGGCGGAAAACGACCGCTGTGACGCCCGCAGCTCCTGCTGCCTGGAGAAACTTCCCGTGATCATGAAGTTATAGCCGTTTCGACCCAGACTGCCGTGTCCGTAGGTGAAACTGATCTCGCCCGAGCCACCGCCCTCCTCCTGCGGGTGATTGACAGTGGCATCAATTTCAGCGCCCTGGTAATTGCGCTTGGTGATGAAATTGACGACACCCGCGATGGCATCGGAACCGTAGAGTGCCGAAGCGCCCTCGCGCAGCACCTGAATGCTCTGGATGGCCGAGAACGGAATGCCGCTGAGGTCGACCGCATTGCCGTCGAAGGCATTGTTGGCCAATCGATGCCCATCGAGCAGCACCAAGGTGCGGCCCGGGCCCAGGTCACGCAGGTCGGCATAAGTGCCCCCGCCGGAGAACGTTCCCACGGACTGCGCGATGTTCAGGTCCGGAACATTGGACGTCACCGTGTTGAGGGCCTGCTGCACATTCACCACGCCGAGGTGTTTGAGCATCGAACTCCTGATGATAGTGATGGCCTGCGCGGTTTCGCTGTCCGTCCGCGGGATCATGGTACCGGTCACCACGATGGTCTGCAGTTGTGACGAGGGTGCGGCCTTGGCCACCGGCGGCGTCGGCCCGGCTTGCGCGGTGGTTGCCTGCGGCTTCGGCGAGGGAGCCGGGGTTGCATTTGCGGCCAGCGTCCCGGCACCAATGGCGGCGATCGCGCCGATCGCCAGCGCACGCTTTACGGCGCTGCGAACGGCCGAGCCCCCTGACGGACTGCTCGGATTCCTGTTAGGCATTCGAATATCTCCCAAAATAAAGAAAATTGAACGCGGATCCTCAAGTCCACGACTCAAACATCTGATGAAAGAAAATCCACTCGGCAGTCGGCTTGCGCGGCCCAAACGGTCCGGATCGGATCCTTCATCGCGTCGCGCGGCTGGTGTGTTCCCAACACCCGATGTCCTTGTGGTTTTTTCACCGTTGCCCGGAATATAGCATGGTGTCAGCGACCTGCAACAGGCAGGAGCGCACATCCTCGACCCTCGCGCGATGCGGCGCGACGAGAACGGTCATTGCATACGTATGCATTACCCCTGAATTTCATCGTGTTTTTCCCTCGGTTTACCGCATAACGGACCGTGGACGACTCGTTTCGAGCGCAAAACAGCCGCCGATCGATGAATTTTGTTGCAGCAACGGCACAATTTTTTTTCGCGATTCGTTGCCCGAACGCCACGAACCTTTGACCTCGGACAATTGCGGCACCGCCTTCGCACAGGCTGCGCTGTACCCGCGAGATTCCGCGCGGCGGATCGAGAGCGCATCGCCGCTCGGCTGACGCGCGGCACGTGAAAGCGCCGCCTGGGCCGCAGAAAACTCGCGGCGCGCGCCGGCCTCGGCCAGCGCGGCGTCACGGCGGGATCTGACAGGATCTCACCCTGCGGCCGGCGGATTCCACCGCACCCGCTGCCCGACCGCGAGACCCAGCTTGCGCGCCTCGCCACCGCCGATCTCGACGACCGCCTCCACCGGCACGCCCGAGGAGATCGTCATCAAGGAAAAAGGCTTGGCGTTGGCGACGATCTTCTCGATCCGCCCGTCGGGGGCCACGAACAGCATGTCGAGCGGGATGTACGTGTTCTCCATCCAGAACTTCGCCACTTGCGGCGGATGCATCGGGAAAAGCATGCCCTCGGTGGGCGGCAGGTCGCGCACGAACATCAGCCCCTGCGCCTGGCGGTCCGGCGTATCGGCGATCCAGACACGGAATCGGCACGCGTGCCCGTCCGCTTCGATCGTCAGCGTGGTGCGCGGGAAATGCGCGAGATTCTCCAGCCGCACCGGCTGCGCCGAGGCGCTGCCGATACCCAGAACGAGCACCGCCCCTGCCGCGGGCAGCGCCGACAGGAATCGTATGATGCGCGCACTGTTGAGCATGATTCGCACCTCCCGCGGTCGCGGCGATTCTCGCACATACGCGCCGCTTCGCAACGGCGCAGACACCGGCGGCGGGCCGCGACCACGATACGCGCCCGCGCGCCAGCGGCGCGAAGCGGCTAGACTCCACCGCCTGTGACCGTTCCCAATCCACTGTTGTCATGCGCAAGTCTTTGATCGAAGTCGTTCCCGTCATTCCCGAGGCGCTGGCGCGCCTGCCCGAACTCGCCGGCAATCTGTTCTTCAGCTGGCACCGGCCGGCCCGCGCGCTGTTCGAGGACCTCGACCCCGAGCTGTGGAACCAATGCCGCGGCAATCCGCGGCTGATGCTGCGCTGCCTGCCGCAGCGAGCCCTGGATGGGGCCGCCGGCGACCCGCAGTACGTGGCTCGCTATACGGCGGTGATGCAGCGGCTGGATGCCTATCTCGCCGCGCGTCCCCGCGCCGGAGAGTCGCTGGTCGCCTATTTCTGCGCCGAGTACGGCTTTCACGAGAGCTTTCCGATCTACTCCGGGGGCCTCGGCGTGCTGGCCGGCGACTATTGCAAAGCCGCAAGCGACGACGGCGCGCATTTCGTGGCCGTGGGGCTGCTCTACGAGCAGGGCTATTTCACCCAATCGGTCGACGACGACGGCGTGCAGCACGACGAGTACAAGGCCCACGACCCACGCGACCTGCCGGTCGAGCCGGTGCGCGGCGGCGATGGCCAATGGCTGACGATTTCCGTGCGCATCGGCGGACGGGACGTGGTGGCGCGCATCTGGAAGGCTCAGGCCGGCCGTGTGCCCGTCTATCTGCTCGACACCAACACCCCGGAGAACGCGCCCTCCGATCGCGACATCACCCGGCGGCTCTATGGCGGGGACGAATCGACCCGCGTACGCCAGGAAATGATCCTCGGTATCGGCGGCGTGCGCGCGCTGCGCGCGCTCGGGCTCGCACCGGCCGCCTGGCACTTGAACGAGGGCCATGCAGCCTTCCTGATCCTCGAGCTGGTTCGCGAGCACAAGGGCCTGGGATTGCCGTTCGATGCGGCGCTGGAGGCCACGGCGTCGGCATGCGTCTTCACCACGCACACACCGGTGGCCGCGGGGCACGATGCATTCGGCCATGGGCTGATCCTCGAGCACTTCCAGGACTTCATCAACGACCTCGGCATCCCCGTGGAGCGCTTTCTCGAGCTCGGGCGCGCGCCGGCCGTGCCGGGGATGTTCAATATGACCCGGCTGGCGCTGAACGGCACACGGCAGGTGAACGGCGTCAGCCGCATCCACGGCAAGGTCTCCGGCGAGCTGTGCGCCGATCACTGGCCCGAGGTCCGCCCCGAGGACAATCCCGTTGGGTTCGTGACCAACGGCGTGCACGTTCCCACGTTCCTGCACAAGCTCTGGGTCGAATTCTTCGACGCGCAGCTCGGCGCCGGCTGGACCGAGCGCTTGACCGACCGGGACTTCTGGGCGGCGCTTTCGGCCGTGCCGGACGAGCGCTTCTGGCGGACCGCCCAGGAGGTCAAGGCCAAAATGCTCGACGCGGTGCGTAACCGGCTCGAGCGCGAGTACGCCCGCAAAGGCTTGAGCCTCGCGCAGCTCGCGCGCATCACCCGCCTCCTCGACCCGGCGCGTCCCGGCGTGCTCACGATCGGCTTCGCCCGCCGTTTCGCCACCTACAAGCGCGCCACGCTGCTGCTGCGCGATCGCACCCGTCTCGCCCGCCTGGTCAACGACCCACAACGGCCCGTGGTACTGCTGTTCGCCGGCAAGGCGCATCCGGCCGACGAGCCGGGCAAGGAGATGCTGCGCGAGATCCGCCAGCTGATGACCTCCCCGGAGTTCATCGGCCGGATCATCTTCCTCGAGGACTACGACTTGCAGCTGGCCCGCTCGCTGGTCTCGGGCGTCGATGTGTGGCTCAACACGCCGATCGCGCCGCTCGAGGCCAGCGGCACCTCCGGCATCAAGGCCGCGATCAACGGCCGCCTGAACCTGAGCATCCTCGACGGCTGGTGGGCCGAGGGCTGCATGACGGACAACGGCTGGGGCATCCCGCCAACCGATGTACAGGACTGGAGCCGGCGGGATTCGATCGAGGCGGAGCTGATCCTGCACACGCTGCAGGAAGAGGTCGTGCCGCTGTACTATCAGCGCGGCCCGGAAGGACACTCCACCGAATGGGTGCGGCGCGCCAAGCAGGCGATGATCACGGTGATACCGCGCTTCAACATGCAGCGGGTACTGCGCGATTACACCGACAAGCTGTACCGGCGGGCCACCGAGCAGTATGCGCGGCTGGCGCACGGGCAGTACAGCGGCGCGCGGCAGCTGGCCGAGTGGAAGCAGCGGGTACGCCAAGCCTGGAGCCGCATCGATCTGCGCCTGATCGAAGCCGCCTCGGCCGAGATCACCCGCGATCGGAACTTGCGGATGAGGGTGGCGGTGAGCCTGGCCGGGTTGCAACCGGGCGACGTACGGGTGGAGTTCATCGCGCGCCGGCTGCTGCCGCAGGCCGCCACCGAGCCACCGCCGCTGTGCTCGTTCGAGGCCGCGCCCCTGCCGGGCGTGTGGCACACGCTGATGCAGCCGACCGGAGCGTGGGAGGGCGATGCGGCGGTGTTCCAGCTCGACGCCGAGCCGCCCGGCTGCGGCCAATTCGCCTCCGAGGTGCGCGTTTATCCCTGGCACGAGCTGCTGGCCCATCCGTACGGCATGGGCCTGATGAAGTGGCTTTGAAAAGGCTGTGAGGCCGCGATCCGGCTGCTAGGATAGATGCCGGCAGTATCCTGCGGGAGCCCGGACCCATGATGCGACAACCTGCGCGCGCCTCCTCCGGACGCTACGTGAGCCGACTCACCGGCGGAACGCTGGCGGTGATCATGGCCGGGGGGCGCGGCGAGCGGCTCAGGGACTTGACGGCCAATCGCTGCAAACCGGCGACGCCCTTCGGCGGGAAATTCCGCATCATTGATTTCGTGCTCTCGAACTGCATCAATTCCGGCATTCGCCAGATCGCGATTCTCACGCAGTACAAGGCGCAATCGTTGATCGCGCACGTGCAGCACGGCTGGGGATATCTGCGCGGGGAGTTCGGCGAGTTCATCGAAGTCGTGCCCGCGCAGCAGCAGACCGGCCCCCACTGGTACCGCGGGACGGCGGACGCGGTGTACCAGAACATCGATCTGATCCTCGCGCACCGTCCGAAGCACGTACTGGTGCTCGCCGGCGATCACATCTACAAGATGGACTACGGCCCGATGATCGCCTATCACGTCGAGAAGGGGGCGGACGTCACCATGGGCGTGGTCGAAGTGCCCGCCGGCGAGTCACGCCACTTCGGCGTGCTCACCGCGACGGAATGGAACCGCGTGACTCAATTCGCCGAAAAGCCGGAGGTGCCCGACACCCTGCCGGGCAAGCCGGATGCGATTCTCGCCTCGATGGGCATCTATGTATTCAACACGCGGCTGCTTGAGATGCTGCTGCGCGAGGATGCCGCCAACGAAGCCTCCTCGCACGACTTCGGCAAGGACATCCTGCCGAAGGCGATCGCCGGCACCCTGCAGGTGTTCGCCTACCCGTTCCAGGACGTCAAGACCCGCGCGCAAAGCTACTGGCGCGACGTCGGCACGCTGGATGCCTACTACGAGGCGAACCGCGAGCTGGTGCACGTCGAGCCGGAGCTCAATATCTACGACGCCGACTGGCCGATCTGGACCTATCAGGTGCATCAGCCGCCGGCCAAGTTCGTGCTCGACGAGGACGGCCGGCGGGGGCTGGCGATCAACTCCATGGTCTCGGCCGGTTGTGTCATCTCCGGCGCATCCGTGCGCGAGTCGCTGTTGTTCTCCAATGTCCGGGTGGAGGAGCGCAGCGCCATCGAGCGCGCCGTGATCCTCCCGGGCGTGCGCATCGGCAGCGGCTGTATCGTGCACGACGCCATCATCGACGAGGGCAGTGAAGTTCCGAACGGCATGAGCATCGGCGTGGATCGTGAAGCCGATGCCAAACGCTTCCTGGTCACCGACAAAGGCGTCGTCCTGGTGACCGGCGAGATGCTGCGCCGGCTCACCCCGTAGGATTCACCGACCCATGCGCCTGCCCGTCGTCCTGCTCTGGCACATGCATCAGCCGCAATACCGCGACGCCCTCAGTGGCCGCTACGTGCTGCCGTGGACGTATCTGCACTCGATCAAAGACTACACGGACATGGCGGCGCATCTGGAGGCGATTCCCGAGGCGCGCGCCGTCTTCAACTTCACTCCGGTGCTTCTGGAGCAGATCGAGGCGCTGGCGCACGCCGTCACCGAGCACCTGCGCGATGGCAGCGCCCTGCCCGATCCGGTGCTCGCACTGCTCGGCCCCGATCCGGTACCGAGCGATCCGGCGGAGCGTCTCGCCTGCCTGCGCGCGTGTCTGCGCGCCCAGCGCAAGCAGATGATCGAGCGCTTCGGCCCGTATCTGGAGCTGGTCTCGATCGCCGATACGTTGGGCACGGTCGAGCGAATCCGCTATGCCTCCGATCAGTTCATCCATGATCTGGCGGTCTGGTATCACCTCGCCTGGGTGGGCGAGACGGTCCGCCGGAGCGATCCGCTGGTCGGCCGCCTGACCGAGCAGGGCCGCGACTTCACCCCGGCGCAACGGCGCGAGCTGCTGACGCTGATCGGCACTCTCCTTGCGAACATCGTGCCGCGCTACCGGCGCCTGAGTGAGCGCGGCCAATGCGAGCTGTCGGTCACGCCGTACGGACATCCGATCGTGCCGTTACTGTTCGATTTTCAGTCGGCGCGCGAGGCGATGCCCGCGCTGCCGCTGCCGCGCCAGCCCGCCTATCCCGGCGGCAAGGAGCGGGCCGAGTGGCACGTGCGCGAAGGACTGCGCCTGTTCACGCAGACCTTCGGCACTCGCCCGGTGGGCTGCTGGCCCTCGGAGGGCGCCGTCAGCCGCCCGACGGTCGAGCTGCTCGAGCGCGCGGGTTTCAAATGGGTGGCAAGCAGCGCCAACGTGCTGCACGGCTCCCTGCAACGCACCGCCGCGCAGGCGCCGCAGCCGCCGGCGCTCGATGCCAAGGTGTTCAATCGGCCCTACCGCCTGCCCGGCAGCTCGCTGATACAGTTTTTCCGTGAGGACACGCTGTCCGATCTGATCGGCTTCACGTACGCCACGTGGCACGGCGATGATGCCGCGCACAACCTGGTCGACGCGCTGGCGCAGCTGGCCCGCCAATATGCGGGTAATCCCGGCCACGTGGTGCTGATCGCGCTCGACGGCGAGAACGCCTGGGAGCACTACCCCTTCAACGGCTATTACTTCCTGCGCGCGCTTTACACGCTGCTGGCGGCTCACCCGCAGATCGAGCTCACCACGCTCGGAGCGTGTGTGGCACGCGGGTTGACGCCGATCACGCTGCCGCAACTCGTCGCCGGGAGCTGGGTGCACGGAACGTTCACGACGTGGATGGGCGATCCGGCCAAGAACCGCGCCTGGGACCTGCTGTGCGAGGCCAAGCTCGCCTTCGATGCGACGGTCGCGGCCGGCACGCTCGATGCGACCGAACGCCTCGCCGCCGAGCGGCAACTGGCGCTGTGCGAGAGCTCGGACTGGTTCTGGTGGTTCGGCGACTACAACCCCGCCGATGCGGTCAGCCAGTTCGACAGTCTCTACCGGCGGCAGCTGAGCCGCCTGTACGAGCGGCTCGGACGCGCCGCGCCCGAGAGCCTTTCCAAGCCGATTGCCACCGGGAGCGGCAATCCAGAGCATGGTGGCGTCATGCGCCGCTCGTATGCGAGCTGAACGCGTCGTGCGCTGCACGCGCCATCTGGCGCCGCTGATCATGCTCGCCGCTCTCGGCGGCTGCGCCTGGCTCGCCCCGAAGCTCCAAAGTCCGCGCGTGCGCGTGATCGGCGTCCACGTGCGCAGCGCCGATTTCTGGCAGCAGCGCCTGCGGGTGCGGCTGCGGGTGCGCAATCCGAACGGGACCAGCCTGCCGATCGAGGCGATCCGCTACACACTGCGGATCGACGGCCGGACTTTCGCCAACGGCCGGACCGTGCGGCGCTTCGACGTTCCGGCGCACGGCAGCGCGGAATTCAACACCTATGTCACAGCCAACATGGCGGGCGCTCTCCTGAGGATCCTTTCCGGGGGGCGGAAACGGCCGGTTCGCTACCGCCTGCGCGGCGAGGTGGAAGTCGCGTACGACCTGCTGCGCGAGCTGCCGTTCGACGCGCACGGCCAGTTCTTCATCAGATGATGCGCCGGACCGAGCGGGAACCTCGGTCCCGGCGAGCCGATCGGAAGATATGACGCGTGGCGCGCATCGGCGCGCCACAGGCTGCAGCGGCCGGCCGCCGCTCACGCCGTGATGCCGGCCCACCCCACCTGCTGCGCCGCCGGCGCCGGCGGCCATCGAGAAAGCGCAGCGGCACAGGAGTCCACCGCAAGATGATCAAGAAATTCGTACCCGATACCGAGCTCGTCCCGACCTATGGCTCGCGCTCCATGTCCGAACCGGTGCCCAAGTACCGTTTACCGGACAGCGAGATGAGTTCACGCGCCGCCTACCAGCTCGTCCACGACGAACTCATGCTCGACGGCAACGCCCGGTTGAACCTGGCCACTTTCGTCACGACCTGGATGGAGCCGGAGGCCGAGCGGCTGATGGCCGAGACGTTCGACAAGAACATGATCGACAAGGACGAGTATCCGCAGACCGCGGAACTCGAGACGCGCTGCGTCAACATGATCGCCCGGCTGTTCAACGGGTCGGCGCGCGAAGCGCCGGTCGGCGTCTCGGCGATCGGCTCCAGTGAAGCGGTCATGCTCGCCGGAATGGCGCTGAAGTGGCGATGGAAGGCCAGGCGCGCGGCCGCCGGCAAGCCGCCGGCCATGCCCAATCTGATCCTCGGCTCGAACGTGCAGGTGGTCTGGGAAAAATTCTGCCGCTACTGGGAAGTCGAGCCGCGCTACATTCCCATGCGGGAAGGTCGCTATGTCATCACACCCGAGGAGGTGGTCGCGCGCCTGGATGAAAACACCATCGGCGTCGTCGCCATTCTCGGCACCACCTTCACCGGCGAGTTCGAGCCCATCGAGGCGATCCACGACGCCGTGGTCGCGCACAACGCCGCGCACGGTCTCGCCGTGCCGCTGCACATCGATGCGGCCAGCGGCGGTTTCGTCGCACCGTTCATACATCCGGACCTGCGCTGGGACTTCCGCCTGCCCAACGTCGTGTCGATCAACGCCTCGGGACACAAGTACGGACTGGTCTATCCCGGCGTCGGGTGGGCCGTGTGGCGCGGCAAGGAGCACCTGCCCGAGGATCTGGTGTTCCATGTCAACTACCTCGGCGGAGACATGCCCACCTTCACGCTGAACTTCTCGCGACCCGGCAACCAGATCGTCGGCCAATACTACAACTTTCTGCGCCTCGGCCGCCGCGGCTACACGCGCATCATGTCCACGCTTCGCGACGTCGCCGGCGAGCTTGCCGCGAAGGTCGCCCGCCTCGGCCCGTTCGAGCTGCTCAGCGACGGCACGAGCATCCCGGTGTTCGCATTCCGCCTCAAGGACGCCTCGCGCTACTCCGTGTACGATGTTTCCGAGCGCCTGCGCGCCCGGGGCTGGCAGGTGCCGGCCTATACCATGCCGCCGGCCGCCGAGAACGTGGCCGTACTGCGCGTGGTCGTGCGCGAGGGTTTCTCGCGCGACATGGCCGACCTGTTGATGAAAGACCTGCGCACGGTCGTCGCCGACCTCGAAAGCGCTCCACCGGCCCGGCCAAAGCAGGCTGACCGGAACTTTCACCACGGGTGACGGGGCGGGCGCGCCCGCGGGACTAATCCTCCTGCGCCCGCGGGCGGAAAGCCTGTACCAGTTCCTGTTGGCGCCGCGGCGGTACCGGATCGTAGTGACTCAAGGTCATCGTGTAGCTGCCCTCCCCGCCGGTGAGCGCCTTGAGCCGCGACTGATAGTCGATGATCTCCGCCAGCGGCACCAGCGCCGACACCGCCGCGCGCCGGCCCGGCAATGCCTGATTGCCGTTGATCCGGGCACGCTTGATGGCCAGATCGCCGGTGATGTCGCCGATGGCGCTTGCCGGAGCGGTGATCTCCAGGCGCACGATCGGCTCGAGCACGATGGGCTCGGCTTTGCCGAGCGCATCCAGAAACGCCTTGCGGCCGGCCGATACGAACGCAACCTCCTTCGAGTCCACGGAGTGGTGCTTGCCGTCGTAGACCGTCACGCGGATATCCTGGAGCGGAAAGCCGGCGAGCGCCCCTTCGGTCAGCACCTGCCGCACACCCTTCTCCACCGCCGGAATGAACTGCCCGGGAATCGCTCCGCCGGCCACCTCGTCCACGAACTCGAAGCCCGACCCGCGCTCCAGCGCCTCGATGCGCAGAAACACCTCGCCGAACTGACCGGCTCCACCGGTCTGCTTCTTGTGACGGCAATGCCCCTCGGCCGCGCGGGTGATCGTTTCGCGATACGGAATGCTCGGCGGATGGGTGTGCACGTGCACGCCGTAGCGCTCGCTCATGCGCTCGAGAAGCACGCGCAGATGCAGCTCGCCCGCGCCGTAAAGCACCGTCTCGTTCAGCGCGGCGTGCCGCTCGATGCGGATGCCGGGATCCTCGCTGGTGAGCTTGTGCAGCGCATCCGCCAGGCGCTGCTCGTCGCCGCGGCGCACCGGCTCGATGGCCAGCCCCTGCATCGGCGGCGGCAGCATGACGGGCTTCAATTGGTAGTGATCCTGCTCGTGCGAGTCGTGCAGCACGACGTCGCGGTGCAATTCCTCCACCTTGGCCAACGCGCAGATGTCCCCCGGAATCGCCTCGGGGATTTCCCGGGTATCCTTGCCCACCAGACGGTACAGATGGGCAACCTTGAAGGACTTGCGGGCCTCGCCGGCGAACAGCTGGCTCCCCGCGCGGATCGTGCCCTGGTGCACGCGCACTGTGGCGAGCTTGCCGACGTAGGGATCGACCGTTATCCGGAACACGTGCGCGACGACGTGCCGATCCGGATCGGGCCGCACCGTGACGCGCCGCGGCGCGCCGCCCTCGCCGGCGAGAAACGGAGGCGCGGTGCCCTCGGCCGGGTTGGGCATCAGCCGCTCGATGATGTCGAGCAATTCCGCGACTCCGACGCCGCTCTCCGCCGAGGTGAAGCACACCGGCACCAAGTGCCCCTCGCGCAGCGCCTGCTCGAACGGCGCGTGCAGTTGCTGGCTGCTCAGCGCCTCGCCCTGCTCCAGATACAGTGCCATCAGACGCTCATCGAGCTCCACCACCTGATCGACGATCTGCGTATGCGCCGCCTCGGTGGCCGAGAAATCCACGGCGCCGGGCTCGGGCGCGAAGAAGCAATCCCGAACCGCCGCGCCGCGCCCGGCGGGCAGGTTGATCGGCAGGCATTCCGCTCCAAACAACGTGCGCAGCCGCTCCAGCACACCCTCGCTGTCGGCCTCCCGACTGTCGATCTTGTTGACGATCAGCAGGCGACCGAGCCCGCGCTCACGCGCGAACGTCATCAGCCTCTGGGTCACGGCATCCGGTCCCGTGACCGCGCTCACGACCACGCCCACGGCCTCCACGGCCTCCAGAGCCGTGAGCGTGCGCGCCAGAAAATCCGCATAGCCGGGGGTATCGAGCAGATGCACGCGTGTGCCCTGGTGCTCGAACGTGAGCACCGCCGGATCGAGGGAATGCCCGAGCGCGCGCTCCTGCGGATCGAAATCCGACGCCGTGGTCCCGCGCTCGAGTGAGCCCTTGGCGCGAATCGCGCCGGCTTGCAGCAGCAGACATTCCGCCAGCAGCGTCTTGCCCGCGCCCGCCGCGCCGACCAGCGCGAAGTTACGGATGTTCCTGTGGTCCATGCCGTACGCCCCCAGCGCATCATCGAGGATCAGGGCAGGTTACTCCCGCCCCGCGGGCCGCGCAAAAACACCGGGCGCTACGGCGCGGAAATCTCCAGCGCCCGCCCCTCGGCGTCGATGGTGCGCAAGCGCACCGGCCGGCGCCAGATGCGGTGCAGATACTCGAGCACTTTGCGGCCGCGCTCCAGGTCCAGGCCGCGGCCATCCGCCGCATGATCGTGCGACAGCTCGAGCGTGCCATCCACCTGCACCTTCTCCACCAACACGGCGGGCGCGCCGAAATTGTACTTCGGCGCGAGAATCGCCTCGCGCAGCGCATTGACGTCCTCCTCGAGCACCCTGATCCTTCCGTCGCGGGCGCGGTAGCGAAACAATCCGAGCTCCGCAGCCAGCTCGCGGGTGAGATGATTGCGGATGAACGCAAAATCATCATCCTCGGCACGGATGGCGAAGGCCGCCTCCAGGCCCTCGGCCGCAACGATGCGCTCCCAGATCGCGAAACCGAGATGGTAGGGATTGAGCCCGAGCGCGACCTGTTGATCGGCGGCCCCGGGGCGCACCACGTCGGAGTGGCACTTGATCGCATCGAGGTAGGCCTGCTGCGGAATGAAATCGGCCTCGCGCAGCAGCCGGGCGTGCCAATACGATGCCCAGCCCTCGTTCATGATCTGCGTGGCGAACACTGGATAGAAATAGAACGATTCCTCGCGGACCGCGAGGAAGATATCCCGCTCCCAGCTCTCGAGTTCCGGGGCATATTGCGCCACGAACCACAACAGGTCGCGCTCCGGGTGCGGCGGCACCGGAGCGCGCCGCCGATCTGTCGTGCCCGCGCGGGCGGACGCAGGCTCCAGCGCCGCGAAGCGCCGGCGGAAGGCATCGTCGGCCAGGGTCTTGGGCGGCTCGGTGTACTGCGGGTAACGCGGCCGCCGCACGGACTGATCGATGTCGATGTGCTGCTCGAGCGCGAGCGCCGCATCGAGTACCGCCTCGACCCGCTCCAGGCCATGCGTGTCGATTGCCTGTTGAATCTGGCGCGCGTGCTGCGCCGCATGCTCGACGATGCGCTCGCTCACCTGCCCCTGGCAGCGCTGAAACAGCAGGTTGTTGCGCGAGAAATCCGCGTGCCCCAGCACGTGGGCCGTCACCAGCACATTTTCCGCCAGACCGTTGCCGGCGGCGAGATAGGCATGACCGGGATTGCCGGGGAAAACCACCTCGAACAGCCGCGAATGCCCCATATGCCGCTGAATGAGCTGATAGATGTAGCGTACGCCGAAGGACCAGTGGGGCATGCGCACCGGCAGGCCGTACACCGCCAATTCCATCATGAACGAATCCGGGACGGCTTCGAACTCGACGGGGTGGAAACGCAACCCGGACTCGCGCGCGAGCTGCTCGATCCGCGCGGTGTAATCCCGCCACTCCATGGCGCTCACCCGCCCTCCGCCCGCGCCGGGTCCTGCGCCGTGAAGAACTGCCGGATCGCGCTCCACACGTCATCGAAATCGGCCAGCCCGCAACTGCCGACGTTCGCGCCATCCGTGGACAGATCCGCGAACAGCCGGCCGGTCTCGGTATCGAGGTGGCGCGAGAGGCCGGCCGCCACTTCGACGTAGCCGCAGAAACAGGCTTCGCCCGCGAGCGCCGCAAGCGCGGCCCGGGCCTCATCGGTGTCGGCGACGGCATTGTCGCCGTCGGAGGCATAAAAGAGGTAAACGTTGGAACTCTGCGCATCGAATCGCTCATGCAGGATCTCGCTCACCTTGCGCAACCCGCTCGAGGCCACCGTGCCGCCCGTCCCGCTGACCTGGAAGAATTCCGCTTCGGTGAACTCCCAGGCCTGCGTGGTGTGCGCGACGAACACCGTCTCCAGCGTACGGTACTCGCGCCTCAGTCCCTGCACCGTCCAAAAAAAGAATGACTTGGCGAGCTGGCGGTCGCGCTCGGACATGCTGCCCGACACATCGAGCAGAAAGAACACCACCGCGCGCACTGCCGGCCGGCGACGCAGGGCGAGCTGCCGAAAGCGCAGATCCTCGTCGGTGAACGTCGGCACCGCGCCCGGTGCCCCGCGTCGCTTGACCAACTCCTTGAACGAGCGGCGCCGATCGAGCCGCGAGCGCGCGCCCCGGCGATCCCAACCCTGACGTGTCCACTCCTGTTCTTCCGACGGTCCGCTGCGGGGCGTGAGATTCGGCAGGCGCATTTCCTCCCACAGCCACTCGACGATATCGTCGATCTTGAACTCCAGCAGCAGCTGCACCTCGCCCTCGTCCTCCCCGCCCGGACCCTTGCCGCCGGCCGAACGCGGCCGGGCGGGGTCGTCGAACAGGTCACCGGGCTTGGCCTGGCCCTGGCCGACACCCTGGCGCTCCTCGGCTGAACGCAGCCGGAAACGATAGTGCTCGAGCATGCGCACCGGCACGCGCACCGTGCGCGCGCCACCGCTGATCAGCTCGCCGCCCGCCACGGCCTGCGGCAGATGCCGCCGCACTGCCTCGCGGACCTTCTCGTCATGACGCAGCCAGTCACGCGCGCCGCGCGAGAACAGCTCGTACCATTTGCCCCCATCCGTGGGAGTCTGTGAACCGCTGTCCCCGCCCATACCGGCCGCTACTCCTGCGCAAGCAGCGTGGTGACGTAACTCAGCGCCTCTTTCGCGCTGTGCTCATCGTAGCCGTACTCGCTGATCAGACGCTGCTGCACCACGGAAATCTTCTGCCTCGCCTCCTCGTCCGGGCGGGCGGCCGAGGTCACCAACCGCAGCACGTCGCGCCGCTCTTCGAACAGATACTGCTCGATCGCCTCACGCATGCGTGCGTGGCTGGCGAGCTTGAACTTCTCACCGGTTTTGAATGCCACCATGGCCTTACGCACGACTTCCTGGCGAAACGACATTTTGCCCGAGTCCGACACCTTGATCTTTTCCTCCACGGAGCGCAGAAAGCGCTCGTCCGCCGCCCGGCTCTCGCCGGTGATCGGATCCGTGACCTGCCGGTGATCGAGCGACGCCTCCACTTCGTCGAGGTATTTCTCCAGCAACTGCTGCGCCTCCTCCTCGAACGAGGCGAACATCGCGCGATGCACGTCCTCCTTGACCCAGCGGTTGTAGAATTCCTTGCGCGCCGTGACCAGATGATCGATCCACGCCTTCTTCTGCTTCGCCTCCATGCGGGCGTCGCTCTCGATGCCGTCCTTCAGCGCCAGCAGCAGATCCATGCTGGTGAGGCTGCGCGTCGTGCCGCGAGTGATGGCCGTGGAGATGGCGTTGATGACGAACCGGGGGCTGACGCCGGTCAGCCCTTCGTCGGGGGACTCCGCGCGCAGACGCACCGCCTCGGTCTCGGCTGCGCCCTCGATCGCCTCGCCGGCGTACAGCCGCAGCTTCTTGGCGACATCGAGGCCTTCGCGCTCCGGCCGCGTCAGACGGGTCAGGATGGCGAACACCGCGGCGAGCTTCAGTACGTGCGGATCGAGGTGCACGTCGCGGAACGCCGGCGCGCCGGAGACGAGCTTCTGATAGATGCGCGCTTCCTCCCGGTACGACAGCGCATACGGCACCTTGATGATCACCATGCGGTCGAGCAGCGCCTCGTTCTCCTTCTCCTGCAGGAAGCGGTGGAATTCCGCGAGGTTGGTGTGCGCCAGGACGGTCTCATCGAGATGAATGAGCGGAAAGCGCGACACCTTGACGTTCTTCTCCTGGGTGAGCGTGAGCAGCAGATAGAGGAATTCCCGCTTGACCTTGAGGATCTCGATCATCTCGAGCAGACCGCGGCTGGCGGCATAGACCGCCCCGGACCACGACCATGCGCGCGGGTCACCCTCGTCGCCGATCTGCGCCACCTTGGCGAGGTCCACCGAGCCCACCAGGTCGGCGATGTCGGCGGTGGTCGGATCGTGCGGCGCATAGGTGCCGATGCCGAAACGCGAGGCCTCGGAGAGAAAGATCCGCTCCACCGGAACGTTGACGAAGTCACCCTCGAATTCGCGCTCGACGTAATCGCGCGCCCACGGAGACAGTTCGCCCTGCACCGCGACGCCGTATCGCTCGCGGAACTCGGCCCGCAAGCTCGCCGGGATCAGGTTGAGCGGATTCTCGTGCAGCGGCGAGCCCTTGATCGCGTACAGCGCGCCCGCTTCGGTGCGGCTGTATTCCTCCAGGCCGCGCTTCAGCAGAATCGCGATGGTCGACTTCCCGCCCGAGGGCGGCCCGAGCAGCAGCAGCAGCCGGCGCCCGACGTCCGAGCCCCCGGCGGCCGCCTTGAAATACTCGACCACCCGGGCAAGCGGCTCGTCGATACCGAACAGCTCGCGCTTGAACAGCTCGATGGCGCGCCCATCGCGTGATGGCTCCTGCGGGCCTGCACGGCCGCCGGGATCCAAGGTCTCCCCCTCGCGCTGTTCGGCGGCGCTGGAACCCTCGGCCAGTTGCCCGTGCCAGCGCAGCATGTCCCAGATGTACTCGTGGCTGGTGCGCGCCAGGGCCGCCGGGGCGGCCGGCAGAATGTCCGCAAGAAACTGTCCGAAAGTACCTTCCCAGTGCTGCGCGCGATGCAAGCGGCTGAAAGAGCTCAGGGATTCGATGAACGCGGTGTGGTCGATGCAGGCGCCGTGCGGCGTCTGGTCGGGATAACTGGCACGTGATCGCATCGCCCTTACCTCCCGTTTGACAACGGCAGTGGCGGCCGTGAGTGCTGCGCCTTCGTCCGTCGGGAAGCGGAGTGAACGCCTCGCATGGCGCGATCGCTATCAAACTCGCGATTCCGCTGCCCGGCATTCAGTAAGACGGCCGCAAAATCGATTCGTTCCGGAGTCACGGCACGCCGTGCGGCATCGCAAGACACCGCATCCCGCCGTGGTGCGCCGGCGCCCGCGGCACGAGCTGCCGCTTCGACGCCGCGCACACTTTCTCCCAGTGCCCCATCATCGACCGCCCGCGCGGCGCTGTCGAGATTCCCGCGGTGCGCCCGATTGGGCTAAAGTGGACCTTTAAAGTGGATCATAATGAGCGGCGGCCCTTCCCACGAGGGCCGCGCTCTGCGCCGGCCGCGCCGCCGCGCCATGGGCGCGGCCGCGTGCGTCGCGCGGCGCTCCGAGTTCCACCGTCTTGCGGCCCTCGCTTGACGGTTGCGCACCGGCCCGCCCCGTGCGGACCCGCCCTCGCCCAGCCGATTCCCCCGGTGCGGCCCACCCGCTCGAATTCTGTGAACGGCGACACTGCACGCCGGACCCACTGCGGGTCTGATGCGTTCAGCACGCCACGCATTCTGGCGCGCCGCGCTGTCCTGCGGTCGAGGACCGGACTCGGACCGGGGGGCCGTGCGCCGGTGGCGGCATCCTCAAGAATCTGGAGACTGGTTGTGGCCCATCCCGCACCGAGTGAGTCTCGTGACTCCGCCGGCGAAGGCGCCGCGCCGAGCGTCACGCCAAGCGGCGCGCCGCGTCCGGCCGATCTGGCCGCGCTGACCACGCGCGACGATTTCCTGCTCGAGCTCGGGGAAATCCTCGGGGGACGCGCCAGCGTCCACCCGGCGGACTCCCTCGACGTGGCGATCGAGCATCTGGAGGGTGCCCGTGGCCGTCAGATTCTGGCGATCGATGCGCGCGAAACCGGTGATGTTCGCGCCAACGTCGAGCGGGCTGCCGGGCGTGTCGGCGCCGCCAGGATCCTCGTTTTCACCGAGACCGGCACGGAGAAGACCGTGGCGGCTGCGGTCAAGGGCACACGGGTTTTTGCGGTTCTGACGCTGCCGATGCAGACGGGGAAAACGAGCGCGGTCATCGACGCGGCGCTCTCGGACCTCGACGCAGGCGATTCGTCCCCGCGAGCGCCTCGACCCGCGCCGCGCCGCGTGGCGCCCGAGCACCGCGGCTCACAGACCCCCACAACGGGCAGCGCCCGTCCCGAGGGAGCCGCCGGCGGCCACGGCAAACTGATCGCCGCGACGCTCGGCGTGCTCGTCGTGGCTTTGGGCACCGGTGCACTCTGGTGGCTGACGCGCACTCATCTGGCCGGCGTGGCGCCTTCCCGGACCGAGAGGACCGCGGCGGTGAAATACGCCGCGCTGGCGCGGCCCAAGGTCGACACCTCGATCGTGCGCGGGCGCGTCTCCGACCTGCTCATCAAGGCCAGCCGGGCGATGTTCGAGCGGCACTTCACCGCGCCGAAAGGGGCCAACGCACTGGTCTATTACCGCTCGGTGCTGGCCGTCGATCCCACCAATGCCGAAGCCCGCAACGGCCTGCAGCGGGTTGCCAACGTGCTGGTTTCGCGCTTCGGCGTCGATCTCTCGCGCCACCGATATGCCGGGGCGTCGCTGGCGCTCGCCACGTTGCAGCTGGCGGAGCCCGGCAATACCCATATTGGCCCCTTCCGCATCCAGCTCGCGTCCGCGCGGGTGGAGCAGGCGCTCTCGAGCAAGGGCACGCTCGCCGCGGCACCGGCCCTCATCGCCCAGGCCTTCCGCTGGGGCGTGCCGGCCCCGCAGATCAAAGCCTGGCAGGCCCAGCTGGCCACGCTGCGGCACGAGGACCGGGTCAAACTCCTGGCGCAACGCCTCGACAGGCGCATCAGTGCCGGCCGGCTCATCGGTCCGCACAGCGCCGAGTCTGCGCTCGCGAAGCTGCGCGTGCTCGCGCCCCGAGCGGCGCGCACCGGCACCGCCGCGCAGGCGCTCATTGGCGCGCTGATCGGCCAGGCCCGGCAGGCTGGCCTGGCCGGACACGCCGCCGAGCAGAGGCAGTGGCTGAGCGCGGCCCGCTGGGCCGGTGCAACGTCGCAGCAGATCGACTCGGTGCAGCAACAGGTCGCCCGCGTCGAAACGCACTCCGCCGAAGCGCGGCTGAACCGGCTGCTCGCGCAAGCCCGCGCCCGGCTCGCCAGCGGCGCGCTCATCGACCCTGCGCACGACAGCGCCGCGTATTACTTGAGTGTGATCGATGCGTCTCACCCCGATCCGGCGCAGCGCGCCGGCGCGAATGTGCTGCGCGATCGGTTGGCGACCGCGCTCGTGGCACAGGCGCAATCCGCCGCCCGCGCCGGCCAGCGCGCGACCGCGCGGGCGGATCTGGCCGCGGCGCGCCGCTGGGGCGCGCGCGCCTCGGTTCTGGCCGCCGCCACCGCGCTCGCCGCCAAGCCGTCCGCCGCGCCCACGGCGGCGCAGCTGGCAGCGGTGGCCCGGCAGCTGCGCCGCACACACTACGTTGCGCCCGCTTATCCGCAACGCGCGCTTGCGAGCGGCCTCTCGGGCGAAGTGACGGTGCAGTACATCGTCGACGCGCAGGGTCGTACCCGGCGGCTGCAGGTGATCAACTCCAGACCCGGCGCCATCTTCAACCGCGCGGCGCTGCGGGCGATCCGCCAGTGGCGCTATACCCGGCCGGAATTCCGGGGCCGGCCGGTCAACGTGCCGGTGCGCACTGAAATCCGCTTCGTGCTCCCGAACTAGTCAGGTGGATCCCATGCAATTCTCAGGCGCTGATCGAATCCGCCGGCTGCTCACTGCCGCAGCGGGGGCGCTGCTGGCCGCGCTGATGGCGCTGGTGCTCATCGTCGGCTTCCGGCTGGCCACACGAATCCGCGCCAACGTCGCATTGCTGCAGCGCGCAAGTCTCCTCCAGACCTACCCGTCGGTACTCTCCCAGCAGCTGACGGCGCTGCGTGAACGGCTCGGCACGCTCGAATACACCGGCGGGGTTCATCAGGAGCTTGCCGACTCGGTGGCCGGGTTCGATCGCAACCTGGCCGCGCTCGAGCGCCGGCCGGGGGTGGACCGGCCCGTGCTGCGCGCGGCGGGGCATCTCTGGAAGGCCTACGCTCCGGTCCTCGCGCCGGTGCTCGCCTATTCCGGCGAACCGTACTCGGACACCGATTTCGGCAGCTCGCTGTCGGTGAGCGGCAAGATCTATTACACGCAGGTGCGCCGCGCGGAGCTGTTCGCACAAAGCAGCGCCCCGGCGCTGCATCGGCGGCTCGCCGCCCTCAGTGCCGCGCTGCAGAAGCGCACCTCGAGCGCCGCCTCGCGGCTGAGGCTGCTGCTGTCGGCCGGCGTGCTGGCGGTGCTGCTGCTCGGGGCGGCCGCGGCCTATCTGCAGCTCGCCCGCAGTCGCGGCGAGCGGGCGGCGCGCGCCGCCGAGGAACAGACCCGCGACATCCTGCACACGGTGCGCGAGGGCCTGTTCCTGCTCGATGCCGACTACCGCATCGGCACGGTCTGGTCCCAGGCCCTGACCCACCTGTTCGGCCGCGAGGACTTCGCCGGCCTGTCGTTCGAGGAGCTATTGCGCGACAAAGTCTCCCCCGCGACGCTTGCCACCGCCACGAAGTACATCAAGCTGCTCTGGGGCGAGCGCGCGCACGAGAACCTGATGAAGAGCATCAACCCGTTGGGTCAGCTCGAAGTGATGCTGGACAACGGCCGGGGCGGCAAGGAAACCCACTATCTGCAATTCAACTTCCACCGCGTGCTGGGCCAGCAGGGCGTCAAGCACGTGCTGTGCACCGTCGCCGACATCACCTCGAACGTCATGCTCGCGCGCGAGCTGCACGAGGCCCAGGAGAGCGCCCATTCGCAGATCGACATGATGGTCAGCATGCTGCACTCCGATCCGCTGCAGGTGGGCGGGTTCCTCGATACCGCCGCCGCGGGCCTGAAGCACGTCAATGCCATCCTCAAGGAGCCTGCGCGCAGCCATGCGGAGTTCAGCAGGAAACTCACCGGTCTGTCGCGCGAGCTGCATTCGATCAAGGGCGAGGCGTCGGCGCTGAATCTCATGAGCATCGCCCAGCGTGTGCACCATCTGGAGGACATGGTCGAGGAACTCAAGGGCAAGAGCGAGCTCACCGGCAACGACTTCCTGCCCGTGGTGCTGAAGCTCGATGAGCTGTTGGCTCATCTGCGCGCGGTGCGCGAGGTGATCCTGCGCCTGAGCACCCTGAAGGACGGCACGTCCAGCCCCGACGGCACCCTGAGCTCCCCGATCCTGCGCCTGAGGGGCGCCGAGCGAGCGAGCGGCGCGGACGAGCTCGCCGCGACGCTGCAGGGACTGGCCCGCAAGCTCGCCGAGGATCACGGCAAGCCGTTCAATCTGAGCCTCGAGGGCCTCGAGGCCGTGCCGGCCGCCTACCTGCCCACCGTCAAAGACTGTCTCATTCAGATGTTGCGCAACGCCGCCGTGCACGGCATCGAGCCGGATGCGGTGCGCCGCGCCGGGTCCAAATCCGCCACGGGCCTGGTACGGGCGCAGTTCCGCCGCCTGGAGAGCGGCTGCGAGCTGGTATTCGAGGACGACGGCGCCGGTCTCTCGCCCGAGACGCTGAAGGAAGCCGCCGTGCGCAAGCAATTGCTCACCGAGGAACAGGCGGCCGAGCTCGACAACCGCTCGGCCCTGGCGCTGATCTTCAAGCCCGGCTTCTCGACCCGCACCGAGGTATCGATGGATGCCGGCCGCGGCACCGGCATGGACGTGGTGGCCAAGGCCGTCTATGCGCTCGGTGGACGGATCGGCGTGAGCACTCATCCGGGCCGTTTCACGCGCTTCAAGATCGCACTGCCCGCGCCCAGCCAGACCGCGGTCGCCTAGCGGCGGGAAGCGGCGCGCATGAGCAGCGGCACTCCCCTCGAACGGCGGCCCGTGAAGCTGCTGATCGTCGATGACTCGAACATCGTGCGGCGGCGCATCGAGCGCTCGCAGCAGTTCGACGATCTGCAGGTGGTGGGAACGGCGGCCAACGGGTTCGAGGCGCTGGAGCTTGCCCGTCGCACCGATCCGGACCTGGTCACCATGGATCTCACCATGCCGCAGATGGACGGTATCGAATGCATCACGCAGCTGGTGCAACTGAAGCCCGCGCTGCGCATCCTGGTGATTTCGGCGCTCGCGGACAAGGCCACGGCGGTGGAAGCCATGGAGCGCGGCGCCAACGGCTTTCTCAACAAGCCGTTCAGCGACCGGCAGCTGAACGAAGCGATCGCCGAGCTGATGTATTGATCACGGGCACGCGAGCACCGGGAACCTAATCATGCTGCGGGAAGAGGAACTCAAGACCTTCGTCGAGGGCACGACCCGGTACTTCGAAGTGGCCGCGCAGCAGCCGGCCACGATCGGCTCGCCGTATCTGCTCGAGGGCGAGACCGCCATGCACGATTACACCGGCATGATCAACGTCAGCGGCAAACGCGAAGGCGTCGTGTACTTCACCGCGCCGCGCGCGATGCTGACGGTGCTGCTGATGAAGATGCAGGAGAGCGACTTCAGCCACGAGAGCATGCGCGATCTGGTCGGCGAGGTCGCCAACACCATCTCGGGCAACGCGC
>JAKBWB010000052.1 GCA_021843755.1 Pseudomonadota bacterium
GGATCGCGATCGGGCGACGCAGTTTGCTGCTTCATTTCGCGGGTCACACCTCCAGAGGGTCCAGACCGCCATCGTTGGACGTCGCGAGCGGCACCACACCCCGCGGCGCGGCGCGAATGGTGCGCGAGAAGGCCGCGCGATGCAAGCGAAATCATGGGAAGGCTGTGCGTGGCGCGCGGATCAACCGGTTCCTGGATCGCGCCGCCGCCGCGCGCGCGCCACCATCTGAAAAGCGAGCACGACGGCGACCAGGAAGGCCAGGGTGCTGGTTGCAAGCGTCAGATTCAGCATCTGTTCCAGCGTCTGGTCACGTACGTGAGCCCACCGATCGGATGTTTGTGTGACCTCGAGGTGGGCTATGACGCCGTGGTCCGCTCTGCCGCGGATCGGCACGCTGACCGTGATGGGCGCGTCGTGGCCCGCGTCGACCAGCCGGCGGAACAGGAGGGTGAGCATGCCGGCGTGTGGTGCCGGAATGCCCGGAACGATCGGTTTGACCGCCTGGGCCAGCAGCGCGCCGGAGGGCGTGGTCACCGCAAGACGCAGCCCCGGCCGCAGCAAACGGCGCAGGTAGGCGGGGAGTGCCGCCGACGCCAGAACCAGTCCGCCTCGGGGGCGCAGGTTGCGCGGGTTCAGCATCCCGTAGACGAACGGTCTCGCCCCGCGGCGCTCGCGATCATCGATCTGCACGCCGAAGGGTCCACCGACCATCGACAGCGGCATCGCGAACTCGACGTCGTAGCCGCCCGGTTCCAGTTGCAGCGCTCCGACGATGCGCGGATCCAGGATCGCCCGCTGTCGGTCGTACTCTCCGGTGATGATGCGATCGGCCACCAGCGGTCCGGCGCCCTCGAGCGGTAGAAATTCCGAGTGCGGCCGCCCCTGCGGCCCGGCGAAGCCGATCCAGATGCGGTCGCCTATGGCGGCGCGATCGAGCGGGTTGACGAGCGGCGTATCGAACACGGGGTGGGGGTCCGAGATTCGCAGCAGCACATACAGCATGCGATTGGTGACGCCGGTGAGAATGTCGAAATGACGCCTGCCGCTGCCGTAGCGGCGCCACGGGCGAGTCGCAGGCCAGCCTTGCGGATAGGCGTCGAAGTCGATCGGCGCCGGCAGCGGAAGCGGCGTCAGCGTGTCCGGCCCCGGGTGGCGCGCATCGGCCGCAAACCGGTAGATCAGGCGCGTACGGCCCTCAAGCGAGGCGGCCAGGGTGTGCGCGAGCGAGTTCAGGTCCAGCCGCTCGCTGCGGCGCAGCCCGGCTTCCATCTGGCGCGCGTAACGGACCCCGTCCCAGGGCAGCACCAGGGTCACCAGCGTCAGGAGCAACAGCGAGAGCCAAGGCCGCATCGAATCGTTTCAGCACTCTTTCAGCCGGCGCGTTTATAGTGGCGTCACCGCTTCATCTGCGCGTACAGCCACGATCATGAAGATACCTGAGATTTTGATCGTCGAGACCATTCATCAGCCCGGCAGCCTCGCCAAAGTGCTGCAGGTGATCGGCGATGCGGGTCTGACCATCCAGCACTTGACCACGGTACGGCGCGTGGAGGGCAAGACTCTCTGGGAAATTACCCTGGAGATGGACGAACAGGCCGACCAAAGTCTCTACGCGCGGATCGACCAGTTGCCCAATGCCCGCTTCATCGGTAAATCCGACCGGGTATTCAATCGCCATCGCGGCGGCAAGATCCGCACCGTGGCGAGCCTGCCGATCAACACGCTGCAGACGCTGCGCGACATCTACACCCCCGGGGTCGCGCGGGTGTGCCTGGCCATTCAGCAGGACCCGCAGCTCGCGCACGAATACACGAGCATCGACAGCACCGTGGCGGTGATCACCAACGGCACGGCGATCCTCGGCCTCGGCAACATCGGGCCGCTCGCCGGCTTGCCGGTGATGGAGGGCAAGGCGGCGCTGTTCGCCGATCTGGTGGGGCTCTCGGCCGTGCCGATCCTGCTCGAGCAGACCCAGCCGGAGAAAGTCGTCGAGCTGATCTGCGGGATTCATTTGTCCTTCGGTGCGATCCAGCTCGAGGACTTCGCCGCTCCCGAGTGCTTCGAAATCGAATCCCGGCTGCGTGAGCGGCTCGGCAAGCCGGTTCTGCACGACGATCAGCACGGGACCGCGGTGGTTGCGCTCGCCGCGCTGATCAATGCGGCACGCCGTGCCCGGCGCAGCCTGCCTGAGAGCACCGTGGGCCAGCTCGGTCTCGGAGCGGCCGGCACGGGCATCGTGCGTCTGCTGCGCGCCTATGGCGTCAATCGGGTGCTGGGCGCGGACCGCAATCCGCAGGCGTTGGCGCGCATCAAGGCGCTCGGTGCCGAAGCTTCGACCCCGGAGTCGATCATGCGGGATGCCGACATCGTGGTCGCGACCACGGGCGTCAAGGGGCTCATCCGACCCGAGTGGGTCAGGCCGGGGCAGGTGATTCTGGCACTGTCCAATCCCGATCCGGAGATCGAGCCGAACCTGGCGCGCGAGCATGGCGCGGCTTTTGCCGCCGATGGCAAAGGGATCAACAACGTGCTGGCGTTTCCGGGCCTGTTCAAGGGAGCGCTCGCCGCCAAGGCCACACGCTTCACGGACGCGATGCTCATGGCCGCGGCGCAGACACTGGCGGACTTGGCGGAAGACGATGCGCTCGTGCCCGGGCCGTTGGAAAAGAGCGTGCACGAGCGAGTGGCGGCGGCCGTCCAGGCCGCCGCCACCTAGACCGCGCTCAGGCCGCGGCCGCCTCGGGGGTCATCAGGCCGCGCAGCTTGCCGAGCGCATTGGCTTCGATCTGCCGGATGCGCTCGGCTGAAATGCCGTATTCCCCCGCCAGCTCGTGCAGCGTCGCCTTCTCCTCTCGGATCCAGCGGCGCTCGACGATGTCGCGGCTGCGCGCGTCGAGCCGATCAAGGGCGTTGCGCAGGCGGGACGTGGAATCGCGTTCCCATTCGGCTTCCTCGACCTGATCGGCCGGGTCGGCGTCGGGGGACGGCAGGTACGCGGCCGGGCTGTAGGCTTCCTCTTCGTCCGCGTCGGGTGCCCGATCGAACGCCAGATCGTGCGCCGCCAGGCGCTTCTCCATCTCGGTGACCTCGCTCGCGCTGACGCCGAGGTCGCGTGCCACGGCGGCGGTCTCTTCCACGGTGAGCCACGCGAGGTTCTTCTTCAGGCGGCGCAGATTGAAGAAGAGCTTGCGCTGGGTTTTGGTGGTGGCAATCTTGACCAGGCGCCAATTGCGCAGAACGTATTCGTGGATCTCCGCCCGAATCCAGTGCACGGCAAAGGACACCAGGCGAACGTTAAGGGTCGGGTCGAAGCGCTTGACCGCTTTCATCAAGCCGACGTTGCCTTCCTGGATCAGGTCGCTGAAGGGCAGCCCATAGCCGCGATAGCCCCGGGCGATGTGCACGACGAAGCGCAAGTGCGCCAGAACGAGCTGGCGCGCGGCATCGAGATCCCCCTGTTCTCGAAAGCGTTCGGCGAGCGCGCGCTCAGCCTCGCGATCGAGCACGGGGATGCGGCTCACCCGCTCGACATACGCATCGACGCTGCCAATCGGGCCCACGACCGCGAGGTCGCAGGGGCGGGCGATCACTGCGGTGCTTGTGGACATCAATACTCCCATGCGGTGTGAGGAAATCTTAGCACTCGATGGCTTAGAGTGCTAATCCGGGCCTGGGTTCCCTGGCAGCACCCCAAAACGGTATCGCTTAAGATCCCGTTCACCCGGGAGGCCTCGAAAACTTTATCTTAGTCTTGACAATTCAGGTCCCTGCACGCGAAGCCGGCTTTCGGGACTCGGAACGGCCGGCTACGCTGGCAGGCATGCCTGAGCTTCCCGAAGTTGAGACCACGCGTCGCGGTATCGCGCCGCACGTAACCGGGCGCACGATCGTGGCCCTCGAGCTGTACGAGCGGCGGTTGCGCTGGCCGGTGCCCCGCTCACTTGCGCTGCGGCTGCCGGGCCAGCGCATCGTGGGGACGGATCGGCGAGCCAAATACCTGCTCATCGTGCTGGAGCGGGGCACGGTGATCGTCCATCTGGGCATGTCGGGCTCGCTGCGGGTGCTGCCCGGCGAGGCGCCCCGCACGCGCCACGATCAATACGACGTGCGGCTGGACTCGGGCCAGGTTCTGCGCTTCAACGACCCGCGCCGCTTCGGCAGTCTGCACTTCACGGAAGGTGACCCCGGGCGCCACCGGCTGCTCAGGGACTTGGCGCCCGAGCCGTTCGATTCGCGGTTCGACGCAGATTATCTTTGGGGCATCGCGCGGGGCCGACGGCTCGCGATCAAGCAGTTGCTGATGAACAGCCATCTGGTCGTCGGCGTAGGGAATATCTACGCCAACGAGGCACTCTTCCGAGCCGGCGTGCGTCCAGGGCGTGCCGCGGGCCGGCTCTCACGGCTCGAGGCGCGGCGCCTCGTTGCAGCCATTCGAGCCGTTCTTACTGAGGCGATCCGGGCCGGCGGGACGACACTGCGCGATTACGTTGGCGCCGACGGCGCACCGGGCTATTTCCGCCAGAAGCTGTTTGTATATGAGCGTGCCGGTACGCCGTGCCGCCGCTGCGGTACGCCCATCCGTCGCAGCACGCAGCAGGGTCGTTCCACGTATTTCTGTCCGGCGTGCCAGCGGTGAGGCGGCTATGTCTCGCGGCGCTTCTTGAGCTCTTCCTCGACGATGGGATGGACGAACTCGCTCACATCGCCGCCGAGCACCGCGATCTCGCGCACCAGTGTCGATGAGATGAACGTGAACTGCTCCTGCGGCGTGAGGAAAACCGTCTCGATGTCGCGCTCGAGGTGGCGGCTCATGTTCGCGAGCTGGAACTCGAACTCGAAATCCGATACCGCGCGCAGACCGCGCACGATGACCCGAGCCCCCTGTTTGCGCGCGAATTCCACCGTCAGGCCCGAATAACCGAGTACCTGGATGTTCGGCAGATCGCCGAGTACGCGGCGCGCCAGGTCCACGCGCATGTCCAGCGAGAACATCGGCGCCTTGTTGGGATTGGCCGCGATCGCGACGATCACCCGCTCGAAGATACTGGCGGCACGACGCACCAGGTCCTGGTGACCGTTGGTGATCGGGTCGAAGGTTCCCGGGTAGACGGCGTAACGGTTCATTCAGCGGCGTTCCCCGTGTGTCGCAGATACAGATGATACCCGACCTGCCCCGCGCGCTTGCTGCGCGCCCGCGCCCAGGCCGCCGGCACCGGGGGGACGTCGGCGGCGGGACATTCGACATAAATGCCCGCCCCGGGCGCGAGCCAGCCGCCGTCCTCGAGCCGTGCGGTCACGGGACCCAGCGTCCCGGCGGTGAACGGTGGATCCAGGAACACGATGTCGAATCGCTGGCCCGCGGCGCCGAGGAACGCTTGGGCGTCCGCGGCCACCACCCGCCAGCTGCAGCGGCGTTCGGGATCCCATTGCGCCAGGCACGCCTCGATGGCGCGTGCCGCGCTCGGTTCATGCTCGACGAAGGTGACGTGCCGTGCTCCGCGCGAGAGTGCTTCGAGCCCAAGTGCACCACTGCCGGCGAACAGATCGAGACAGCGTGCCCCCACGACCGCGCCCGCGAGCCAGTTGAAGAGCGTCTCGCGGACACGGTCAGGCGTCGGACGGATGGCCGGCGACGGCGGGAATCGCAGCCGCCGGCCGCGCCAGGCGCCGCTGATGATGCGCAGGACGCGTTCGGCGCCGCCGCGCGGGTGCGTTTGGGACGGGCCGCTCACGCGATCTTTCGAGCCAGTGAACCAGAGCGCTACGATACACTAGCGCTTGCTCATGTTCGGACGCGAATCCAAAGACGAGGCGCCAAAGGGCGCGCAGCGTCAGGGCTTTCTCAAGCGCCTGACCCAGCGCCTAGGGCGTGGCAGCCGGCTCACGTTTGATCTGCCGAGCCTGTTCCGCGGCCGCAAGATCGACGCCGAGCTTCTCGAGGAGCTCGAGACCCGGCTGCTCGGCGCCGACGTCGGCATCGAGGCGACGGAGTCCATTCTCGCCGGACTCAACAAGCGCCTGGCGCGCAAGGAGCTCGCCGACGTCGAGGCCCTGATTGCGGCACTGCGCACTGCGGTGGAAGAGACACTGGCGCCGTGCGCGCGGCCATTGGTGGTCGATCCGCTGCGCAAGCCTTTCTCCATTCTGGTCGTCGGCGTGAATGGCTCGGGCAAGACCACGACGATCGGCAAGCTGGCCCGTCGCCTGCATCAGGAGGGTCACAGTGTACTGCTCGCGGCCGGCGACACCTTCCGCGCGGCGGCCATCGAGCAGCTCGCGGTCTGGGCCGAGCGCAGCGGCGCGAGCTGCGTGGCACAACACGCGGGCGCCGATCCGGCGGCGGTGGTGTTCGATGCGCTGCAAGCGGCGCGGGCGCGCGGCGTCGATGTGATGATCGCCGATACCGCCGGCCGCCTGCACAGTCAGTCGCATCTGATGCAGGAGCTGAAAAAGGTCAAACGGGTGCTGCAGCGCGGCGATCCGGCCGCGCCGGACGAGGTTCTCCTGGTGCTCGACGCGAACCAGGGACAAAATGCCCTGACGCAAGCCGTACAGTTTCATGAGGCCGTGGGTGTCACCGGGCTCGCGATCACCAAGCTCGATGGGACCGCCAAGGGCGGGATCGTGATCGCCATTGCGCGCCGCCTGGGGCTGCCCATCCGCTTCATCGGCATCGGCGAGCAACCGGAGGATTTTGGCGAGTTCGATGCGCGAGCCTTCGCGTCCGCACTGGTCTCGGGAGCGCACGAGCCCGCCGGGCAGGAGGGTGGATGATCCGGCTCGAGCGGGTCAGCAAGCGCTATCCGAACGGACGCGAGGCGCTCACCAACGTGAGTTTCTTCGTCGACCGCGGGGAACTGCTGTTCATCACCGGCCGCTCGGGAGCGGGCAAGAGCACGCTGCTGAAGGTGATTGCGCTGCTCGAGCGCCCGACGCGCGGCACCGTGACCATCAATGGCCGCAACATCGGCGCGCTCAGCGCGCGGCATATTCCGGCGTTTCGCCGCCAGCTGGGCATGGTGTTCCAGGATCACAAGCTGTTGGCGGACCGGCCGGTATTCGACAACGTCGCGCTGCCGCTGGTGGTGGCCGGAACGCCGTTCAAGGACATCGACAAGCGCGTGCGCGCGGCGCTCGATCAAGTGGGTCTGCTCGGCAAAGAGCGCATGTTGCCCCTGGAACTGTCGGTCGGCGAGCAGCAGCGCGTGGGGATCGCGCGCGCGGTTGTCGGCAAGCCGCCGCTGATCGTGGCCGATGAGCCCACCGGCAATCTCGATCCGGATCTGGCGCTGGAGGTGATGCGGCTGTTCAGACGGTTCAGTGAAGTCGGCGTGACCGTGCTCGTGGCCACGCATGATGTGCACATCGTGCGTGAGTTCGGTAGCCGCGAGATCGTCCTGACGAGCGGCGAGCTTACCGGCGGCAGCGCCGATCCGCTGCCCTCGCTGGTTGCGAGCCGCTGAGCCGCGGGCGCTTCGACGTGCTGAACAGTCGCCAACTGCAAGCATTGCTCGGTGCCCTGGGGCGCCTGGCGCGCGCGCCTCTGGCAACGATGTTCACGCTGCTGGTGATCGGACTTGCGCTGGCGCTGCCGGGCGCGCTGGGATTGCTCGTGCGCAATGCCGAGGCGGTGAGCGGTGGCATCGGCCGCGCGGTCGATATGACGGTCTATCTGAAGAATGGCGTGCCGTTGGCCCGCGCGCAGCAGCTTGCCACGGCCGCGAGGTCCCAGCCCGGTGTGGCCAGCGTGACGGTCATCTCTGCGGCCGAGGGGCTGCGTCAGTTCCGCAAGTATTCGGGTTTCGGTGCGGCGCTGGCTGCGCTCAAGAGCAATCCGTTGCCCAATGTGCTGCGCGTCGTGCCACGGCCGCGTGCCAGCGGTCCTTTGGCGCTCGAGGCGCTGCGGCGCACTTTCGCGGCCTGGCCCGAGGTGGACATGGTTCAGCTCGACACGCAGTGGGTCATGCGGTTCGACGCCATCGTCGCGGTGGTGCGGCGGCTCGTGTTGCTCGCGGCGGTCTTGCTCGGTGCCGGCGTGCTGGCCGTGATAGGCAATACGATCCGGCTCGAGATCCTCAATCGCAGCGATGAGATCGAGGTCACCAAGCTTGTCGGAGGCTCGAACGCGTTTGTCCGCCGCCCGTTCGTATACACCGGCGCGCTGTATGGGTTGGGCGGCGCACTGCTCGCGTGGCTCATTCTGGAGGGCGCGATTCTCGCGCTGTCGGGGCCGGCGGCCCGCCTCGCGGAACTCTACGGCAGCGGCTTTGTGCTGCAGGGCCTCGGCGGCCGGGAGCTGGTGCTGCTGTTGGGCGGGGGCATGGCCCTCGGCTGGCTCGGGGCGTGGATCTCAGCCTTCCGTCATCTGCGCAGCTTTGAGCCTCGCGCCTGATGCGGCTCGGGTCGAGCGCAGTCCGGCCGGCGAGCGGAATTACTTGATCTTGGCTTCTTTGTAGGCGACGTGCTTACGCGCCACCGGGTCGAATTTGCGCACTTCCAGTTTGTCCGGATGCAGGCGCTTGTTCTTGGTGGTCACGTAGAAATGACCGGTTCCGGCGGACGAAAGCAGCTTGATCTTATCGCGCATCGCGCAGCTCCTGATCCTAGACTTTCACGCCTTGCGCGCGCAGCTCGGCCACGACCTGGTCGATGCCTTTCTTCTCCATCGTGCGCAGTCCATGCGCCGAGACACGCAGCGACACCCAGCGCTTTTCGGCTTCCAGCCAGAATCGCTGCGTATGCAGGTTCGGCAGGAAGCGGCGGCGCTTCTTGTTGTTTGCGTGAGAGACGCGATTTCCAACGACCGGCCCTTTGCCGGTTACCTCGCAGACGCGCGACATATGCTACGACCTTGCAAATCAAATACTTGTCGTGAGCGGTGATCCCCGCCCACGGGAGCCGAGCTTTATACCAGGAGTCCCCCGTTGCGGCAAGCGCACCGTCACAGCAGCCCATGCTCGGCGAAGGAGTAGCACTGGGTCGCGCCCACGATGATGTGGTCGAGCACCTGCATGTCCATCAAGGACAGTCCCGCCTTCAGGCGGCGCGTGATGGCCTCGTCCGCCGGACTGGGCGTGAGCCCGCCCGAGGGGTGATTGTGCGCCAGAATCACGGCAGTTGCATTGTGCCGCAGCGCTTGGCGCAGCACCTCGCGCGGGTGCACTTGTGCACAGTCGACCGTGCCGCGAAACAGTTCCTCGAAGGCGATCAGGCGGTGGCGGTTGTCCAGGTGAAGACAGCAGAACACCTCGTAGGGGAGGTCGCGCAGCTGCGCCTGCAGGAAGCGGAACGTCGCCTGCGGCGTCGTCAGCGGCTGCCCGCAGCGCAGCTCCTCCTGCAGGTGACGGCGGGCGAGCTCGACGGCCGCCTGGACGGTTGCATAGCGCGCCGGTCCGATGCCTTTGCGCCTCCAGCGCCCGCGCTCCGCGGCGAGCAAGGCGCGCAGCGAGCCGAAGTCCCCGAGCAGATTGCGGGCCAGTTCGACCGCTGAGCAGCCGCGCGTCCCCGAGCCGATCAGCAGTGCGAGCAGCTCCGCGTCCGAGAGGGCGCGCGGGCCGCGCTCGAGAAGCTTCTCGCGCGGGCGCTCGGTGCGCGGCCATTCGCGGATGGACAGGACTGGCGCGGTGGATGTCGAGGGCATCGGCGCACTCCATGGGAAGGAAGACGCATCCTGCGGCGGGAGCCCCGCATTGACCAGAGGGAATAACCGGCCAGTTCGTGCACAAATGCGCAGTCTCGCATCCAGAGTTTGCGTCGCCGGGGAGCGGGGCCGGATAATCGGACGCATGCTGCAAGGCAAACGCATCCTGCTCGGGGTCACCGGTGGCATCGCGGCGTACAAGAGCGCCGAGCTGGTGCGTCGCCTGCGCGAGCGTGGCGCCGACGTGCAGGTGGTCATGACTGCCGCGGCCCGCGAGTTCGTCGCTCCGCTCGTTTTTCAGGCGCTCTCGGGGCGGACCGTGCGCACCGACCTCTGGGACAGTGCAGCCGAGGCCGCCATGGGGCACATCGAGCTGGCGCGCTGGGCCGAGCTGGTGCTCGTTGCGCCTGCCACAGCCGATTTCCTGGCACGTCTCGCGGGCGGTCGCGCGGACGACCTGTTGGCGACGTTGTGTCTCGCCACCGCCGCGCCGATCGCCGTTGCGCCGGCGATGAACCAGCGCATGTGGGCCAATCCGGCCACCGTGGCGAACGTCGAGCGGCTTCGTCAGCGGAGCGTCCACATCCTGGGCCCAGGCGAGGGCGGGCAGGCCTGCGGCGAGGTGGGTGAGGGTCGCATGCTCGAGCCCAACGAACTGGCCGACTGTCTGCAGGAACTCCTGCCCGGCGCCGGTCCCCTGCGCGGCCGGCGGGTGTTGATTACCGCCGGCCCGACTCGCGAGCGCATCGATCCGGTGCGATTCATCAGCAACCGCAGCTCGGGGAAGATGGGCTTTGCGGTTGCGCAGGCTGCCCGCGAGGCCGGCGCCGACGTCGTGCTGGTGAGCGGCCCGGTGGCGCTGGCGACTCCGCCCGGCGTGCGGCGCGTCGACGTCGAGAGCGCCGAGGCAATGCTCGCGGTCGTACAGCGCGAGGTCGACCAGGCAGACATCTTCATCTCGACGGCGGCGGTGGCGGATTATCGGCCGGCGCGCCCCGCTGAACAAAAGATCAAGAAGCACTCCGAGCACCTCCAGCTGGAGATGGAACGTACCGTTGATGTGCTCGCCAGCGTCGCCGCCCGCCCGCGCCGGCCCTTCGTCGTCGGATTCGCGGCCGAGACCGAGTCGGTGGAGCAGAACGCGCGGGCCAAGCTGCTGAAGAAGAATCTCGACATGATCGCCGCCAACGAAGTCGGCCACACCAAGGGATTCGACTGCGAGGACAACCATTTGATCGTACTCTGGCGCGCCGCGCGCAGAGACTTGGGCAGCGGGCCGAAGCTGCAGCTGGCGCGCGAGCTAGTGCGGCTGATCGCGGAATCGTACGCGGCGTCCGCGGACGCAAACGCGCGCGGCGAGGCGCAGGCTTGAGCGGTCCGGCCCGCGCGGCGCACCCACTGAAGGTGCGCGTTCTCGATTCTCGCCTGGGAGGCGAGTTTCCCCTGCCGGCCTATGCGACTGCGGGCTCGGCCGGGATGGATCTGCGCGCCTGCCTGGATGCGCCATTGACGCTCGCGCCCGGCCGGGCCGAGCTCGTGCCGACCGGGCTCGCCATCCACATCGAAGATCCGACTCTGGCGGCCGTGATCCTGCCGCGCTCCGGCCTCGGCCACAAGCACGGCGTGGTGCTCGGCAACCTGGTCGGGCTGATCGATTCGGACTACCAGGGCCAGCTGATGGTGTCGTGCTGGAATCGGGGCGGTGAGCCTTTCCTCATGCAGCCCGGGGAGCGCATCGCCCAGCTGGTGATCGTTCCGGTGGTGCAGGTGGCGCTCGAGGTCGTCGATTCCTTCGAAGCCAGCGCGCGCGGCGCGGGAGGCTTCGGTCATTCGGGCCGGAGTTGACGCTGGTTTGAGCCGCCAACGCAATTCCATCGGCCTCGGCTCGGTGAGCGCCCGGCGGTGTGGCCGCATCGGGTTCGAGCTGGAGGCGACGCGCGCGCAGTCAGCGGTCCTCCGCGGATGATCCGGGGGCCGACAGCCGGTCCAGGCCGGCGCGCAGATCCGCTTTCAGGTCGTCGGGTTCCTCGAGCCCGATCTGCAGGCGCAGGGCGAACCCTTCGGGATTCCAGCGGGTCGCGGTACGGTACTCGCGGCAGTCGAACGGGACGATCAGGCTCTCGAATCCGCCCCAGGAATAGCCCATGCCGAAGATCGACAAGTGATCGAGCATGTCGGCGAGCCTCTCCCGGGTGAAGCCCGGCCGTAGAATGACGGAGAAGACGCCGCTGGAGCCCTTGAAGTCACGCTTCCAGAGCTCGTGGCCCGGACAGGACGGGAAGGCAGGATGCAGGAGAGTCGCGACTTCCGGCTGCGCCTGCAGCCAGCGCGCCATCTCCAGACCCCTCGTCTGGGCCTCCTTGAGTCGGATGTGCAGAGTGCGCATTCCCCGCAGGGCGAGGGAACAGTCCTCGGGTCCCGGCAGCATGGCCATGCTTTGATGGGTTTTCTTCAGAGCCGGCCACGCCTGCGCGCGCGCGCTCACCAGCCCGAGCAGCAGATCGGAGTGCCCGCTCAGGTATTTGGTTCCGGCTTCCACCGCCAAATCGCAGCCGTGCTCGTGGGCGCAGAACAACAGCGGGGTAGCCCAGGTATTGTCGATGATCGTCTTGATGCCGCGCCGGCTGGCAAATTCGGTGATCCGCGGAACGTCCTGTATCTCGAAGGTCTGTGAACCGGGTGACTCGAGGAAGATGGTCGACGTGTTGGCTTTGACGAGCCGCTCGAGACCGCCGCCCAACAGAGGATCGTAAAAGGTCGTTTCGATTCCGAATCGGGCCAGAAAGCCCGAGCACAACGCGCGTGTCGGGACGTACACGCTGTCGGGCATGAGCAGATGGTCGCCCTGTTTGAGTGTGCTCAAGAGCGCCATCGCGGCCGCACCAAGTCCTGAGGGGCACAGTACGGTGCCGGCGGCGCCGGTGAGCGATGTCCAGGCGCTCTCCAGGCTCTCCACAGTCGGTGTGCCGGCGGTGCCGTAGGTGTAGCGGGCGCGGCCGTGCTCGAGGTCGTCCAGGGTCTTGAACAGAACCGTCGAGCCCCGGTAAGTCGGCGTATTGATGAAGCCGAAGTGCTCATCGGACATCCTGCCCAGCTTGGACAGCCGCGTGCCGATCCCCATTTGATTTCCAGTGTGTTGCATAGAATGCCGCCGGCGTACATCGTGGCTGTGCTGCGGCTATCATAGAGCCGCCATGCCCGAAGCCAAACCCCATGCGCAGCCTTGCGAGCGCAACAAGGGTCCGATCCTCGAGGTGCTGCGGCAGCACTTCGCCGATCGGCGCCGGGTGCTCGAGATCGGCAGCGGGACCGGACAGCACGCGGTGCATTTCGCGGGCGCGCTGCCGGGGCTGACCTGGCAGACGTCCGATCTCGAGGCCAATCTGGCGGGTATCCGCCTGTGGATCGATGCGGCGCGGCTGCCGAACCTGAAGCCTCCGTTCGCCCTCGATGTCTTCGGTCCCTGGCCCGATGCGCGATTCGATGCCGTGTTCACGGCAAATACGTTGCACATCATGAGCTGGGCGGGCGTGTGCGCGCTGTTCGCCGCGCTGCCGGCGATCCTCGAGGAGGGTGGCGTGTTGGCAGCGTACGGTCCTTTCAAATACAAGGGCGCCTTCACCAGCGCGAGCGATGCCGCGTTCGATGCGTGGCTCAAGCAGCGAGCGGCGCACAGCGGCATTCGCGATTTCGAGGCGGTGGATGCGCTGGCGCATTCATCCGGGATGACACTCCTGGAGGACCGGCCGATGCCCGCGAACAATCGAACCCTGGTCTGGCGCAAGCTCGGGCGTTGATCGACGCCGGCTGCGCGCAGTGAGACAATGAGCACCCCTTGCGCCGGAGGTCGATTCGATGAAATCAGCCAGGTGGCCAAGTCTCGCGTGCGTCTTGCTCGCACTGAGCGCTCCGGTCGCGCTCGCCGGCAGTTACAGCAACACGGTCGCATTGTTCAGGCGCGCCGGTGCAACCGCTGAATTTTTCAAGAGCAGCTACGGCTACGCCGTCTTCCCAACGATCGCCAAAGGCGGTTTCGGCATTGGCGCGGCGTATGGCGACGGGCGGGTCTATGAGCAGGGCCGGTACGTCGGCACCGCCTCCATGGCGCAGGTCAGCTTCGGCTTTCAGCTCGGCGGCCAGGCATACAGCGAGATGGTGTTCTTCGAGAATCCAGCGGCACTGAAGCTGTTCGAATCCGGCAACTTTTCGTTGAGCGCGGACGTCAATGCCGTGGCGCTCACGGCCTCCGCCTCGGCGAGTGCCGGCACCGCCGGGACCGAGGCCGGGGTCAGCGGCAACGAGCACCACGCGGTCGCCACTGGCCACTACCAGAACGGTATCGCCGTGTTCACCATCGCCAAAGGAGGCTTGATGTACGAGGCCGCGGTGGCCGGTCAGAAGTTCTCGTTCACGCCGGCGCATTGAAGCGCACTGGAAGGTGAGCGACCCCGGCGGTTTAAATCACCGCGCAGCGGGATGTGCGCCGCCCGGTGACGATCAAATCCAGCACTTGCATCGGTTCGCGCGGCTGTATAAAATATCAGCCGGGTGAAAACCGCTACCGCCGAGCAGGCGGGACGTGAAGCGGGTGGAGCGGATCCGAGACGCCGCTCGGTTCGACCGAGCGAGGCAAGTGAGACCGCTGAGAAGCGCGAACCGGATGGAAGGTCCCACGGGATCGAGATCCTATGCGTGCTGTCAGGAACAGCTGAGCGCACGGTCAAATCTGGATGCAGATTTCCATATCCTGACTCTTTGCAAAGGATTACCCCACTCATGACAAGCCTGGTCCAGGACGAGAACCGTTCCCGATTCGACGCCATTGCCGCCCAATGGGACGAGTCGCCGATGCGTGCGAACATGGCCAAGGCGGTGGCCGATGCGATCGCGGCCGCGGTGCCGTTGCAGCCACACTGGCGGGCGCTCGAGTACGGATGCGGCACGGGACTCGTCGGGCTGAGACTGCTGCCGCATCTGGGTCATGTGCTCGAAACCGATTTGTCGCCAGGCATGCTGGGCGTGCTCGACGAGAAGGCGCGCGCCGCGGGCCTGGACAAGATTGAAACACAGGTCCTCGACCTGACCAGTGGCCCGCCGCCCGCATCGCGTTTCGATCTCATCTTCAGCAGCATGGCCCTTCACCATATCCCGGACGTTGCGGGCCTGGTGCGCACGTTCTTTTCCATGCTGGCCCCCGGCGGCTGGGTCGCCCTGGCGGACTTGGACGCGGAAGACGGCAGCTTCCATAGCCCCGATGTACCCGGGGTCCAGCACCACGGCTTCGAGCGCAAGACTCTGGAGAGCTGGCTGCGCGCGGCGGGATTTACCGCCGTGAGCACGTGCACGGCGCATACGGTCGAGCGGGAACGGGAGGGTCAGCAGCGCCGCTACCCGATCTTCCTCGCAGCCGGGCAACGACCGTAATCGCGAGTTTTCCGCCCGGTGCGCGAGTGCGCTCAAATCCTTCGGCCGTAGTACACCGCCGACACATGTGTGGCCTCGGCGAAGAACAGCCAGCGCTCGAGCAGCAGACCGACGCCGGTGCAAGCGACCGCCAGCGTCGTGGTTGCCATCGGAGCCAGTGTCAGCCCGGCCAGGATGCTCAAGGCCAGCGGTAGGGCAAATCCGACGACGAGGACGATGCGCCGCAGCTTTACGGCGTGCCGGCGAGCGATGGCGAATCCCATCTGGCGCAGGATGAAGTTTTCGGTGAAGTGCGGCGCGTCGAGCGGGCGCGCCTCGATGCCTTTGGGTAGGCCGATCGCGGCGGCAAGCGTCGCGAGCGGTGTCTGTGCATCGATGTGTCGCCAGTAGGCGCGCTTGGCAATCAGCGCAATGCCCGCTGCCGTGGCGGCAGCCGCGCTTGCCGTCGCTCCGGGCGCTCCGAGATCCATGGTACGGAGCGTCGCAAACAGCACCGCGCCGGAGAAGACGGCATAGAGCAGATAATCCGCAGCGGTGTGCCGGTTGTGCCATTGGCGGATCGGCTTGAGGCTGGCGTAGATCATCGCCGTGCAATACACCGTGCCGAGCGAAGCCACGAGCGCCGTCGCGCCGAGCAGTCGCGTCTCAATGACCGGTCCGTCGCGCCAGAAGACGGCGGCGAAGGCGATCGCCACCGGGTAAGTCAGCACTGCGGCGACGCCTTCGCGCGACAGCCACGAGGAGCGCCATTGGCTGAACGCCCGCCAGGCGCGCTCCTTGCGCTCCAGATGGAACATGGATGCGCCGAGCCCGAACGAAGCGAACAACAGGGAGGTGGCGACGCCGGCGGCGACCAGAACCCGCGCGTGTCCCGGCAGCAGCCCCAGCATCGAGTATGCCCCGAGCCACGCCAGCAGCCCGAACCCGAACCCGGTCGCGGTGGTGAGCAGCAGAACCGAGGCAGCCGGTTTCATCGGCTGAGAGCCTTGTCGAGGAGGCCGAGCAGCGCCGCGCCGATGCCCTTGCCGCCGGGGGCCGGTGGCTTCGCCGGTGCGGTCGGGATCGTCGCTCGGCGGGGCGGAAGGTACTTGTTGGTCGGTCGATAGCCGAGTCCCGCGAGCAGATCGACACCACCACGCTCCTTGACGAGCTTCGAGACCTTGCTGTCCGGGTCGGCGAGGTCCCCGAAGTGCCGTGCCCGTGATGGGCAGGTTGCGACACAGGCGGGCTCGCGTTCGGCCGGTGGTAGATGTTCGTCATAGATGCGGTCGATGCACAGGGTGCATTTGCGCATCACGCCCGCCTCCTCGTCGAGCTCGCGCGCACCGTACGGGCAGGCCCAGGAACAGAGCTGACAGCCGATGCATTTGTCGGTATCGACCAGAACGATGCCGTCCTGTACCCGTTTGTAGGATGCACCGGTCGGACAGACCGTGACGCACAGTGCGTCTTCGCAGTGCAGGCAGGAGCGTGGGACGTTGACCGTCCGGGAGCACCCCTGTCCATCGGTTTCGTAGGAATGGATCCGGTTGAACCACACGCCATCGGGCTCGGGGCCGTACTTGTCGTAGTCGGGCAGGATCCCGGCCTCTCCGCCGGTGTTCCACTCCTTGCAGTTGACCGCGCAGGCATGGCAGCCGACGCACGTGTCGAGATCGATCACCAGGCCGAGCTTCTTCGCGCCCGGTGCTCTCTCGGGAAGCATGGTCATCAGGAGTTCTCCCCGGCCAATCGTACCCGCAGCGGATTTGCTGCGGGACGTGGTGAAGTCTCATCGTGCGTCTCGGGCCCGCAGGGCTCGATGGATACCGTCAGATCGAACCAGGCGGCCTGGCCGGTGACCGGATCGGAATTGGAGTGCTGCATTTCATCTTCCCGTTTCGGCAGGTATTCCGAAATGACGTGATTGAGCAGGAAGCCACGGCGGAACTCCGGCGCGTCGTGCGTCAGCGCCCAGGCGCCGGCGCGCTTGCCGATTGCATTCCAGGTCCACACGGTGTCGCGGTTGACGCCGGCCATGGTCCGCGCCCGGCATCTGAGGCTGCCGCTGCGCGAGCGGACCCATACCCAGTCCTCGTCGTGGACGCCCAGTCGAGCGGCCAGATCGCGGTGCAGATAGATGCGGTTTTCCGGCAGCACTTGCCGCAGCCACGCGTTGTGCGAGCCCCAGGAGTGGTACATCGCCATGGGCCGCTGGGTGATGGCGTGCAGCGGGAAGCGCACGCGGTCCGTCATCGCTTCTTCGAGCGGCACGTACCAGATGGGCAGCGGATCGAAGAAGTGCATGATGCGCTCGCGCAGGCGCTGCGGCGGACAGCGCACGCCGTGTCCCTCGGCGGCCAGACGGAAACGCTGCAGGGGCTCGCAATACAGTTGCAGGACGATCTGCGCGTCGTCGTCGATCAAGCCCATCGTCTTGGCACCGGTCAGATAGGCTCGATTGGCATGCTTGAAGTAGAGCTGCTCGTGTGGCAATTCGTGCCGCCAGAAGCTGCCGTTCTCGACATAGCGCTCGAGCTGCCGCGGATTCGGCGCTCCGTTGCCGATCGCCCGGCCGTCCTCGCCACGGAAGCCGGCCAGCGGTCCGACGCCGGGTCGGCGCTCGTGGCGCACCATGTAATCGGCGTACGATGAATAGAGCGGCGCGCCTTGCTCGTCGGCGAAATCCGCCAGGCCGAGGCGGCCGGCAAGCTCGATGAGTACGTCCTGGAACGGCCGGACGTCTCGATCGGGCCGCAGTACGGGTATGCGGATCGCATCGGCCGGGCCATCCGCCGAACCGATCGGCCGGTCGAGCAGCGAGATGCAGTCGTAACGCTCGAGGTAGGTGGTATCCGGCAGCACCAGATCGGCATACGCGACGGTTTCCGACGCGAAGGCATCCGCGACGATGACGAAGGGGATGCGGTAGGCGCCCTTCTCATCACGCTCGCTCAGCATCCGCGTGGTCTCACCGGGATTCATCGCCGAGTTCCACGCCATGTTCGACATGAACAGGAACAGCGTGTCGATTGCTTCCGGGCCGGCCTCGTATGCCCGCGTGATCGCCATGTGCATCAGGCCGTGAATGGCGATGGGGGCTTCCCAAGAAAACGCCCGGTCGAGGCGCAGCGGCTCGCCGGCCTCGTCGACCAGCAGATCCTGCGGTCCGCGCGGAAAGCCGAGCGGGGGCGCATCGAGCGGGCCGCCCGGTGTGCGGGGACGTCCGGGCGGCTCCCCGCCGGGAATCGGTTTCGGATAGGGCGACTTGTAGCGCCAGGAGCCCGGCGTATCGATCGCGCCGAGCAACATCTGCAGCACGTGAATGGCGCGGCAGGTGTGAAACCCGTTCGAATGCGCGGAGACACCGCGCATGGCATGCATCGCGACGGGCCGGCCCGTCATGGTTGCGTGACGGCGCCCCGCCGTGTCCGTCCACGGTTGATCGATTACGACCGGCTGATTGAATGCGACTTCGGCGATTTCCGCAGCGATGCGGCGGATGGTGGCGGCGTCGATGCCGCAGCGGGAGGCGACCGCCTCCGGGGCATACTGCGGCGCGCAATAGCGCTCGGCGAGCAGAGCGAAGGCCGGGCGGGCGCGGCGTCCGTCCGGCAGCGCGAACTCGCCGATCAATGCCGGATCCGTCCCGACCGCCTGCGCGTCGAGGAGGGCGCCCGATGCGCGATCGAAGCACAGCTCGCGGCCGGCCGCATCGCGGGCGATCAAGCCGTGCTCGGCCTCGCCGGGGGCATCGATCACCAGATGGTGAGCGTTGGTGTAGCGGACGAGGAATTCCGTGTCGATCCGGCCCGCTTCGAGCAGGCAATGAATCAGCGCGAATACCAGCAGACCGTCGGTCCCCGGGGTGATCGCGACGAATTCGTCCGCGATCGCCGAATACCCCGTTCGCACCGGATTGATCGAGATGATCTTCGCCCCGCGCGCTTTCAATCTGCCGAGGCCCAGCTTGATCGGATTGGAGTCGTGATCTTCAGCGACGCCGAACAGCAGGAACAGCCGCGCGTGCTCCCAGTCCGGCTCGCCGAACTCCCAGAACGCGCCGCCAACCGAGTACAGCCCCGCCGCGGCCATGTTCACGGAGCAGAAGCCGCCGTGCGCCGCGTAGTTGATCGTCCCGAACATCCGCGCGAAGTGGCCGGTCAACGACTGCGACTGGTCGCGTCCCGTGTACAGCGCAAGGCGATTCGGGTCGGTGGCGCGGATCGCGGCGAGCCGATCCGTGGCGATGTGCAAGGCCTCGTCCCAGGAAATCGCCTCGAACTCGCCGGAGCCTCGGACGCCGGTGCGCCGCAGTGGCCTGGAGAGCCGCGCCGGGGAGATCGCAGTCATGATCCCGGCGGACCCTTTGCCGCAGAGCACGCCTCGATTGATCGGATGGTCGCGATTGCCCTCGATGTAGCGGAGCTTGCCGTTCTCCAGGTGTACTTTGATGCCGCAACGGCACGCGCACATGTAGCAAGTCGTGCGCGCGACGGTGCGCTCCGGCTGTGGTTGCTTCGCTGCAGGCCGCATCGATGAGTGCGCCTTTTTCCTCCGAACGTGACGCGATCATGGCCACGGCTCAGATATAAATCCAATGCAAATAACACAATGATTGATGTACTTTTATATATATCACTCCGGGGCGCGCCCCCAGGGCCTTCGTCATCCCGCCCACAGCGGCTCGCCGGGGCCGCGGGGCTGGCGGACGAGACGTCCGTGCGCGCGAGGGTTCGTCCGCGCTGCACGTCCGTGAGCGCGCTCGAGCGGTCTGTGAACGGAATGTGCTTCCCGAGGCGCCGGAAGGTGGACCGGCGCTCTGGCAGTCGGGGCTTGCGTACGTGGCCGAACGGCCCATGCGCGCGCCGCCGGCCGTGATGCCGGGATTCATCGGCGCAGCGCGGCTCGGCGAGCTGCTGCACCGCCGCCAGAGGCGACTCTCGGACGCGCCAACGCCGGACCAGGGGGTCTTCAGTGCACGTAGGAGCCGGCGTTCACGTCGATCGTGCAGCCCGTAGCATGGTCGGCAAGGCCGCTGGCGAGAAATACGACGATAGGAGCTATGTCATCCGGGTCCGTCATCCGCGTGAGGGCAATGTCGCCGCTGGCGTGATCCTCTCCATATTGATCGATGAAATCCCTCGCCATGTCCGTTCGGGTGAATCCGGGTGCGACGTTGAACGCCAGCACCCCGGCCTTGCCGAATCCGCGAGCCACGGAGCGGGTCAGCGCCACCAGCCCCGCTTTGGAGGCGGCATACGCCAGATAGGGCGGCTGATCGCCACGAAACGCCGCGCGCGAACTGATGTTGATGATTCGTCCGCCGCCGTTCTCGAGAAAGTGCTGGATCGCGAGCTTCGAGAGAATGCCAGGCGCTCGAAGGTTGACGGCCATGGTGGCATCCCATCCGGCGGCCCATCCGGCGACTTCTGCCTCGAGCGGGGACGACACCGCAATGCCGGCGTTGTTTATCAGCGTGTGTATCCGGCCGAAGCGGCTCATCACGGCGTGCCAGAGCGCCGTGCATGCGGCAGTATCGGCAAGGTCCGCCTGAAAAGCCTCCGAGCCACGACCAACCTCGGTCGCAAGGGTCATTGCCCGAGCGCGCTGATCGCGATAGTGAACCGCAACTCGCGCGCCCGCACTGCCCATCGCGCGGGCGATGGCGGCGCCGATGCCTCGACTTGCGCCGGTGACCAGAACGTTGGTGTTCGTCAGGTCGATCTGCACGGATGGAACCGGACTCTTGTGAATGGCGCCGCGAGTGTACCACCGCGAAAGCAGTGCGCCTCCGCCGGTCCGCGCGCGGATCGAGCGATGCAGCTCAGCCGTCGGAATCGGCCGCGCCGAGCGGCATCTCGAGCAATCCCAGAAATGCCTCGGCGGGCGGCGCGGTATAGCCTTGCGGCCGACGAACGACGCTGAGCGGACGGCGAATGTCGAGAGACTTCACGGGCAGTCGAACCAGCTCACCGGCCGCCAGTTCCCAGGGCATGCACACGCGCGGCAGCCAAGCAATGCCGCCGCCGTGCACCGCCGCCTTCTTGATCGCCTCGGTGCTCCCCAGCTCCACGATGTTGCTCAGGCGGATGCCGTGCCGCTGCAGACGCTTTTCAACCAATTCCCGTGTGCCGGACCCGATCTCGCGCATCAACAGCGGCTGATCGGCCAGGTCGGGGGGGCACAGGCGTCTCCTGCCGCTCAACGGATGATCCGCCGAGGCGACGGGCACGATCTCATCATCGAGGAATCGGTGTACCCGAAGATTCCGGCCGTGTAACGGCCCCTCGATGAAGCCCAGCATGAAGCGCAGGTCGGCCACGCCCTGCGCGACCTGCTCCGTGTTGCCGACGAACATCGATATTCTGACGGCAGGGTGGCTGCGGCGGAAGCGCGCCAGCAGGCTCGGCAAGATGTAGGTGCCCACCGTATTACTGGCTCCGATCGAGAGGTGGCCCTGGCGGGCATCGGAGAGTTCCCGGACCGACATTTCGGCCGACCGCGCGATCTCGAACAGCCGGGCCGCATAATCGCGCAGCACTTCACCGGCCTGCGTCAGTCGCATGCCCCGCGGCAGGCGCTCGAACAACACGACGCCGATGCGCTGCTCGAATTCCTTCAGCTGGCGCGAAATCGCCGGTTGCGAAATATGCAGCCGTTCGGCGCAGGCCGTGATGCTGCCGGTCTGCGCGACGGTGTAAAAGATCTCGAGATGATGCAGATTCATAACGAATAGCTATATCGGCGCGACCTGCACATTCTATTCGATATGGCTGGAACCGTGGCGCGAAATGCGCCGCATCGGGCAAACCGGGCCGGGTCAGCCCCGACGCCCGCAGGAACGGCGTAGCCGGCCCTTGGCCGGAGTATCCGCAGCAACGGTCCGGCCCTGAAGGGGTTGGTGTCATTGTAGGACGCCGCCGTCATATCACCTCGGATCGGCCTGGACGGATCGTCATCGCATCGCCTCGGTGGCAGGCGGGATCAAACGCGGCGAGCTGCTGCACGAGCGCCAGCCTTGGCCGCCGGCACACGCCTGAGGCGCACCCCATCAGTCTCCGCGACACGCAGCGGCGCGCCCTCAGAGCAAACAGCGTGTGATAAAGACCGCCAGCATCGTGAATACGATGATCAGGCGCAAGACCACCGAAAAGGCCAGTCCCACCCAAGTGCCGGCGCCTGCGCGAACGGACTGCCGCACCTGGTGTTTCGCCAGCAGTTCTCCGGCGGTGGCGCCCAGGAATGGTCCGAGCAACGCGCCCGCAAGTCCGAAAAAGATCCCGACAACGATGCCGATGGCGGCCCCGATGAGCGCGCCTTTGCTCGCGCCGAACCGCTTGGCCCCGATGAGGCTGCCCAGCATATCGCCGAGAAGCGCAAGGAGTGCGAGCAGTCCCAGGATGACCAGTGTCACCCAGCCGATCCGCCTGAAACCATCTGCCCACGCGCCGAGCAGCATGCCGGCAAATACAAGGAACACTCCGGGGGAGACGGGCAAAAAGCTGCTGAGCACTCCTGCCAGGATCAGCACTGCGCCGATTACCCACAACAAGACGGGAACCATCGGTAGTCCATCGCGATGACGCCGCCGAGCCCCAGCACCCGGCCAGACTCGGGCGAGGGCTGGAACCAACGGCCATGCCCTTGAGCATACCTATCCGCGCAAGCCAGGCGCCAGCCCGTGAGCACGTCAGGTCCTCGACATCACGGCTCGCGGAAGTTCCCGCAGCGCCGAGCGACCGGCTGACCGACGTACGCAAGCCCCGCCCAGTCGGATCCCGTACGGCGAGGAACGCATGCCTCGGCGGTATGTCACCCCGGCCACGAGCACAGCAGAGCATCGGCGCAGGTGCGTCACAGGCCAATGGTCGGGCTGCGCCGGCATCGCCAGCCCGTATGACGCGTCTCACCCCGCGCCCGAGAAGTTTGTGAAGGAGCAGGCTACGCAGGGCCATCGCCGCGCAAAATGCGGATCAAGACCCGCGGCACTCGCGAGAACCGCTGGTGATGGGTCGCCCTCGAGGAAAGGGTGAGCGTCGAGATCTGCGCGCCCCGTAGGGTTCAGAATGGGAAGTACCGCGGCAGCAAGATCGTGAACAGGCCGCCCATGATCAGCAGCAGCGGCAGTCCCACCCGCAGGAAGTCCGCGAACTTGTAACCCGCGGCGTTCATGACCAGCACATTGGTCTGGTAGGCCATGGGTGTGGCGTAGCCGAGATTGGCGCCGAACAGGACCGCCAGCAGGAAAGGCTCGGGCGACAGATGCAGCCCGTGCGCGATCTGAATCGCCAGCGGTGCCCCGACCAGCGCCGCGGTGGTGTGCGAGGCCGCATTGCCGAGCACCGCCACGAAGAACAGTACCAGTGCCAGCGTGACGCTCGGCGGCAGGCTCGCGGTGGCCTCCACGACCGCGTGTGCGAGGAAGTGTCCCGCATGCGTCCGCATCAGCGCAGTGGAAAGCGCAAAGCCCGAGGCGATCAACAAAATGACCGCGGGGCTGACGCCGCCGCCGATCTCGTCCCACTTCAGGCAGCCGCTCGCTATCATGCCGAGCACCCCGATCGGCGCGGTGATCTCGATCGGCAGCCAGTGCAGGGCCGCCGGCAGCACGATGACCACCATCCACAGCAGCGCCAGATTCGCCTTGCCACTGCGGGGCAGATCGGTGGTGGCATCCAGAATCGCGAACTGCTGAGTCAGCCGCAGCGCCTCGACGGCTTCCTTGCCGCCCTGCACGAGCACCACATCGCCGGGCTGGAGCAGCTCCTGGTCCATGATCCTTGCCGCCAGGCGCGCGCCGCGCCGATAGATCCCGAGTGGAGTGACGTTGAATCGCGCCTTGAACGCCGCGTGGCGCAGGCTGTGACCGACGAAACGCGACGCGGGCAGAATGGCGATTTCGGCAAGTTGCTGATCATCGAGCGGCGCCGCATCGCCCTCCCAGGGCTTCTCGCCGATGAATAGTTTCGCGCTCAGGGTTTTCTCGGCGGCCTTGAGCAGCTCGGGCCGATCCGCGACCACGAGCCGATCGCCACCGCGCAGCTCCAGGGTCGGACTTGGCAGCAGCTCGACGCCGCCGCGCACCACCGCGAGCACCGACATGCCGCCGAGTGCCTCGACGGCCTTGGCAAGCGGCTTGCCCACCGCAGAGCTGTCCTCGCTCAATTCCAGCGCCGCACGAAACTGCCGCTGGGAAGCCTGCTCGAACGCGTGGTCGCGCTCGGGCAGCAGTCTCGGCGCGATCAGCCACAAATATACGAGGCCGATCGCGGCGGGGATGAGCGCGAGGGAAGTGAAGGCGAACATCCCCATGGGCGGCAGACCGGCCTGCTTGGCGACCTCGAGCACCAGCAGGTTGGTCGAGGTGCCGATGGTCGTCCCCATGCCGCCGATCAAGGCGGCAAAGCCGAGCGGCATCAGCATCTTCGAGGGGCTGCGCCCGCTGTCGCGGGCCATCCGGGTCAATACCGGAATGAGCAGCACCACGATAGGCGTGTCATTGACGAACGCGCTCAGCGCCGCCGTGAGGGCCAGCACCAGCAACAAGGTGAACACGGACGAGAGTTTCCACAGCCGAGAGAGCACCCGCGTCAGGGGCGCGAGCGCGCCGGTGCGCACGAGCGCTTGACCGGCGATCATCAAGGAGACGATCGCCACGAGCGCGCCGTTGGCAAAGCCGCGGTAGAACACCATGGGGGAGAGTTCCCCGTGCGCACCGTGGTAAGGCCACAGTGCAAACACCAGCAGCAGAGTGAGCAATACGGCGAGGCTCGTGGTCTCTATCGGCACACGCGGGCGACTGTAGAGGACGAGCGCAGCGACCAACAGCACGATGACGAATGCGCCGTGCCAACTCAGTGTCAGGGTATGCATGAGCACCTGGTCATTTAACCGATGATTATCGCATGCGCGCCTGCCAAGGCGAACTCGTGCACGATCGACGGGCCGGGTGCAAGCCGCGCCGCCCGGCGGCGGCCATTGAGCGGTGTTTCAGCTCGGCCGATCGGTAGGCGCATCTGGTGTATCGACGCTGGGATTGGCGTATCGCGCCGCTGCTCGAAGACAACGAACAACCGGTGAGCAGCGCGCGGCCGCCGGTCTCGGCAGCTACGTGTGTGCAAGAGGTCATGTGCGCATCATCATCTGGCTGGTCGTCGGTCTGATGGCGGCCGGGGCGCCGGCAAGGCACCGGGTGAGATCGCAAGCGACACGAACATGCCGTTGCCGCAGCTTGCCTGGCGTTGCCTGGGAATGAAGCGGGGAATGGGGATCGAATCAATATGTTGGCTGTGTCTGGAGAGGCACGTGCGATTCAAGTGCGAGATTTCACGGCACGTGGGGCGCCGCCAGGCAACGTGCGGCAATTGATGCGACAAAGCACCTCGGATCCGGGCTTGCTATGGACCGAGGAGCACTGCGGGCAGGACGGCAACGCCGTCCTGCCGTCGGTACGCGTGCCTGCCGGACGCGACCGCTGCCATCTCCGTCAGGATGGTACCGGGCTGTCCACGGAGCCACGGGAATTGGGTCAGGTCCGGGTCCGCGACCTCCGCGCTCGTTATTGCTTCATGCGCGAGCGCGCACTGATCGTCTGTCTCGACGACGAGATAGATCTCGTGCCGCCCGTCGTAGGTGCGGCAATGATAAACGCGTGCCTCGGCGCCCCCGCGCATAGGCGGACTGGAAGCTACCGGGTCTTAGCCGAGGCCGCTTTCGTAGTCTTAATATCGTATTCAAAATCACTACATCACGATGATACTCTTTAAAGAATATCTCCATTGCTCTAAATCCGCTAAGTTGATATCGTTCTATGTATCTACACGATTATCTGAGCATTAATACAGCATGACCACTCCTTCCTACGCGGTTAAGCAATTGGCACAGACCCTAAAGGATGTCCGGCTCACCTGGGGCCTCACCCAGAGGGAACTCGCTGGTCGTGCCGGCTTGGGCCAGAGCCGCCTGGCACTCATTGAGGCAGGCGGGGTCGACTTTCGCACCTCAACCCTGGTGCAGCTGGCACGAGCGCTGGATCTTGAGCTGGTCCTGGCGCCGCGCCGGGTGCTGCCGGCTGTGCAGTCCCTGATCGGGGAGCGGCCAAGACGGCGGGAGGCCGGGCGCGCCTCGGCGCGAAGGACGCCGATCCGGGTACTGCGCCATATCCAGCAACACATCGTCGCGCTTGAGTGTGCGTACCCCTCCAGCCAGGAACTCGCGCACGCGAAGAATGCCATCCAGGCGCTTATCGAGCGGGGGCCGGATCTTGGGGACTCCACTTTCCAGCCGCTGCGTCGCAGCGCTCGCTGGCTTGCGCTCGCTCGGGCAAACAGTGCGCAGGCCCAACCGCTTCTGGCCAAAGCTGCCGCACAACTGCAGGAGTTGCGTCAGATGCTGCCTGCGGCTGCGGACCTTGCGCAGGCGCCCCCGGCCCAACGCGCCGCCTACAGCCTGGAGGATGAGATCTCGTGAATGACGCTGTTTCGGTTCTCGAAGTGCTTTTATACGGCCAAAGGATCGGTATCCTGACGCGTACGGCGGGGGACACGACCCTCTTTGCCTTCAACAGCAGCTACATCGAGGACGAGGCGCGACCGACTTTAGGTTTGTCATTCAAGACACGGGAAGGTGAGCTGCGCACGCAGTTGCAGCCATACCGCCTGCGTCTGATGCCCTTCTTCTCGAACCTGCTGCCTGAAGGGCACCTGCGACAATATCTCGCCGGGCGCGGCGACGTTCATCCGGAACGCGAATTCTTCCTGCTCTGGCTGCTGGGAGAGGACCTGCCGGGGGCGCTGCGCGTCAGCCCTGTCGAAGGTGATGTGCTCCCGCCGGCGTATGCCCGGGAGGCTGGCGCCGAGTCCGACGGGGCGCGTGCCGATTCAAATGTCAGTCAGGCGTTACGATTCTCGCTTGCCGGCGTACAGCTAAAGTTCTCCGCTATAACCAAGACCTCCGGCGGGCTCACCATTCCGGCCAAAGGCGTCGGTGGCCATTGGATCGTCAAGCTGCCCTCGGAGCGCTATGCCGGTGTGCCACGCAACGAGTACAGCATGATGACCTTGGCCTCAAAGCTGAGCATGAATGTGCCGCGGGTCAAAGTCGTGGACATCCGTGACATCGAAAACCTCCCCTCGGGCCTGGGACAGATGCGCGAGCACGAGGCCGTCGCCGTCGAACGGTTCGACCATTACCCCGATGGCACGCGCGTGCACATGGAGGATTTTGCGCAGGTCTTCGATCTCTATCCGGCCGACAAGTACAAAAAGGCCAGTTCCATGAATATAGCCCGGGTGCTTGCCATCGAGACTCCACAGGAGGATGTGCAGGAGTTCATCCGGCGCCTGGTATTCAACGCGTTGATCGGAAACTCTGACATGCACGTGAAGAACTGGTCGCTGATTTACCCCGACCGGAGACGCCCGCGCTTGTCTCCGGCCTATGACTTCATTTCCACGACCGCCTATATTCCGGATGAGACCTCAGGACTTACCTTCAGCCGCAGCAAGTTCTACAAGGATCTCACGCTCGAGGAGCTCGCGCATTTGGCCGACCGGGCAAACCTGCCCGAGAAGCTGGTCCTGAATGCCGCGAAAGATACGGTGCAGCGCTTCCGCGAGGTGTGGTCGCTGGAGCGATCCAACCTACCCCTGTCGCAGGATGTCATTCAGGCGGTGGAACGACAGTTGAGCTTGGTGCCCCTCGCCAGGCAGTAACGCCAAGGACGGACATTCTCGATTTGCATTGGCCGCCGTGGGTTGACCGCGACGTGGATGACTTGCAGATAGCCGCTCTCCAACGTCCAGTCGAGCGCGGCTGCCTGGGTTGCAGTGGCTTTGACGCCCGTGAGGACAGGCGAGAACGCAACGTCCCGCTCGAACTGCCATTGCTCGTGAATGGAGCGGGTGATGAGAATCGAACTCATGGACGATTCCCGACAAATCAGTAGCTTGGCTCAATATCGAGAGACAAGTGCGATTCAGGTGCGAGATTTCGCGGTACGTGGGGTGCTGTCAGGCAATCTATGGCAATTGATGGGCACGGCGCCGAACGGTCCGGGCCCGCCGACCGATCCGGCGTATCCGCTACTGCAAACGCACGGCATCATCGAGCTTCGCGAACTCCCGATCGAACGTACCGAGTGGCACATTCCCGACCTTCCGCGCCATCTCCAGCACGAGGCAGTCTGAAAAGCCGAGCGAAGGCCGCTTGCGGAAGCTCTCGATGGCCGCCGCCACCACATCGGAGTCCTGTACCGCAAGCTGCTGGTGGTTGAGCAACATGTCGACGGCCGTCGCAATCTGCTCCGGCGTGCGCTCATAGACTGCATCGAGCACCCCCATCGTCTCGGCCAGTACCAGCTGCGATACCCATGCACCACTTGCGACGAATTCTTCGGCCGCGCGAACCTGGTCCGCGTCGTCGCGCACAACGAGGCGTACCAATACGTTTGTGTCAACCGCGCGCATGCCGCTTCCGGATGTACTTCCGGATCGCCTCCCTCACCTCCACGGGTTTCGTCCTCGAGCCTTCTTCCGGAAAGAGCGCGGCGTGTACGTCCTGGGACGTATATCGTCCAGCCCTCCGGACGACGATTTGGTTATCTTCTTCTTCGTCCCATTCGAGGACGGAACCGGGACCGACGCCGAGCTTCTTGCGAACCTCAGCTGGCACCGAGATCTGACCCTGTGCGGTCACTTTTGAGTGCGCGATAGCCACCGCAGGACATTACCAGGGTAATTCTTCAGATGCAAGTACGATCGTCAAGAGTGCGAGCGTCATCTGCTCGGAAGAGCCGCCTCACGGTCCGAAGGCTGCTGATCGTGAGCCAAATGCACCGCCACCGATCAAAAAGTCCGCTGACGACCCTTTTGGGAGGTCCGCTACCGACCGCTTTGCGGAAGCCATTTACGATCGACGGCCCTGAAGACCAAGGCAGCGACGGGGCCTGCTGCGAGAACGCGTGGTACAGCGAATCAGAAATTCGAGCCCAGTCCAAGAAAGTCTGGTTGAATCGCTCGGCACGAAGCCAGCAGAATTGTGCAGATCATTGAGAGTGTAATACCGGCGAGCAAGAATGCGCCCAGTGATCGATACCCACGCCAACGTAAGAGAACAAGAAGGACGGCGCCGCCGCCGTCCCCCTCTGCCCATGGCTATTCCTTCACTTCGTCCACGGGTTGATGACCTCTAGCCCGCCGGCCTCGAAAGGTGAGGTATCGCGAGAGGCCACGATGAAGCCTCGTGAGGCTGCGATGGCGGCCACGTATCCGTCGGGAGTCGGGAACCCACGGCCGCCACGCCTCGCCTTCGTGGCAAGTTCCGCATAATGACGCGCTGCCTCAATATCGAAGGGCAGGACACGATCCTGGAACAGCTCCAGTAACCCATCCAGTGCGCAAGTCAGACGGTTCTTCCGCTTTCCCGCGGGCAGAACCGCGATGCCGAACGTCAGCTCAGCGAGGGTCACGGTAGACAGATAGAGCGTCTCGGGGGCTTGCTCGTTGAGCCAGGTGCGCACTGCCCCGTTGGGTTCCGATTTCATCGCCTCGGACACCACGTTGGTGTCAAGAACGATCATCCAATGCTCAATGGTTTGGCTGGCGTCTTGTCGCGCGTACGCTCGATGAGCGCGATGTCCTCATCGGTCAGTCCGACCTTGCGGCCAAGAGCGCCCAGTGCATCGCCCATGCGCACGCGCTTCTCGGGTTTCACGGCGCGCTCCAGGATCTCGCGCACCTCAGCTTCGGTGCTGCGACCGTGCTGAGCGGCCCGCATGCGCAAGGCGCGGTGCACCTCATCGGGGACATTACGGACGGTCAATATCGCCACAGTCGAACACCATCGAATGCGTTCAATGACTGCAAGTATATACTAATGACTGCATCAGGGAAATCCCAGGGCATCGACACGTTCCAGGTGGTTGCCCTCTAGCGCCTTCGCTGGACCAGAGGGCGACCGCGCGCCCAATCCGCGGCGCACGGATCGCGCCGCTCGGCCCTCCTTTGGGGCCGGCGCATGTTGGCAACAGGAATATTGGCGCGCCGGCCCGTGTTGGCAATACTCCGGTCGGTGGAAACTGCGTTTCCCAGCCTTGAATGTGCCGGAAATGAAAGGAACTTTCATTTCGCACTCGGTCTCGGGCCGGCGGCTGGCGATGAGTTGAGGGACGGCGATCAAGACCTCTGATTCGGACTTGGAATATGAGATGAAGGCCAAGTGCGACGCCACGTGCGAATGCCGGGGCAATGAGGGGTAACCGAGGGCAACGATCCGGGGCAGAGTTCGTGCGGAGTTCCCACGAATTTTCCCAAGCGATCAGACACTTGCCGCCGCCGCGATTGCCGCAGCCTGCCTGGCGTTGCCTGGGAATGGAGCGGGTGATGGGAATCGAACCCATAGGCGATTCCCGACAGATCAGTATCTTGACTCTTTTTGGGTTGCGGCATGGCAATGTCGCACGTTCTAGCGAGGGACTGCCCGGGTAGCTGCTAGCCACAGGCCCGGTATCAAGCCTTGCAGGTTCGGTGGTAACACCGTGCTTGATGCGTAGGCATGAAAGTCAAGAGAGGTGAAATAGCGATGAAATATCGCCGTGAAGGATGTAGCCCCGAAAAAGCCACAATGGAGCGAGCCGATGGCGTCCAAATGTCCGCAGGCCACGGTGCAGCAGGCGAGAAGGCGAGTTTGCTGCACTCACCCGGGGTCTCAGGCCTCACCGAGCTTGGCATGAGAATGTACGGTAACCATGGAGATCCCGGCGGGAGCGCCGAGGGAGTGGCGCAGCCTCTTACAAGCCTAAACAGCGAGGAAGAGGTGGAGAGCGTCGGGAAGTCTGAGCCGTCAGTAGTAGCGACGAAGTCTGGTAACTCGGATGGAGCGAAGGGGCGGCAGTACTGGGATAGCGAATCGACGGCAAACATGCCCCGACACCGAGCGGACTCTGCGCATGACCACTGAGTTGATTCGCTTCACGCAATGGGGCAGAGACGAGCCGCAGACGCGCTACACGGCGCTGATGGGGCTGCTGGCTGCGGAGGAAGGACTCGCCGATAGTTATCATCGGCAATGCGTCTAAGAAAGCGGTTGGGGTGGACGGGATCGACAAGGCGGGCTACGGGCGTCAGCTCGGAGCGCACCTTGCCGATCTGTCGGCACGACTAAAGCGGATGGGATACCGTCCGATGCCGTCGCGTCGCGTGTACATCCCGAAGTCCTCCGGCCAAGGTCAGCGCCCGATAGGCATCCCTTGCTTCGAAGACCGGATCGTCGAGGATCGGCTCAGTCGTATCCTGCAAGCGATCTGGGAGCCGGAGTTTCGGGAGTGTTCCTATGGCTTCAGACCGGACCGCAATGCGCATCAGGCGCTCGTCCGGCTGGAGCACCTCATCACCAAGGAGCGGACACAGTGGGTGTACGAGGCGGATTTGAAGAATTTCTTCGGGTCCGTTTCGCACGAACACATGATGCGGGTTATCGAGCACCGGATAGGGGATTCGAACCTGTTGAGGCTCCTCCGGCGTTTTCTCAAGGCGGGTGTTATAGACGAGGGTGTGTTTCACGCCAGCGGACAGGGCACCCCGCAGGGCAATTTGGTCAGCCCCGTGCTGTCCAACATTTACCTGCATTATACGCTGGACGAGTGGTTCGAACGACGCTTTGCTCGCCAATGCCGGGGCAAGGCGTTTCTGGTGCGTTTTGCAGACGATTTTGTGGCTTGTTTCGAGTTTGAAGCCGACGCACGCGCCTTTGAGCGCTCGCTCAAGGAGCGTCTGCAGAGCTTCGGGCTGGAAATAGAGCCAACAAAGACCGCGTTGCTTCGCTTCGGCGATCTCGCGCCAATCCTTTGTAAACGGGACGGTCTGAAACGGCCGCGTACGTTTTCATTCCTTGGGTTTACGCACTATCTGCGCGTCTGGCGAAATGGCCGGATTGTCTTCCGTCGCAAGACGGAGGCGGCGCGGATGCGGCGGAAGCTCACGGAGTTCGGTCGGCGCCTGAAGTCGATGCGCACCGCGGGTGCTCGGGCGATGCAGCTCTTTACCCTGCGGCATTGGCAGGGTCATCTGCAGTACTTCGGGGTACGCGGCAATAGCCGCAGCGTTCGTGCGTACGCGTTCCACGTAACGCACTTGCTTTTCAAGTGGCTCAACCGCCGCAGTCAACGTCGCAGCTTCACCTGGAAGCACTTTGATGCGTGGCTCGACACTTGGATGCCCCCGCCAGGGACTGTGCACCGTCTCTGAGGTCGCTGCGCATGCGAACGTCCCAACTGGGAGCCGGATGGACGAAAAGCCCACGTCCGGTTGTGCGTCCAGGAAAGGTGGACACGTTCAGCAGGGACAATACCTGCCGGGGCAAGAATCAGAGGCCCTGTAGCTCGGATAGCAAAGTGGAGGGAGACCAAAGCTTTGAAGCCTATCGACAAGA
>JAKBWB010000019.1 GCA_021843755.1 Pseudomonadota bacterium
AAGAGTCTGGCGAGTTAGGAGGAGTCTGCTAAGTTCTTGATTTAATGGTGCCGGGAATAGGATTCGAACCTACGACCCGCGCATTACGAATGCGCTGCTCTACCAACTGAGCTATCCCGGCGCCGGGCCGCGCATTCTATAGGGTGCCGATTGTGGCGTCATCCCGAACAAGGTAGGGATCCGGTCAGCGTCCCGGTGTGCTCGGGCCCGTTCCCGGTCCTGGCGGCGGCGCTGTGGGCTGGCCTGGCGCGTGAGTGCCGCCGCCCCGTCCGGCGGGATTATGCGCCCCGGGCCAGTCGGCGAATGCCAGGTAGTACACGAAGACCCAGCCAACGATGGGAATCAGCAGCAGCAGGCTGAGCCACGGCGAGAGCCCGACGCGCATGCAGATCTTCCAGAAGGGAATGATGGCAATGGCGGCAGTGATCCAGCCGAACGCCCAAAACCCTGGGAATCCCCAGAATCCGTGCCACCCCCAATACCCGAAGTGATACATCAGCACGCCCGAATCTCCCCTGGGAAGCGCCTAGCTGCGGCTCAGGACCCTGTTTTCCTCAGACGGATGACCAGATCGATGCCTTCCACCTCCGTGCCCGGCGGCGGCGGGGGCAGGCGGCTGAACTCGACCTCCGGTACCGGCACATCGATCAGTGTCCCCGTCGCCACATCATGAAAATGATAGTGCGCATCGACGTTTGAGTCGAACCACGCACGCGCGCCGTCCACGGACAGCTGGCGGATCAACCCGTGGGACGCAAACAGGTTCAGCGTGTTGTACACCGTGGCCTTGGAGACCCGGGCGCCGGCGCGACGCAGACTGGCCAGGATCTGCTCGGCGGACAGATGCTGGGGCTCTGCGAGCAGGAGGCTGGCGATGCGCATGCGCTGAGCGGTCGGGCGAATCCCGCAATCGGCCAAGCGTCGCTGGCAGCGGGCCGCGATGTCCTGCGAGGATGACGCAAAGGCGTCCATGAGTAAAATTATAGCCACGGATTGGGGCTTATTGCGCGAAATTCAGGCCACGGCGGCCTTCAGCACCCGTTGCGGCTGGGCGACACCGTAGCCCTGCGCGAAATCGACCCCCAGGCTGGTCAGCATCTGGATGATCTCGGCGTTTTCGGCGAATTCAGCGATGGTCTGTTTGCCCGTGAGATGGCCGATTTCGTTGATTGAGCGGACCATCTCGCGATCGATGGGGTCGCGCAGGATCTCGCGCACGAAGCTGCCGTCAATCTTGAGGAAGTCCACGGGGAAGTGCTTCAGATACCCGAACGAGGACAGCCCCGTGCCGAAATCGTCCAGCGCGAACTTGCAGCCGAGCTCCTTGAGGGCCTGAATGAAACGATTGGCCTGCGAGAAGCTGGCCACCGCGGCAGTCTCGGTGATCTCGAAGCAGATCTTCGAGCCGTCGAGTCCACTGCGGTGGAATTGGTCGATCACGAACGGCAGGAATTTGTCATCGCCCAGGCTCTGGCCGGACAGATTGATCGAGCACAGCGCGAGCTTCTTTCGCTCGTCGGCTTCCGAGACCAGCCAGCGGAACGCGTTCTCGATCACCCAGCGGTCGATGGCCGGCGTGATGCCGTAGCGCTCGGCGGCCGCGATGAAGTCGTTCGGTGTGACGATCCGGCCCGCTTCGTCCCGCAGGCGCAGCAGCAGCTCGTAGTGCGCGCCCGGGTCGGCGTGCTGCAATGGCTGAATGGCCATGCGATGCAGCTCGAAGCGGCCCTCTTCGAGCGCCATATTGATCCGAGCCGCCCACTGCATCTCGCGCCGGCGCCGCATCAGCTCCATGTCGTTCTCGGCGAAGCTGTGCACGCGGTTGCGGCCGGCTTCCTTGGCCGCGGCGCAGGCGCTGTCGGCGGCCGAAAGAATGGAGGCGACGTCCTCGTTGTCAGCCGTGATCGGCACCACGCCGACACTTGCGCCGAGGCGAAACGCCCGGTCCTCCCAGCTGAAGCGGAAGTTGCGCACGCTCTCGCGCAGCATCTCGGCCGTGCGCATCGCTTCGTCGATCGAGCAGCTCTCCAGAAGAATGCCGAACTCATCGCCCCCCAGGCGCGAGAGGGTGTCGCGCCAGCGGATCTTCGACTTCAGCAGCGCGCCAACCTGCCCGAGCAGCGCATCGCCGGCGCTGTGCCCGCACGAATCGTTGATGATCTTGAACTGGTCGATGTCCAGATAGCACAGCGCGTACGAGGACTCGTGCGCCTTGGCGCTCTTCAGGGCACGCTCGAGGCGGCTCTCGAACTCGCGCCGGTTGACCAGGCCCGTGAGCAGATCGTGGCTGGCGTGATAGGAGAGGCGGCGATTCAATTCGCGCGCCTCGCTCACGTCGTGGAACACGAGCACGCCGCCGGTGACCTTGCCGGCGCCGTCGCGGATGGGCGCGGCGGTGCTCTCGACATACAGCTCGTTGCCGTCGCGGCGGATCAGCAGCATCGGCCGCACCGATTTCACCGGGCGAATGCGCCGGATCGACATGGTCAGCGGATTCTCCAGCGGCTCGCAGGTCTCCTCGTGAAAGGAACGGAAGATCTCCTCGACCGGCCGGCCCATGGCGTTCTCGAGACGCCAGCCGGTGAGCGCCTCGGCCACTGGGTTGATGTAGTCGACGACCGAATCCGCGTCGGACGTGATGACCCCGTCGCCGATCGACTGCAGCGTAATCTGCGCGCTTTCCTTCTCGCGGAACAGCGCTTCCTCGTAGAGTTTACGCTCGGTGATGTCGAATTCGACCCCTACCAGTCGCAGCAGCCGCCCGTGTTCATCGACGCGGGCGGTGGCGCGACTGACCACCCAGCGCCACTCGCCGGTGCGGTGGCGCATGCGGTGCGTGCTCTCGAAGTTCGGTGTCCTGCCGTCAATGTGCTCGCGGAGCGCCGCCTGGACCCGCGGCAGGTCATCCGGATGCACCAGGCTGCTCCAGTCGGGCGAGCCGCGCAGATCCTCGTCGCGGTAGCCGAGCATCGACTTCCAGCGCGGAGAGAAGTACACCTCGTTGTTCTCGACGTCGAAGTCCCACAGACCGTCGTTGGCAGCGGACTGCGCGAGGCTGTTGCGCTCCTCGAGCTTCGCCAGGCGCGCTTCGATGCGCAGCCGCTCGAGGCCCGTGGCGAGGCTGGTGCCGATCAGCTTCATCAGCAGCTGCTGGCTGACGTCCCAGGGGCGCGGCAGCGTATTGGCGAGACCGAGCAGGCCGGCAGGCTTGCCCTGCACGTGCATCGCCACCAGCAGCACCGAGCCGATGTGCAGCGCAGCGAAGCGTTCCGCCTCCGCGCTCTGCTCGCGCGTGGCGTGGGCCGTATCGGGCAATTTCGAGAGCCGCAGGTGATCGAGCCGGCCGTTCAGCCAGGGCAGGGCGTCGAGCGGCGTTTCGTGCAGCCCCTCGGGCCTGCACTGCGCGAGCGCGGTACGCTCGAATTGCACGTCCTGAATGACCGGGTGATCCGGACGGAGCGTGGCGAGGAAGGCGCAATCGACTCCGGTGATTTCCCGCAGCAAGACGAGGTTGCGCTGCAGGCACTGCGCAAGGTTGCTCTTGCGGACATTTTGGAATTCGACGGCGATTTGCGTGCAGGTGCCATCGATGCCGAGCTTGGACGTCCGGTCCTTCCATAGACCGGATGCCAGGATGTCCGTGGAGGTGAAATCCGCGGATTTGTCCGGTGGTTGGCTCGACATTAACCGGTAACCTCTCAGCCCGTCGCTCGCAGCCTACACCCGGATCGTGCCCGGGCGCGTGAAGTGCCGCCTGGCCTTGCGGGGTTCCCGGGACCTGGACTTTTAACGAGTTGCGCCAGATTCTCGCACACTCAGTCAAGAATACAAGCTAACACACTGTTCGATCGAGAGTTGCCGACTTGACAGAATCTTCCCGCTCGCGGTCGGGGGTGCGAACCGGCGCACGCTTTAGCCGGGGAGGCCTTGCGCCGAACCGAGGGTTCGGCACGCTCATTCGAGTGCCCGCCGGGCCGTCTCGAACGCCTGGCGCAGCGCGTCGGCCATCTCTTGCTGCAGGTCGAGCAGCGCCTGGGTATCGAGCGTCCGGGGTACGTGGCGTGGCGGACCGATCGCAATGGCCACCCGGGCGAAGGGCTTGGGGATGACGAACCCGTCCCATTTGATGCGCCAGGCCCGAGTGGCCGCATAGGCCATCGGTACGATGGGCCGGCCCGACAGTTGTGCCAGCAGGATCGTGCCCGGCTTGAATTGGTTGCGCGGTCCGCGCGGGCCGTCAGGCGTGATCGCCGGAGAGATGTTCTCCTTGACCAGCGCCTGATAGTAATCGCGCAGCGCCCGTGCGCCGGTGTGGGTCGAGGAGCCGCGGATGGCGTGGGCGCCCAGGCGGTGCACGAGCATCGCGCCGATCTCCCCGTCCACGGACGGGCTGATCAGCCAGCCGATCTTCATGCCGCGTGCGCGCTGCTCGAGCAGATACTTGCCGCAATAGAGCTGATGCTGATGCCAGTAGCAGGGCAGCACGGAGGGGGCTTCGGCGAGCGCAGCGCGCAGATGCTCCTCGCCCTCGACCTTCACCACCGGTGCGAGTCGCCACCAGAGGCGTACGATCGCCAGCCCCAGCGGGATCGCCAGGCGGTACAGCCGCCGCCGTAGCGGCGTCATGCGCCGGCCCACGGGCCCGGGCGTGCGGTAGAAGGAATTGCGCAGGCTAGGCTGGGTCATGCGGCAGCGGCTCCGATCGCGGGAATATCGATTGCTATAATGGAAAGCTTACATGAGCACGCCCGCCACAACCCAGGGCGGTCCGCCGGTGGCGGCCGCCGAGTTCGACGTGGGCTCCACGGACGACTCCCTGGAGCGCATGATCCAGCTGTTCGCCGAGCACGGGGACATCTACCGTGTCTACGTGCCGGCCCGCAAGGCGTATACCTACGTCGTGCATCATCCCGAGGACATCAAGCGCATCCTCGTTTCAAACCACCGCAATTACACCAAGGGGGTCGGTCTCGATCGGGTGAAGATCCTGCTCGGCAACGGCATCATGACCAGCGAGGGCGAGTTCTGGCGCCGCCAGCGCATGATGATGCAGCCGCTGTTCCACCGGCGGGTCGTCGGCGGCTTCGCCGAGACGATCGCCGCGGCCACGGACGCGCTGCTCGAGCGCTGGGAGGAATTGGCGCGGCGCGGCGAGTCGGTGAACCTCACCGAAGAGATGAGCGAGCTGACCCTCAAGATCGTCCTCAGAGCGATTTTCGGGCGCGACCTGGAGCGCATGTCGGCCGAGCTCGGCGGCAATCCCTTCGAGGTGGTGACCAAGGAGCAGGCGCGCAACCTGCAATTCGCCTACAAGTTCCGCTCCCTCACCCGTCTGGTGGCGGGCCTGATCGCACGCCGGCGCACCGATGGCGAGGAGCATTTCGACTACGTTGCGATGTTGATGAGTGCGCGCGACAAGGAGACCGGTGCGCCCATGAGCGAGCGCGAGCTCATCGACGAGATCATGACGTTGATCGTCGCCGGGCACGAGACCACGGCGAGCGGCCTGAACTGGACGTGGTACCTGCTCGCCCAGCACCCGCAGGTCGAAGCGAAGCTGCACGCCGAGATCGATGCGGCTGCGCAGGCCGACGCGCGCGCCCCGAGCCTGCTGCAGCTCGAGCGGCTGCCCTACCTGCGCCAGGTGATCGACGAGGCGTTGCGGCTGTATCCTCCCGGCTGGGTGCTCTCGCGCCGCACGATCGGGCCGGACGTGCTCTGCGGCTACACTATTGCGGCGGGCACCAACGTGCTGCTGCCGCTGTATCTTCTGCACCGCCATCCGCGCTACTGGCCCGAGCCGGATCAGTTCCGGCCCGAGCGTTTCGCGCCGGAGCACGAGGCCGAGCGGCCGCGCTTCGCCTACATGCCGTTCGCCGCCGGGCCGCGGCATTGCATCGGGGAGACCTTCGCGCTCTACGAGATGCTGATGCACGTGCAGCGGGTGGCGCGCCGCCTGCGCCTGGTGCATGTGCCCGGCCCGCCGCTTGCGCTCGAGGCCCTGATCAATCTGCGCACCCGCCACCCCGTAATCATGAGACTGGAACGTCGCTGATGCCCAATGTCACGACCTTGACCGAGCTGCTGGAAGCCAACCGCGTTTTCCCGGGCGGGATTACCTACCTGGAGGGCGAGCATGATGGCCGTACCGTGTCGTTCGCGGAACTGCACGAGCGGGCGCTGGGTATCCTCTATCACCTGCAGCGCCTGGGTGCGCGCCGCGGGGACACGCTGATTCTGTTGCTCGGGAGCAACGAGCAATTCATCGACGCGTTCTGGGCTGCCATTCTGGGCGGGATCATCCCGGTGCCCGTGGCGGGGGGGATCAGCGAGGAGCACCGGCAGAAGCTGCTGCGGATTGCGCGGCGGCTGGGCGAGCCGTTCATCTACACGGAGCGGCGGGCGCTCGAGCGCATCGGGGCCTGTGCCGCCGAGAGCGGCCAGGGCGAGACGGCCGAGCGGCTGCGCACGCGCGCCTTCCTCGTCGAGGATCTTGCCGAGATCGGGCGCGCCGGCAGGATCCATGCGGCGCGCCCCGAGGATGTGGCCTTCATCCAGTTCTCATCGGGCTCGACCCGCGAGCCGAAGGGCGTGGTCCTGACCCACGCCAACATACTGGCCAATGCCCGCGGCGCGAGCGAGGTCTGCGGTTTCAATGAGCGCGACGTGAGTCTCTCGTGGATGCCGTTGACCCACGACATGGGCCTGATCGGCTTTCACCTGGTGATGTTTTTCAACCGGGTGCGGGCGCATCTGATGCCCACGGAACTGTTCATCCGCCGGCCGTTGCTGTGGCTCGAACTCGCCAGCCGCGTGCGCGCCTCGATCCTGAGCTCGCCGAACTTCGGCTACAAGCACTACCTGAAGGTGCTCGGGGAGCGCCCCGTCGATGGACTCGATCTGTCGAGCGTGCGGCTGATCTTCAACGGTGCCGAGCCGATTTCCGTGGAGCTGTGCAATCGGTTTCTGGAGCGCATGGCACCGGCCCGTCTGAGCCGCACGGCGATGTATCCGGTCTACGGGCTCGCCGAGGCGTCACTGGCGGTGAGCTTCCCGCCGCCCGGGGAGCCGCTGCGCACGCTGGTGGCCGACCGCCATCACCTGGCCGTCGGGGAGCCGATTCGGCTGCTGCCGGCCGGGGCCCGGGCGGGCATCGAGCTGGTCTCGGAAG
>JAKBWB010000002.1 GCA_021843755.1 Pseudomonadota bacterium
CTCGCAGCACGCCATGAAGGCTCAGAAAGGTGCTGCTGGTACCCCTACTGGTACCCCGCTGGAAATCTACCGGGAAGGTTGAAAGCGTAAGTCCATGTTTTTATTGGTCGGAGCGCCGAGATTTGAACTCGGGACCCCTTGCACCCCATGCAAGTGCGCTACCAGACTGCGCCACGCTCCGACGATGGTCTCTATCCGTCTTCTTTGGAACCGATGCGAGCGGGGATGTCTCGCGAGGCGCAATGATACTCCGAACGCGCCGCTTTCGGGAGGGGCTCAGCGCCTGAGGATCTTCAGCAGCTCCTCGAGTTCGAGCCGCACCTGCTTGGCGAGCTGCTGGCTCTGAAACACGTCCGTGCGCGCCTCCTCGCCGGTCAGGTGGTTGCGCGCACCGCCGATGGTGAAGCCCTGCTCGTAGAGGAGGCTCCTGATCTGCCGGATCACGATCACGTCCTGGCGCTGGTAGTAACGGCGGTTACCCCGGCGCTTGACCGGCTTCAGCTGCGGAAATTCCTGTTCCCAATAGCGCAGCACGTGCGGCTTGACGCCACACAACTCGCTCACCTCGCCAATGGTGAAATAACGCTTGCCGGGGATGGCCGGCAGCTCGGCGTTATTCCTGGGCTCCAACATATGCTTCGACCCGCGCTTTGAGTTTTTGTCCGGGGCGGAACGTTACCACGCGCCGCGCGGTGATCGGAATCTCCTCGCCGGTCTTGGGATTGCGTCCCGGCCGCGGGTTCTTGTCCCGCAGATCGAAATTGCCGAAGCCGGAGAGCTTGACCTGCTCGCCGTTGGAAAGCGCGGTGCGCACTTCCTCGAAGAACAGATCAACCAACTCACGCGCCTCGCGTTTGTTCAGCCCGAGCTGATTGAACAGCGCTTCGGCCATCTCCGCCTTCGTCAGAGCCATGATTATTCTCGAATGCTCGCGTTGAAGCTCTCGCGTAAATCTGCCACCACCGCGGCGACGAGGCGGGCTACGTCATCGTCCGTAAGGGTGCGAGAAAAATCCTGAAAAATCAAGCCTAAAGCAATGCTTTTTCGTCCAGGTTCGATACCCCGACCTTGGTATATGTCAAAAACGCGAAGGTCACGCAGAAGACTCGACGCCGCCAAGCTTACACGCTCGAGCAGCCGACTTAAAGGCACGGCTTCATCGACCACGAATGCGATGTCCCGCCGCACCTGAGGCTGCCGTGAAATCTCCTGATACCGTGGCCGATCGAGCGCCAATGCCGCCCAATCGAGCTCGAACAGGATCGGCGCGTGCACGAACTCGAGCGCTCGCACGAGCGACGGATGAAGCGCCCCGAGCCAGCCCACCGGTTGATCCCCACGCATCAGCCGCGCACTGCGCCCCGGGTGCAGGCATGGACGGGTCTGCGGCTCGTAGCGCCAGGACGCCGTCGGCGAAAGCGCGGCGAACAGCGCCTGCAGATCGCCCTTGACGTCGAAGAAATCCGCCGGTTCGCGCATCGCGGCGGACACGCCCCATTGCTCCGGCCAGCGCGGTCCACAGGCCAGGCCTGCCAACGTGTCGATTTCGTGCGTCGTCCCGTCGCGCCACTCGAAGCGAGCGCCATGCTCGAACAGACGGATCCGCTCGCGCTGACGCCGCTGATTCTCCAGTGCCGCCTTCAGCAGCCCCGGCCACAGCGACACGCGCATGACCGACAGATCGCTCGCAATCGGGTTGGCCAGGGCGAGCGCGGCCGCATCTGGAAATAATTGCTGTTGCAGCCCGGGGTCGACGAACGCGTAGCTCACGGCCTCCTGATAGCCGCGCATTGCCAGCACCTCGAGCACCGCGTGCTCGGCGGGCTCGGACTCAGGCTGCGCACGCACGCGTTCGGGGCCGCGCGCATCGTCCTCCCCGATCGCCTCGTAACCGACAATGCGCGCCACTTCCTCAATCAAGTCCGCCTCGATCGCGATGTCGAAGCGGTACGACGGCGCCGTGACGTGCCAGCCGCCGGGCAGTGGCTCGACGCCCATCCCGAGGCCCGCGAGCGTCGCTTCCACGCGTGCATCGTCGAATTGCGCCCCGAGCAGCTGCGAGAGCCGAGAACGCCGCAACCGCACTGGCGGCCGCTGCGGCCGGTGCCGTTCGGATTCCGTCACGATGACGGGACCGGCCTCGCCACCGGCGATCGACTGGATCAGCTGCACTGCGCGCGCCACAGCCCGCTCCTGACCCCCAGGGTCCACACCGCGCTCGAAACGCTGGCTGGCGTCAGTCGCGAGGCCCCAGCGCAGTGCCCGTCCGATGATGACCTCCGGCGAGAAGTAGGCGACTTCCAGGAAGATGTCGCGGGTTTCGCGGCTGACCGCGGTACGCTCACCGCCCATGATGCCGGCAAGACCTACCGGACCGGCGGCGTCACAGATCAGCAGCACGTCGGACCCGACTTGCACCGTACGGGCATCGAGCAACCGCACGGACTCCCCGTCCCGGGCGAAGCGAACCTGGATCCCGCCCTCGAGCTTGGCCCGATCGTACGCGTGCATGGGCTGGCCCAGCTCGAGCATCACGTAGTTGGTGACATCGACCACCGGACTGATCGAGCGCACGCCGGCTCGGCGCAAACGCTCGCTGATCCATATCGGGGTGAGCACCCGGTTGTCGATACCGCGCAGCACGCAGCCGGCGAATCGCGGGCACGCCGCGGGGGCCTCCAGATGCACAGGAAGGGTATCGCCATGCGCCGCGCTCACCGGCCGCGGCGCAGGTCCCGTGACGGACTTGCCCGAGAGCGCCGCTACTTCCCGGGCGATACCGAGGATCGAGAGCGCGTCACCCCGGTTCGGCGTCACATTGAAGTCGAGCACCACGTCGTCGAGCTGCAGATAGGTCGCGAGCGCAACGCCGGCGGGCGCATCAGCGGGCAGTTCCAGGATCCCCTGCGAGTCCTCGGCCAGGCCCAGCTCCCGGGCCGAGCACAGCATCCCGGCCGACTCGACACCGCGCAGCTTGGCGGCCTTGATCGTCAGGCCCCCGGCGAGTCGCGCCCCGATCACCGCCAGCGCGCTCTTCAGGCCGGCGCGCGCGTTGGGGGCGCCGCAAACGATCTGCAGCGGCTCGCCCGCTCCGCAGGCCACGCGGCAGACCCGCAGTTTCTCCGCATTCGGATGCTTCTCGGCCGAGAGGATTTCGGCCACCCGCACGTCCAGGAATTCCGGTGCAACCGCCTCGATCGATTCCAGTTCGATGCCCGCCATCGTCAGGCGCTGTCCGAGCAACGCACCGTCCCACGGCATCTCGATCCACTCCCTGAGCCAGGCATACGAAACCTTCATCACAGCGTCCGAAACTGCTCGAGAAAGCGCAGATCGCTCTCGAAGAACAGGCGCAGATCGCTCACCCCGTAGCGCAGCATCGCGAGCCGATCGATTCCGGCGCCGAAGGCGTAGCCGCTGAAGCGCTCCGCGTCGATGCCGCTCGCCGTCAGCACGTTCGGGTGGACCATGCCGCACCCGGCGATCTCGAGCCAACCGGTATATTTGCAGGTGCGGCAGCCCCGGCCGTCACAGAAGACACATGACATGTCAACTTCCGCGGACGGCTCGGTGAACGGGAAGAATGACGGCCGCAAACGCATCGCCAGATCGCGCTCGAAGAACGCCTGCAGGAATCCGTGCAGAATCGCCTTGAGGTTGGCAAAGCTGACGCCCTCGTCCACCTTCAACCCCTCGACTTGGTGAAACATCGGCGAGTGGGTCATGTCGGAATCACAGCGATAGACCCGGCCGGGCGCGATGATGGCGATCGGCGCGCCGCGCTCGAGCATGGCCCGGATCTGCACCGGCGAGGTATGGGTGCGCAGCAGCTTGCCGCCGGGGAAATAGAACGTGTCGTGCATCGCCCGCGCGGGATGATTCGGCGGAAAATTCAGCGCCTCGAAGTTGTGGAAATCGTCCTCGATCTCCGGTCCCGTGGCGACCTCGAATCCCGCTGCGCGAAACAGCGCCTCGATACGCAGCCGGGCCTTGGTCACCGGATGCAGCCCGCCGCGCATCTCGCCCCGGCCGGGCAATGTGACATCGATCCGCCCGGCCGCCAGCGCACGCTCGATCTCCTCGCGGCCGAGCTGCTCGCGGCGCGCTTCGATAGCCGCCTGCAGGCGCGCCTTGGCCTCGTTGATTCGCGCGCCTGCGGCCGGCCGCTCGGCGGCCGCCAGGCCGCCCAAGGATTTCAACTGCTCGGTGAGCGCGCCCTTCTTGCCAAGCCAGCGCACGCGCGTCGCATCGAGCGCACCGAGGTCGGTACAGCCGCCGACCTCGGCGAGCGCCTGCTCAACCAGGGCGGTCAGCGCCTGCATTGCGCGTCCGGACCGCGGCCGGATCAGGCCGCGCCGAGTGCAGCTTTGGCCTGCGCCGCGATGGCGCCGAATGCCTCGGCATCGTGCACGGCCAGATCGGCGAGCACCTTGCGGTCGACCTCGATGCCGGCCTTGGCCAGGCCGTTGATCATGCGGCTGTACGATAGACCGTGCACGCGGGCCGCGGCATTGATGCGCGCGATCCACAGCGCGCGGAACTCGCGCTTCTTCTGCCGCCGGTCGCGGTAGGCGTACTGGCCTGCTTTGATGACCGCCTGTTTGGCGGCACGATAGACCTTGCGCCGGGCGTTGTAATAGCCCTTCGCTTTGCCAAGAACTTTCTTGTGACGGCGCCCGGCCGTCACGCCACGTTTGACTCTAGCCATTGCGAACCTCGCTCGAAATTACTTGCTGTGCGGAAGGAGTCGTACGAGACGACCGACATCGGTCTCGTGGACGAGGCTCGTTCCGCCCGAGCGGGCGTGGCGCTTGACCTTCGGGTCCTTGTGCCCGAGGTTGTGGCGGCGTTTGGACGCATACCGCTTGAAGCCCTTCGCCGTCTTGCGAAAGCGCTTGGCTGCGGCCCGGTTGGTTTTCAACTTAGGCATGTGACTCCTCGACTGTTACTGTAGCCCGGTCGCAAGACGCACGCGGCGCCTGCTACGGGCGAACGACCGAACCGCCGATCCACGGCGGCCGGCCGTCACTTTTTCTTCGGAGCAAACACCATGATCATCTGCCGGCCCTCCATCAGGGGGTTCTGCTCGATGATGCCGTGCTCGGCGAGATCGACGACCACCCGGTCAAGGAGCTTGCGGCCGATCTCCTGGTGAACCATCTCCCGGCCGCGGAACCGTAAGGTCACCTTGGCCTTGTCGCCCTCGGTTAGGAAGCGGACCAGATTACGCAGCTTGATCTGATAATCGGATTCGCCCGTGCCAGGACGGAACTTCACTTCCTTGACTTGAATCTGCTTCTGCTTGCGCTTCGCCGAGTGCGCCTTCTTGTTCTGCTCGAACAAGAATTTGCCGTAATCCATGATGCGCACGACCGGTGGTTGAGCCGTCGGCGAAACCTCCACCAGATCAAGCTCCGCCGTCGATGCCAACTGCAATGCGTCGGCTCGCGACATCACTCCCGCCTGCGACCCGTCGGCCGCGATCACGCGCAGTTGCGGCGCCAGAATTTCCTCGTTGCGCCGGACCCGCTTGGTTACACTGGCTATGCGTCAATCCTCCAACGTACGGCGCCCGCGGCTCTCGGCCTCGATGCGGAGCCGTTCGCTGAACGTCTCCAGGGACATCGTGCCAAGGTCCTTGCCGCTTCGGGTGCGCACTGACAAGAGTTTCGCGGCCACTTCCTTGTCGCCCGCGACCAAAAGATACGGAACACGCTGCAGCGTGTGCTCGCGGATCTTAAAGCCGACCTTCTCGTTACGCAAGTCGGTCTCGACCCGAAATTGCTGATTTTTCAGGGATTCCGTTATGGAACGTACGTATTCTGCCTGCCGGTCGGTGATGCTCATGACCACCGCTTGAACGGGCGCCAGCCACACCGGCAATCGCCCGGCATGGTGCTCGAGAAGAATGGCGAAAAAGCGCTCGAGCGAGCCGAAAATCGCCCGATGCAGCATCACCGGGGTGCGTTTGGCGCTCTTCTCATCAATATAGTGCGCACCGAGCCGCCCCGGCAGGTTCAGATCCACCTGCACCGTGCCGCACTGCCAGTCGCGGCCAATGGCATCGCGCAGGACGAACTCGAGCTTCGGGCCGTAGAAGGCCCCCTCACCCGGATTGAAGATGTAGTCGATGCCGGCGGCTTTGGAGGCCGCCTTGAGGGCTTCCTCGGCCCGGTCCCATACCTCGTCCGCCCCGACGCGCTTCTCGGGACGGTCGGCGAACTTGATGCGCACGTCCTCGAAGCCGAAATCCCGGTAGATATCCAGAATCAACCGCGTCACCGCGACGCACTCCTCGGTGATCTGTTCCTCGGTGATGAAGATATGCGCATCGTCCTGGGTGAACGCGCGCACTCGCATCAGCCCGTGCAGCGCCCCCGAGGGCTCGTACCGGTGCACCTTGCCGAATTCCGAGAGCCGCACCGGCAGTTCGCGGTAGCTGCGCAGCCCGTGCTTGAAGATCTGGATATGGCCCGGGCAATTCATCGGCTTGATGGCGTAGAGACGCTCATCCGGCGTCTGGGTGAGGAACATGTTCTCGCCGAACTTCTCCAGGTGCCCCGATTGCCTCCAGAGCGCCGCGTCCATCAGCTCTGGCGCATTCACCTCCTGGTACCCGGCCGCCCGCTGCCGCTCGCGCATGTACTCGATCAGATTCTGAAAGACGGTCCAACCCTTGGGGTGCCAGAACACCGCGCCCGGCGCCTCTTCCTGCAGGTGAAAGAGGTCCAGCTCCTTGCCGATGCGGCGATGGTCGCGCTTCTCGGCCTCCTCGAGCCTGTGCAGATAGGCATCGAGCTGCTTTTTGTCCGGCCAAGCCGTGCCATAGATGCGCTGGAGCATCTCGTTGCGCGAATCCCCCCGCCAATAGGCCCCGGCCACCTTGGTAAGCTTGAAGGCCTTGAGCTTACCGGTGGACGGCACGTGGGGTCCCCGGCACAGGTCGACCCAATCGCCCTGTCCGTAGAGGCTGATCGGCTCGTTGGACGGAATACCGGCGATGATCTCGGCCTTGTAGCGCTCGCCCAGCCCCTTGAAGAAAGCGACCGCCTCATCACGTGGCATGACCCGCCGAGTCACCTTCTGGTCGGCGTCGGCAAGGGCCCGCATCCGGGCTTCGATGGCGGCCAGATCCTCCGGGGTAAAGGGGCGCTCGTAGGCGAAATCATAGTAGAACCCGTCCTCAATCACCGGTCCGATGGTGACCTGGGCCTCGGGGAAGAGCTGCTTGACCGCCTGGGCCAGCAGGTGCGCCGTAGAGTGCCGGATGACCTCCAGGCCGTCCGGATCCTTGTCGGTCACGATGGCGAGCGCCGCATCGTGATCGATGGCGTACGAGATATCCACCAGCTTGCCGTCGACGCGAGCGGCGATCGCCGCCTTGCGCAGGCCCGCGCCAATGCCAGCGGCCACCTCGTCCACCGTCACCGGGTGGTCGAACGGGCGCTTGCTGCCATCGGGCAAAGTGACGACCGGCATCTCGATGCTCTCCGGATCGATCTGAAGACCTGCAACGCCGACGGGCGCCGCCGGCCGCGCCGGAAGCGCCCGTCATGCAAACTGGTAGGCGCGAGTGGGATCGAACCACCGACCACCACCATGTCAAGGTGGTGCTCTACCACTGAGCTACGCGCCTGTCGCGGAATTCTCCTGTAAGGAGGGTCGCGAACGATACAAGAGCGAGGCGAGCCGCGCAAGCTAATCCAAGGCATTCCAAGAACTTACGCTACCGCCCTCACGCGACGCCCAACTCAAGCCGTTTCAGCCGCGCGACCTCATCGCGCAGCTGCGCCGCCGCCTCGAATTCCAGATTGTGCGCCCGCTCGAGCATCTCGCTTTCGAGCTTCTTGATCCGCCGCGCGATCGCCGCGGGCTCGAGCGATTCGGGGGCGGCCGGGGCCTCGGCGCGACCCTGTGCAATTGCGCGCCGCCGGCCGCGCGGCGTGGGCGCCGCGCTTCGGGCGCCTTCCATGATGTCCGCCACGGACTTGCGGATCCCCCGCGGTGTGATCCCGTGCACGGCGTTGTACTCCAGCTGCTTGTGCCGGCGGCGCTCGGTCTCGTCCATCGCGCGACGCATCGAGCCGGTGATCTGATCCGCGTAGAGGATCGCCCGGCCATGCAGATTGCGCGCCGCGCGGCCGATGGTCTGGATGAGCGAGTTGTCCGAGCGCAGAAACCCTTCCTTGTCGGCATCGAGAATGGCCACGAGCGACACCTCCGGCAGGTCGAGCCCCTCGCGCAGGAGGTTGATGCCCACCAGCACGTCGAACTTCCCGAGGCGCAAGTCCCGGATGATCTCCGTGCGCTCGACGGTCTCGATGTCGGCGTGCAGGTAGCGCACCCGAACACCGTGCTCAACGAGGTACTCGGTGAGATCCTCGGCCATTCGTTTGGTGAGGGTAGTGATCAGCACCCGCTCATCCCGCGCCGCGCACGCGCGGATTTCCGAGAGCACATCGTCCACCTGGGTGGCGACCGGCCGCACCTCGACCTCGGGGTCGACGAGCCCGGTCGGACGAACCACCAGCTCGACCGTCTGACCCGCGTGACGCGCCTCGTAAGGTCCGGGTGTCGCGGACACGAAGATCATCTGCGGCGCCAGGCGTTGCCACTCCTCGAACTTCAGCGGACGATTGTCCAGTGCCGAGGGCAGACGAAAGCCGTACTCGACCAGCACCTCCTTGCGCGAGCGGTCGCCGCGATACATCGCTCCGAGCTGCGGGATGGTCTGGTGACTCTCGTCGATCACCAGCAGCGCGTTGCGCGGCAGATAATCGAACAGGCACGGCGGAGGCTCCCCGGGGGCGCGACCTGAAAGGTAGCGCGAGTAGTTCTCGATTCCGGCGCAGTAGCCCACTTCCTGCATCATCTCCATGTCGTACATCGTGCGCTGCTCGAGCCGCTGCGCCTCGAGCAGCTTGCCCGCCCCACGGAGCTCCTCCAGGCGCGCGCGCAGATCCACGCGGATGTGGTCGATCGCCCCGAGCAGCCGCTCCTTGGGCGTGACGTAGTGGGTACCTGGATAGACGGTGAAGCGCGGCACCTTGCGCTCGATCGCGCCGGTCAAAGGATCGAATACCGAGAGCGACTCGATGGTATCGTCGAAAAGCTCGACTCGTATGGCCTCGCGCTCGGACTCCGCCGGAAAGATGTCGATGACATCACCCCGCACTCGATAGGTGCCCTGGGTCAGATCGAGTTCATTGCGCGTGTACTGCATGTCCGCCAAGCGCCGCAGCATCCGGCGCTGATCCATGGGGTCCCCGCGCTTAAGGTGCAGGATCATCTCGAGGTAGGCTTGCGGGTCGCCGAGCCCGTAGATGGAAGAGACTGTGGCGACGATGATGGCATCGGGCCGCTCGAGCAGCGCCTTGGTGGCCGAAAGGCGCATCTGCTCGATGTGCTCGTTGATCGAGGCGTCTTTCTCGATGTACGTGTCCGATGCGGGAACGTACGCCTCGGGCTGGTAGTAATCGTAGTACGAGACGAAGTATTCAACCGCGTTATGCGGAAAGAAGCCGCGAAATTCGCCGTAGAGCTGCGCGGCCAGCGTCTTGTTGTGCGCGAGCACCAGTGTCGGGCGTTGCGCGCGTGCAATCACCGCACTGACGACATACGTCTTGCCGCTCCCCGTGACGCCGAGCAGGGTTTGTGCGCTCAAGCCGTCATCGAGGCCCTCGAGCAGTTTTTCGATGGCTGCGGGTTGATCGCCCGCCGGCTGGAAATCAGCCTCGAGCTCAAAAGGAGTATGTTCCATGCCCGCTCGGTCCTCGCCGTTTTCGCCCGCCACCGGATGGTGGCGGCGACGCCGATGCCTTAATATAGCGATGCCCGTTGCTCTGGCGCATCACAGGAATTCCCGTGGCCGTAACCATTTCCCGGCGCGTTCAGCGCGTCAAGCCTTCGCCAACCCTTAACGTCACCGCCCGTGCCGCGCGCTTGCGGGCCGAGGGAAAAGACGTGATCGGGCTCGGCGCCGGCGAACCGGATTTCGACACGCCGCACTATATAGCCGAAGCCGGCATCGAGGCCATCCACAAGGGAATGACCCGCTATACCCACGTCGAGGGTACCAGCGAGATCAAGGATGCCATTATCGCGAAGTTCGCGCGCGACAACGGCATCCAGTACGAGCGCTCGCAAATACTGGTTGCCACCGGCGCCAAGCAGGTCCTCTATAACCTGTGCATGGCGGTGCTCGACAAGGACGACGAGGTCATCATCCCGGCGCCCTACTGGGTGTCCTACCCCGACATGGTGCTGCTCGCCGACGGGCAGCCGGTGATTCTCACCTCCGGGCCCGCGCAGGGCTACAAGATCAGTCCGCGCCAGCTCGCCGCGGCCATCACGCCGAAAACACGCCTGGTGCTGCTGAACAGCCCGTGCAATCCCACCGGTGCCGCCTACACCCGCGCCGAGCTGCGCGCCCTCGGCGAAGTACTGATCGATCAGCCGCGCATCGTCATCGGCACCGACGACATGTACGAGAAAATCTATTGGGGGTCCGAGCCCTTCTGCAGCCTGGTGACGGCGGTGCCGGAGCTCTACGGCCGCACCGTGACCATCAACGGTGTGTCCAAGACCTATGCCATGACCGGCTGGCGCATCGGCTACTGTGGCGCGCCCAAAGAGCTGATTACGGCGATGGCGACCATCCAGGGGCAGTCGACGTCGAACGCCTCGAGCATCTCACAACACGCGGCGGCCGCGGCACTCTCGGGAGACCAGAGCGAGGTGGCGCGCATGAACGAGGCATTCAAGGCGCGTCACGACTACGTCGTGGAGGCACTGAACGCGCTGCCCGGGGTGAGCTGCCTGCCCGGATCGGGCACGTTCTACGCCTTTGCGGACGTGACCCAGGCGATGGCGGCCATCGGCTCAAGCTCGGACACTGACTTCGCGGAGATGCTGCTCACCGAGGGAGGAGTCGCCGTGGTCCCGGGCTCGGCCTTTGGGGCGAGCGGACACATCCGGTTGTCCTTCGCATGCAGCTTGGAAACACTGAAGAATGCAATGGAGCGCATTGCGGGTGTCCTGAGCAGAGGAAGCGCAGGCCGCCGCACCTAAGGTCATGATCTGGCGAATACTCGCCGATGGTCTGGTCGTCGTCCACCTGGCGTTCGTCGGGTTCGTGATCCTCGGCGGCTTCCTGACCTGGAAGTGGCGCCGCGCGGCGTTCGCCCACATCCCCGCACTGGCCTGGGGACTGTGGGTGGAAGTCTCCGGTCAGATCTGCCCCCTGACGGCGCTCGAGAAGCATCTGCGCCACCTGGCCGGCCAGGCCGGCTACCACGGCGGCTTCCTGCGCCATTACCTGCTGCCGATCCTGTATCCCCCCGGACTCACCCGACCGAATCAATGGGTGCTGGCGGGGCTACTGCTGGCAATCAACGCGATCGCCTACGGACGCCTCTGGGCCCTTCGCGAGCACAGGCTCACCTCGGCCCGGAACGACTGAGCCGCCTGCTGCACCATCCCCAGCCGCGCCACACCGCCGCGGACACGCATGAATTCTTGCTGCGGGTTCCTTGACGCGGGCCCGGTGCACACCGCAAAATTCGCGCCCTTTCGCGAATCCCGCGAACCGGTTCCCCGGTAGCTCAGTCGGTAGAGCGTCGGACTGTTAATCCGTTGGTCGTTGGTTCGAGTCCAACCCGGGGAGCCAATCAAATCAACCAGTTGCGGTCTTCTCGTCGCCCGTCGTCGAGGCGCTGTCTAACGGCGTGGCAACGTCCGCCTGCCCCCGTCAATTGCACGTAGCTGAGGCCTGCCGAACACACGCGACCCACCGCGTGGGCGACGCTCGCCAGCCCCTCGGCGCGCACATGCGCGTACACGTCATCAACGAGCTTCGAGCGCGCGTGCCCCATCGACTGCCCGACGTTGAGCGCGGACTCGCCGGCGGTGCGCGCGAGCGACGCGTAGGTGTGCCTCGCGGAGTAGATATCACGGGCGGGCACCCCTGCCCGCTTCAGCAACGGTCGCCAGATGTCGCGGTGGACGTTGCTCGGATTCATCGCATTGCCCTTGCCCGTCCGCAGCAGCAACCCCTCGCCGCTCCCCGCCTCACGATACGCTTTTAGCTCGGCGACAAGCTCAGGGACGATGCGCACCTCACGGCGCCCTGATTTCGTCGGCGGCACGTACTTCTTCGGCCATTTCTCCCGGATCAACCCTTACGCGGCCGCATAACCCACTCGTTTCTCAACAGAGCCTCTTTTCCCCCGCCGGGATCAGCGGCAGGGTAGGCGCGACGGGTTTTGGCTCACGCGGCAGCGTCGCGGGGAGTGACTTTGCGCTCAATGTCTTTTCGGGTCGGCAGTGTGCGCAGATCGTAGTCCCCTTGCAGCGCCAGCCAGCTCGCAGCATCGCCGCCGAAGTAACGAGCCAGGCGCTCGGCTGTGTCGGCGCTCACGGCGCGCCGCTCTTTCACGATTTCGTGCAGGCGGGTGGCCGGCACCCCAAGTTCCATGGCGAGTGCATGCACGCTCATGCCGAGGGGAGCCAAGTACTCCTCGCGCAGCACCTCGCCAGGGTGAATGGCGCGCATGCGGTCGGTTGGTTTGCTCATAGGGTAGCCCTCAGTGGTAATCGACGATCTCAACGTTGTGCGGCCCCGCGTCCGTCCAGGTGAAGCACACGCGGAACTGGTCGTTGATGCGGATGCTATGCTGGCCCTTCCGGTCGCCCTTCAAGGACTCCAGGCGGTTCCCGGGCGGTGAGCGCAGAAAGCCGAGGGTCTTGGCGACGTTCAGCAGGCGCAGCTTGCGCGTGGCCACGTTCTCGAAGGCCTGGAATTCTCGCGGATGGCCGCCCTGGAATAGTGCCTCGGTGCGCTTGCAGGCGAACGACTGGATGGCCATGCAGAGAGTATATTACGTCTCGCGTACTACGTCAATAGGAACACGGCGGCAGCGCTGCGTCACGCGATTGAGGGCCGCACCAGCGGCACGACGTTCGATTGCTGGCCGTTGCCTTCCTTCACTCCTTTCACGTGCGCGGCCCACAACGCGAGGGTGGCGCTTTCTCGGGTGCGTAATCATGGCGGTCATAGTGTCGGTTCTGCACGCCCAGGCCGTGACTCTGTAACTGCGCGCGAATGTCGGACGATACGCCAAGGCCGGCCAGCATCGTCTCGCACGTGCGGCGCAGGTTGCGCAACCGGAACGGTTCGCGCACCGCCCTGGCTTAGACCAGTGCTGTCGAGATGTCAGCCACGGCAGCGGACAGCGCCTCTTCTGCGCACAAATCTTGGGTCTTCCGGCAGTACTTGGGATGCGCCAGGCTCGCCCAGGCGGCAATGCGCGCGTACTTGGCAGCGAGCGCAGTTTGTCAGATCAGTACCTCGCCCCGCGAAGGCGGCGCATCTTGGAGCCTTCCACACGAATCCCATGCCAGTAGTAATGCGGCTCAGACTCACAATCCGAGTCAAAGGCAGGACCGTTCTCGCAGTGCAACCTGCACCCGTCGACCCGTACGAGAGGCTTGGCGACCCAGTACAGAACTTCCTCGGTCCAGATGAGCTGCCAACATCCCGCCACAAAAGCATGAAACAGGGGATCCGCCCATGCGCTGACCTGCGGAAGGCCCAACTCCCGGGCGCCGATCGCCGTCAGCGCCAGGTGGGACAGGTCAAAGAACCACCAATCCCGCCCGGGAGGCGTCATCGATGGCCAGCAACGCGTGACGAGTTCATCGGCTATTCTGCGGGCGAGCACCGCGCGCGAAGTGGCGCCTGCGATGTCGGCAAGAGCATAAATCCGGGTTGTAGATTGACGGGCCTCGATGGCGAAAAGGCCGTCCCCACCATCACGGCTATAGCTGGCCAGGACCGCTTGCGGCGACGCACGGGCGGCAAGCGCATCGGGGGAATTGGCAGCAGCAATGGCGGTCTTGGCCGCGCCGGCGTCCAAGTTGTTTCGGCGAAGTTGCTGGACATTTCCCCATGATCCACTCGGCGAACCGATGTCCGGGGTCCCTTCGAGTATTCGCTCCACGTGCTGTGCCAGCGCGGGCTCCTGCCCAAGGAACCACCCCCGCCGGAGCCGCCTGACGGCCCGATGGATCCCGATCGTGGCGCAATAGGCCTGGAGATTCTGCTCTACAGACATCTCATCAATCGTGCCGGGGTATTCGCAGGCCGCATCGTATGCGGTCACGCTGATCGCGCCCGCTACGGCCTCGAATTTATGCTGTGGGGGCGCCTTGGCAAGCCGCTGCGCCTCATCCCGGCGCCATTGCCAGGCTCCTCCGATGACGGAGAGCATCACCTCCATCTCATGCCGGTAACCCAGCCGATCGAATTCGCCGAACGCGTGCGGGTCTGCGACGTTCCACTGCCAGGAGAAGCCACTGCCAGGTACCCAGCTGCCGATCCATGTGCCGGATGTCCTGCGGTCGTGCGGGTCGCGATCACGGATCTGAACCCACACGTTAGAAGAGCCCACATTCGTACTCCAGGCGAAGTCCTGCTCGCCGATGCGGATCCGGTTATAGCTCGTCATCGCAGGGTCTCCCGGAGGGCGTCAACCCGGTCGGTGGCTTCCCGTCGGACAACGGCCGGGTCGCGGAATCTGCCGAAGCGCCCGAGCGAGGACATCTGGGCATGGATCGGCAGCAGGTTGAGATCCCGGATGATCCCAGAGGGGGTCAGGTCGAACACCTGCCGGATGGTCCGCTCGATCGCATCTTCACTCGTGTTTCCGCTGCCGTACAAATCGACGCTGATCGATACGGGCTCGGCGACGCCGATGGCATAAGCCACCTGTAGCGCGCACCGCTCGGCAAGTTCCGCCGCGACGACATTCTTGGCGACCGATCTGGCCACGTAGGCGGCCGAGCGATCGACTTCCGATGGGTCTTCGCCGTGGGGGCAGGAGCCCCCGTATGTGTCGACACTGATCTTGCGTCCGGCGAGACCGGTGTCGCCGTTGGGACCGCCAATCGTCCACGCGCCAGCCGGATTGAGATAACAATGCAAGTCCTCCGTCCGCAGCGACGGCGGCACCACCCTATCCACCATTGCTTGCTGCAGAACGCCTCGCACTTCTTTGAGCGAAAGCCTATTGGAGTGCTGCCAGGACAGCACGACGGACTGCACGGCGAGGGACCTACCCTCTTGGTAGCGCACGGTAACCTGACTCTTACCATCGGCCCGCAGAGGCGCATCCGCGTCTTGAGTCACGGATGTGGCGCTCGCAATCAGCTCGTTGGCGAGGGTCCAGGATAGCGGTGCCAGTGCATCGGTCTCCCGAGCCGAATACCCAAACATCAGGCCTTGATCTCCCGCGCCCAGGCTTTCGCCGCCGTCGACCGCGGATGCAGTCTGTCGGCTCTGGTGATTGAAACGCACGTCGACATCAGCACCGGCGGGTGAGATGTCCTGATCCGAGTCCCGGTACCCAATCTCCGTCAGCACCCGCCGCACCATGGAGGGCGCCTCGCACGCTCCGGGCGTATTCGGATCACGCTTTAGAAACTCATCAAGGATGGCCTCGGACAAGCGATCGCAGAGCTTGTCTGAATGCCCCCCGGAAACCGACTCGGAAGTAAATAGCCCGTGACGAACAGCCATCGGAACCTCCTGATGTTGAACTCAGGACGCAAAAACTCACGAGGGCTGCCCGATTAATTGCCGGAGCGGCCGCATCGTCCCCTTTCGGGGGCCGCCACCTTGCCCGGGTAGGCAGGTTGGCAGGAGCTACCGCTCCACTCTTGATGCAGCCTGGAATGTATCAAATCAACCAGAGAACGTCAATTCAATTTGGACTCGCACGGTTGGCCAGGATCCATTATCACATAACTCCGTGATCGAATGCCGTGAACGATAGACTCGAGAGGGGGCGCGGTGGCCGTAGGAACTCTCTCGACTGGTTCCGCTCGGGCTTGCCGAGCGTGCCGATCAGCCACCGCACCGACTCCGGCCGATTGGGGATCACGCGAGGCTGCGCACCTCACCGGTACGCTCTGCTACCGCCACCGCGATCGTCGCCGCATCAACATCAAGCCCCACAAATCGCAAGTTCTTCATCGCCGGCTCCCATTCGCAGGTGGCTCTGCACCACGGTTCAAACCCGATCCGCAGCGTAACCCACGGCCTGCGAATCGGGAGCCGGTCGTTCCATGATGACTAAACTCCTAATCCTTGAGGCGCCGCGAGGGGTGAACCTCGCGAAACCAGGGCGCCTCGCGCGCACAGAAGGTGCTCATGATGGAGAAGGAGCTTGCAGGGCGGGATTGCCCGCCGGCCGCCGGCCCCGGCGCAGCGCATCCGTCCAGGCCGCGCGCAGGCCTGGACGGCGAAAACGCCGCGGCCCCCTATCCGCGCATGCAATCCGGCCGCTTCCGAGGCCCTGTCCCGATCTCATGCTGAACGGCGCAGAGGCGCTCACTCATCTCGGCAGCGGGAATTGACAGAGCCTATGCCAGGCATATGCTTATCGTCAGGAGGATCCCCGTTATGAGCATCAAGAGAAAGCCTGGGCGCAAAGAGCCTCCGTCCCGCCGGACGGCAGCCAAGTCGATGGCCACGGTCGCTTTGCGCCGTGCGTCCATCTTCCGCAATGGCGCCAACCAGGCGGTGCGGCTCCCTCAGGAGCTGCGCTTTCCGGAGGAAGTGACGGAGGTCCGCATCCGTAAGCAGGGCGATAATCTCGTGCTCTCCCCGATCCGGCCCGACTGGGCGTCTTTCTTTGCGCTCAAAGTGGACGTCCCTGACGATTTCCTCGCCGACCGCGGCGACTCCCCGCCGCAGGACCGCGAGCCGCTTTGAAGCTTTTCATGCTCGACACGGATATTTCGAGCTACATCATCCGCCGCCGCCCGGAATCGCTCGCGCAGCATTTCGAGAGGCACGCCGATGAGATCTGCGTGTCCGTGATCACCGCGGCGGAGCTGCGCTTCGGAGTCGAGAAATCAAAGAGCGCGAAACTCGCCGATCTCGTGGAGAGCTTCCTCGAGCGTCTCTCGATTCTTGATTGGACTAACTCGGTGACGCCCCACTATGCCCGAATCCGCGCCGCCCTCGAACGGCTCGGAAAGCCGATGGGGAACGCCGATCTCATGATCGCCGCCCATGCCGTTTCCCAACGGGCTACCATCGTCACCAACAATGTACGGCATTTTGCTGGCGTGCCAGGCCTCAAAGTCGAGGACTGGACCGAGTAGGAACGTTCGCCCGAGTTCGGATTCCGAATGGGTGAGCTCACGGCAAATCATCTTGTGGAGTCACCCGACCCCGTACTGCATCCGCCAGTCTCGGGTTCCACGCGACCGCTTCCGTCATATTCGCAGTCAAAGCAGCTGTGCCCCAATTACAGCTCGGCCCGGCGGCGCACGGCGTCCCGGTGCAGCGGCTGTATCTGGCGCGTTGGAACGAACTCGGTATGTCTCAGGCCGACGCGGCAACGCTCCTGGGCATCTGCAAGCGCACCCCGCAGAATTGAGAGCAGCGAGCGTCAGCGTTCCGTCCGAGAGCCGACGCTCAGCTCTTGCCCGGAGCGTCCCGGCCGCCGGACACGGCGCTCTCCGTGGCCTTGAAGCCGATCTTGGCGTGCGTGCCGTCGCAAAACGGCCTGCTCTTCGAGCCACCGCAACGACACAGATAGACTGGACGCCTGGCGGTGGCATACTTCGCGCCGCTCGAGTCGAGGACTGCCACGTCGTCTCCCTCGACCTGGTAGGGGCCATTCGGCAGAACTTTGATCGTTGCCATTCACGTACTCCCGGTCACTCGCCGCAACTGCGGCGCCTTTTCATCGTGATCACTCGAGGAGCTCGTACGGTGCGCTTCATGAGACAGATACCGCCGCGGCGAGCCGCCGATAGCCCCCCGGCCGAAAAAACAGAATCCCAGCGACCAGACCACCGATACCAACCATCCGGGTGATCATGTCGAACGTTGAGATCGCGTAGATCCCCAGCGTCATCAGTATAACCGCGCTCAGCGCAGGCGCCGCCACGTATTTCAGGAACGTTCCGAGGGACTCCCGGTAGCTCGACCGGTAGAGCCAGGCGCACACCAGGCCCGCGAGGCCGTAATAGTAGGAAACCTGCACGGCGATCGCATTGACCGAATCGGCCAGAATCGAAGCGACCGACGGCATGAGGCTCGCGCCGAAGATCGCGACGAGCCCGACCCCAAGCAGCAGGTACATCGTTCGCACCGGCGTGACGGTGCGCGCGTGCACCTCGCCGAAGCAGCCCGGCAATGCCCGATCGCGTCCCATCGCGAACAGGGTGCGCGAGAACTGCAGCATCGTGGTCTCGAGTGTGGCGATGCTGGAGAGAATCAATGCCAGCGCGGCGGCATAACCGCCGACCTTGCCCAGCCCGGCTGCAATGGCGACCTGATAGATCAGGTTGTCGGAGAATCCGGACGACTCGCGCAGCGAGAACAGCATGAGCGTCGCCGCCGTGAACGCGGCGAACGACGCAATCGTCACGAACACGCTCAGAAATCCGCCATTACCGGCCGCGTTCGGGCGGTCGTTACGGGTCTCCTCCGAGAGATTCGCGGTGACGTCCCAGCCCCAATAGAGGAAGACGACGATCAACGCCGAGGACGCGAAGCTCCCCCGCGAGTAGTGCAGGCCGAACCAGCTCCACGAGAACGGATTGACAGCGTGTCCGCCCGCGGTGCGCACGAACGCGGCGACCGAGATCGCAAACAGGATCGACAGCTCGATCGAGCTCATCACCACCTGCACCCGGCTGGTGATCTCGATCCCGGCGATCAGGACCAGGCCGATGCCCAGGAACCAGACCGCGCCGATGCCGGTCGTGAGCAGCACGTGGCCGGCGAGAGCCGGCGCGACCAGATCGATCGTCGCAGTGCCGAGCGGCACACTGCCGGTAATCATGAACACCATCGATGCGACCAGGAGCGCCCAGCCCGAGAAGTACCCGGGCAGCTTGCCGAAACCGATCTTGGTCCACTCGTAGGCCGCCCCGGCGTTGGCGAACTTCTCGTTCAGACCCTTGTAGGCGAGCGCGATACCGAGCATCGGCAGCGCGAAAATCAACACCGCGTTCAGCGACAAATCGCCCGCGGTAGCCAGCAGGCCGGATATCGCCACCGCGATCGAGAATCCGGGCGCGCTGCCGGCCACGCCCATGATGATCGACTCGAAGAACGAGAGTGAATCGGCCTTCAGCGTGTCGCTCATCGTCCCCTCGGGCGATCGGTGTACCTGCGTCTGATCGGGATCCGCCTACCAGCGCGCGTGCACGTGCTCGCGGATGCGCCGATCGTAGATGTCACGCACCGTGCGCATCTGCGCTTCCGTCAGTCCCGGCAGCGCCGATGCGGCGCAGTTATCCGATACTTGAGCCGGATTCTTTGCACCGGGAATGATGGTAGACACGCCGTCGAACATCAGAATCCACCGCAGCGCCAGTTGTGCGAGCGTCGCGCCCGATGGCACCAGCGCCCTGAGCTCATCGACCGCCTCGAGCCCGACGGCATACGGCACGCCGGAGAACGTCTCGCCCACATCGAACGCTTCCCCGTGGCGATTGAAAGTTCGATGATCGTCGGGAGCAAAAGTCGAGGCGGCGGTGAGCTTTCCGGTGAGCATGCCGGAAGCCAGCGGAACGCGGACGATGGTGGCCACGCCGCGGCGCGCCGCTTCGCTGAGCAAGCGCTCCGCGGGACGCTGCCGGAAAATATTGAAGATGATCTGCACGGACTCGACGTTCGGGAACTCGATCGCCTTCAGCGCCTCCTCGACTCGCTCGACACTGACCCCGTAGTGCTGGATCTTGCCCGCCTTGACCAGCTCATCCATGACCGCGAAGATCTCCGGCCGGTAATACGCCTCGGTCGGCGGACAATGCAGCTGAACGAGCTCGAGGGATTCGACCCCGATGTTCCGCAGCGAGCGCTCGACGAACGCCGTGAGATTCTCCCTGTTGTAGCCGGACGCGAGCTGCGCACTCAGACGTCGTCCGGCCTTGGTGGCGACGTGGAACGGCGTGTTCGTCTCGCGGCGCAGCCGCTGCAGCAGCCGCTCGGAGCGCCCGTCGCCGTAGACGTCAGCCGTGTCGAAGAAGTTGACCCCCAGGTCGAGGGCCCGCTTCATTGCCGCAATCGACTGCTCATCATCGACGGTTCCCCAGGCCCCCCCGACCGCCCACGCGCCAAAGCTGATCTCCGAGACATCCCAGCCGATCCGGCCGAACTTGCGGTACTTCACTCGTCTCTCCGATTCCCAGGTACGCTGCCGCGGCACCCAATGTGCGCCGCGAGCGAGGATTTTATGCGCATCCGGTGCCGCGATGGAACGCGAGGCTTGTGGGAATCTGCGGACCGGTGGTCGCAAGAGCCCAACCGGTCCGGTCCAATCCTCGGGCGGCTCGGCAGGGCTGAGCGGCAGCGCCTCCCGGGCGGGCGCGCGCCGCAGCGCAGACCCGGCCGTGGAATGACAGGTGCGCGGCCCGCAGGCCGTCCCATCAGCCGATTCAGCGCTCGAGCCGCGACTGCCGGCCGATGAGCTTCGCGAGTTCCGTCAGCGACTCAGCCACCGCCGGCAGCACATCGTCAAGGGAGATCAGGCCCACGAGCTTGCCGCGCGCATCGATCACCGGCGCCCGACGCACGCGCCTGTCCCCGAGACGCCGGACGCCTTGCGCGAGCGAGCACGATTCCTCGAGTATCAGAGGATCCGCGGTCATGGCCTCCCCGGCGGTCAGTGAGAAGACATCGGCACGGCGGGTCATCTCGGCGCGCAGCACATCGCGATCGGTCACGATACCGATCGGCCGCCCGGCCGCGGCGCCCCGGCCGAGCACGACGAGCGCGCCGACGTGCCGCCGGTGCATCTCGCGCACCGCCTCGGCGAGCGGCGCGTCGCTTGAAACACAATGCGCCTCGCGCGTACACAGATCGCCGATCCGCATGATAGGCCTCCACGAGGATCAATCTCGCACCCGCGCCTCGAGCGACCTATCCGCACTGGTACGTATGGCGCAAGCGCGAGCCTCGTGTCCCAATGAGCCGGGAGGTCAGCGGCATGAGCGTCGGCCAAATCTGCACCCGTGGGGCGGTCACCGTCCCGCTCGGCGCCTCGCTCGAGGAGGCGGCGGGCAAGATGCTGGAGTTCGGCGTCGGCGCGGTCATCGTGACCGACGACAGCGTCGCTCCGCCGGCGGTGGCCGGCATTCTCACCGACCGTGACATCGTGCGCGCCCGTCTCGGACATTGTGGCGCCCTGAGCGCGATAAGCGTGGCCGGTGTCATGACGCGCAATCCGCTCGTGTTCGATGCGAACGAGACCCTGACCAACGCCCTGCGTGCGCTGCGCGCTCGCGACGTGCGCCGTGCGCCGGTTCTCGGACGCGACGGACGCCTCATCGGACTGCTCTCCAGCGACGATCTGCTGGCCGAGTTCGCCGCCGAACTCGGGGCTTTGGCGCAGGTCGTCGCGCGTCAAGGCCGCGGCCGGCAGCACTGAGCGCGCCGGCGCGGGACACTGCGCCGGCGGCCGTAGGCCGATCGATAGAGCCGCAAATCAAGAACTCCCTACCGCGCGCATACGTTTTTCCCGGCATCGCGGCCCGCGGCCTGCGCCTATCGTGGCGCATCCTGAAATCGCGGCCATTCCGCCGGTCGGTTCCTCTCGATCGACCGTGAATGCCTTTGCCGCTGCACACGTGCGCAGGGGCCTGATCAGGCCCGGCACCAAGGCTTGGCAGGTGAATTTACGCCTGGAGATCGAATCCCATTCCGCGCCGGCCGAAGTGCCGGTGACCAACACCTGCGGCGAGATGCCGAGCGGGCAGTGGCTGAGCGCGCTGCTCACGGTGCTGCCCACGCCCGCGGCAATCGTCGATGGGGCGCTCGGCATCGTCGCGGCCAATGCCAGCCTCTGTGCGCTGCTGAAATGCTCGGCCGACACACTGGCGGGCGCGCACTGCCTCGGGCTGCTCGGCATGCAGGACTGGGACAACGATCCGGCGCTGCGTCAGCTGCCGCTCGAGGCCGGCCGGAGCCTCACCAGAGCGGCGCGGATCCGGTGCTCGAACGGTACCCGCATAATGGCGCAGTTCACGCTGGCACGCCTCGCGACCCCCGCCGAACGGCCGTTGCATATGCTCACGCTGCGCATGGCGCGGGATACGTGGCGCGCACCGCGCGCCCTGCAACCCATCACCTACGGCGCGAAGACTCCACTGCGATCGCGACCCGTGACGGATCTGGCCGGTCGCTCGACTGCCCTGTCGCTGATACTGCCGGCCGCGCAGCGCCGCGACGATGCGCACCACCTGTTGGAGCGGGTCACGGCCGCCATTCGCCGCGACCTGCGTGCCGGCGCGGTTCACACCTATATCGGTGCCGTGTCGTGTACGCTGTTGGATGACCCCGAGGGTGCGCGGGCGTTTCTGGCAGCGTGTCGCAGACTGCGCGTGGCCGTGCGAGAGCGTCTGATCCTGATGCTCGATGAGCTGCCCGCGGAGGTCCCGCGTGAGAGGCTGGCCGCGATGCTCGAGTTGCTGCGCCCGTTCGCGCAGAAGCTCGCGCTGTCCGTGGGATCCCTTGCCGCGCTCTCGTCACCGCTCGATACTTTGGGACTGGGCCTGCTGGCCCTGCCGGCCGACCGGCTCGCCGACGGCTTTCGCTCCGATCCGCTGCAGTTGCGCCGGCGGTGCGATGCGTTGCGCGCCGCGGGGGTTGCCCTGCTCGGCCGCGAGTGCAGCACGGAGGCCGACACGGAATTCGCGCGCCGGCTGCACCTGGACTTTGTCAGCCATTGCAGCGATCCGCGTCGCCTGCCCCGATCACGGCTCTTCGCCCTCTCGGGCGTCGAGGGACGCGGCGAACAGATACCGGCTCTGCCTCATACGGCGATCATCGAGGCCACTGACAGCGGCATCCTGTATGTCGATGCGACCCATCCCGATCAGCCGATCGTCCGGGTCAACCCGGCGCTGCTGGCGATCACCGGCTACGCCGAGCACGAACTGCTCGGGCGAAACTGCCGCTTCCTGCAAGGTCCGGACACGGACCCCGCCGCCGTGGCGCGGATCCGCGCGGCGCTGCGCTCGGGCGAGCCGGTGCGCTGCGAGCTGCTCAACTACCGCAAGGACGGCTCACCGTTCTGGAACCAGGTGGCAATATCCCCGGTGCGCGACTCCGACGGAGGGATCATCGCCTTTGCCGGCACGCTGACCGACGTCACACTGCGGCGCAAGACGCAAGAGGCGCACGATCAGTTCGTACAGATGCTCGAGGGGATCGCCGACACCGTACCCGGCTTCATCTACCAACTCACCCGCTATGCCGAGGGACGTCTGGCATTTACCTATCTCGGCCGCTCGGCCTCGAGCCTGCTCGGGTGCGACCCCGACGCGCCGCTGCAGCCGCACGAGCTGCTTGCCCTGACGCTGCCGCCGGACCGGCCGCGTGTGATACAGGGCTTGAGGCGCTCGGCCAAGACGCTCTCAATCGTCGATCTGGAGTTCGCCGTCGACAGGCCGGACGGCGAGCGGCGCTGGCTGCGCTCGCGCGCCCGGCCGGTGCGGCGCGCGAACGGTGATGTCCTCTGGAACGGGGTGACCCTCGACGTCACGCCGGAGAAGACCGCCAGGGCGGAGCTGACCTACCTGCGCGATCATGATCCACTCACCCGGCTGCCGAACGCGCAGAAATTCCACGCCGAGCTGGCCGACTATCTGCACGAGGCGCGCGCGCGCGGCCGGTCCACGACGCTGTTCATGCTCGACTTCGCGGGTTTTCACGAAATCAACGACACCTACGGCATCGCAACAGGCGATCAGATCCTCACCCTGATCACCGCGCGGCTGCAGGCGGCCTTTCCGGCCGACAGCCGCTTCTACCGGATGCAGGCGGACCAATTCGCCGTGCTCGGCGCTGCAGCCGCGTCCGAAGACAGCGCGCGGCAGATCGCCGCCGCGGCCGCGGGGATTCTCTCGGCGCCCTTCGCCTTCCCTGACGGATCGATCAACCTTCCGGCGCGAATCGGGCTGTGCTTCGAGACGTCCGACCCGCCGGCGGCGCCGGGAGCGTGCAGCGCCACCGAGTTCGCTCAACACGCCGACATCGCGCTGCATGTCTGCAAACGGACGGCCCGGTCGGGCATCAGCGTCTACAGCAGCGATGTCGACGAACGGCTGCGCACCCAGGTCATCCTCAAGCAGTCCCTGCCCGGGGCGATCGAGCGACGCGAATTCGAGTTGTATTACCAGCCGATCGTGCAGCTGCGCACCGGGCGCGTGCTTGGGGCCGAAGCGCTGGTGCGCTGGAACCATCCGCTGCTCGGAATGCAGACGCCCGAGAGCTTCATTCCACTCGCCGAGGAGTCCGGCCTGATCGGCCCGCTCGGGGAGTGGATCCTGCGCGATGCGCTCGGCGCGGCGCGCCGCTGCCGGGTGGCCGGGTTGCCGCTTGCGCAGGTCTCGGTGAACGTCTCCGGAGTGCAGATCGCGCACCACTCCTTCCTGCACACCGTGCAAGAGGCGCTCGCCGAAAGCGGCGTCGAACCGCACATGCTCGAGCTCGAATTGACCGAAACGGTCCTGATCGAACAAAGCGCCGCGACGTCCCAGGCGCTCTGTGCGCTGCGCCAGCTCGGCGTGCGCGTCGCCCTCGACGACTTCGGCGCCGGCTATTCCTCGCTGCAATACCTGCGCCATTTGCAAGTCGACAAACTCAAACTCGATCGCAGCTTCATTCGGAATCTGCGCCCGGGAGCACACGGGGACATGGCGATTCTGAAGGCCGTTGTCTCGATGGCGCGCGGACTCGACGTGGACTTGGTGATCGAGGGCGTCGAGAACCCATTCCAGCGGGATCTGCTCGCGAGCATCGGCTGCGAGATCGCGCAGGGCTATCTGTTCAGCCGTCCCATGCCGCTGCCGGAGCTGATGCGCCTGCTGAGGGAAAACTCACCAGCACGTAGGGCCGCAGTACCGCTGTGCTGAGCCGCGAGCGCTCGGCCACGTTGACCCGGTTCGGGCCACGCGCTAGATTCGCACAGTACCTGGGCGACCCCTGCGCCGGGGGAGAGCACCGTTGCTCGATCGCAGCACGACGGAGGGCTCGGCTCGCGAGCAAATCGTTCCCAATGCCGCCGAGCGGCTCAACTGGGTTCTCACCGCCATCACCCGCGCACACCGCGCGCTGGTGCGGGCCACGAGCGAAGAACAGCTGTACCGGACGGTCTGCGATGCGCTGAGCACGGCGACCCCGTTCGCGCTGGCGACGGTGTGTGTCGCCGAGCCGCCGCCCGAGCGCGCGGTGCGCATCGTGGCCGCCGCCGGCAAGGCAAGCGATTACACCGCGGGACTCGTGTTCACCTGGGATGATTCCCCGCTCGGCAATGGACCGGTGGGCCGCGCCGTTCGCACCGGCGAGGTGCAATTCAATGACGACCTGACCGCCGATGCGCGCTTCGGCCCGTGGCGCGCCCGCGCCCTCGAGTTCGGTCTGCGCTCCTCGTTCGTCCTGCCCATATGCCTGCCGGGCGGCGCGCTGGCGGCGTTGCTGAGCGTCTATTCCGAGCGCACGACGGCGGTCGACGCGCAGCAGCTCGAGCAGTTCCGGCGACTCGGCGAAGATCTCGGCGTGTGCATCGAGATGCTGCGCACCCGGGGCGCGCTGCAGGCGGCGCTCGCGCGCGCCGAGCGGCAGGATCAGCAGCTCGCCGTCCTCGGACGCGCCTTCGAGAACAGTGTCGCCGCGGTGATGGTGACGGACGCTCACAACCGGATTGCACTCGTCAACCCGACGTTCGAGAAGCTCTTCGGCTACCGGCTCGAGGAGCTCCTCGGACGCGATCCGGCGCTGCTCGCTTCCGGCCGCCACGGCCCGGAATATTTCCAGTCGATGTGGGCGGCGCTGCGCGCCCACGGCCGCTGGACCGGAGAGATCGTCAACCGCGACCGTGACGGACGCGAGATCGCCTGTTGGCTGAGCCTCTCGGCGGTGAGGAACGCCCAGCAATCCCTCACGCACTACATCGGCAGCTACCGGGACGTAACGGCGCAGATGCACGCGCTCGAGGCGCAGCGGCGCGAGCAGCGCATCACCGAGGCGATCATGGAAAGCATGCCCGGCGTCGTATACTTTATCGACCGCAATGGCCGCTATCGCCGTTGGAACCGCAATTTCCTCGAGGTCACCGGCTGCACCGCCGAACAGCTGCCGCACATGCACCCGCTCGATTTCATCGATTCGGAGCACAAGGCGACGGTCCGGGAACAGATCGAGCGGGTCTTCAGCCAGGGCGAAGGCTCGATCGAAGTGCCGTTCATGACGCGCTCCGGTCGCGCGATCCCCTATCTGTTCACCGGCCGGCGGCTGAGCTTCGCGGGCGAGGATTTCCTGATCGGTATCGGCATCGACATCAGCACGCGCAGGGCCGCGGAGCAGGCGCGCGACGCGCACCTGCAGCGCCTGCAGACCCTGTCGCGCCAAGTGCTGGAGATCCAGGAGACCGAGCGCCAGGCGCTCGGGCGGGAGCTGCACGATTCGGTCGCGCAGGATGTCGGTGCGGTCGGCCTGAATCTGACGATTCTACGCGGCAAGCTCGACCAGCCGATCGATCCGGCGATCGCCCAACGGCTGGATGATTCGCAAAAGCTGCTGGAGGATGCCGCGCTGCGCCTGCGGCACGTGATGGCCGAGCTGCGCCCACCGGGCCTCGATGAGTTCGGACTGCTGGCCGCGCTGCGCGAGCATGCCGAGCGTGTCGCACGGCGGGCCGGGTTCGCGGTGACGGTGCGCGGCGATGAGCCTCACCCGCCGCTGTCTTCGGCGACCGCGATTGCGCTGTTTAGAATCGCGCAGGAGGCGCTGAACAACGTCGTCAAGCATGCTTGCGCCACGCACGTGAGCGTCACCCTCGAGCCCGCCGGTGGTCACACGAGACTCGAGGTCCGCGATGACGGCCTCGGCTTCGATCCGGCCTCGCGATCCCATGGCGGCATGGGCATGCTCACCATGACCGAGCGGGCCGAGCTCATCGGGGCGCATTGCACGGTGGCTGCGACCCCGGGCGGCGGCACCCACGTGCTCATCACCGTCCCAGCGCCGGCCGAGCCCGTGCGGACCTGATCGCGTGCCCTCCAGCCGCATCACCGTATTGGTCGCCGACGATCACGCGGTGGTGCGCGACGGGCTCGTCGCGATTCTCGAATCGTCCCCTGACATCACGGTGGTGGGCACGGCCGCCAGCGGTCGCCAGGCGATCGAGCGGATTCTCGCCCTGCGCCCGCAAGTCGCGATCCTCGACGTGTCCATGCCCGAGCTCGACGGCATTACCGTGACGCGCCAGATTCTCGCGGCGCGGCCCAACACGGCGGTCGTGATTCTCTCGATGCACTCTTCCGCCCAGCACGTCATGCAGGCGCTCGAGGCCGGCGCGCGCAGCTATCTGTTGAAGGAGAATGCCGGCCGGGAAATCGCCGAAACCGTCCGGCTCGTGCATCTCGGCCGACGGCACTTGAGCGGGCGCATCGCCGAGATCGTCGCCGAGAGCATCAGCAACCGCCGCGGCGCGAGCCCCATCGATACCCTGAGCCACCGCGAGCGGCAGATTCTGAAACTGGTCTGTGACGGGCGCTCGAGCGCCGAGATCGGCCGGATTCTCGGCCTGTCCCCCAAAACCGTCGATACGTACCGCAGCCGGCTGATGCAGAAGCTGCAGGTCGCAGACCTCGCCGGCCTGATCAAGTTCGCGATCCTGCACGGCCTGACGCCGCTCGAGTAGCGCCGTCGTCGAGATTTCCTTACAGACCCGAGGTCGGGTGCGTGTTGCACTGTGGCGCAAACACACGAGCCGGCGACTTGACGATGACGACTTGCAATCCGTGCGATCCAGCTACCGGCCAGCAACGCGAAATCCGCATTCTGATCGTGGAGGACCATGCTCCGACGAGCAAAGCCGTCACTGAGCTGCTGCTCGGCACGCTGGGCCGCGAGCCTGCGTTGGACGGGCCCCTGACGGTCGCAACGGTCCGGGACGCCGAGACGGCGCTCGAGCGGATCGCGAGCGACCCGCCGGACATGGTGCTGATGGATATCGGCCTGGCCGGCATGAACGGCATCGAGGCGACGCGGCGTATCCGCAACATTGCGCCGGCGGTTCCCGTGATCATCCACTCCCTGAGCGACACCGAAGTCTACCGGGCGAGGGCCGCCACGGCCGGTGCGAGCGGATTCGTCAGCAAGCAGCGCACCGCCGAGGAACTTGGCCCGATGGCCCTCGGCCTGCTGGCGCGCACGGCTCATCACGAATGCGACACCCAACCCCGGGGCCGGCGCTCGTAGCCAAAACGGATCTCGACCCGGCGTGCACCGCAGCGCGAGCAACGGAACCGCGCCAGGCGCGCCATCAGCGGAGTCTCCCACCCCAGCATTCTCGCCAGCGCCTCGGCTCGAACTTCACGTTGATGTGCGCACGCGCCACAGCGCAGCTCCACAAAGGCGTCGCGGTGGTCGGCAAGTCGGGTCGAGGAGGTCAGCGGCAAGGCCATGGACGCCAGCTTTCCGCGTTCGAGACGGCGCTGTCCACGCAGTCCCAGCGGCTCTCCAGGACTGGATGCCGCAACGCATTGAATTCCGGACTGGCGTGCCGAGCGATGCATATCCGTGGCACCGGAGGCGCCGGTCGGCTAGAGTGAATGCGTGTGCGGACGGTACATCCTAGCGCAACAGGCCAAGTTCGAACGGGAACTGCGCCTCGGCCGCATCGACTGGTCGTTCAGTGCGCGCTACAACGTTGCACCCTCACAGTCCGTGCCGGCGGTGCGCGTCATCGAGGGTGTCCACGAGGGCGTCATGATGCGCTGGGGGCTGATCCCGTTCTTCGCCCACGGCGTGCCGCCCCGGTACTCCACCATCAATGCGTCGATCGAGAGGCTCCAGAGCGCGCCGGCCTGGCGTGGGCCGTGCAAGCGCGGCCAGCGGTGCATCCAGGTCGCGGCCGGCTTCTACGAGTGGCATCTCGAGGCCAATGGCCGCAAGCAGCCGTACTTCGTTCATTTGACCGATCATGAAATCTTCGGCTTCCCGGGCCTGTGGGACCGCAGCATCGCCGCCGACGGCACGGTGATCGACAGCTGTGCGCTGGTGACTGTGCCGGCCAACGAGCTGCTGCGCGACATCCACAACACAGGCGCGCATCCGGGACGGATGCCCGCCATCCTCGCACCGGCGGATTTCGACCTCTGGCTCGAGGGCAGCGCGCCGCAGGCCCGCGCGGCACTGCGCGCCTATCCGGCGCGGCGGATGGCCGCCTACCGCGTCAGCACCCGGGTGAACAGCCCGAAAACCGAGGGTGCCGAGCTGATCGAGCCGGCGCGGGGCGACGAGCCGAGCGCGCTGCACCTGCTGCGGCCCGTCACGCTCGGTAGCCCGCCCGCGCGCTGCGGCCGCCGCGGCGCCCCGTCAACCGAGCCATTGGTCGAACAGCTTGCGCCCCCAGTACATGCCGAAGCCGCTACCGATGGTGCTCAGCACGAACGCGGTGCCGAAACCCACGTATGCCCCGATCCACCAGCCGACCGAGCCGAGCACTATCGTGCCGATGAAGGAGAATGATGCCCGCATGATCGTGAGCTGATTACCCCGGAGCGAGGGTTGTCGGCCATGAACTGCGCCACGATTCGCGCATTCGAGGCCGAAGCGGCGCTGGCCCGAGCCTATCGGCCCGCATCGTCCGGCTGCGCGGTCCGCAGGTAGATCTGCGGATCGATACGTTCCATGTGCCGTTCGGGGTGAGCGAGGCTCTGGAACCCGAACTGCCGATACAGGCCGTGCGCATCATGGGTGACCAGCAGCCAGCGCCTCAGTCCCTGCAATCGCGGATGACTCATCGCCGCGGCCATCAGGGCCTTGGACACGCCACGGCCGCGGTGCGCTTCGAGAACGTAGACGTCCGAAACATAACAGAAGATCGTGAAATCGGAGACCAGCCGGCACAGGCCGACCTGCGCCCCATCCCTAGCGTAGGCCCCGATGCACAGCGACGCGCGCAGCGCACGCTCGACGGTCTGCATCGGGATGCCCTGCGACCAATACGCGGTGCGCAGAAAGGCATGCACCGCCCGCACATCGATCCGCTGCGGATCGTCCGTGATGACATATTCGCCGAATCGAACGCTCACCTCCCCGCCCATCGCCCCACTCCGCATCATGATTCCAGCCGTCATTCTGCGCCGTGCGCACCCCCGCCGTCACCGCACACTCAATGCACGCCGTGCATGAGCTTGCCGACCCGCGGCGCGCCGAGCAGATAGCCCAGACTGACCGCCGTGCCGACCCCGAACATCCACAGGTAGACGTGCTCGTAATCGGCGATGCCGGCATACGCGCTCGTGCCCGACCCGGTCGTAAGGGTGGCGATCCAGCCCGCCAGCTGATAGGCGAGCGCGCTGCCGAAGAACCATCCGCCCATTGCGAACGACGTCTCCTCTTTGGCGGCGAGCAATCCCACCAAACCGTAACCGATCGGCGAGAGCGCCAGCTCCCCGATGGTCTGCAGCAGATAGCACCCCGCCAGCACCCACCAGCCCACCTTGCCGTCGGCGACGGTTGCGAAGTGGATGCCGCCGGCGACCAGACCGTAGCTCAACGCAACCAGCAGGATGCCGATACCGAATTTACGCGGCGTCGAGGGATCCCGGCCGCGGCGGCTCAGCCACGGCCACAACAGCGCCATCAGCGGCGCGAACAGCAGTATGTACAGCGGGTTGGCGGACTGGAACAGCGTATAGTTGAACGGCGCGTTGACATAGTCGCGGGCAAAGAAGTTCAGCGACGTCACGCCCTGGAAACTGAACGTCCAAAACATCACCAGCGCCCCGAACAGCAGCAGCAGCGCCAGATAGCGCCGGGTCTGCACGCGATCGCGGCGGCGAACGCAGCTGACCACGAAATACACCACCAGGGCGGCCATGAACGCATACATCGCCCAGCCGAGGATCCGCGGCCGCGACAGCAGCAGCGCAGTCGGCACCACGAGCACCGCCATTCCCGCGATCACCCCGAGGGTCGCCCGCATGCCCGCCACGGTCCGGGTGCGCGGCAACAGCGGCGCGAGCTTGTGCTCGCGCAACTGAAAAATGATCGCGGCGAGCGCCTCGCCCACCGCCGCGGCGATGAACCCCCAGCGGTATCCGTAGCGATGACCGACCAGATCGGCGCAGATAAACGGCGCGATGAACGAGCCGAAATTGACCGCCAGATAAAACAGCGTATAGCCGCCCTCGCGGCGCGGATCATCATCGGCATAGTTGCGTCCGATCAGCACCGTCAACGGGATGTTCAGTCCGACGGTCAGCGCGCACAGCGCCATGCCGATCTCGAAGCCGAACAAGGTCGATTGCGCCATCAGCAGCAGCGCGAGGAGGTTCAGCCACAGCGACAGGCGCACCGCCCGCGCCTCGCCGAGGATCTTGTCGGCGACATAGCCGCCGGCAATGGGCGTCGTATACAGCAGCGCCAGGAACCCGCTCGCCAGCAGATCGGCATGGCGTTGCGCCGCCGCGGCCGACAGGCCGCCGTAGAAGTGCTCGGCTATATAGGGGGCGAGGTATGCGCGGTAACCGTAGAAGGAGAAGTTGAAACCCGCGGTCACTGCCAACAGCATCCACAGTTGGCGCGGATGGCCCCAAAGCGCCGGGGACGCTTCCTCCGTGCGCACCGGCGCGCGCTCCTCACTCATGCCTCGCCCCCCCTCATGCACGATGTTATCGCTGGCCCGCACCCCGCCGCACTCGCGCTCGCGGGGGTGCGAATCCTACCAATGCGGCGCGCTCGCGCACAGGCCGCCGCGCCGGGCCCGCCGGCCGGGCGGCCCGCTATACTGCGCACGTGACGCCGCACGAACAGTACGCCGCAAGACAGGCCGCCCGCGAGGCGCGCGTCGCCGCCCTGCAGCGCCAGAGCAATCAGCTGAGCTCCGCGCGGCTCTCGCTTGCCGCGCTCGCTCTGGCCATGGCCTGGACGGCCTGGTACGCTCATTGGTTCGCGCCAGCGTGGATCGCGCTGCCGGCCCTCGCCTTCGCCGCGGCCGTCGCGGCGCACAGGCTGGCCGGCGCGCGCCTCGCCCACGCATCGCGCCAGGTGGAATTCTATCGCCGCGCTCTGGCGCGCCTGGAGGAACGCTGGGCGGGCACCGGCAACCGCGGCACGCTGTTCGAAAACGACCAACACCTCTATGCGTCCGATCTCGATGTATTCGGTGAAGGCGGCCTGTTCGAGCTGTTGTGCGCGGCGCGCACGCCGATGGGCGCACGCAAGCTCGCCGACTGGCTGCTCGCGCCGGCCGATCGGGCCGAGATCGAGCGCCGTCACCAGGAAATCGCGGACCTGGCGCCACGGCTGGATCAGCGTGAACGCATCGCCTCATTCACCGCGGACACCACGGCGGCCACCAATCCCCGGGCGCTTTTGGAATGGACTCGAGAGCGCAACGGTCTCGAGGGCTCGGCGGCGCGCTGGTTCGCTGTCGGGCTGCCCGCTGCGCTGCTCGCCGCGCTGAGCTGCGGCTTGTTGCTCGGCCTGTGGACGCCGGCCATCGCGCTGCTGCTGCTCGAATGGGGCGCGCTCTATCGGTTCCGTGCCGCAATCAGCCGGGTCAACACCGCCGTCACCGGCGCCTACGATGCCGGCGGACTTAGAACGCTCGTCGCACTGCTGCGGCTCATCGAGCGCGAGGCGTTCGAATTGCCTTCCCTGCGCGCCCTGCAGGCGGCCCTGAGCGCGCACGGCCGGCCCGCATCGGCGGCCCTGGATCGACTGGCATCGATTGCGTCCCTGGCCGAGGCAAGCCTCGGCTCGACGTTCGTGCGCTGGTTCCTCAACGTGCCGCTGCTGCTGCCGCTGCAGATCGCCCGGAGCGCCGAGCGTTGGCGCCGCGATCATGCAGCGCACGTCGAAGGCTGGCTCGAGGCGACGGCACGCTTCGAGGCGCTCTCCTCGCTCGCGCAATACCGCCATGAGCACCCCGATGACCCGTTCCCCGAAATCCTCCCGGAACCGGCAACCTTCGAGGCGCACGGGCTCGGCCACCCGCTCCTGCCGGCAAACCGCTGCGTGCGCAACGACCTCGCCCTCTCGAGCGCGACACCTGTCGTGCTGGTGAGCGGCTCGAACATGTCGGGCAAGAGCACGCTGTTGCGCGCTGTCGGTCTGAATGTCGTGCTGGCCATGGCCGGCGCTCCGGTACGGGCGCGGACGCTGCGTCTATCGGTCATGACGGTCGGCGCGAGCATCCACGTCAGGGATTCGCTGCGCGAGGGACAGTCGCGCTTCTACGCCGAGATCCTCCGACTGCGGCGCATCCTGTCGATTCCCGAGGCCGGCTCACCGCTGCTGTTTCTGCTCGACGAGATCCTGCAGGGCACCAACTCCAAGGACCGGCGCATCGGCGCCGAAGGCCTGCTGCGCAGGCTGATCGACCTCGGCTCCGTCGGCCTTGCGACCACGCATGATCTCGCTCTGACGCAGATGCCGAGCCTCGCCGGCCGCGTGCGCCACGTTCACTTCGGTGAGACGCTCGATGCGGGCCAGATGCACTTTGACTTCACGCTGCGCGAAGGAGTCGCGACACGCAGCAACGGCCTGGAGCTGATGCGCGCGATGGGCCTGCGCGTGTGAGACTCCCAGTCCCCGACCTGCACCCGCACGCTGCGCAGTCGGCCCCGCGCGCCCACTCCCGTCACTCCGTGCACGGGCGGGGGCGAGCGGCCGCTTGCCGAGAACGATGCCCCGCCGCCGCTCGAGCGCATGCTCGGCAAGCCGCAGCGACTGCCCGAGCGGCGCGCGCACCGCGGTGACTCTGGCCCTACTTGATGAACTCGGGCTTCGGTCCGGCGAGCTGTCGGACCAATTCGCTCTTGAGCCGGCCGGATTCGAACCACGCGATCGCCTCCTCCAGGGTCACGAACACCGCGGCGAGGCACTTCTCGGCGAATTGGTTGCCGTAGTCCTGGGTCAAGCACAGCTCGCTCACGAGATTCCCCCCCTGCGTCTCATAGATGATCGCGCGGCGCACGGTGACGCTGTCGAGTTTGTCTTTCGCTTTGGCGAGGATATGACCGTAGAACCGCAGCGCGCTCTCGCCCCCGCTGCGGCGGATGACGTACTCGACGAATCCCGGCAGGCATTCTTCGGTGATATCCGCCATGACGCAGGCCCCTCTCTGCGGTGAACGCCGCGGCTACCCCAGCTCAAGCGCAGGCGAGTTGCGTCCCGCCTCGCTCTGAACTGCCCAATCGACTTTCCCACCCCGCCCGATGCTCCAATGCGGGCGTTGCCTCGTGCTCATGCCCCTGCGGCACCGCTCGAGGATGCGGGAGGGCGGATCACCCGGCACTTCATCGTAGCGCAGGTGCGCGCCAGCGGCACCGGATGCAGCGCAGGGCGCGGGCGCCGGCATGCGCCATCACCCCCTATTCGTCGTAGCAGCGGCGCAATTCCTTGGTCATGCCACGCCTGCTCTTGGCGTCGAGGCGTCGTTGCCGCGAGCCGGCGCTCGGCTGGGTGGCGATGCGCTTTGCGGGCACCACGGCGACGCTGCGAATGAGTTCCCGCAGCCGCGCGAGCGCGCTGGCCCGATTGCGCTCCTGAGTGCGATGCTGCTGCGCCTTGATGATCAGGACGCCTTGCCTGGTGATACGTCGATCGGACAGATGCAATAGCCGTTCCTTGTAGACGGGGGGCAGCGAAGAGGCGGGGATATCGAACCGCAAGTGGATTGCGCTGGAGACCTTGTTGACGGCCTGGCCTCCGGCGCTTTGGGCGCGCACGCCCATCAGCTCGATCTCATCCAACGGAATGCTGACGCGGGCCGAGATCTGCAGAACGTTGCTGTTGCGGCGCATGCGTGCCATTGTGTGCCGCGGGGGCGATCACGGCACACTTTTGCGACCGCGGCATCCTGTGCACGACACGGCAGCGGCACGCCCCCGCGCATCAGGAGTTCAGGAACGCCAGACAAATCAGAGACTTGAGATGTTTTCCTCGCGCGGCGACCCTGACGACCTACCTCAGAGGTTCCGCCCTCATGGCGCAAGCTGCAGCCATCACCTGCTCAGTGTCATCCCGGCGTGCTTCGCCGCGCCCGTCTCGAAGGTCATCGTCTTTTCGCAGCCTGCGGCGGCCGCCGTACGTTCGATCAGGCAGTCGGCAAAATCCGCCGTGCCCGCGTGAAAAGTACGCCATGCCTGCGCGACTTGCTCAGCACGGTCGAGCACGATCTCCTTCGTGCGCAGAAGCGCATCGAGTGCCTGCGCGATCTGCTCACGCGTCAGGTCGTAGCAGGAGCTGAGCACCCAGACCAACTCGACGAGCGCGACCACGGGCACAAAACCGGAACTCTCCGGTGTTAATGACTCGATGAGTCTCGATGCCTTCTCGGCCTGTTTGGGATCATCCTGCATGACGTACCGGACGAGGACATTAGTGTCGAGGCCGATCATCAGATCGCTTCCAGGAAGGCGCTATCGCGCCGAGGCAGCCCGCTTGGCGATCGCGGCGTTCATCTCCTCGATCGATACCGTCCGCCGCGGCTTGCCGAACATTCCCTTGAGCGCCGTCACCGAGCGCGTCGCCGGCACGATCTCAAAGCGCCCAGGCTCGACTTCGACGAATTCGACCCGATCGCCGGAATCGAGTCGCAGCGCCTGGCGCACTTCGACCGGAATCGTTATCTGACCCTTGCCAGTGAGCGTGGCCGTAGCCATTACATTCTCCATCATTCCTTACGTTACGGTAAGGATCCCACAGACAACCACTCCGGGGGTCGCTACGGTCTTGAGGCGCAGGTGCTCCCTGCCCGGGCTGCATCATCGGCAGCTCTCTCAGCTGTTTGGACCGACAGTCCATGTTGAACGCGGGGATCCTGCTCAATCCCACAGCCCGATCAACCCCCGCGCCCCTCCCGCGCTTCCCGCACGAGCTTCTGCCCGGCCGGGGGCCGGGCGGACTGCGCTGCTGCTTGGCAGTGACTCCCGAGACACGCAAGAGATGGCAGCGGAAAGGATCCGCGCCGTGGTCACGGTCCGTGATGAACCTCGGGCTCTGTCCCGCACCGAACCTGACCACGACGCGATTCAGGCCCGTCAGATACCATGGCCGGGTTCACCGGATCGAGCAACGCATGAGTCACGCCAGCGAATGGCCTCCATCCACGGAACACGGCTCGAGTCCTCGACCTTCACATGCGACCAACAGTCACAGCTCGCATTACTCCACCGGCTGTGATACGCCGAAGAGTCGATGTTCGAACCGACTGCCCGCGCACTTGTGGATTTCTCGCGGGAAGATAAAGACTCAATGAGAGCGCGCTCTGGTTCTACGTGCTCATGAAAACTGCGCGCGGCTGGAAGATCGCAGCGGACACCTGGGCGACCAACAATCGCACAGGGAAATAGGGTATCGAGCCTCGTCCCGACGCTCCCGGGCGAGCCTCAAAGGGGACGTCAGGATACGCCCCCAGGACAGGAGCTTCTCAACGCCGCCGTGTACGAACTTGAAGCGCCAAAGTCGCCCTCCGCCGGGCTTCACCCCCAGGTAGAGACGCCTCTCGTCGTACACCTCGTATGGCCGGTCTCGCGGCTTGGCGGCACGGATCGCGACTTCACTGAGGCTCATCACTGGGGTACCGGTATGGCCTATTTCGATCGCACCGTTCCTAAAACCATAGACAAACATTCCACCGAGGTGGGATGGCCTACGACGTCACCCGAACAGTGCTGGTGACGGTTCGCGCGAGGGGATCGCACCCTCGATGCCCGGGATTGCTCGCGATGCCAGGGAAGACCGTGGCAAGGGAGCCGGGCACCCTTGAGTGGGGCCGGACCGGGCATGCGCTGCAAGCGCCGCTTGGCAGGCTCTGCGAATCCTCGAGCAGTGCGAGTACACATGCTCTCCCCGATTCCTCACGGGTAGGGGAAAGGTGACGTGGCCGCCTGAGCGGGTCGGTACGAAGACCGTCCCGCGCTGCGGGGATTCACAGAGCCGCAATCCTCTGCGGGCGATGGCCAAAGCCGCGCCCTGATGAATCGAGACGCCGTGGCGGCGGGCGTAATTCACCGCACCGATCACGGAGGTGTACGCTGGGTTGGCCTGGAGCACCTCGACGCCGGCACGAAAGCAGGCGGAGGCGATACTCGAGAGCGTCTGGCGGTAGGCGAGGGAGGACAGTTGCCGGGCACGGGCGGGCGAAACGCTCTCGAGTTCGGCCTTGCGGCGGCGGAAATCGAGCGTCTCGATCACCACGGGCTTGCCGGCCGCGCTCGCCACCGCGGCGATCTTGACTGCGGCCTCGCCGGTCAGTGCCCGGGTTTGATCGGAGTTCTTCCCATAGATGGGCAGCGGGAGCTTGCGCGTGTCGATGAGATTGCCGAACCGGTCGGTCTCGGAGACCGCCAGGTGATCGGCATTCACGTCAACGCCGATGGCGCCCAACTCCCGTCTCGAGACTGGCTCGGGGGCGGGAACCTCCAAGCTCGCAAATACCCGCCAACCCTGCTCGTCGCGCAGGAACCGGTACGAGATCGCGGCACCCACTCGTTTGGTCGTGGCCTTGCCGCTTTTCGTGACGTGCGGCACGCGCCGACTCGATGCGAGTGCCGCGAGCACCGCCTCGTGACCGTAGGCGAAGCGCACGCCTGGGATCGTGAGGTAGCGGCCGTGCTCGTGCGCCAGGGCGTCGGGCAACCTCAGCCGCAAGGTGAGCGTGCCATCGGCCTCGATCAGCCCCTGACAGGACTGATTGCCGGCCGTCTCGTCCTTCGAGCCGAGCCCGAAGAACTGGGCGCTGCGGGCAGCACGCCATTTCTCGCGCCACTGCCCAATGTTTCGGTAACCGTTCTCCTGCAACGCGAACTGTGCCCGATCCTCCCCTGGCGCTGGTCCTGCGCGAGGCGCGCATGGCGATTCTCCAGAATCCCGAGCCGGCGTTTCTTCTGGTGCAGCTTTCCCCGCGCGCTTCGGACGGCTTCTCTTGCCTCCTCGACCCTCAATACGCGCCCACTGGGCCGCCGCGTGACATACACAGAGCGAGCGGCTATTACCTTGGCGAGGTTCTTCTTCGCCGTCGCCAGACGCTTTGCGATCTTGCCGATGGTCTTGCGCGCCCTGGCTATCTTGCGGCCGAGTTCCTCGATCAACTCGGGCCGCCGCGCGAGGATCGCCTTGATCTTCCCCTCAAGCCCCACCCGGATCGCGTTGAACTGCCGCGCGCTCAGGCCGTATTCCTTGAGAAGCCCGTTCTTGAAATCCCCGGCCGGTCTGCCCGTCGCAACCATCCTCGCGAACAGCGTGCGCTCGATTCTCCCGTACAGCCCCGCGTACGCATCCAGTGCCGAACTCTGCGCGGTACTGGATACGATCCGGCTCTGGTACGTGAACGTGCGAGCGGTCATGCAGCTCTGAGCCTCTGAGGCGCCAGACAGTTCCGATGGCCGCTCAATCCACGGGAGCTTCCAGCGCGGCGAGGGCTTTCCGTGCTCTGTTCTTCGCCGAGCGTTTGCCGTAGAGCCGCGCGCACATCGATACGAGAACCTCGTGCAGATCACGCACGACGTCGTCGGTCATCTCCTCCGCTTCAATAACCACCACCCGCCGGCCCTGCCCCGCCAGAGCGCATTCGAGATATTCAAACCCAAACCGCAACAGACGATCTCGATGCTCAACCACAATGGTCGCGACCGTACGGTCGCGCAACAGGCGCATCAGCCCCTTGCGATGGCCGTTCATCCCAGAGCCGACTTCCTTCACCGCGTGCGCAATCGGCAGCTTGTTCCGTACGGCATACTCGGTCAACCGCCCCAGCTGCCGGTCCAGATCAGCCTTTTGATCGACGCTCGATACCCGCCCATACAGCGCTGCCGCGTTGCTTTGCGCCGTCTCCGCGCGCACGATCACCGTACCCGTGGGCAACTGCTCGGCGGCAACAGGCAGCTTGCCGTCCTTCCACATCCGCCACGCCGTCTTGTAGGAAAGACCTTGCTCGCGGGCCCATACGCTGAGCTTCATATGAATGCAATTCCCTATTTAGGTATTTCTGTCCATACAATATATAGCTATTGGTCACCCCCCAAAAATACCCCAATCAAGTGCGGGACTGCAGATGAACTCGCAACCGCAGGCGTAGACAGCAATATACGGTAACTAACTGTTTTTATTGTTCTTCTTCATCAACGTCCGCCGACGCACGGATGCCGCCGGACGGCAATTGCTGGATGGATGGTGGAGCGGCGGGGGATCGAACCCCGGACCTTCGCATTGCGAACGCGACGCTCTCCCAGCTGAGCTACCGCCCCGTGCAAGGGGCGCGAGTTTAGCTATGATGCCGAAGGAAGCCAAGACCATCGCAGGAGCCTGCCCATGCTCGCCATCGGCACGCGCGCCCCCGACTTCACCCTCCCCGACCAGCAAGACCGGGCGGTCGCGCTGCTGCATCTGCTCGGCCCTGGGCCGCTCATCCTGTACTTCTACCCGGCCGACTTCACGGCCGGCTGCACCCGCGAGGCCTGCCAGATCCGCGATCTGTACCCGCAGATCGAGAGCGCCGGGCTGCGGGTGGCGGGGGTGAGCCCGCAGAGTCCGGCGAGCCACCGGGCGTTCAGCGAGAAATACCATCTGCCCTTCACACTGCTCGCGGACGAGGAGCGCAGCGTGGCGGACTTGTACGGAGTCCGCGGTCCGTTTGGGCTGGGTGTGCGCCGGGCGACGTTTCTGATCGATTCCACCGGGATCATCCGGGATGCCGTTCGCGCCGATCTGCGCATCGCGGCACATGCCCGCTTCGTACGCAAGGCCTTGGCGAGCGGGCGCACGGCCCAGTGATCCTCCGCGCCGGTCAGTCGCGCATTCGCAGAATCTTCGCCGCACCGTAACGCGGGATGCTCACGACGTACATGTCGCGCTCGGCCACCGTCTCGATGTGCTTGCCGCTGAGCGCACGGATCAGAGCGGCGACGAACTGCCGGTTGCACACGACGAGCAGCGTACCCCCGGCGTGGTGGCTGAGAATCTCCCCGGCCATGTTCCGCGCCCGGCTGCGGGCGAGAACGACGGGCTTCAGCCCGAGCAGTTGCGCCAGGGGCGCCGCAGTCTGCTTCGCGCGGCGCGTATCGCCGACGTAGATCGCATCCAACCCCTCCCGGCCCGTGGCGGTCGCGAAACGCTGGGCGATCCGCTGTGCCTGCTGACCGCCCGAGGCCGACAGCGGCGGATTGGCGATCGAGCCGATCTGCCCGAGCGCCGCCGGCACGATGACCACCAGGGTATTGCTCGCCGAAACCCACAGCGCCACTGCCAAAGCGGCCAGGGCGACAGCCGCCAACAGGCCGAGCCACACCGGCGCCAGAAACGGCCGGTGGCGGCGGGTAATGGCGGGGGGGTCGACGGCAGGCACTGTGGTATGTGACGGCATCGTCTCTATCTGGGTTTGCACAGCAGCACGATCGGTGGACCGTGAAGTTCATCACACTGGGACCGCATTGTCACCTTTAGATTCACAGCCGCAAGCCCGCTCCCGATGCCAGAGTCAATTTTACAACGTTGAGTATCGAGCGCCGGCGCAGCAGCGACCGAGGAGTTGGCGAGGATTTCGATGACTTCCGGTGGACACACAACTGTCATCAAGCGCGTGCTCGAGCGGCGGGTCCACGAGCCGGCGACACCCGAAGACACGACCGCGACCGTCGCGGTGATGCTGCGCGTGCTGCCGCCGCCGCACGCCCTGCTCGCGATCCACGCCGACGCCACCCGCGCGCAGCTGGAGCTGCGCATTCACAAGGAAATGCTGAATGTGGTGTGCTGCGCCGAGCACGAGGCGATCAAACGTCTGCGCGAGCAATTCCGTCCACTGGTCATCACCGACAGCCTGACGCTGATTCGGGGCATCCGCGCCGAGCATCTGCCGCGCGAGCCGTTCATCCTGTACATCACCCCGCTCGAGGCGCCCGAGGCAATCGAGACCGGGTTACGCACCGGCGCCGATGATTGCCTGCCGCGCCACGCGAGCGAGCCGCAGCTGACGGCGCGCCTCGGCACCGCGCGGCGCATTGCCGAGCTCGAGGAGGTGCTGCGCATCACGCTGATCGAGAACCGCGAGATCTCGACCACCGACGAGTTGACGCAGGTGGCGAGCCGGCGCTTCTTCAGCAAGCATTTCCCGCGCGAGATCGAGCGCGCGGGACGCTACCGGCGGCCGCTGTCGCTCATTCTCTGCGACATCGACTTCTTCAAGCACATCAACGATACGCTGGGTCACGCTGGCGGCGATGCGATTCTCAAGCAATTCGGGATCCGCCTGCAGGAATGCCTGCGCAGCGGAGTGGACTGGGTGGCACGCCTCGGGGGGGAGGAGTTCGCCGTCATCCTGCCGGAGACCGCCTATGATCAGGCCCTCGATGCGGCACGCCGCCTGCGCGCCAGCATTGCCGACCGTCCCTTTCCGGCCCAGGGCAAGATGGTCGAGGTCACCGCCAGCTTCGGCATGTGCAACCTCGAGCAGGTGCCGGTCGGGGAACGCAAAACGGCCGATCACATGCTGCGGGTTGCCGATGCGGCGCTCTATCGCAGCAAGTATGGCGGGCGCAATCGGGTCACGGCCGCGCTGCTGCCGATGAACTCCGTGCGCGGCACCCCGGACAGCCTGCACAAGTTCCTCACGCCCTGAGCATCGAGCCGCTCTCTACCCGAGGCGGGGCGCAGCGGCTCTGGTACCCTATGCGGTGCTGCACCGTGCCGTCGCCGGCTCACCGGGGATTTGCCGTGAGAATCTTGTCGTACCTGCTGCCTTGGCAGTTCTCGCCGCTGGCCTGTGCCGTGTTCACGGTCACGCTCGTGCTGTATGTGCGCGGACTGGCGGTCCTGCGGCGCAGCGGAGCGCCGGTGGGTCCATGGCGCCCATTCGTCTTCTTCCTCGGTCTGGCGCTCAACTACGCCGTGCTGCAGACCTATTTCGATTACCTGGCCCAACACATGTTCTGGGTTCACCGGCTGCAGCACTTGATCCTGCATCACATCGGCCCGGCGCTGCTCGTGTTGTCCGCACCGGTATCCGTGCTGCGCGCCGGGCTGCCGGCGCCCGTATGGCGCGTTCTGCGCGCGAGCTGGGTACGCCGTCCGATCGGCCTGCTATGGCGCGTGCTGCAGAATGAGCTGCTCGCCCCGGTCCTGTTCGTCGGACTCATTTACTTCTGGCTCACCCCTTCGGTCCAGTTCCTTGCGATGCTCAGCCAGCGGCTCTACCTGTTGATGAACTGGAGCATACTCATCGACGGCATTTTATTCTGGTGGATGATCCTGGCGCCTATCGAGGCCCAGGGCGCCGCGGCGGTCCCATACGGGCGCCGGGTCATCGTCCTGACTGCCGTCGCCCTCCCCCAGATCGTGCTCGGCGCCTACATCACGCTGTGCTCCAGGCCGCTCTACAGCATCTATGCGGTGTGCGGCCGGGCCTGGCATATCAGCCCGATGCTCGATCAGCAGCTCGGGGGCCTGCTCACATGGATTCCAGGGGCCATGATGTCGGCGGTGGGTGTGCTGGTGATCCTGCACCACGTACTGCAGGCCGAGCGGCGCGCCCTCGCCCAGGCGCGCGCCAAAGCCGCCGATCCCCCGGCGGGAGTACCGGCATGAACCGCGCGCAGCTCGCTCGGGGCGGTGCGGCCCTCGGCATCGTGCTGGCGGTGATCGGCGGGCTGCTTGCCGCGGTCATCGGCTGCACCCAGCGGCAGCTGCCCGGCCGCGTGACCAACGTCGCCGGGCTGGTCGCTGCGCTGAAGTTCCATTTGACCGACCAGAACGGCGTACCCGTCAGCGCCGCCAGCTACCGCGGCGATGCGGTACTGCTTTATTTCGGCTACACGCATTGCACCAAGGAGTGCCCCACGACACTGGCCACCCTGGCCGATGCGCTGCAGCGCCTGGGTTCGCAGGCAAGACTCGTGCGCGTGCTGTTCGTGACGGTCGACCCGCGACGCGACACCGGCCCGGTGCTGCGCCGTTACGTGAGCGACTTCGGGCCGCAGTTTGTCGGCTTACGGGGCACTACGGCGCAGCTGACCCGCATGATCAAGCGCTATCGAGTCACGTACCGCTATCAGAAGCCCTACCCGCACGGCGACTACCAGGTCAGTCACAGCAGCGCGGTATTCATCTTCGGTCCCGACGGGCGGGCGCGGCTGCTGGTGCAAAGTGGCGCGCGGGCCGGGATCATCGCGGCCGACCTGCGCCGATTGCTGCCGGCGCGCGCCGCGGTCGCTCACGCGCACGGCGGCTCGCCAGCGAGCACCTGATTGGAGAAAGGCTCGACCCCGCGGCGCCCGGCCGCCGGGGAGATCCTGCTGCCCCCCGCAGGGATCGCCTTATAGCGCCGCGGACGGTACCCTATCAGCCGCGCCCCGGTCCGCGCGTTCCGCCCAACATCGTCACGACACCTATTCAGCCGTGGGAATGACTCCCGACAGCCCGGCCGCCGTTTCCGACTCCTCCTCGGGCCTCGCCGCCACGTGGCAGTTGCTGCTCGGCATCGGCATCCTGATGCTCGGGTCGGGATTGCAGAGCACGGAGATCAGTCTGCGCGCCGCGCTCGCGGGCTTCAGCGTCCCGGTCATCGGCGTCGTGATGTCCTGCTACTATGCCGGCTATCTACTCGGCACCGCGACCGCACCTCGCCTGGTGCTGCGGGTCGGGCACATCCGGGTGTTCGCCGCCATGGCCGCCGTGGCCGCCGCGGCGATTCTGGTCCAGGGCCTGTTCGTTCAGCCGTTCACGTGGGCGCTGTTGCGTGCAGTGTCGGGCCTGTGTTTCGCCGGCCTGTACGTCGTCGCCGAGAGCTGGCTGAACAATCGGTCGAGCCGGGCCACGCGCGGCACGCTGCTCGCGATCTACATGGTCGTGCTGTACATCGGCCTCGGGAGCGCGCAATTCCTGCTCATCGCGGCCAATCCCGCCACCACCCGGCCCTTCATGCTCGCGGCGGTGATGATTTCCCTCGCGCTGGTGCCGATCGCGCTCTCCGCGCACCGTGCCCCCGAGATCGCCCTGCCGCGCAAGGTCAGCTACCGCGAGCTCTACCGGAACTCCCCGCTCGGCATGGTGGCGGTGACGATGGCCGGCATGATCACAGCGTGCGTCTACACCATGGGCCCGGTCTACGCGCAGCGCATCGGACTCGGCACCACCGGGGTCGCTACGTTCATGGGCGTCAGCATTCTCGCGGCGGTGGTGGGTCAGTATCCGATCGGCCGCCTCTCCGACCGCCTCGACCGGCGGACCGTGATTGCCGCAGCGTGCGTCATCGCGGCGCTCAGCGCCGCCGTGCTCGTGATCGTTCACGATCCGCCCCGGCCGCTTTTCTACGCCACGACCGCGCTGTTCAGCTCCACGGCCTTCACGCTCTACTCCCTCGGCGTATCACACGTGAATGATCACCTCGAACCGACACAAATGGTGGCCGCGAGCAGCGCCCTGCTGAGCCTGAATGGGCTCGGAGCGGTGATCAGCCCCATCCTGCTCGGAGCCCTCATCGCCCGCTTCGGCCCGCCGGCTTACTTCGCGACCCTCGCCGGCCTGGCAGTCGTGCTCAGCGCGTTCGCTCTGTGGCGCAAGCGGCGTCGCGAGCCGGTCGACGCCGACATGAAGGGCGCATACATTGCCGCGGGGCCCCAGGGACTGGTCACCCGGATCGCCGCGAGCTCGCTCGTCTCGCCCTCGCCGGGCACATCGCCACCGGAAAAATCGCACGGCTGACAGCCGGCGGCGTACGGCCGGACGAACCCGGCCCTCTGCCGAAAGCGGGATACAGTTCGCACCAAATGGCGCGCCGCGCAAGGCCGCAATTGGCTAACATTATCGCATGCGTTCCCTGAAATTCCTGAGCAGGCCCGCGGCGCTGCTGTGTGCCGCGCTCGCGCTCTTTTCCCTGCCTTGCGCCGCGCACGCCGACACCCAACGCTGGAGCACGCCGGTCGGCCTGTGGGCGCCGATCGACAAGGCCACCGGCAAGCCGCTCGGGCTGATCTCGATCTTTGAGGATCATGGCCTCTACTACGGGCGTATCGAGCCGACCTCCGCCCACGATCACAGCACTGCCCGGTGCACCCGGTGCACGGGCAGCCGTCACAATCAGCCGATCATCGGTCTCATTCTGATGCGCCATCTACGCTACAAGGACGGGCATTACGTCGGCGGCGACATCATCGATCCGAATACCGGGCGCGTGTATGACTGCGAGCTGCGCCTGATCGACGGCGGCCGCAAGCTGGTGATGCGGGGCTACATCGGGATCCCGTTGTTCGGCCTCTCGCAGGTGTGGCATCGCATCGAGGGCACTCCCGGCGGGCCCCTGCGGCTTGCCGGCGGCCCTTAAGAGTTCCCCATGAACTCGCGTCCACCCCGGCCCTGCAGCATCACGAACGCGTGACAGGCACAGGGACGTGCCCCGCCGCCGCAGGTGGCGGACGTTGAGCCAAAAACCACGCTTTTTGGCTCAACGGCGCTGGGCGGGGCAGGAGCCCCGATCCAGCGCTTCTAAATGGGGATGCAGGTCGTTTTCGAGGCTTGAGCGTTGCGCTCCGCGCCTGTACTGTGCGGCGCAGCACCCTCGTCCCGGGTTGATCGGGGCGGGCGCACCCTCATCGGCGAGCGGCGCAGAGCATGACGACAATCTACTCATGGAACGTCAACGGCATCCGTGCCGTTACCCGCAAAGGCACATTGCAGAGCTTCATCCGCGCGCATCAACCCGACATCCTGTGTCTGCAGGAGACCAAGGCCGAGCGCGGCCAGGCCGATATCGACCTCAACGGGCACGGGTACCATGAGTTCTGGAACTCGGCGCAGAAGAAAGGTTACTCGGGCACGGCGATCTTCAGCCGCAGCGAGCCGCTGTCGGTGGTGAACGGCTTCCCGGCGGCGATCGCGCAGCAGTACAGCTTCACCGATCAGGACGGGCGCGACAGCCTGACCGAGGGCCGGGTGATCACCGCCGAGTACGCGAAGTTCTATGTAGTCACCGTGTATACCCCGAACGCCAAGGACGATCTCAGCCGGCTCGAGCTGCGCCACCGGCACTGGGATCCGGCCTGCCTCGCGCACTGCCGAGCGCTCGAGAAGCGCAAGCCGGTCGTCTTCTGCGGCGATCTGAACGTGGCGCACACCGAGCTCGATCTGGCCAATCCCGGCCCCAACCGCGGCAAGAAGGGCTTCACGGACGAGGAGCGCGCCGGCTTTCAGAGCTTCATCGACGCCGGGTTCATCGACACCTTTCGCCTGTTCAAGCAGGGCAACGGCTACTACACCTGGTGGAGCCACTTCGCCAACTCCCGCGCCCGCAACGTCGGGTGGAGAATCGACTACGTGCTGGTCTCCGGGAGCCTGCGCAAAGCGGTCAAAGCCGCCGCGATCCACCCCGACGTCCTCGGCAGCGATCACTGCCCGGTCAGCATCACCCTCGCGGCCTGAGCGGCCGGCTTACTGAACGGAAAGCTCGGCAGCCTTCTGCTCGGCCGCAACAGCCGCCTGGGTTTGGCCCTCGGCGCGCAACGTCGCGGCGATAACCCCCCAGGCCGAGGCCTGAACCGACGGATTGCCGGCGGCCAGATACAGCGCCTTGCGTGCCATGCCGTTGGCCTGGGCAGCGTGACCGGCCGCAAGGGTCTCCTTGGCGAACTCGAGCCATACCCGGGGATTGCGCGGCTCGATCGAGAGCGCGCGTTCGAGCGTCTCGGCGGCCAACCCGTAATCGCGCCTATGCTCCTGCTGATGCGCGTCGGCGACGAGCGACTGTGCTGCCGGACCGAGGGCGTACTGCGGCATCGCTTGCGGCGCACCGCCGAAGGAGTCCGCCGAGCCCGGTAGCGACGAGGACCTGCCGGAATTGGCCAACGGGTCGATCTGCGGCGCGCCGCTCGAGTGCGGCAGGACACCCCCCCGTGCGCCCGAGTCGAAGTTTGGATGCGTGCTCGCATAGGGCGGTCCGACGAGTGCGCAGCTCGACAGCAGCGCCGCGCAGAGCAGTGCCGCCAGCCCAGTGCGCGCAAGTCCCGCAGATGTGCCGCTCATTGCATGTCCCCGAACAGTCCACAACCCGCCATCGGTGCAAGCTGTGCGCTCGCCGGCACCGCCACCTCGACCGCATTCGCTCCGTCGCACGCGGGCGTGGTCTGAAGACCGGTTGCGAAATCGATCCACACCTCGTCGAGGCCCTGCGGCGGCGGCATATCGAGCGACACGGCGCCGAGCTGCGCCATGATGCGCGCCCAGACCGGCAGCGCGCCCCGCGCGCCAACCAGACCGGTCGGTTGATCGTGATCATACCCGACCCAGACGACCGTGAGCAGATTGCTCGAGAAGCCCGCAAACCAGCTGTCGGCATCATGTTGCGAGGTCCCGGTCTTGCCGGCCACAACCAACCCGGGCGGCAGCCGCGCCAGAGCGGGTTGACCGGTACCGTGCGTGAACACTTGTTCCATCATGGTGGTCAGCTCATACACGTCCGCCGGCGGCGCCACCGGCGTGACCCGCACCGGGAACGCCTTGAGCGGCGTGCCGTCCGCGCTCACCACGGCGCGAACGGCGCGCAGCGGCTCGCGAAAGCCGCCGTCGGCGATCCCGTTGTACAGCTGAGCGACTTCGAACGGTGTCAGATCGCTTGCGCCGAGGAGCATCGCCGGCACTTCCTGCGGGGGATGCTTCAGACCGAAGCGCCGCAGCGTATGCATGACCGGGTTCAGCCCGATCGACATCCCCAGACGCACCGTAGCGGCGTTCAGGGACTGCGCGAGCGCGCGCACCAGCGGCACCGGTCCGTGGAAGATGCGCGAGTAGTTGCGTGGCCGCCAGTACCGGCCAGCGCCCAGGCTGACGGCAATCGGCTCGTCCTCGATGATGGAGGCGGGGGTGTATCGCCCGGTCTCGAGCGCCGTGAGGTAGATGAACGGCTTGATGATCGATCCGATCGAGCGATGGGCATACAGGGCGCGGTTGAAGCCGTCGTAATTCCCGTCGCGGCCGCCGACGATCGCCAGTACGTCCCCGGTCTGCGGCGAGGTGACCACCACCGCCCCCTGCAGCAGCTCCTTGCCGTCATGGTGCGTCCGGTCGAGCCGATGCAGCACTGTGTCCAGGGCCCGCTGCGCGATGGCCTGCACGTGCGGATCGAGGCTGGTATAGACCCGCAGACCCGCCTCGGTCAGCTCCTTCTCGGGGTAGTCGCGGGCAAGCGTGCGCCGTACCAGATCCAGGTAGGCCGGATAATAGGCGCCCACGGGCTGGGGCGTGACGCCGAGCGGCGTGCGCATCGCCGTGGCGGCGCGCGCGGCGCTGACGACACCCTGGCGCGCCAGGATACCGAGCACCCGATTGCGCCGCGCCAACACCCGGCGGGGGTACAGGCGCGGATTGTAGTAGGTCGGACCGCGCACGATGGCCACCAGCATCGCGATCTGCGGCAGATCGAGTTCGGCGAGCGGCTCGCCGAAGTAGTACTCGCTGGCGAGCCCGAAGCCGTGCACCGAGAGATTGCCGTCCTGGCCGAGGAAAATCTCGTTGATGTAGGCGTTCATGATTTCAGCCTTGCTGAAATGCGCCGTCAGCGCGACGGCCATGATGGCCTCGCGGAGCTTTCGCCACAGCGTCCTGCGGTCATTGAGAAAATAACTTCGCACCAGCTCCTGAGTGAGCGTGCTACCACCCTCGGCATAGCGGCGCTCGCGCAGATCGACCCAGGCGGCCCGCAGGATGCCCTTCGGATCGATACCCCAGTTGGTCTGGAACGTCCGATCCTCGACGGCGATCAGGGCCTTGGGCAGCAAAGGCGGCACCTGCTTCGGGCCGACCACGATGCGATCGACCCCGTCGCGCGGATAGATGCTCCCGATGAGCAGCGGATCGAGCCGGATGACCGGCACCTCGTGCCCGGCCCCGTCACGCAGATCCACGATTCCGGCCGGCCCGAAGACCACGGTCAGCCGCAGCGCCGGGCGCTCCCGATCGGCGAATTGCACCGGCCGCAGCATCACTTCGACTCGCCCGAGCGTCGCGGTGTACGTGCCCGGCCCGCGCAGCACCGCCACCGGTCGATAGGCCAGCCGCCGCAAGTCGTGCTCGAGATCGGCCTCGCTCAAGTCCAGACCCGCGTACAGCTGCATCGGCGCGGCATAGACGCGCGCCGGCAGCGTCCAACGCAAAGCGCTGAACCGGCCGGTCACGAGCCGATCAAGATACAGCGCGTAGCCGCCAAAGACCAGCAGGCCCGCCAGCGCCGCCCCGCCCACGATCCAGCCGAGCGGCCGCCGGAAGCGGCTCTTTTTCGCCGCCTTGCGCGTTTTCGCAGGGGTCAGAGGATCAGCTCCTCGGCCGGCTCACGCAGGTTGTAGCGTGAGCTCATGCAATGGCCGTAGGCACCCGTGTTGGCAATGAGCAGGACATCGCCCGCGCGGGTCCTCGGCAGCTGCCGGTCATGTCCCAACACATCGGCGCTCTCGCAGATCGGGCCGACCACATTGACCAGCTCGCCGGCCGGCTCCGCGAGCCGCGTGAGGTTGACGATCTCGTGATATGCCCCATAGAGCGCCGGCCGCAACAGGGAATTCATCCCGGTGGCGATGCCCACGTAGCGGACACTACCCTTGCTCTTGAGCTGCGTGACCCGGGCCACCAGCGCGCCGGCCGCGCCGGCGAGGTAGCGCCCCGGCTCCATCCAGATCTCCAGGCGCGGATGCTCGGCGCGCACGGCCGCGAGCAGCGTGTCGAGCTCGTTCAGGTCCGGGCCATGCTGGTCGGCGCGCTCCGGTATGCCCAGGCCCCCGCCGATGTCGATCGCGCGAACCGCCTCGAAGCGCTGCCCCAGCTCGGCCAGCCGGCGGGCGGTATGCTCCCAGGTCCTCACCGTGAGAATGCCGCTGCCGACATGGGAATGCAGCCCGACGATGCGCGCGCCGCACCGCCGCGTCAGGCGCTCCAGGTCCTCCAGATCCGCAATGGGTACGCCGAACTTGGCGTGCGCGCCGGCAGTGCGCACGTGGTGGTGATGACCCGCGCCGGCGCCGGTATCGATGCGCACGAAGATCTCCCGCTCGCGCCACAGATCCCCCCACTGCTCGAGCACGAACAGGTTGTCGACGGTGACCTGCACGCCGCACTCGAGCGCCCAGGAGTACTCCTCGCGCGAAGCGAAGTTCGGTGTAAACAGCACGCGGCGAGCATCGAGCTGCGGGAACACAGCGAGCACGTGCTCGAGTTCCCCGCGCGAGACGCACTCGAAGTCCACACCCTCGGCGGCGACGGCCCGCAGGATCTGCGGATGGGGGTTCGCCTTGACCGCGAAGTGCACCCGGTCCAGGCTGCGCAGCGCGCGCAGCGATCGGGCCGCGGCGCGCACCGTCTCGAGATGATAGACGTAGGCCGAGTCGCGCATCCCGAGTGCCGCCAGAACGCGCGAGTGCTCGCTGCGCCACCACGGCTCGGGGCGCGCAGCCGCGATCTGCGAGGGAGCGAACAGCTGCGCCCAGGTCGGACCGAGCACGCGGTCGCCCGCCACGGGCCGGATCAGCAACTCGTGCAGCTGATCGACCAGGCGATCGCCCTGGGTCTCGTCGACCACGAAGGTGAAGTTCAGATCATTGGCCGCCTGCGAGACCAGATAGATCTTCTGCTCCTCGAAGAACTCGAACGCACCGCCAAGTTGGTGAAGGATGGCCCGGATGTTGCGGCCGACGAGACTCACCGACGCACACGGCCCGATCACCTGCACGCGGCACAGGCGCGACAGATCGCTCACCAGCGCCGCCAGCAGCGCGCTGTCGAGCGTATTGGCCGCCGGATCGAGCGAGACGGTGACATTGGTCTCGGAGGTCGAAACCAGGTCGACCGACATGCCGTGGGCCTTGAAGACCTGGAACACGTCAGCGAGGAATCCCACCTGGTGCCACATGCCCGGGCTCTCGAGCGACACCAGCGTGATGCCCTTCTTGGTGCAGACCGCCTTGACCTGGGCGGTGCCGTCGCCCTCGGCCGAGAGCACCGTGCCGGGCATCTGCGGAGCCTGCGTGGCATACACGTGCAACGGGATGCCGTACTGGCGCACCGGCAGGATACAGCGCGGGTGCAGCACCTTGGCGCCGCTCGTGGCGATCTCCTGCGCCTCGTCGTAATGCAGGGCGCGCAGCAGCCGCGCCGTCGGGATCGAGCGCGGATTGGCGCTGAACATCCCCGGCACGTCGGTCCAGATCTCGAGCCGCTGTGCGCGCAGCTTGGCGGCGAAATAAGCGCCCGAGGTATCCGAGCCGCCGCGGCCGAGCAACACGGTATTGCCCTCGGTATCGCTCGCGATGAATCCCTGTGTCACGACCACGGGGGCGAGGTCTTCCAGGCGCTCGCGCAGCGCCTGATCGGGCTCGAAGCGGCACACGGCCGACAACACACTCGCCTTGGCCGAAGCGCCGACCCGGTCATCGGCGAGCAGCATGGTACGCGCGTCGGCCCATTGAGCCTCCAGACCCTGCGCAGCCAGATAACGGGCCCCGAGGTCGGTGGCCATCAGCTCCCCGGCAGACATCACGCGGGCGCGCGTCCGATCGCTCACCTCTCCGATCAAGACCACACCGGCGGCGATCTGACGCAGCTCGGCCAGACGCGCCTCGCAGGCCTCCCCGAGCGGGATGCCAAGATCCGCCGCGAGCCTTCGGTGGCGGTCCTCGATCTCCTGCAGCTCCTCCTCGTACTTCTGGGTGCGCGCCGCATCGAGCAGCCGCTCGAGCCGATCCGTCACGCCGCTCAGGGCCGAGTGCACGATCAGGACGCGGGCCCCGCCTGCGCGCCGGTCCGCGGTGACTCGCGCGATGTTCTGCCAATTCGAGAGCGAGGAGACGCTGGTCCCCCCGAACTTCAGGACGATCCACTGGGAGGCGCTGCGGGTCAATGCTGCTCCTGAGCACACGGCGGGGCGGGCCGCATCAAGCCTTCAGGCCGAGCAGGCCCCGGGGCGCCGCCGCGTGCCAGCTGCCCTGCTCGGGTCGATCGAATCAGCTTCACGGGCGCGCAGCCGCTACAGCTCCTCGTCGAAATCGCGCAGGTCCTTCTCGAGCCTCTTGTCCGCCAGGACTTCCTCGAGCCGGCTCCAGGCAGCCTTGCTGCGCTTGCCGGCCATGGGCCGGCGCTTGTCCACCCGATCGAGCATCCGATCGTAATCCGTGCCCTCCTCGGCGTGTCCATTCAGGATTTCCTCGTCGAGATCGAAGCTCTCGTTGTCTCGTTCCGACATCTGGCGGTAAAAATCCCAGTTAAATCAATTAGGTAGTGCAACTTCGAGAGGAGCAAGACAGCGAACTATAATGAAAACTCGGCGCGGAGCAAGAGTTCTCGCGCGCTATGCGCTGCGGTCGCGGACCGTCACCGGCGCCCCCCGTCCCAGGCCGAGGCCTTCCGCCGCGCTCTGCTCGGCCCGGGCGATCTCAAGCACCCCGAACGAATTGATCAGCGCCAGGTACTGTCCCGGTTGGCGATCTCCGTAGGTACGCAGCAGGGGAAAGGCATGGTGCCCGGTGCGCACCAGCGGCAGCCGGAATCGCTCGAGGAGCGCGCCATCGATGTTGGTGATCAGATTGCCGAAGTGATCGATGGTGATCACCACTCCGCTGACGCTTGCGGCATCGGCCGTGGGCTCCTCCACCCACGCCGGCACGAGGGACTCGGCGGCGGCCGTTTCGCCCAGCTCAGCGGGCCGAGCGCGGCCCGCGGCCAATTCCGCGGCCACGGGAGCGAAGATGTCCCGACCGTGAAACGTCGCACTGGCGCGTGAGATCCCGAGCCGCGCCAGCCCAGCGGGGCGCAGCCGCACCACCTCGGCGTCCCCATGCCGGGCCACCAGCGGCGCCAGCAGACCGTTGTCCGGCGCGAGAAACACATGCCCCGCGGCACAGACCACGACGATGTCGCGCGAAGTGCCGACCCCGGGATCGACCACCGCGACGTGAACCGTGCCGGCCGGAAAGTAGGCAAACGCGCGCACCAGCCAGAAGCCGGCCTCGGCGGGCCAATGCACCAGGATCTGGTGCGTCAGGTCAATGACGCGCGCCGCCGGAAAGCGCCCGAGAATGCGCCCCTTCATCACGCCGACGAACGGGCCCTGGTGGCCGAAGTCGGTGGTCAGCGTGATGACTCCGCTCGGGGCCGGGAAGCCCGGCCGGCTCATCGGGCTCGCCTCGGTCCGCCCCGCTGCCCATCGGCGCACTTGCGGCAGCAATCCGTGTAGGGAACCGCCGCGAGCCGCCCCTCCTCGATCGGCTCGCCGCACACGACGCAGATGGCGTACGTGCCCGCGTCGAGTCGGCGCAAGGCCGCCTGGATCTGACGCAGCTCCTCGCGGGCCGATTCGTTGATCGCCCCGAGAACCTCATCGCTCTCCCGCTGGGTGACCTGCTCGGCGAAATCCGCGCTCAGCGGATCGGATTCGTGGCGCAGATCGGCGCTCGCGCTGCTCGCGCGACTCTGCAGCTCTTCACGCCGCCTCAGCAGGCGGGCTCGTACGGCTTGTGTGTCCACAGGAGTCTCCGGCCGGTGCACACGGCGCCTGGTTTTCACGCACCCCGATGCTGCGCCCAGCGCGGCGGCATGTGGAAAATACCTAGCGCGCCGGACGCCTTGGCGGCAACATACTTACTCAGTTGAGCAATCATGTCCATTCCCGTCGTTCCGCCGACGAACGCCAATGGCCCCTCCCGCCGCCGGTGAAAGTCCGATGGAAACAGCCCGCGAATTGAAGCCCACGGTTTTCGTGGTCGATGATGACGAGGCGGTCCGCGCCTCGCTGCGACTGCTGCTGAAGTCGGTGGGCCTGCCCGCCACGGTGTATTGCAGCGCCCAGGAGTTCCTCGCCCAGTACGATGTGCGCCAGCCGGGCTGCGTGGTGCTCGACGTGCGCATGCCGGGCATGAGCGGGCTGGAGCTGCAGCAGCTGCTCAATCTGCGCGGCGCAACCGTACCGGTGATCTTCATCACCGGCCACGGCGACATCCCGATGGCGGTCGAGGCGATGCAGCACGGCGCGTTCGACTTCCTGCAAAAGCCCTTCCGTGATCAGGATCTGCTCGATCGCGTCCAGCGCGCGCTTGAGAAAGATCAGCGAACGCGCCAGGAGCTGAAGGAACAGGATCGCATCCGCGAGCGCCTCGAATCGCTCACCCCGCGCGAGCGCGAAGTCCTCAACCTCATCACCCGCGGCAAGCCGAACAAAGTGGTGGCGGCCGACCTCGGAGTCAGTCAGCGCACGGTGGAGATCCACCGCGCGCGGGTCATGGAAAAGATGGGAGCCTCATCCTTCGCGCAGCTCGTCCGCATGGTCCTCGATACCGAGGCTTGAACTGAGCCGCGATGGGCCGGATCCGCCGTGCAGGTGTGCCGCGCGCCGGCGAGGCCGGTGACCCGAGCGCCGCCCGACAGAGCGGCCGTGACGGTGTATCCCAATCCCGCCGGCTGGATCGAGCGTTCTATGGCCACAGTACGCTCACCGTCGCGCGTGCGCTCATCGGCCTGCACTTGGTGCATCGCGTCGGGGCCGTGCGGCGCGTCGGGCGAATCGTCGAGACGGAAGCCTATCTCGGCCCGGCCGACCGGGCCGCCCACTCCGCGCGCGGGCGAACGGCACGCACCACGGTGATGTTCGGTCCCCCTGGATACGCCTATGTGTACTTCATCTACGGTATGTGGCACTGCCTGAACGTAGTCACCGGGGATGAGGGGGTACCCCATGCCGTGCTGCTGCGTGCCCTCGAGCCGCTGGCCGGCCTCGAGGGAAGCGCGTCAGGCCCGGGGCTGCTGTGCCGCGCAATGGGCATCGACCGCCGGCACAACGGACTCGACCTGTGCGGGAACGCCTTGTGGATCGAGCGCCCGGCGGCTGCTCGTGCCGTACACATCGGCCGCAGCGCACGCATCGGCATCGATCATGCGGGCGAGTGGGCCACCCGCCCCTGGCGCTTCTTCGACCGCGACTCGCCGTTCGTCTCCGGCCGGCGCTCACGCGCGTCCATGCGCTAGCCCAGCCTGCCGGGGGCCGCGCGGCCCGACGCGCCCGACCCGCCATTCGCGCCATTCGCGCTCCTCGAATTCCGCCAACGAATATACTGGGCCACCGAGAACCCCCATGCCCACCGCTCACGACCTCAACACCCGGGTCGCCCCCCGCGAGACCCGACTGGCCGATTATCGGCCCCCAGCCTTCCTCGTCGACACGGTGGCACTGGATTTCGTGCTCGATCCGCACGCCACGGTGGTACGTTCCCGCCTGACGCTGCGCCGCAACCCGGCCGCCCCTCCGGGTCAGCCCCTGCGGCTCGACGGCGCCGGCCAACCGGTGCGCGCCATCGCGCTCGATGGCACCGGCCTGGATGCCCATCGCTGGCGGCTGGACGGCTCGTCGCTCCTCATCGACGACCTCCCGCACAGCTGCACCCTGGAGCTCGAGACGGTCATCGACCCCTCGGCCAATACCGAACTCTCAGGCCTCTACGTCTCCAACGACGCCTTCTTCACCCAGTGCGAGGCCGAAGGTTTCCGCCGCATCACCTATTTCCCCGACCGGCCGGACGTGATGGCGCGCTACACGGTCAGCCTCACCGCCGATCCGCACGCCTGTCCGGTGATGCTCTCCAACGGCAATCCCGGTCCGCTGGAGAGACTCGCGGACGGCCGCCACCGCATCACCTGGACGGACCCCCACCCCAAGCCCTGCTACCTGTTCGCGCTGGTCGCCGGCCGGCTGGTCGCGGTACGCGACCGCTTCACCACCGGCTCGGGGCGCGAGGTGGCACTGGCGATCTGGGTGCGCCCCGGCGACGAGGCGCGCTGCGCGCACGCGATGCGCTCGCTGAAGACGGCGATGGCGTGGGACGAGGAGCGCTTCGGCCTGGAATACGACCTCGACGTGTTCAACATCGCCGCCGTGTCCGATTTCAACATGGGAGCGATGGAGAACAAAGGGCTCAACATCTTCAACGCTCGATGCGTACTGGCGGATCCGCAATCCGCGACCGACACGGACTACCAACAGATCGAGTCGGTCATCGGCCACGAGTATTTCCACAACTGGACCGGCAACCGCGTCACCTGCCGCGACTGGTTCCAGCTGTCGCTGAAGGAAGGACTCACGGTCTATCGCGAACAGGAATTCACGATGGACCAGGGCTCGGCGGCGGTGAAACGCATCGCCGACGTGCGGGTGCTGCGCGCGACGCAGTTCCGCGAGGATGCCGGGCCGCTCGCCCATCCGGTACAGCCCGACCGCTATCAGGCAATCGATAACTTCTACACCGCGACGGTCTACAACAAAGGCGCCGAGGTCATTCGCATGATGGCCACCATCATCGGCCGCGCGGCGTTCCGCCGCGGCATGGACCTGTATTTCGCCCGCCACGACAACCAGGCCGTCACCATCGACGATTTCGTCGCAGCGATGGCGGATGCCTCCGGTGTCGAGCTGAGCGCCTTCAAGCTCTGGTACCACCAGGCGGGCACGCCGGAGCTGACCATTTCCGAGCAATACGATCCGGCCACCCGGCGCTATGTCCTCACCGTGGCGCAACACACCCCGCCCACCCCCGGCCAGCCGGAAAAGCAGCCGCTGGTGGTGCCGTTGGCAATGGGTCTGTTGGACGCCCGGGGCGCGGAGCTGCCCCTGCGGCTCGCCGGCGAGCCGGCGGCCCGATCCGGCACGCGCGTGCTGCTGGTCCAGGCGGCGCAATCGCGCTTCGTGTTCGAGGATGTACCCGACCGGCCGGTACCGTCGCTGCTGCGCGGCTTTTCCGCACCGGTGCGGCTCACCGGACTGAGCGGACAGCAGCTGAGCTTCCTGGCCACCCACGACAACGACTCGTTCGCGCGTTGGGACGCCGGGCAGCGCTACGCGACCAACGTCTTGCTGGCGATGGCGCAGTCCTGGCGCCGGGGTGAGACGCCGGCGCTCGACCGTGACATCATCGCCGCAGCCGCCGCAACGCTCGCCGGCGCTGAGGCGGATCCGGCGTTTGCGGCCGCGGCGCTGACGCTGCCGAGCGAGGGGTACCTCGCGGACCAGCAGGAAATCGTCGATCCCGATGCGATTCACGCCGTGCGCGAGGCGGCGCGCGGCGCCATCGGCCGGGCGCTGTGCGCGCAACTACGCGCGGCCTATGACCGACTCGCGGATTCAGGGCCGTATCGCCCCGACGGCGCGGCGATCGCACGCCGCGCCCTGCGCAATACCTGCCTGGCCTATCTGCTCGCCGCCGGTCAGAGCGACGGTCTGCGGCTGGCGAAGGCGCAGTTCGACCGCGGCGCCAACATGACCGACGTCCTGGCCGCTCTGGCGGTGCTGGCCGATGTCAACTGTCCGCAGCGGACCGAGGCACTGGCGGCGTTTCATGCCCGCTGGCGCGCCGACGCGCTGGTGCTGGACAAGTGGTTTGCGATCCAAGCGACCGCGACGCTGCCGGATACGCCACAGGCGGTGCGCGCTCTGGCCGCCCATGCGGATTTCGATCTCCGCAACCCCAACCGCGTACGCGCGCTGGCGGGCAGCTTCTCCGTCGGCAACCCGGTACGGTTCCACACCGCCTCGGGTGAGGGCTACGATTTCCTGGCGGACATGATCCTCGCGGTCGATCCGCTCAACCCGCAGGTGGCAGCACGGCTCATCGCCCCGCTCGGCCAATGGCGGCGGATGGATACGGCGCGGGGAGTGAAGATGCGGGCGGCCTTGCAGCGCATTTGCGCTGCGCCGAGCCTCAGCCGCAACACCGGCGAGATGGCCGGACTCAGCCTCGCGGCGTGAGCGCCCGCGCGGGCCGTCCTAACCGGCGTCGCCGGCGGGCGAGAGTGACAGCAGCTCGCTGCCCTCGGACACGCGCTCCCCGGGCCCGAAGTGAATCCCCGTCACCCGCCCATCGAACGGAGCGGTGATGCCATGCTCCATCTTCATCGCTTCGATGACCATCAGCGTCTCACCGGCGCGCACCGACTGACCGACCTCGACGTTGACCGCAGCCACCACTCCGGGAAGCGGCGTCGTGAGCCCGCCGGTGCCGACCGATGCCTCGAACATGCGCGTGCGCGGATCCTCGATCTCGAACTCGTGATGGGCCGCCTCGAGCCACAGATGCAGCCGCGAGCCCTCGCGCAGACCGCGCGCGCAATATCGGACCGTCCCGATGCGGGCCGAGAACCACGGCGCCGAAGCACTCGCCTCGGCGATCGCCACGTGCCGGGGTGACCCGCCCGCGGCCGCATCCCCGCCGGCAATCTGCACGCGGCGCGGCGCGCCGCCTGCACAGCACACCGTCAGCCGATAGGACATGCCCGCAATCGAGAGCGCGAGCTCGAACCGCGCCGCCAGGTTGGGCATAAAGCCGTCGCGGGCCGCCCAGGGGTTGGCGTCGCATCCGCCCGCGTACACGAGCAGTGCCGCCAGCGCGAGCGCCGCATCGGGAACCGGCTCGGGAGCGGCAAACTCGCTGCCTCGCTCGGCCAGCAGAGCGACGCTGTGGCGCGCTTGCAGGAACACATCCGAGCGCAGAATGCGGCTCAGCCAGCGTTCGTTGGTTCGTACGCCGGCGAGGTAGGTGTGCTCGAGCGCCGCGGCCAGCGAGTGGGCCGCCTGAGTCCGTTCGCTCGCGACGGAGATCACCTTCGCGAGCAGCGAGTCGTAGACGGCCGGCACGCTGTCGCCGGTGTCGAATCCCGCATCGACTCTCAGTCCCGCCTCGCTCGGCCACTCGGCCAGACGGAGCGCGCCGGCGCTCGGCAGGAACTCGCGCCAGGGATCCTCCGCGCACACCCTCGCCTCGATGGCGTGGCCGCGGATGTGAATCTGATCCTGGGTGAGAGCCAGCGGCTCACCCGCCGCGATGCGCAGCTGCCACTCGACCAGATCGAGCCCGCTGACCGCTTCGGTGACGGTGTGCTCGACCTGCAGCCGCGTATTCATCTCCAGGAAATAGAACGCGCGCCCATCAAACAGAAACTCCACCGTCCCGGCGCTGCGATAACCGATGTCGCGCGCCACCTGCACGGCCGCCGCGCGCAGACTCGCCCGCAGCGGCGCGGGCAGCCCCGGCGCGGGCGCCTCCTCGATGAGCTTCTGATGGCGGCGTTGAATCGAACAATCGCGATCCCCGAGATGGATGCAGTGACCGTGGCAATCCGCGAGCACCTGCACCTCGATGTGGCGCGGCGCGGGCAGATAGCGCTCGATCAGCAGCCTGCCGTCCCCGAAGCCGCTCTCGGCCAACCGGCGCGCCGCCGCGAGCGCCGCGGGCAGCTGCGAGGCTTCGTGCACCACGTGCATGCCCTTGCCGCCACCGCCGGCGGCCGGCTTGATCATGAGCGGAAAGCCGGCTTTGAGGGCCTCGGCCTGCAGGTGCTCGAGGTCCTGCCGCTCGCCCTCATACCCCGGCAGGACCGCGATCCCGGCGGCGCGCACCCGTGCCTTGGCGAGGCTCTTGATACCCATCGCCTCGATGGCCTGCGGGCCGGGTCCGACGAAGATCAGGCCCGCCGCCTCGCATGCGCGCGCGAAGCCGGCGTTCTCCGCCAGAAAGCCATAGCCGGGGTGGATGGCCTCGGCTCCCGTGGCACGCGCCGCGGCGATGATCGCCTCTGCGTCGAGATAGCTGGCTGCCGCCGCCGGCGGGCCGATACGCACCGCCACATCGGCGGCGCGCACGTGGCGGGCCGCAACATCGGCGTCGGAGTAAACCGCCACGGTCGCGACACCCAGGCGGCGTGCGGTGCGCATAATGCGACAGGCGATCTCGCCGCGGTTGGCAACCAACAGACGTCGGAACATCGGCGTGCTCACATTCTGAAGAGCCCGAAACGGGTTTGATCCGGCGGCGCGTTGCGCGCGGCGGCCAGACACAGCGTGAGAATCCGGCGTGTCTCGAGCGGATCGATCACGCCATCGTCCCAGAGACGGGCCGAGGCATAGTACGGATGGCCCTGCCGCTCATACTGCTCGCGTATCGGCTGCTTGAAGGCCTCCTCGTCCTGCTGCGGCCAGTCCCCGCCCCCGGCCTCGATCTGCGCGCGCTTGACCGTGGCGAGCACACTGGCGGCCTGCTCACCGCCCATCACCGAGATGCGCGCGTTCGGCCACTGGAACAGAAACCGCGGTCCATACGCGCGGCCGCACATGGCGTAATTGCCGGCCCCGTAGCTGCCGCCGATGATGACGGTGAACTTCGGCACGCCCGCGCAGGCAACCGCCGTGACCAGCTTCGCCCCATCGCGGGCGATGCCGCCGGCCTCCGCCTTGCGGCCCACCATGAAACCGGTGATGTTCTGCAGGAACAGCAGCGGAATCTCCTCGCGCGCGCACAGCTCGATGAAGTGCGTGCCCTTGAGGGCGCTTTCCGAGAACAGAATCCCGTTGTTGGCGAGAATGCCGACCGGGTAACCGCCGATGTGCGCAAAGCCGCACACCAGCGTCGTGCCGTAGAGCTGCTTGAACTCCTCGAATTCCGAGGCATCGACCACTCGGGCAATGACTTCGCGCACCTCGTAGGGCCGGCGCGGGCTCTCGGGCACCACGCCGTAGAGCTCCTCCGGCGGGTAGTACGGATCGCGCGGCGCAACCGGCGGGTCGGTACTCGGTCCGCGACGCAGTCGCGCCACGATCTGGCGCGCGATCGAGAGCGCGTGCGTGTCGTTCTCGGCATAGTGGTCGCAAACCCCCGATTCTCGGCAATGCACGTCGGCGCCGCCGAGCGACTCGGCATCGATGTCCTCTCCCGTGGCAGCCTTCACCAGCGGCGGCCCACCCAGAAAAACCCGGCCCTGATTGCGTACGATGACGTTCTCATCGGACATCGCCGGCACGTACGCCCCGCCGGCCGTGCACGAGCCGTGCACCACCGCGACCTGCGCCACCCCGAGCGCCGAGAGCGTCGCCTGGTTGTAGAAAATTCGCCCGAAGTGCTCCTTGTCCGGGAATACCTCGTCCTGAGCCGGCAGGAATGCGCCGCCGCTCTCGACCAGGTAGAGACAGGGCAGGCGATTCTCGCGCGCGATCTCCTGGGCCCGCAGGTGCTTCTTGACGGTGAGGGGATAGTACGTGCCGCCCTTGACGGTCGGATCGTTCGCAACCACGACGCACTCGCGGCCGCTCACCCGTCCCACGCCCGTGACGATCCCGGCACAGGCGATCCCACCGCCGTAGAGCCCATGCGCGGCCAGCTGGGAGAGCTCGAGAAACGGCGCGCCCGGATCGAGCAGAACCCGGATGCGCTCCCGGACGGTGAGCTTGCCGGCGGCACGATGGCGCTGCACTGCCGCGCTCGAGCCACCCCGCGCTGCGCGCTCGATCTCGACCTTGAGCGCTTCGGTACAAGCGCGCAGCGCACGTGCGTTGTCCTGGAACTGCGGCGAGCGGGGATCGAGCCGCGAGACGATGCGGGGCATGGGCTTGTCACGTCGCAATAATTGTCGGACAATCATACAATCGCTTCCCGATGGAAGACAAGCTCATGTCCGTCACCGACAACGGCTTTGGCCTCGACGAGGCCACCGAGGAGATCCGAGTACAGGTACGCCGATTCGCCGCCGAGCGCATCGCGCCCCGCGCCGCCGAAATCGACCGCAGCAACGAGTTTCCCCGTGACCTGTGGCCCGAGCTGGGAGCCCTCGGCCTGCTCGGCGTCACTGTGCCGGAACGTTGGGGCGGCGCCGGCCTGGGTTATCTGGCGCATGTCATCGCCATGGAGGAAATCTCCCGCGCCTCGGGATCCGTCGGCCTCTCGTACGGCGCGCATTCCAACTTGTGCGTCAACCAGCTGCGCCTCAACGGCACCGACGCGCAGCGCGATCGCTACTTGCCGAAGCTCCTCAGCGGCGAGCACGTCGGCGCGCTCGCCATGTCCGAGCCGCAGGCCGGATCCGACGTGACCTCGATGCAGCTGGGCGCCACGCAGCGTGGCGGGCACTACTTTCTCACGGGACGCAAGATGTGGATTACGAACGGCCCGGACGCCGACGTGTTCGTCGTTTACGCCAAGACGGACCGCAATGCCGGCAGCCGCGGCATCACGGCATTCATCGTGGAACGCGGCTTCGCCGGCTTCAGCGCCGCCCAAAAGCTGGACAAGCTCGGCATGCGGGGCTCGAGCACCTGCGAGCTGGTGTTCGAGGAATGCCCCGTGCCGCAAGAGAACCGGCTGGGCGAGGAGAACGACGGGGTGCGCGTGCTGATGAGCGGCCTCGACTACGAGCGCGTGGTGCTCGCCGGCGGCCCGCTTGGCCTGATGGCCGCGGCGCTCGATGTGGTGCTGCCCTACGTGCGCGAGCGCAAGCAGTTCGGCCAACCCATCGGCACGTTCGAGTTGATGCAGGCGAAAGTCGCCGACATGTACGCCGCCCTCGGCGCCTGCCGTGCCTATGTCTACACCGTCGCGCGCGCGTGCGACGCGGGCCGGGTCAAGCGGCAGGACGCCGCCGCCTGCATTCTGTTCGCCGCCGAGAAGGCCACCGCCGTAGCGCTCGAGGCGATTCAGGCTCTGGGCGGCAACGGCTATATCAACGACTACCCCGCCGGCAGGCTCCTGCGCGACGCCAAGCTCTATGAAATCGGCGCCGGCACGCAGGAGATCCGCCGGATGTTGATCGGCCGCGAGCTGTTCGAGCAGGCCGCCTGAGCCGCAATGAGCGTCGAGTTCGAGCAACTGACACTCGCGCCGGCCTATCGCAAAGTGGCCGCGGCGATCACCGAGCGCATCGTCAGCCGCGCGCTGCGCGAAGGCGAGCGCCTGCCCCCCGAGACCGAGCTTGCCCGTCAGCTGGGCGTCAACCGCTCGACGGTTCGCGAGGCACTGCGCGAGCTCGAGTGCAGCGGCCTGCTCGAGCGCCGCCCGGGCTCCAAGCGCATGACCGTCAGCCGGCCCACGCACGGCGAGGTGGCTCGGGACGTCAGCCGCGCCTTGGCACTGCACGACGTCACCTTCCTCGAGGTATGGCAGGCACTGAGCCACTTCGAGCCGCCCATCGCGGAGGTCGCCGCGCGCGAGCGCAGTGCACCGGACCTCGAGCGCCTGGCGCATGCCCACAGTGTGTTCGGCACCGAGAACCGTGCAACCGACCAGGCGGTGCACCACACGGCGGAGTTCTTCCGCGCCCTGGGCGCGGCCACCCACAACCAGGTGCTCGCGCTCGTGCACGAGCCGCTGATCCAGCTCCTCGAGCCCTCTCTGCGCGACATGATCGACCAAGTGCCGCAGGCGCGCTCGCGCATCGCGGCGGCGCAACGGCGCATACTCGAGGCCATCGGCGCCCGCGACAGCGAGGCGGCCCGCGCCTGGATGGCCCGACACATCCGTGATTTCAGGAAGGGCTACGAGCTGGCCGGCATTGAGCTCGGCCACCGCATCGCCTGAGGGTTCGGGCCCGGCGCCGGATGCGCTCGCCTACAGGAACAGATCCGGCAGCAAGTCTTCTTCGCGCACCGACGGATCGCGATACGGCGAGAAATCGCTGATGCCTTCTTCGCGCAGCACCTGCTCATCGATGCAGAACTGCCCGGTGAAGGCGCGGCTATCGCGCTTCAGGAGCGCGCAGGCGGCCTCGGCGACGATCTGCGGCGTGCGCACGCGGCGCAGCGCCTCGGCGCTCGCGCCGCGCAGAGCCACCTGCAGCGCGGCCGTGCCAATGACGGTGCGCGGCCAGAGCGCGTTCACCGCAATGCCCTGCGCGGCGAGCTCGCCGGCGAGTCCCAACACGCACAGACTCATGCCGAACTTCGCCAGCGAATAGGGCAGGTGCGGCGCGAACCAGCGTGGCTCGAGCTTCAGCGGCGGCGCGAGCGCCAGGATGTGTGGATTGGCCGCGCGCGCGAGGTAGACCGAGGCGAGCTTGCTGCACAGCAGCGTGCCGCGCGTGTTGACGGCATGCATCAGATCGAAACGGCGCATGTCGGTGGCGAGCGCCGGCGTCAAGCTGATGGCGCTGGCATTGTTGATCAGGATATCGATGCCGCCGAACACCGCGGCGGTCCTCTCGATCGCCGCGTAAACCTGCTCGTCATCGCGAATGTCGAGCGGCAGCGCGAGTGCCTTGCCGCCGGCGGCCTCGATCTGCTCGGCGGCCGTGTAGATCGTGCCCGGCAGCTTCGGGTGCGGCTCGGTGGTCTTGGCCGCCACGGCCACGTTCGCGCCCTCGCGCGCCGCCCGCAGCGCGATAGCGAGCCCGATGCCCCGGCTCGCGCCCGTGATGAACAGGGTCCGTCCCCGCAGGTCCGCATGCTGGCCTTGCCCCATGTCCAAATCTCGCCGTCCGGCCGCCCGATGCGGCCGGCTGATCTTAGCAGCCGCCGCTGTCGTACGGTCCCGACGAACGGGCCTAAATGCCTAGGCGGCATGAGTACATGCCGCAAATTCACCCCATTTCAGACGATGGCCCATTAAAATGCGCGCCGCCGATGCACGGCCCCGAACACAGAGGTAGCAGACTTGGCGGCGATTGGAACGGAGCGGGTACTGTCGGTCCAGCATTGGACCGACACGCAATTCACTTTTACCACCACCCGCGATGCGGGACTGCGCTTCGAGAACGGCCAGTTCGTCATGGTCGGGCTCGAGGTGGATGAGCGACCGCTGTTGCGCGCCTACAGCATTGCCAGCGCCAATCACGAGGAGCACCTGGAATTCCTCAGCATCAAGGTACCCGACGGCCCGCTCACCTCCCGCCTGCAACACATCCGCGAGGGCGATGAGGTGCTGGTCAGCCGCAAGCCCACCGGCACACTGGTACTGCACGATCTGAGGCCCGGCAAGCGGCTGTATCTGCTGTCCACCGGCACCGGAGCGGCGCCCTTCATGAGCGTCATCAAGGACCCGGAAGCCTACGAGCGCTTCGAGAAGGTGATCTTCGTGCACGGCGTGCGCTGGGCGCGCGAGACGGCCGTGCTCAAGCACCGCATCGAGGCACTCAGGACCCACGAGCTGCTCGGCGAATGGGTGCGCGAGAAACTCCTGTACTATCCCGCCGTGACGCGCGAGCCGCACGTCAACCGCGGCCGGCTCACGCACCTCATCGAGTCCGGACGGCTGTCCTACGATCTGGGACTGCCGCCGCTCGATCCCGGCCAGGACCGCGCCATGGTGTGCGGCAGCCCTGGCATGCTCACCGACACCTGCGCCCTGCTCGACGGCCGCGGCTTTCAGATGTCGCCGCACATCGGTGAGAGCGGCGACTACGTGATCGAGCGGGCCTTCGTCGCCAAGTAAGCTCGCACGACCCGCCCCCCAACAGCGGCGCAGGCGCACGCTTCGATGCGAGCCGGCTCGCTCCGGTGGCCAGCGGTTTTCCTACTGGGCGGGGGCGAGTCCGGCCGCGGCTTTGGCGTCGGCCCGGGCGGCCCACAGCCAGAACAACCCACTCACCACCACCACGAACGGCACGATCATCACCGCCGCGCCGAGCGAGGTCGCGTCCGACACCCCACCGATGATGGTGGGGGAGATGGCATCCCCCAGCGCGTGGATGACGAAGATGCTGAGCGCCACCGCGCAAGCCCGCTCGGCGGGACTGACCAGATTGACGATCGCCGTGTTGATCGGTCCGGTTGACATGAACAGCAGCAGCTCGGCCACCACGAGCGCGGCATAGAACACCGAGGGCGAGGGCGAGGCGAGCGCGAGGTACGTGGCCGGCACCGCCAGCAGCGTGGCCCACCCCGACATCCACAGGTAAGCCTGGCGCGAGAACTTCAGCCAGTAATCCCCCAGCCATCCGCCCACGAAGGTGCCCACGAACCCGGTGATGACCACGATCGCCCCGAAGCCCTCGGTGGCTTGAGCCGTCGACACGCCACGCACCTGCTCGAGGAACGTCGGCATCCACACCGCCAGGCCCCCGACCGCGAACGTGTAGGCCGCATAGCCGAGCACGGTCAGCAGATAGGGGCTCTGGCGCAGCAGACGCACATAGACGGCCCAGGATCCCGGCTGCACCCCGAGCGCCATCCCGCCCCCGGCGGCGACCGAGACGTCATCGCTGTCGTGAACGCCACGCGGTGGATCGGGCAGGTGCCAGATCCACACCGCCAGCCCGATCCCCGGGATGCCGGCCACGTAGAACGCATCGCGCCAGCCGTAGTGCACCAGAACAATGCCGCCGACGATGTAGCCGAGCGCCGCACCCACCGGGATCGCCATGTTGAAAACGGCGAATGCCCGGCCGCGGGTGCGCCGCACGAAATAATCAGCCAGGAGCGACGGGGCGATCGTGCCGTAGGCGGCCTCGCCGATTCCGACCACGGCACGTGCGCCAAGCAGCTGCACGTAATTCTGCGCGAGGCCCGAGAGCCCCGTGGCCAGGCTCCAGATCAGCACGCCGATCGCGATCGGCCGGGTTCTGGAGCCGCGATCGCCCAGGCGCCCGAAGATCGGGGCCGTCAGCAGGTATACGATGAGGAAGCCGCTCATCAGGGTACCGAGCTGGAAGTCATCGAGCCCCATGGGCGCGCGCTGCAGCGCGGGCAGCAGCGCCGAGACGACGTAGCGATCCAGATAGTTGAGCAGGTTGACGCCGGTCAGCACCGACAGTGAGACCACCGAGGCGCGCCGCAGCGTGCGGGTCGAATCATTCACCCGAGTACGCGCCTCAGGCCGCCACCGGCGTCACCACCGGCTCGCTCTCCTCGAGCAGCAGCGGCATGCGGATCTCGGCCACCCACAGCCCACCGGGTCGCGCGGCCGCATCGAACGCGGCCAGCTCGCCGAACTGGATCGTAAGCCGCTCGCGCACGTTCTTCAGACCGATCCCGTCCCTGCCGGCCGGCTCGAGCACGCCGATGGTGTTGGTTACACGCAGTATCAGGTGCGCCTCGTCCACGAACGCCTCGACCCGGATCTCCACCGCACCGAGGTGGCTGGCGAGCCCATGCACCACCGCATTCTCGATCAGCGGCTGCAGAATCAGGCTCGGCACCCACGAGCGGGGCGCACGCTCCGGGACCGGCACCGATACGGTCAGCCGGTCGGCGAAGCGTCGCTGCTGCAACCCGAGGTACAGCCGCACGAATTGCAGCTCCTCGGCGAGACGCGAGAACTCCCGCTCCCCGGCGTACAGCAGGCGGCGCAACAAGTCGGCGAGCTGCACGATCATGGTGCGCGCATCGGCCGGATCGCCGTCGATCTGGCCATGGATGGTGTTGAGCAGATTGAACAGGGAATGCGGCGATAGCTGCATGCGCAGCGCCGCCAAGTGCGCCGCCGACAGCGCCCGCTCGAGCGCCGCGGCGCGGATATGCGAATCGCGCAGGCGGCGATAGATGTCGAACCCGGTGGCGAGCGCCAGTCCGAAACCATACGTCAGCAGGAAGCTCGTCGCGCTGGCCACCCAGATCTGGATCAGCGGCAGCAGCTGCGGCGGTCCGGTGTCATTGGCCGTGGTGAACTGCAGCAGCGCCCGATGCGCCCCGACCAGTACCGCATCTCCAAGCCAGAGCGCGGGCTCGGCCAGAATCGCGAAGCCCACCGCCAGGAGCACCTGCAGCGGCAGGCGGCGCAGGATCGGCTGCCATCCCATGCGCAGCGAGGCCCATACGCACCCGAGCAGGACAGGATACAGCAACAGATGCTGCAGGAGCCGCGCCTGCCAGGGCGCGAACAGGTCCACGTGCAGCGCCGTGAGGCTCGACTGCATCTGGTTCGCGTAAAGAACGTCCGAGAGCGCCACGTAAATCCAGAACACCGTGACGATCAGCAGGAGCGGCCGGGATCGCGAACTCATCGGCTAATGTTACCCCTTCACCGCCGCACGGTGTGTTGCGCACCGCTGACAGCCCATCATGACTGCCGTGCCGCTCTCCGGTACAGTCCCGCTCATGGAAATATTCAAGGAATTCCGCCTCGAGGCGGCGCATCGCCTGCCCAATGTCCCGCCGGGGCACAAATGTGCCCGCCTCCACGGACACTCGTTCCGCATCGGCGTGCACGTGGACGGGCCCCTCGATCCGGTTTCGGGCTGGGTGTGCGATTTCTCGGCCCTGAAAAGCGCCTTTGCCCCCGTGCACGAGGCACTCGACCACCACTACCTCAACGACGTGCCGGGCCTGGAGAACCCGACCAGCGAGCATCTGGCGATCTGGATCTGGGAGCGGCTGAAGCCGGCGCTGCCCGCGCTCAGCCGCATCACGGTCCGCGAAACCTGCACCAGCGGCTGCGAGTATCGCGGCTGAGCCCGCAACGGCGCCGGGATGGCGCGCGCATGGCGCCTCACTGACATCTCCCACCGAGCAACCCCGCCTTCAACGCCTTGCCGGGCGGGCGTGCCCCCAGCCAGATCCCGAGGAACGCGCGGGCGAAATCCGCGCCGGGGATCGTGCCCTGCTTCACCCCATCGAGCAGGTACTCGATGCCCTGGCCGCTGACGTGAACGAAGGTCATGGTCTGCCCGGAGTCGACCCCGTGCATCCAGCCATCGAGGGTGGCGATCCGCGAACGCAGCTGCGGCAGCTCGCCCTTCGCGCTGCGGGCGAACCCTTCCCGCCACGCACCGCGCAGCTCATCGGTGGTCACGTGCCACAGAAAGTGCAGCGCGATCTCACTCGACTCATCGTGGCTCAAAATCGCGGCGGCATTGCTCGAGCGGCGCGCCAGATAGAGCGCGGCAACATAGACTTTGATCCGAAAGAACGTGGCCTTGCGGATGCCGAGGCCGTTGAGCGCCAGCACCTGACCGCGCACGGTCACGTGATCGGGAAACGACACGCCGTCGCACTGCCCCGCATGGACCGCCCCGCCCGCCAGCGCCAGCGCGGCAGCAAACACCACACACCACAGCCGGATCTTCATACCCCTCCCCTGGCGTCCCGATGCGTGCAGGGACGTCCGAACAAGCCTATCACGGCGACCCTCAGCCCGGCACCAAGGGCACAAGCCGCGCAAGGAAGCGCTCGATCGCCTCCACGACCCGCGGCTCATCCGGCAATGGAGCGTGTCCGCGCTCGGCAACCGTCAGCGCCTGCAGATCCGGCTTCTCCCGGCGCATCCGCTCGAGTGTCTCGGCGCTGAGGATGTCCGAATCCCCGCCGCGGCACTCACTCGGATGGGGTTCCCGGCGGCGTACCGGCCACCTGCGCGGCACGCCGCACGTCATAGATCTTGGCGTCGACCTTCAGGTACGCCACGCCCTCCTCGGCGACCACCACCGCTTCGGCCACGCCCGGAACCTCGCGCAACGCCGCGGCCAGCTGCCGCGCCTCGCCGGTCCCCTCGCCCAAGCGCACCACGCGCGAGGCCAGGTAGGTCGGCTGACGCATGGTGGCCGCGAGCACCAGCCACAACGCCGCGAGCACCCCGGTCGATTCGAACACCGCGCCCGTGCCGAAGTGTTGATGCATCCAGCCGCCCACGGCCCCGCCGACGAAGATGCCGAGGAACTGTGAACTCGAATAGACGCCGGTGGCCGTGCCCGTGGCACCGGTTGGCGCGATCCTGGTCACCAACGAGGGCAGGCTCGCCTCCATGACGTTGAACGCGGCAAAGAACAGCGTGAGCGCCGCGAGCAACATCACCCGCTCCTCTGCGGCCGCGGCCAACATGATCTGACTGACCAGGAGCGCCGCAACCGCCGTCACCAGCACCCCCTTCATGCGCCGGCGGCGCTCCCCGATGATGATCGCGGGCACCATGATGGCCACCGAGATCAGCAGAATCGGCAGATACACCCACCAGTCGCTGCGGCTGCCGAGACCGAGGGTGCGGGCGAACAGCGCCGGAACGACGAGAAAGCTCGCCGTCAGCATCGCGTGCAGGGTGAAGATGCCGAAATCCAGGCGCAACAGCTGCGAGTTGCGCAACGCGGCACCGAGCATCGCGGGAACCGGCTCGGCCTCTCGATGCACCCGGCGGCGCCGCGGCGTGGGCACCGCGAACAGCGTGACGAGGATGCCAACGACCGCCAACACGCTCATCAGCCAGAAAATCCCCGCTACGCCGATCCAACCGGCGAGCACCGGCCCGAGGACGATCGCCACGAAGAACGACAGGCCGATGGTCATGCCGACCAGCGCCATGGCCTTGGTGCGATTTTCCTCCGCGGTGAGATCGGCCACCAGCGCCAGGATCACCGCGCCGACCGCTCCGGCCCCCTGCAGCGCGCGCGCGCCGATCATCGCGTCGATCGAATGCGCCCTCGCCGCCCAGGCGCTGCCCGCGCCGAAGAGCACCAATCCCGCAACCACCATCACCTTGCGCCCGATGCGGTCGGAAAGCAGGCCAAAGGGCATCTGCAGCAGGCCCTGCGTGAGACCGTAGATGCCGAGCGCGAGCCCGATGCTCGAGGCCGTCGCGCCGGTGAGGCCGCGCGCGAACAGCGCGAAAACCGGATAGATCATGAACAGACCCAGCATGCGCAGCGAGAAGACCGCGGCAAGCGCGCTGGCGGCGCGCAGTTCGTGCTTGGGCATCTGGGTCTGGTGACTCCGGTGAGTGCTCGGCGCTGAGTGGACCGGGAAGTCTACTGCCGATGGTGCGGGTGTGCCACCCGGATACAGCTCCCGCCGCTGTCAGCACACCGCAATTGAACCGCTCTGCCCGCACGCATAGACTCTCGTGCACCAAACTCTTTGCCGCTCCCGGACCGAGATCATGCAGGGCTCTTTGTTCCGCTTCTACGTACACGAGGGACATCGCCACCACGGCAAGCTCGTCTGGGAGTGGCTGCTCGAGCAGGGCAATCGCCTCGGCATCCGGGGCGGCTCGGCGTTCAAGGCCATGGCGGGTTTCGGCCGGCACCATACCCTGCACGAAGCGCGCTTCTTCGAACTCGCCGGCTCGCTCACCGTGGAAGTGGAATTCATCGCCACCGAGGCGGAGGCGCGCGAACTGCTCGACTTGCTGCACCGCGAGAAGGTGCGGCTGTTCTACGCCTACACCCCGGCGCAATTCGGCGTGATCAATCCGGACTCGGCCGATCCACCGGCGGTCGGCGAAGATCCCTGAGGCACCCGAGCGCCGCGGCGCATGCGCTGCAGCGTCCGCGCCACGGGGCGCGGCCCGGTTGCCGCGCCCGGGCCGTGCAGCGCACCGCCAACCCTCAGTGCTTGGCGTGCGGCGCCATGATCTTCGCCAGCATGTTCACCGTGCCGGGGATGCGCACCAGGTGCGGATAGCGCGGACCGCCGAAATAGCCGACCTTGATCGCGCGCACCCAGCCGTCCTGCGCGACGGTGAAGGTGGTCGGCTCATGGTCGTGCTCGGCCTGGACCAGATAGTACTGCAGCACCTTCGGCGTGTAGCTCTGGCCGTTGACCGCCACGAGCTTCATCCCCGGCGCCATCCCGGCCTTCCACGCCGGCGACCACTCGCGCACGTCCGAGAGCACTCCCGCCTTGATGTTGAAGCCGTACGTCAGCCACTGAAAGTCCCCGTGGTAGGTCCGTTCCGCCGCGCTGATGAAAGGATTGGGCTTGGCGGTATACACCAGGCGCCAGCCCGAGCGCCTCAGCTCCCCGGTCGGCGGCAGCTTCGCGACCTCATACACGTGGCGCTGGAAGAACGCGTGCCAGTCGTACGGGCACACCTCGTAGAGCAGGTGCTCGATGTCCGCCCGGGTGTAGGGCTTGGTGATCGGCCCGGTGAGCTTCGGCAGCGAGTACAGGTGCAGGAAGTTGTCGAGCGACTTCTTGCCGTGCGTCTTCTCGCGGATGATGGTGTCGACATCGAGCCACAGCAGCTCGCCCTCGGTGTAGAAGTCGTTGGCCGAGCGGCGGATCGAGGGATACTCCCCGAACCCCGTCATGTAGAAATACGGCGCGCCGGTGGTCAGGTCGATCAGCGGCTCGGTATAGCGGCCCGGCTCGGTCGCCATCTGGCTGTAGAGCGTGGCGAGATACTGCGGGTACTCGCTCGGCTTGCGGATGCCGCTGCGGAAGGACAGCAGATCCCCCAGGTACTGGTTCATGCCCTCGTACACCCACAGCAGGTCGGTGCGCTGCGGGATCTGGTAGTTGTCCGTCTGCAGATCCCACGGCCGGCGGTACTTGCCGTTCCAGGAGTGCGAGAACTCGTGCGGAATCAGATCGCCGCCGAGAAGCTGCTGCGTCGGGTTCGTCATGAAGTCGGCCGGCGCCCGGTTGTCGCTCGACTGATGATGCTCGATCCCCTCGAAGCTGATCTTGTTCGACAGCGACAGCAGCGCGTGATAGTTGTACCAGTGGCGCGTGCCGTACAGCGCCAGCGCCTCGCCCGGCAGGTTCTTGTACGCAGCGAGGATCTTGGCCGGCACGTCCAGATCCTGCGGCGCATCGGCGAACATGTCGAGCCACATATGGGCATCGCCCTCGTGCCACAGCAGCACTTTCTTGTAGAAGCGGCCCGTGAACAGCGGCGAGTCCCCGACATAGGTCAGCGGCTCCTCGGCGAAGTTGACGCGCTGCCCCACCCGGCTCACCGTGGTGAGCGCCGTGCTGTAACCCCAACCCTTCGGCAGGATGATGCTCGCCTTGAGGTAGTAATGGTGGTAGTTGATGTCGTTCTGATAGAAGAAGGCCCGTGTCCAGGTGATCACCGCAAGATTGGGTGTCGCCCGCGTACTCGTCCCGCCGTTCAACAGCATGGTGAACCGCACCTTGATCGAATGCACGCCCCGGGGCACCACGACGTGGAAGGCGTACATGTCCACCTTGTCGCGATGCCAGGCGAGCGGGTGGCCGCCGGCGCTCACTTTCAGTTGCGAGATGTCGGCGAGCGGACCGGCCGGCGAGTGGTAGCCCGGGATCCACTCCGGGTACACGAACGTGAACGGACCGGGCTTGACGGGAATGTGCATGGTCGAGATCGCGATACCGCGCCCGGCCATGCGCGCATCCAACACCAGGGTCTCCGGATCGGCCTTGGTGGCATACGGCACGGCGTTGGCGTTGGGTTCCGGAATGATGCCCGTGGCGCTCGCCAGCGCGCACAGCCCGAGCGAGGCGATCGCCAGCATCGAGCAAATGGACTTGGCCTTCACGATATCCCCCTTCTCCGTTGCGGTTCGCCCGCCGGCACCGTCCGGCGGTGGAAAAACGGTACTATGCGACCGGTACGACCGGCCGGCGCGCGCCGCCTGCGGCAGTTGCGATGAGCCGTTTGCTCGGCGCGACGACGCGAGCGATGCCCGCGGCCGAGCTGTCACACCATCCCGCTCGAGCGCGCGCAACACGATGAATGCAGCCACACCCGAGACTCGACTGCACCGCAGGCTCACACCGTTCGACGCGTTGCTGCTGACACTCTCGTGCCTCTCCCCGGTGTTCTCGGTGTACGGTCCGGGCGCGGAAGTGCTGCGCCAGAGCGGCACCGGCGCGGCGGCGCTGTTCGCTCTCGGCATCGCCGTCGCGGCGGTCTGGGGCATGGTCTACGCCGAGCTCGGCTCGGCGTATCCATACGCTGGCGGGGACTACGTCGGTGTCGGAACGGTCCTCGGGCCCGCGGCCGGCTTTGCGTGTCTGGCCCTGTGGGCGGTCATCATCCTGCCGATGGACGCGTACCTTGCCAAGCTCGTCGCCACCTATGCCACCCAAGTCCTGCCGGGGAGCGCCCCGGGGCTGTGGATCTACGGCGCGCTGCTCGCCGCCCTCGCCGTGGCGCTGCTGGCGGTGCGCGCCAGTGCGCTCGTGACCGGCATTTTTCTCAGCATCGAATTCGCCGCGGTGCTGGCGCTGGTGATAGCCGGATTCCTGCATCCGGCCGCGAGCGCGTGGACGGCCATTGCCCATCCGCGGCTGCCGGTGGCGGGGCGCTGGGCGCCAGTCGGCGCCGCGGCGCTCGCGCTCGGGGCGGTCAACGCGGCCTTTGCCACCGCCGGAGGCAACCAGGCGATCGCCTTCGGCGAGGAACTGATCGACCCACATCGCAACATGGGCCGGGTGCTGCTCGCAGCCTGCCTCCTCGGTGCGCTGGCGATCGCCCTGCCCGTCATCGCGGTGGTGGTTGGCGCGGCCGGCGATCCGGCCGTGTTCGCGAGCGCCGCGCCCTTCAGCGCCTACATCAGTTCAGTGGCCGGCTCCTGGGCCGGCATTGCCCTGAGCGCCGCAGTCGCGCTCGCGGTATTCAACGCCCTGATCGCACAGATCATGTTCGGAGCACGCCTGTGGTACAGCTTCGCCAGGGATCGGGTCTTTCCGACCCCGATCAGCGCGGCGCTCGCGAAAGTGCACGGCCGCAGCGGCGTGCCGCGTATCGCCACATTGACGGTCGGGGTGCTCTCGGGCGCCTGTTGCGTCCTCAGCCAGCGCGTGCTGTTGGTATTTCTATCGGGTTTGGTCGTCTACGCGCTCGCGCTGGTCAGCGCCGCGGTCCTCGTCGGGCGGCGCAAGGGACTCACCGGCGGCGCGGACCGCTGGCGCTCGCCGCTGTTTCCGCTCGCGCCGCTGCTCGGCCTCGCCCTGGCATGCGCGTTTGCCGCCGCGGACTGGGCTGACGCGTCGATCGGGCGCCCGAGCCTGTTCGCCCTCGGCGCGGTGCTGGGTGCAGCGCTCCTGTGGTACCGCTTCGTGCTCAACCGGCGGCCGGGTGGTTGGGCGCCGCAGGTGAACGCCGCGCCGCACACCGGACCGGACCCGGCGCACGGCACGCCGATCCGCGCCGGCGGATGGACGGACTCCTGAGCCGCCGGCGCTGCCGTCCATGGCACCCTGTCGCGGCGCCTAGGGCCGCAATGTCGAGCCGGTTGCCACCACCCCCAGGCCGTAACCCGCGATCGTCCGATTGAAGCGTGCCACCGAGGTGCGCAGGAACCGATCGTACTTCGCGATCGCACCACGATACTCGCGCCTGTAAACCGCCTGCTCATGCAGCGTCGCGGCATCGACCGGCTCATCCGAGCCCAGCAGCAGCTGCTCGAGCGCCATCAGCTTCTCGTGGATGCGATCGGGCACCCACAGCGTCGACTCCGACGAGCCGGCGTCGCTGGTGAGCTCCAGGAGCATCGTGCGGCGCTCGCCGGCGAGCTTCCCGATCGCCGTATCCACCGCGCTGCGCTCCGGCAAGCCCAGCACCGCCGCGCGCAGGCCCTCGAGCTGCACCCGGATTGCATGCAGCCGGTTCAGCGCCACATCGATCTGCGAGATCTCGTGCAGCACCGCCTCGGTGACCTGGCAGCGCTCGGTCATGCCCGCGAGCGTGCCCGTGGAGGCCGGATCGTTGACCACAATGAAGGTCCGCGACGCCCTGGCACCATCGATCTCGAGCGTCGCGGTGTAGGTGCCCGGGGGCATCAGCGCGCCGTTCCTGGGACCCCGGTTGTATTTCGGCGCTGAACGCCAGCGTACTGGCCCCTGCGCGTGCAGGTTCCAGAAGATCCGATGCAGCCCCGCCTGGCCCGGCACCCAGGGCACCTCGCCCTTCACCGCGGCCGGGGCCGCAGCCGCCCCTGGAGTCATCACCGGCGGCTTGCCCTTGTGCAGCCCCTCGTACGTGCGTATCACTTTGCCGCTCGCGTCGGTGATGATCAGCTTGCCGGGCTCCCTGGCCGCGTGCGCCAGGTAGTAGCTGATGTCCACACCGTAGTGCGGGTTCTGGCCGTAGAAGACGCCATCGCCCATCGACTCGACCGTCGAGAAAGGCCAGTAACGCACCGCCTCCGGGGGCTTGAACAGCGTCAATTCGCTGTGCGCCACGCGCGCGTTCCAGTCCTGGAACGGCCTGAGGTCATCGAGCACCCACACCCCTCTGCCGTGGGTGGCCACTACCAGCGAGTCGGTGCGCGATTGCAGCGCCAGATCGTAGACGGCCGCATCCGGCAGGCCGAGGCCGAGCTTGTACCATTTGCGGCCCGCGTCCCATGACGCATACAGGCCATTTTCCAGGCCCGCATAATACAGGTTGGGGTTGCGCAGATCGCGGCGTACCACGTGCGCATAGACATCGTGCGGCAGATTGCCGCTGATCGAAGTCCACTGCGCGCCGTAGTCGTCGGTGCGGTACAGGTACGGCCGGAAGTCGCCGCTGAAATGCCGGTCGACCGCGATCAGCGCACTGCCCGGATGGTGTGCGGAAACATCGATCGACTCGACCCGGCCCCACGGCGGCAGATCCGGAATGTTTCTCGTGACGTTGATCCAGTGCTTGCCGCCGTCGCGGGTCAGCTGCACCAACCCGTCGTCGGTGCCGACCCAGATGACCCCGGAATCGGACGGAGCCGGCGTGATGGTGAGGATCGCGTCGTAGTACTCGGCGCCGGAGTTATCCTGGATGACCGGTCCGCCCGAGGGCCCCTCCTTCGCCTTGTCATCGCGGGTCAGATCAGGACTGATCGCCTTCCAGGTGCGGCCGCGATTGGCGCTCTCGAATACGACGTTGGCCCCGGCATAGAGCACCTTGGGATCCTCGGGCGAGACCGCGAAGGCCGCTTCCCACGCGAAGCGGTAGCGCGCGCCGTCCGCGCCCCGGCCGTTGTCGTCGCGCGGGTACGGCTCGATATCGTGGATCTGCTCCTCGGATCGATTGTAGATGAAATACGCGCCGTTCTGCCCTTCGTTGTAGATCAGATTCGGATCATCGGCCGCCGGCATCCCGTAGATTCCGTCGTCACCGTTGAAGCCGTACCAGGCGCGGCTGGAGATGCCGCTCGGGTTCTTGCTCGCGCTCGGCCCGCACCAGGAATTGTTGTCCTGCAGTCCGCCGCAGACCTGATAGAACAGTCCGCCGCCGACGGCCACATGGTAGAACTGCTCGAGCGCGATGTTATCCACATACGCCCAGTGCTTGCCGTTGTCCACAGAGAGCGCCACGCCGCCGTCATTGCCTTCGATGATGCGTCCGCTGCCGGTCGGATCGATCCAGATGGCGTGGTTGTCGACGTGTATGGACTTGGCGATGTGCCGCCAGGTGCGCCCGCCGTTGTCGGAGGCGAGCAGGTTCATCGACAGGGCGAACACGTGGTTCGGGTTCTTCGGATCGACTGCGATGTGCGAGAAATAGAACGGCCTCGAATCGATGCTCTGGTCCTTGCTCACCAAGGTCCAGCTCTCGCCCGCGTCATCGGAGCGCCACAGCATGCCCTGGTGGCTGCCGATCACCGCATACACCACATTGGGCGCGCTCGGGGCAACAGCGAGCCCAATGCGCCCGAGCGGTCCGGCGGGCAACCCGTGACCCGACAGGCGGGTCCAGGTGAGGCCTGCGTCGATCGACTTGTAGATCGCGTCCTGCGGCCCGCCGTCCGAGTAGTGCCAGGGGGTGCGCCGGAAGCGGTACGTCGCCGCGTACACCACGTTGGGGTTGCACGGGTTCATGGCCATGTCCGAGATGCCCACGTCCGGACCGACGTAGAGCACGCGCTGCCACGTCTTGCCCCCGTTGCTGGTACGGTACACGCCTCGCTCGGTGCTGTTCTTCCACGGATTGCCCATCGCCGCCACCAACACCGTATCGGGATGGTGTGAATTGATCAGGATACGCGAGATCTGCATCGTGCCCGTCAGGCCGAGGTGCCGCCAATGCAGACCGCCGTCCGTCGACTCGTACACGCCATCGCCGTAGGAGACGTCATTGCGGATATTGGCCTCACCCGTGCCGAGCCAAATCACGGACGGATCGCGCGGGTCGATCGCCAGCGCTCCGACCGAGGCGACCGGGCGGTGCTGGAACAGCGCCCGCCACGTCATGCCACCGTCCTCGGTCCGGAACACCCCGCCATCCGCCCCACCGACGTAATAGACCCGGGGATCGCCCGCAATGCCGGCCACGGCGGTGACTCGCCCGCCCGCGATCGCCGGGCCGATCGAGCGAAAGTGAATGGCGCTGCTCACCGGCATGGGCAACAGCGTGCGGCCCTGGTTGTTCTCCCGCTGGGGTCCGGCCTGTAATGCGAGCGCCAGGGGGCTCGCGAGCAGTAGAAAAACGGCCGCGACACGGATCGGAGTTGAAGTTCTCATCGCAAACCCCTCTTTATTTTGCGCCGCGGCGAGTCCGGCACGCCGATGCGCGGCAACGGCGAAGGACGCTACTGTAGCGGCGCGGATCGCCCGCTGCCAGCGGCCGCTGCGCGTATCCGCCGCACGCGCACGCCGTTCCGTCGCACACGGCCGCGCGCCGAGCCGGTCCTGCTATAGTGTTGAGACGTTGAAGGGCGAGCCGCGATCGGCATTGCAGCCATGCACAAACCGCAGACCACGCAGACCATAGGTGCCGCATGAGCAGCAGGACCGGCTGGCCGCTCCCCGGCGGTGTGCGTGCCGCGGCCCGCCCTCGCGGGCCCAAACCCCGCTCGGCCGTCCCGCGCACGTGCGCGGCGGCACCGCGGCTGCCGGGGCGGATCGGGGCATGGGAGCGATGAGGTCCGCGACTCTCAAATGGCTCGATACCCAGCGCGCCTGGCTGCGCAAGAAGCAACGCCATCTGGAAAGGAAGCTGCATACGCGCGCATGGTTTCCCCACGTGCCGCTCGCCATGCTGGTCGGCTTCCAGGGTGTGTTGCACATTCTGATTGCGCTCGGGTCGATGCACTCGGCGATGCAGCTGTTCTCGACCCCCTCCCTGATCACATTCGCCGGCGGAATCGGCAGCCTGCGGATCGGCGACTTCTCGCACATCGGCATCGGCGTGCTGCTGGTGCTGGTGGCGTTCGGCATGCTCTGGCGTTCGCGCCTCGCCTGGGTGATGGCGTTCCTGCTCACCCTGGCGACGCTGGCGCTGGAGCTCTCGCCCCTGTCGCGGGCCTCCCGGCCGCTGGAGATCTTCACCGTCCTGCAGCTGTTGCTGCTGCTGGCCGCGCGGCGCGCGTTCGATCGCAGCAGCCTCGCCACCGCCACGCTGTTCGCCCTCACCGCCGTAATGCTGACGCTCGGCTACGGCGCATTCGGCGCGATGTTTCTCGGCGACGGATTCCAGCCGCACATCACCTCATACACCAACGCGGCCTATTTCGCCGTCGAGACGATGTCGACGGTCGGCTACGGCGACATTGTTCCGGTGACGCGCGAGGCGCGGTTGTTCACGATGTCGCTGATCGCGCTCGGGCTGGGTGTATTCGCCACGGCCCTGCCGGCCATTGCCGCCCCGCTGATCGACAAGCGGCTGATGAATTTGGTGCAACCGCGGAGGAAGTCCAATATGAAGCGCGTCGCGCATATCATCGTCGTGGGCGACGGCGCGCTCGCCCACGATGCGGTCCGGGCGCTCATGACCCGGGGCCTGAGCGTCACACACATCGTTGCGCAGAAGCCGGCCGAGGACGAGGAACCGAGCGAGGACATGGTCGTCGGGGACGGCAGCGATGCGAAGACGCTGACCCGCGCCGGCGTCGAGACGGCGCGCGCCCTGCTCGCCCTCAGCGAGGACGATTCGTACAACGCGTTCGCGGTGCTCGCCGCCAAGGAAATGAATGCCGAGCTGCGCACCGTCGCGGCCGTCAGCGATACCCGCAACACCGGCCGGGTCGCGCGTACCCGTCCCGACGTACTCCTGACGCTGCCGCTGCTCGGCGGCGAGCTGCTCGCGATGGCCTTGAGCGGCGAGGAAATCAAAACCGACGCGCTGATCACTCAGCTGCTGAAGCTCGGCTAGCCGCGCCTCAGAGCGCACCGACCGCGTACGCCAGGCGCAGCCGGTCGAGCCCCTCATCCAGCCTTGCATCCTCATAGTTGCGCTCGGCCTCGGCGCGCAGGGTCACGGCCTCGAGCACCTGCGTGTTCGAGGCGAGCCCCACCCGGTACAGCTCGCGCGAGATGCGCAGGTTCTCGGCAGCCTGCGCCGTCGCGGCTCGCGACGCCTCGATCTGTGCGCGCGCGGCGGCGAGCTGCAGCCAGGCGGCCCGCACGGCGAGCTCGATCCGCGAGCGCAGGTCCGCGAGGCGCTGCCGCTCGGCACGACTGCGCGCCCGCAGCGCGTCCGCCTCGCTCGCCGCCGCGCCGCCGTCGAACAGCTTCCAGGTGAACCCCAGTCCGACCATAGAGAAATTCTCGTGATTGAGAATCTGGTTGTCGAAGTGTGTATAGCCGCCGATCGCCGCGATGTGCGGCAGACGGCTCGCATCGGCGACACGGGCGCGGGCGGCGAGCGCCGCGGCGCGCGCACCGAGCGCCTGCAGCTCCTGGCGCGAGTGCAGCGCTCGCGCGAGCAATGCCGCAAGCGGCAGACTGTCGACGGAGAACACCGGCAGCCTCGGATCCAGGTGCGGCACCCGATCGAGCGGCGCGCCGAGCAGGCGGTCGTAGCTGGCCCGGGCGATTGCGAGCGCATTGTCCGCCGCGACCTCCTGCTCGCGGGCATTCGCCAGCGCCACCCGCGCGGCCAGCAGATCACTCTTGGCCACCGCCTGCCGCTGGTACTTCGCCTGCACATCGCGCACATGCGCAGCGAGACTGGTGACGCTTTCCCGTGTCACACCGAGCGCGCGTTGTGCGCGCAACACCGCCACGTACGCTTCGGCGACCTCGAGCTTCACGTCCGCACTCACGGCGCGCTCGGTGGCCGACGCACCCTTCAGACCCGCGCGCGCCGCGTCGATGCCGTTGCGAATCGCCCCGCCGCTGTACAACGGCAGGCGCACCTGCACCGACGCGCTGACGTACTGGTCATTCTTGAAGATCGGTCCGGATCGCAACGCCGATGCCGGCGTCACCACGTCGAGTTCCGGTGTCTGCCCAAAGCGGGTGTAACTCGCCTGGCTGCGGATGCTCGGCCAGCGTCCGGCGCGTGCGGCCCTCGCACTGGAGCGCGCTGCCTGTACGTCATCGGCGGCTGCAGCGAGCGTCCGATCATGTTCCGCCGCGAGGCGCCATGCCTGCTCGAGCGTCTGGGCGCGCGCCGGCGCGGACAGAGCGACCGCGACACCGAGCACCGCGCCGGCAAGACCGCCGTGCAGTGCCTTCATGAGCGCATGTCCTTCAGTGTGTGGATGCCGGGCGCCGTGCGTTCGTGGCGCTCAGGGACGGGCGTGGTCGATCCGCCGCGCACCGTGCGCAGGAAGTATTTCTCGCGCCTGCCCACCGCGATCCACGGATTCGACGGGGTGCACTCGAAGCATGGCGATGACCCGATGAGTGTGACGCGGTGTGCCGCGTCGAGGCGCTTGCGCATCCGGTAGGCGCACGGCACTGCGCCGAGGCCCGCGCCGATGATGACTACGTGTGCCATGACAGACCTCTGTGGAGAGACTCTCCGATGCGAGTGACCAACCGCCCTGCCGTGAGCAGACGCCCGTCACTCATGGGGCGTCCGCCGCGTTCGCGCGCACCGTGCGCGCTTCTTTGCGCTTCAGGTAGACGTAGTACAGAATGGGAATCACGACGAGTGTCAGCAGCGTCGAGACGAAGATGCCGAACAGGAGCGAGATCGCCAGTCCGTTGAAGATCGGATCGGATAGGATGAAGAACGCACCCAGCATCGCGGCCACCGCCGTGAGCACGATGGGCTTGGCGCGGATCGCACCGGCACGCACCACCGCCTCCTCCACCGAGTAGCCGGCCCGCACCGCGCCGTCGATGAAGTCGACCAGCAGAATCGAGTTGCGCACGATGATGCCGGCCAGCGCAATCATCCCGATCATGGAGGTTGCCGTGAACTGATCGTGAAGCAGCGCGTGCCCGGGCATCACCCCGATGATGGTGAGCGGGATCGGCGCCATGATGATGAACGGCACGACGTACGAGCCGAACTGCGCCACGATCAGCAGGTAGATCAGCACCAGCCCCGCAGCATAGGCGATCCCCATGTCACGGAAGGTTTCATAGGTGACCTGCCACTCCCCGCTCCACTTCACCGCGAAGCGGTTGGGATTGGCCGGTGCGCTGATGAAGCGCTGCTCGACGGTCTGGCCGGCGACCTTCAGACCGCGCAGCCTCGCGGCGATATCGAACATGCCATACAAAGGACTGTCGAGCGGACCGGCCATATCCCCCATTACATAGGTCACGGGCAAAAGATCCTTCTGATAGATTGCCCCGTCCCAGACGCTCTTGCGGACCCGCACGAGTTCCGAGAGCGGCACGAGCGCCCCATCGGCGGCCCGGACCCGCAGGGCGAGCACCTGGCCGATCCTTGCCTGGCGCGCCGGAGAGAGTTCGAGCCGGACCGGAATCAAGTGTCGTTCCCGTCCGATGTGTACGTAAGTGACGTCATACCCCGAGAGCGCCATGGAGAGCGTCCGCGCGATCTGTGCCTGGGACACACCGAGCAGCGCAGCCTTCTGCCGATCGACGGCGACGACCAGGCGTCGGGCTCTCGCATCGACGGTGTCGTAGGTATCGACGATGTGAGGCGTGCTGTCGAACACCTTGCGGATCTGCAGTGCGAGCCTGCGCTGCACGGCGTAGCTGGGACCGAAAATCTCCGCGACGATGGGCGCCTGCACCGGCGGTCCCGGCGGCACCTCCACCACCTGAATATCCGCCCCGAATCGGCGCGCCACCCGGGCCAGCGCCGGGCGCACCGCAAGCGCGATCTGATGACTCTGGAGACGACGTTCGCTCTTCGGGACCAGCTCCACCGCGATTTCCCCGTAGCGCGGTCCCCGCCGCAGGTAGTATTGGCGCACCAGGCCATTGAAGTTCACGGGCGCGTGAGTGCCCGCATAGACCTGGTAGTCGCTCACTTGCCTCACCCGCGCGATCACCTGCGCCAGCTCATCGAGCACGTGCGCGGTGCTCTCCACGGTGGTGCCGACCGGCATCTCCACCACCACCTCGAACTCCGACATGTTGTCGAAGGGCAGCATCTTGAATACCACCGACTCGGTGAGCACCAGGCTCAACGCCGCCAGGATCGCCAGGCCGATGGCCGCGTACAGCCAGCGGCGGCGGCGGCGTCCGCGCGAGCCGGCGAGAAAGGGGCCGACCACGCGCTGGAACAGGGGCAGCAGCGGCAACTGCTGGCGGTGTTCGGTGGCCTCGATATGACGGCCGCCGAGCAGCTTGCGGCACAGCCACGGGGTGAACATGAGCGCCACGGCGAGCGAGATCAGCATCCCGGAGCTGGCGTTGATCGGGATGGGGCTCATGTAGGGACCCATCATGCCGCCGACGAAGGCCATGGGCAGCAGCGCCGCAATCACCGTGAGCGTGGCGAGAATGGTCGGACCCCCGACCTCGTCGACCGCCACCGGAATGATGTCGCTCAGCGTGCCGCCGCCGAGGCGCATGTGCCGGTGGACGTTCTCCACCACCACGATCGCATCGTCGACCAGGATGCCGATCGAGAAAATCAACGCAAACAGCGACACCCGGTTGATGGTGAATCCCCATGCCCATGAGGCGAACAGTGTCGCCATCAGCGTGACGCCGACCGCCGCCCCGACCACGACCGCCTCGCGCCGGCCCATGGCGAGCATGACGAGCAACACCACCGAGACGGTGGCCTCGATCAGCTTCTCGATCAGCTTCCTCGCCTTCTCGTCGGCGCCGTGCCCGTAATTGCGGGTCACAGTGACGTGCACTCCCGCGGGAATGTACGTACCGCGCAGCTGCTGCAGGCGCCGCAGCACTCCGGCCGCGACGGTGCCGGCGTTCGTCCCGGTCTTCTTGGCAATGGCAATGGTCACCGCCGGGGCATAACTGACTTGCGGCAGATCGCGCCGGGCGGCGCCCGGACCGGTGCCAAACCACACGTAGGAATGCGGCGCATCGGGCTCGAAGGCGACGTCGGCAACGTCGGAGAGATACACCGGCCGTCCAGCGTGAATGCCGATCACGAGATTCGCCACCGCGTCGCGGTCGGCCAGGAACTGTCCGGCCTGGACCGGCACCACCCTGTTGTCGCCGATGAGCGAGCCGGCTTGCAGCGTCAGGTTGGCCGCCTGCAGCGAGTGCATGATCTCGCCCGCGGCGAGCCCGTAGGCGGCAAGCTTTCCCGGATCGAGCCGTACCCGCATGATGCTGCGCGGCGCCCCGATCGTGTGGACCCTGCGCGTGCCCGGCACTCGCTGCAGCTGAGTCTCGATGGCGTGCGCCACCTGACCGAGCTGGTAGGAGCCGCGGCTCGGATCATTCGTCCAGAGCGTCAGCGTCATGATGGGCACATCGGCGATGCCCATCGGCCGCACGAGCGGCCTGAGGATGCCTGAATTGGCGGGCCACAGGTCCCGGTGCGAATAGATCGCATTGTAAAGCCGCACGATGGCGGTGGTGCGCGGCTGGCCGACCCGGTATTGCACGGTAACCACCGCGAGCCCCGGCCGCGAGACGGCGTAGATGTGCTTGATGCCCCGGATCGCACCGAGCACCTGCTCCAGGGGCGTGGTCACCTCGCGCTCGACCTGGGCCGAGGACGCACCCGGAAATGGCACAAACACATTGGCGAAGGTGACATTGATATCAGGATCTTCCTGACGCGGGGTGACGGCCAGCGCGAACAGCCCCACGACCACGGCCACGATCGCGATCAGCGGCGTGATCTGATGATGCAGGAAGCGCCGGGCGAGCCGCCCGCTGAATCCGAGCTCCGTGCTCACTGCGCGCTCCCGGTGAGCACCGGGAACGGCTCGAGCCGGCGCATGGCCGCCAGTGGATTGAGCGCGACCCGCTCGCCGGCGGTCAGCCCCGAGAGCACCGCCACCTGCCCGCCGACCCTGCGGCCGAGCCTGACCTGCTGCAACAGCGTGTCACCGTCCGGTTGCACCAGGTATACGGCGGTCACCGCACTGCGGCGCACGATCACGCTCACCGGCACCAGCAATTCCGTACGCCGACCCGTCGGGAACCGCACCCGCACCACCATGCCAGGAAACAGCCCGGGCACCGGCTGCGGCAACGACACACGCACCGGAAAAACATTGGCGCCGGCGCTGGCCTGAGGATATACCGTGACGTGAGCCGCTTCGATTAAGCGACCGTCAACGCTGACCGTGGCCTTGCCCAGCCGCCTGATCGTGCCGGCAAGCGACTGCGGCACGCTCGCCACCACGCGCAGATGCGTCAGCGACGCCACCCGCATCAGCGGCGTTCCCGGGGCGACGGCCTCGCCCACCTCGACCATGCGCGCGGTCACCACGCCGGCGAAGGGAGCGCGGATCTCGGTGTAATTGACCCCCTCGGCCGCGGCGGCGAGCGCGGCGCGCGCCGCGTGGAGCGAAGCGACCGCGGTGGCGCGCGCGGCAGTCACCTGATCGAAGTCCGCTTTGGGCACGACCCGCTGCTCGTACAGGGCACGGATGCGCCGATAACGCTTGTCGGCTTCCGTGGCCCGCGCCCGGGCGGCATTCAGCGCGGCACGCGCCTGACCCAGATCCGCGCGCTGGATCGTGGCACGCAGCCGGATCAACAGCGTCCCGGCCGGCACGGACTGATCGACGTCGTGGTAGATCGCCGCGACCCGTCCGCCGGTCTGGGCGCTCAACGTTGCGCGCTCGACCGCGTGCACGATCCCATCGAAACCGCGTTCCGCAATGGTGGTGCGCGGCTCCACGCGCACCGCGCTCAGCGGCGCGCCGGCGGCGCGCATCGGCGGGGCGTGCCGCGCGGCACAACCGCTCAGCCCCCCCCCGGTCAGCGCGCACGCGCCAACCACGGTCCAGTATCCGGCTCGGCGCGCCACCGCTCGCTCCGGCTCAGAACGCCGCACCCGGCCTGACGCCGAAATGCTTGAGGATGCGCGCGAGCGGACAGAAGCCACTGAAGGCCGCCTGCAGCATGTTCACCCCGATCAGCCCCGGCAGGAGCAGCCACCATGGACTGAGCAGCCAGGCGAGCAGCGCACCGAGCAGCACGAGGGTGCCGGCGAAGGCAAATACGACCCGATCGATTGTCATGGCGTTCTCCTGTGCGCGGTCCCGGAGCGCATCCGGGCGGGCGCGATGGCGGCCAGTATATTAGATTTTGCTAATTTAGCAAGTAGCGATTTCGGAAGCCGTGCATTACACTCGCTCCATCATGGCAACCGAACAACCCATCGCACCGAGAACCCGCCGGCCATCCGCACGCGCCGGCGCGCTCGCGCGCGCCGCCCGCGACCTGCAGCCGCACTGCCAGGAAGCGGTCGGTGTCCTGCGGGCACTCGCCAACGAGCAGCGCTTGATGATCCTGTGCCACCTGGTGCCCCTGCCTCTGTCGGTCGGTCAGCTCAACGAGCGCGTACCGCTCAGCCAGTCCGCGCTCTCCCAGCACCTTGCGGTGTTGCGCAAAGCCGGCATGGTGCGCACCGAACGCCAGTCGCAAACGGTCTATTATTCCCTGGCCCCGGGCATCGTCACGCGCCTGCTCGGCATATTGCATGATGAATTTTGCAGCCTCTGACCCCCCCGTGCTCGAATGCGCGGTTACCACCTCGGAGTTTCGCCAATCCCATGCCTTCGCTGTTCGAGCCGCTACAGCTCGGTGAGCTGACTCTCCCCAATCGCATCGTCATGGCGCCCCTGACCCGCAGCCGGGCCGGCAGCGAGCGCGTGCCCAATGCGCTGATGCGCGAGTACTACCGGCAACGCGCCTCGGCCGGACTGATCATCTCGGAGGCCACCGTGGTGAGTCCGCAAGGTGTCGGGTACGCCGATACCCCCGGCATCTGGTCCGACGAGCAGGCCGAGGGCTGGCGGCACGTAGTCCGGGCGGTGCACCAGGCGGGCGGACGCATGTTTCTTCAGCTGTGGCACGTCGGTCGGATCTCGCATCCGCTGTTCCTCGACGGGGCGCTGCCGGTCGCCCCCAGCGCCATTGCTCCGGAGGGCAACGTCAGCCTCGTCACGCCGAAGCAACCTTACGTGGTGCCGCGCGCGCTCGCGCGCGAAGAGATTCCCGAGGTCATTGCGGCCTTCACCCGCGGCGCCGAGAACGCCCGGCGTGCAGGCTTCGATGGCGTGGAAATACACGGCGCCAACGGCTACCTGCTCGATCAGTTTCTGCAGGATAGCGCGAACCGCCGCACTGACGACTACGGTGGCTCAGTGGAGAACCGCGCACGACTGCTGTTGGAAGTAACAGACGCGGCGATCGCCGTCTGGGGACCCGGACGGGTCGGCGTGCACATCGCACCGCGAGGTGACACGCACTCCATGGGAGATTCGGACCGCGCCGCGACATTCGGCTATGTGGCACGGGAACTCGCACGGCGTCGCATCGCATTCCTGTTCGCCCGCGAGCACGTGCAAGGCGAGCGGATCGGCCCGCAGCTGAAGCGCACCTTCAGCGGCGCCTACATCGCCAACGAAAAACTCGACCGCCGGACCGCCGAGCAACTGCTGCAGCGTGGCGAGGCCGACGCGGTGGCCTTCGGCAAACTGTTCATTGCCAATCCGGATCTGCCCGCGCGACTGCGCAGCGGCGCACCGCTCAACGAGCCGCGCCCCGAATACTTCTACCGGGGGGGCCCTTCGGGCTACACCGACTACCCGGCGCTCGCGAGCGCGGCGCACGCGGCCCGCGGTGCGTAGCCGCGCTCACACACCGAAGCGGAAGCAGGAATAGGCCTTGGCACCGATCGTGCCGCGAAAGTCGGCACGTCCCGGATCGTCGCCGGCGGCACCGGCGGCCACCATGAGCGGCATGAGATGCTCGGCGCGCGGATGACAGGCACGCGCGTTCGGAGCCGAGCGCCACTCGATCAGCCGTGTGCGCCGGACCTCCGGCGCAACACCCGTGGCCGTCTCGTTGAGCCACTCGTCGAATGCGACCGAGCCGCCCTCGCCGGGGGCAAAGATCGCGCGCAGGTTGTGATAGCTGCTGCCGCTGCCGACGATGAGCACGTTCTCGGCGCGCAGCGGCGCAAGCGCCGCCCCGATGGCCAGATGTCGGGCGGGATCCAGATCATTCGCCAGCGAAAGCATCACCACGGGAATTTGTGCCGCCGGATCGATGATCAGCATCGGCACGAACACGCCATGATCGAAGCCCCGCGCCGGGTCGGTGGCGGCGGGACAGCCGGCGGTGCGCAGCAGCGTCACGACGCGCTCGGCGAGCTCCGCAGAGCCCGGCGCACCGTAGCGCAGCTGATAGGTATGCGGCGGAAATCCGTAGTAGTCGAACAGCATCCCAGGGGCGGGCGCGGTGCTGACGGTCGGGACAGCGGCTTCCCAATGCGCCGAGATCATGATGATTGCGCGCGGCGCAGCCGCCAGGCTGACGATCACGCCGGCGAGATAGGCGCGCAGGCCATCATAGGCATGCGGCCCGAACGGCTCCGGAAACTCCATCCAGAAACAAGGTCCTCCGCCGTGGGTGAGGTAGATCGCCGGCTGACGCGCGAGGCTCGACATGGGCATCTCCGCGTGATCGACCGCCATGCTAGCATTCCCGGCGCGATGAGCCACGAGTTCGGCAAGCACATGCCGGCGGCGGATCTGCCGATCCGGCCAGGCGAGCCGGTGCGGCTCTCGGGGCGGCTCTGGCGTCTCACCTGCGGCAATGCCGGCGTGATGACCGGGCCGGGCACCAACAGCTACCTGATCGATGCGGCCGACGGGTGGACACTGATCGATCCCGGCCCGATGGATGCGGGCCACTTGCAGGGGCTGCGGGCCCTCGCCGCGGCGCCCATCCGCCGGATCCTGGTCACCCATACCCACCCCGACCACTCGCCGGGGGCCGCCGCGTTGCGGCAGCGAACGGGTGCCATGCTCCTCGGGCGGCCGGGCGCTCGCGCGCCCGGTCAAGACACCACATTCATTCCAGACCGCGAGCTGGCCGATGGCGAGCGGATCCGGCTCGGCCCCGACATGACACTGCGCGTCATTCACACCCCGGGCCACGCCTCGAATCATCTGTGTTATTTGCTCGAGCCGCAGCGAGTGCTCTTCACCGGCGATCACATCATTCAGGGCTCGACCGTGGTGATCGATCCGCCCGACGGCGACATGGCGCACTACCTCACTTCCCTCGAGCGGCTGTTGGGCGAGAACCTGGACGCGCTGGCGCCCGGTCACGGCACGCTGATCACGCGCCCCTACGACGCGCTGCGCGCCCTCATTGCTCACCGTTTGCGGCGCGAGGCGCGGGTACTCGCGGCGCTGCGCGCCGGATTGAGCGCCGACCTGACGGCACTCGTGGCGCAGGTATATGTCGATGTGCCCCCCGCGCTGCACCCCCTCGCGGCACGCTCATTGCTCGCGCATCTGCTGAAACTCCAGGCCGAGGGCCGTGCGCACTCGCATCAGGGATACTGGAGCGGCTGAGCCGCGGCGCCCCTCATGCCACCGCCGTGCGCGAGCGCCCCGAGATCAGCCCGATGACGACCGGCATGACGAGCAGCACCAGAGGCAGCTGCAGGAGTGCGCCGGCGATGATCGCAATGGCGAGCGGCTGCAGCATCTGATCGCCCGAGCCGCTGATCGCCGCCCCGAGCGGCAGCAGCGCGAGGATCATGGCGAGCGTACTCATGGTGATCGGTCGCAGCCGATTGCGGGCCGCCTCGTAGATCGCCTGCTGCTGCGGCATCGTCTTGCCGAGTTCCTGGTACTCGGAGATGAGGAAGATGGCCATCTCGGTGGAAATGCCGATGATCATCACCATGCCCATCATGGCCGTGATGTTCAGCTGCACGCCGGTCAGCCACAGACCGATGAAGACCGCGCCGCTCGAGAACAGCGAGCTGGCGATGACGACGATGGGCAGCGAGAATCGCTCGTACAGGAACAGCAGCAGGATGAACTCCGCAATGAGCGCCGCGGCGAACACCTTGATCATCCCGCGCACCGCCGCCTGCTCCTGCTTGTACTGCCCGCCGAGGGTGTAATAGACCCCGGGCGGAATCATGCCCGGACGCGCCAGTACTTTCTGCACCGCCGTGATCGCCCCACCGAGGCTGCCGCCGTCTCTGATCCGCGCGGTCACCGGTACGATTTGCGCGAGGTTGTTGCGGGTCAGACGCGGCTGTCCGGCGACGAACTTGATCCGCGCCACGGCGGCGAGGCGCATGACCCGCCCGTCCGGCGCGCGAATGGGAAGATTCCCGAGTTCGTTCCGATAGATCTTGCCCTGCGGCGGATCGAGCCAGAGCCGCACGCCGACGTTGCGCACGGTGCCGAGATACCGGGTGACGACCGAGCCGTACAGATAGTGGTGCAGCTGACTCGCCACTTCCTGCGCCGTCACGCCCTCCATCGCCGCCGCCGCGCGCTTGACGCGAAACTCGAGCGCATCGCCGGCCGGCACCAACCCGCTGTCGACCGAGGTCGGCTGAATGGCTCGAACCTTGGCGATCGCCGCGGCCACCCGCCGGGCAACCGCGGGCAGCAGCGCCGGATTCTTGGCACTGAGGTCAATCACCACCGGCTGCGGGCGCCCAACCAGATCGCCGATCATGTCGCTCATCAGCTGCGCGGTGTCGAAGTGAATTCCCGGCACCTGCAGGGAAATCTTGCGCGAGATCTCGTCCATCACCGTCCAGATTTCCGGCCGTTTCGCGGCAGGAATGAGCCGCACGAAGAAATCGCCCTCATACGTCGCATTCAGATCGCCCCCAAGCCCGGCGCCCGTGCGGCGCGAGAAGCTCTCGACGTAGGGATCTTTCTGCAGGATCGACTCGATCTCGAGCAGCTCCCGGTTCGACTCGGCGAGGGAGGTTCCGGGCTTCGTATGGTAGTTGAGCACGAAACCGCCCTCGTCCATTCTCGGCATGAAGCCGGTGGCCACGTGCGTGTAGGCGAAAAACCCCATGGCCAGGAGCACCACGATCCCCGGTACCAACCACAGCGGCCGATCGAGCAGCCGGTTCAGGACCCGGCGATGGCCGCGCACGAACCAGGTTTCCCGGCCGTGAGCGGGATCCTTGAACGTCTTGAAGTCAATGAAGCTACGGGCAAGCAGCGGCACGGTGAAGGCCGTCAACAGCAGCGAAATGATCAGCGCCGAGGCGACCGTGAGCGAGAGGAACTTGAAGAACGCTCCGGTGACGCCCGAGAGAAAGGCGAGCGGGATGAAGATGATGGTGGTCGCCAGGCTCGAGCCGAGCAATGGGCCGAAGAATTCCTTGGCGGCCTGCAGAACCGTGGCCTGCGGGTTCACGATGTGGGGCAGGCCGGTGCGGCGCGCGATGTGCTCGACCATGACGATCACATCGTCGATCATCAGCCCGATCGCCGCGGCAATACCGCCCAGGGTCATGATGTTCAGCGTCATGCCGAGCACCGACAGCAGCAGCACGGTGATCAGCACCGACAGCGGCACCACGATCATGGCCACCATCGTCACGCGCCAGTTGCGCAGGAACGCCAACAGGACCATGCCGGCAAAGACCAGGCCGATCAGGATCGCCTCCTCGAGCGCCGCGACCGAGGAGCGCACCAGTTGCGTCTGGTCGTACCACTTGTCCAGATGGATCGCCGGCGGCTGGGTCTTCATGAACGCCGCGAGCTTGCGCTTGACTTTCTGGGCGAGCTGCAGGGAATCGGCCGAGCTTTGCTGATAGACATTGATGTTCACGCCCGGGTGGCCGTTGTCATCCACGATCAGCCACCGCGGCACCGACCCCATGGTGACCGTGGCGATCTGCCCGAGGCGCACGATGCCGGCGGGGCCCGCGCGCAGCGCGACGTTACGCACCGAAGCAAGCGAGTGGAAGGCGTTGTCGCTGATCGTGAGATACAGCAGGTCATTGTCTTGCAGCCTCCCGACCCCGCGAATGACGTTGGTCTGCGCGAGCGCCTGGGAGACCTGTGTGAGGGTCAATCCGTAGGCGGACAGCTCGCGCGGATTGACGCGCACTTCCACCTCGGGGGTCGATCCCCCGAGCACGCCCACCTTGCGAACACCGGCGATGCCGGTGAGCAGGGGCGCGATCTGATACTTGGCCAGACGTCTGAGCGCGGCATACGAGACCGTGTTCGAAGTCAGCGCGTAGGCAACGAACGGCATCAGGATGAACGGACTCATCCTGATCACGATATACGTGGTGCCCTTCGGCAGCGCCGGCAACTCCTGGGCGAAGGCGGCGTCGACCCTGAGCACCGCCTGCTTCATGTTCGAGCCCCAGGGGAAGTCCACGAAGATCTGCGCCGATCCCCGCGAGGTGATCGAGCTGACGTCCACGGCACCCGGTACGGCGCGGGCCACGCGCTCGAGCGGCTCGGTCACATCGATCAGCATCTGCCGGGGCGGCACGTGCCCGCTGCTCACCTCGATGCGGATACGCGGGAAACTGGTCACCGGGAACAGCCCCACCGGTATGACGATCCAGGCGAAAACCCCGGCCAGACCCAGCGCGAACGCGACAGTCAGCAGCGAGCGCCGATGGCGCTCGACCCAATCGATAAAAGTCACCGCCGCGCTCCATGCGCGCCCGGATCGGCCAGCCGGATTCGCATGCCATTGCTCAACTGGTGGTTACCCGTCAACACCAGCGGCGCGCGCACGATGAGCGGGCCGGTGATGACGTTGCGGTCCCCATGGGAATCGAGGATGCGCACGCGCACCTCGTGCGCAACCTGATCGACAGCTTGTACGACATACGTCGCGCCGCTGCTGTTGACCAGAATGGCCGCATGGGGCACGACGTAACCGCGAACCTCACGTGTCGTGATCGCCGCCTCGCCCATCTCCCCGGGCATGAACTTCCCCGGCGGCAGCGCGATCTCGACCGGCACCAGGCCGGAGCCCGACACGGCCACGTCCCCGCGCAGCGCCACCCGTCCAACCACCGAGCGACCTCCGCCGATGAGGGTGACGCGCGCCTTGTCACCGGCGTTGATTTCACCCGCCTGCACAGGCACCACCCCGACGGTCAACACCAGCCCGCGCAGCGCCGCCAGATCGAGCAGGGGCGAGCCCTGCGTGACGATCGCGCCCGGGCTCGCCGCGAGCGTGGTCACGATCGCCGCGAACGGCGCGCGCACGACATTCGAGCCGGAGGCCCCGAGCGACTGGAAAGCCCGCAGCTGCGAGCGCGCGTCGGTCAGCGACTTCTCGGCGTCGGCCAGCTGTTGCGCGGTCGCGAGATGCTCGGCGACGAGCTTGCGGGTGCTGGCCAGCAAATGCCGCGCCACGATCATGGCGGATTGCGCCTGCGCATACGCGGCGGCGGTCTGCGGACTCGGCGCCAGGCGCACCAGCGGCGCGCCCCGGGAGACCGCCTCGCCGAGACGCACATAGACTGTGTCCACGACCGCCGACACCGGCGCCATGATCGTCTTGCGGCTCGTGCTGCTCGGACCCACGGTACCGTAAGCGATCACCTGATGAGGCAGGGCCCCCTCCTTCAGTTGCGCCAGCGTGACCAACACGCTGGGTTTCACGTGCGCGCCGTGGGCATGTGCCAGTGACAATGCGGCGAGCAGACCGAACGCGAAGCAGGCAACGGATCGACGGCTCATCGTTACAGTGTCCTCGGGTGTGCGGGCAGGGCCATGCGGATTCTCGGCAGCCCGAGCCCCAGATCGACGGTGAGCGCCACGCGTGCCTCGCCGAGCGACAGCTCGAGCGCATTGGCGTCGATCCTGCGCTCCAGGGCAGTGGTCTCGTAATCGACGAGGGCGCGCTGATCCAGATTCTCCTCGGCATAGGCCTTGCGGGCGGCTCTCGACATCGACTCGGCCACCCGCGCCTCGCGCCGGGCCCGCCGGACATCACCCGCGAGCTGGCGAATCCGCGCCGCCAGGGCTCGGGCCGTGCCCACCGCCTGATCGAGCCGCGACTGATACTGTTCATGCAGCAGCCGGCGCGTCGCGCGTGCCACGGCGATCTGTCCCTGATTGCGGTCGAAGATCGGCACCGCGAAGGCGGCGGTGGGTCCGGCATTGCGGGTGTCGGTATTATCCTGATCCCATTCGCCACCGAGCATCATGGCGGGAAACTGCCCGATGATCGCCGTGCGCACATTTTCGTCCGCCGAGCGATACCCGAGCCTGAGCGCCACGAGGTCGGGACGGCGATCGGGCAAGCGGCCGATCACGGTCTTCAGCGAGGAGGGCAGCGGCGGCAACACCGGCGTGGCGATCGCGAAGCGCACCCCCGGAGCCAGTCCGAGCAATGCATCGAGGTCCTGCCAGCCCCGCAGTTCGCTGAGATTTGCCGTATCCAGGAACTGTTGCGCGGCAGCCTGGGCGGCGAGCAGCGGCGCGAGCGCGGCAAGGCCGAGAATACGGGCCTTGGTGGCCGAGCGAACCGCGCGCACCTCCCGCCCGAGCAAGCCGAGCTCTCGCCGGGCGAGCGTGACCGAGCGGCCGCCCCAATAAAGATTGAGCGCGAGCACCCGCGCCTGCTGTGCAACCTGCCACTCGCGCCAGAGCAGATCCGCGTCCACTTGCCCGAGCGCGAAGTGTGCCGATTCCACACGGGTGTGATAGGTCAGGATAGCTCGCACGTTCTCCGTCAGGACGGCCGTCCAGGACGGTGAGATACCCGCGGACACCAAGGGTTCGAAGCTCAGGCTGGCCGTCGGATTCGGCAGCAGGGAAGCCTGCAGCAGACCGGCCTCGGCAAGACCGCGCTCGCCCCGCTCCGAGCGCAGCGCGGGGTCATTGAGCACCGCAAGCAGCCCGATATCATCCAGCGACAGGGGCCTGGAGAGGTCGATCCGCCGCGGCTGAGCGCCCGGGCGCAGCGGCGGCACCGTGGCGCGCAGCAGCGACAGTCGTGGCGCGAGATCCGGTCCGCGCGCAAGCGGCAGCGCGTGATACGTCGCGCAGCCACCGAGCAGCGCAGCCGCAGACCATACGAGCATCCGTACCAGGAACCCGTGACCCGCGCGGCTCGGCCGCCTCCCACGGGGAGCCCTCAAAAACCGTCGAGCCGGACTTGGGCTGCAACTGCCAATCCGAGACATGGGTCGTCTGTCTCTCCTCAAAATCACGTGAATAGCCCCGCGGGCGCCGGCGATCCTCAAGCTGGCACCACACCTTGGCAGGCATTGCTGACCAAGTCCTGACGAGCGCCACGGAGCCGGACTGCGCATAATAATCGAGAGTATGCCTCCGGCGCAGCATCCGTACGGGCCATGAGAGTATTGCTGGTCGAAGATCACCAGGCCATCCGCGAGATGATCGCCGATCATCTGCGCGAGCGTGGCTTTGCCGTTGACGCGGTCGGCCGCGGCGAGCAGGCGCTCGCCGCCGCGCGCGTTGCGCCGATCGATGCCGTGGTGCTGGATCTGGGCCTACCCGATACCGACGGCATTTCGCTGCTCACGGCGTTACGCTCCTTGCATGCGGAACTGCCGGCCATCGTCGTGACGGCGCGTGACGGACTCGACGAGCGGCTTCTGGGCCTGAATTCCGGCGCCGATGATTACATCGTCAAACCGTTCAACCTGCTCGAGCTGGAAGCGCGTCTGCGCGCGGTATTGCGCCGCGTCGGCAGCCGGCGCGAGAGCTGCTACACACTCGGCGGAGTCACGTTCGATACGGTCACGCGCGAGGCCACCGCATTCGGCCGGCCGCTCGATCTGACCCGTCGGGAAGCCGCTCTGCTCGAGGAGCTGCTGCGCATGCCGGGCCAGGTGATCACGAAAGATCTGCTCGAAGACCGCCTCTATGCCTTGGAGGACGCCGGCAGCGCCAATGCCCTCGAGGCGGCCGTATCGCGCCTGCGGCGCAAGCTCGCCGGCGCCCAGGTCACGCTGTCCATCGAGACCAAATGGGGGATCGGCTACCGCCTGGTCGAGGCCACCGCACGATGAGCCGCCCGCACAGCCTGAGGCTGCGGCTGCTCGGGGTGATGTTCGCGCTGTTCACGCTCGGGTTCGGCGCCTCGTTCGCCGAATACCGCTTCGAAGTGCACAACATCATCGAGGGTCTGCATGCACGCACGCTGCAGAACCAGGCGCGTGAGCTCACCGACGCGATCCGCTTCGCCCCCGGCGGCGCCCTCGCGCTGCACATGCGCGCCGACTGGCGGCGCGTGTATGCCGACCCGTCGCGACAGTTCACGTTCACCGTGTTCGGCCCCGATCACCGCCCGCGGGCGTGGTCGGCGAACCTCTCGCACCCGCTACCCTACATCCCGGTGGCTGCGCACGGCGCCGTCAGCCCGGTGGAATTCATCGGGGTGGGCGCCGACGAGCAGCCCATCGTCGCGGCCCGCGCCGCGGGGGGCAACACCGTAGTCGTCGCGCGGCGCGACATGAGCCGCGCCACCTTGGTCGACAGCCTGTTTGCCGAGGACTCCGAGCACCTTTCCGTGCTCATTCCCTTCGCGCTCGCCGCGCTCGGACTGATCTGGCTGATCAGCGGCTGGAGCCTGCAACCGATCGAGCGGGCCTCGCGGGAAGCCGCGCGCGTCGGCCCGGGACAGCCGGACCTGCGCATCTCCGCGCAGGGCCTGCCGCGAGAGATCCAACCGTTGGTGGAAGCGGTCAACGGCGCGCTCGACCGACTCTCACGCGCCTATGCCATCGAGCGGCGCCTCACGGCCGATGCCGCCCACGAGCTGCGCACACCGCTCGCCGTGCTGCATCTGCGCCTGCAGCGCGCGCGCCTGACCGGCACGACGGACTGGCCGGCGGTCGAGCGGGAACTCAGCCAGATGGGCCGGCTGGTCGACCAACTCATCGACCTGGCGCGCAAGGAATCGCTCTCCCACGAACACGACGCGCACCAGCTGCCGCTCGTCAATCTCTCACGCTTGACACGCGAGGCCGCCGCCCAGGTATTACCGTTGATGGAAGCGAGCGGCCGGCGACTCGAGGTCGACGTACCGGACACGGCGCGGCTGCGGGGCCGAGGGGATGACCTGCGCGACATGGTGCGCAATCTGCTCGACAACGCGCTGGTGCATGGCCGCGGCTCGGTGCGCGCACGCATCGTGCCGCCTCCTCCCGGGGAAAGCGTACTGACGCTGGAGGTACACGACGAGGGGCCGGGCGTTCCGGCGGGCCAGGAAGAGTCGGTTTTCGAACGCTTCCATCGTCTGGATGCGCAGACGCCCGGCTCCGGCCTGGGGCTGGCCATCGTGCGTCAGGTAGCCCGCAGCCACGGCGGCAATGCCCGCTTCGTGCCGGGAGCAGGCCGGATCGTGGTGCAGCTTCCCGGCGAGGCGCAAGCGGCCCCGACGCGCGGTCGCGATTGAAAACCCCGGCCACCGTCCCCATGACGGACCGTGGCGCAACGGAGATGAATGATGATCGAAGTCAACCTGACCACCTTTGAACTCGAAGTCCTCGACGCCTCCCGGAAACTGCCCGTGCTGGTGGATTTCTGGGCACCGTGGTGCGGGCCCTGCCGCGCCTTGGGGCCGGTGCTCGAGCGCCTGGAGGGCGCCTACGCCGGGCGGTTCAAGCTCGTCAAGGTCAACTCCGACGAGAATCCCGAACTCTCGCAGCGCTACATGGTGCGCAGCATTCCCTACGTGATCGCCTTCGTCGACGGCAATCCCGCCGATGGCTTCATCGGCGCGCTGCCGGAGATCCAAGTGCGAGCGTTTCTCGATCGGCTGCTGCCCGGACCGGCGGAGTCCGAGCGGCGCCGCGCGCACCAGCTCATCGGCCAGGGTGACCTCACCGGCGCGCTCGCCGCGCTGCGGGCGGCGCTGCGCATCGAGCCGGATCACGATGAGGCCAAACTCGACCTCGCGGATGTCCTGCTCAACCGTCTACCCTGCGCTCCCGACCCGCAGCAGCTCGCGGATGCCGACCAGGCACTCTCCTCGGTGGGTGCTCGCGCTCAGGGGGAAGCACGTTATGGCACGCTGATCACGCGCCTCGAGACCCTGCGGAAGGCGGCGACGCTTGCGGACCTCGACACGCTGCAGGCCGCGGTGTCGGCACAGCCCGACGATCTCGAGGCCCGCTCGGCGCTGGCAACCAAGTACATCGCCCGAGGCGAACTCGAGCCTGCTCTCGAGCAGTTGCTCGAGATCATCCGGCGCGATCGGAACTTCGATCAGGGCGCCGCCCGGCGCACCTTCCTGTCGGTTCTGGAACTCGCCGCTCACAGGCCGGCGCTGGTCGCGGACTATCGCAAGAAGCTCTCGCTCCTGCTCAATCGCTGACCCGCCGAGCACGTCATTCCGTCCCCCACCAAACGCAGGACCCATGCGGCTCGGACACGGCGCTGGCACCGTGCGCGCTCACGGCCTGCACTCCGGCAGCACGCCGCGTCAGGTTGATTCGAGAGACTGGAAATCGCGCGCGCGTTACTGCGGAGGTCCGGGGTGAGCGGCTCGCAACAGCGCGTCAATCTCCGCTTCGGCCCGCAGCCAATCCTGCGTCTCATTGCCCGACGCGAAACCGCGCCGCTCGGCGTGAAAGTACGCCGCCTCCGCGATCATTGCGCGTCGCGCCTCTTCGGTCACATGCCCGGATGTGGCGCCCGAATGGACCTGGGCCGTGACTTTGGGCTCGACCTGCCGCGTCGGGCGACGCGACGGGACTGGTGTGGGTTCTCTTGGCTCGATGGCCGGAGCGGGATCAGATCGACGGGCTGCCATAAATCCTCCTCGTGATGGCGCTGATGACATGACGCGGGCACTCACTGTGCCTCCCCCGCAGCGGGCTGAACGACCGCCCCTGCGGCGTCGAGGGCAGTATAGGACGGAACGGGCACGGACACCATATCGCCCGCCTGCCGCGGCCGACGAACACTGCGATTGTCCGCTGACTGTCCGCTGTCCGCGGACCGGACACCGTCTCCAGTCACGCCCAAGGTCGGGCACCAACCCGCTCCTCGTGTAATCAACGGGTTACCAGACTCTACTTGTACTGGCACGAGGTGTGCATCAACACGGGCGTGCCAGCGTTGTTAGGCCATCCATGAGCATTCTCGATCTGAAGTCCCCGCGTCCCGAGGCTGCTGCGCAGCAGGAGCCGCTGCCGATTCGCAGCACCGCGGGTCAGGACAGTGCCACATCCGCACCGCCGCCCTGGTATCGGCGCGGCCGGATCC
>JAKBWB010000056.1 GCA_021843755.1 Pseudomonadota bacterium
GCCCGATTGCGATGGAGGAGGGGCTGCGCTTTGCCATCCGCGAGGGTGGGCACACCGTCGGTGCCGGGGTCGTGGCGAAGATTTTGAAATGACAGAGGTGCTTCTTCCGGCGCGCAGCGCCGGCGGCAGTGAACAGCGGGCGCAGAGCCGTTCTCCAGCCCGCGGAAACGTTGTAGGGTATCGCTGAGAGCGCCGTGGGCGTCTTTCAGCCAATGAAAACATATGGCCAACCAGAACATACGCATCCGGCTCAAGGCTTTCGATCACCGCCTGATCGACAGCTCTGCTCGAGAGATCACCGAGACGGCCAAGCGCACTGGCGCCACGGTCCGCGGCCCGGTCCCTCTGCCGACCAAGATGGAGCGCTTCACCGTGCTGGTCTCCCCGCACGGCGACAAGGATGCCCGCGACCAGTTCGAGCTGCGTACTCACAAGCGGCTGATGGACATCCTGAACCCGACCGATAAGACGGTCGATGCCCTGATGAAGCTCGAGCTGCCGGCCGGCGTGGACGTCCAGATCAAGCTGAACTGATTTAATGGGCTGCAAGTCGCCTGCGGCGCTTGCAGCGAGACCCTGCACGGGTTGCCGCGGGCTCGGGACGGTCCGTCGCCCGCTGCGCCGGGGCGAGCGAGACCCTGCATTCTTAGTCCTGCCCCGACACGTCTTCATGCCGTTCCAGACAGCACTTGCCGTATCTCGGTCCTTGCAAGCCTTGGGGCTTGCAAGGACCTTTGGGCCGGTTCGCGGTTCTTCGTGGGGCGGCGCTGAGGCGGGTGAACGGTTACCCGTTCGCTGCCTCCGCCGCGCAGGCCCATTCTGCTTCGCCATCCTGGCTTCGCAGAATGCCCAGGGTGGCCGCCATGGCCACCCGTGCGACGCATGCGTCGCACCCCCGCGCGTAACTTCCCGCCCTCTCGGCGGTAGGCACGTCGTTCGTGCGGCTGATCTTATATCCAGGTCCGCGAACCGGCGCAAGGGACAGGACGACTCTCACATGTGCCGCCGGAGGCCCTGCTTCACTGCGCACGCAACGCCGCCGTGGCTGGCGTGCGCGGACCTTGCGCAAATGGCTCATACCGGCCGGGTCACTCGCCTGCGTGCTCGTTCCGAGGCGGCTGCGCCGTAAGGGAACATTCAGGCGTTCGCAAGGTTGATTTGAAAATCGGGCGCGCATATACTTCGCGCCCCTTCGATCGGGCGAGGTTGGGGTCCAGCGGGACTCCAAGACCACTCGAGATCGGCGCTGCGGCGCCGCGCGGCAGATTTCCGCCGCGCACTCTCCAGTCGTCATACCTCGATCGTGAAGTCCGGCACCGGATACCGCTCTGGCAATCGTTTCAGGGCGGGGCACCGGTGGCACGGTACGGCCAGTGAACGGTGCGGCAGCGAGCGACCGCGCGGGATGCGCGGGCAGAGCGACCCGCTCCGGGGATGGACAGGGTGGCCTGCGGCGCGCGCGCTCGAGCCGTGGTGGCCGTGCAGGGTATTGCGGAAGTCGCCGCGGCGGCCTTCGCCCATAAAATAGACAGAGGCGAGTCAATGGCAATTGGAGTCGTGGGCCGCAAGGCGGGCATGACGCGGGTGTTCACCGATGGCGGCGAGACTGTTCCGGTCACCGTCATAGAGGTTCTGCCCAATCGCGTCACCCAGGTGAAGTCCCCGGAAAAGGACGGCTATCGCGCCGTGCAGGTGACGTTCGCCACTCGCCGCCCCCAGCAGTATTCGAAGGCGGTCAACGGCCACTACGCGAAGGCCGGGGTCGCCCCGGGCCGCGCACTGGTGGAGTTCAGGCTTGCCGCGGCGGACAACGCCGAACTGGCCCCGGGTGCCGAGATCAAGGTGGACATCTTCCAGGCTGGCCAGGCCGTGGACGTGACCGGCACGACGATCGGCAAGGGTTTCGCCGGCACCATGAAGCGGCACAATTTCGGTGGGCAGCACGCCACCCACGGTGTGTCGGTATCGCACCGCGCACCCGGCTCGATCGGGCAGCGCCAGACCCCGGGCCGCGTCTTCAAGGGCCGGCGCATGGCCGGCCACATGGGCGTGGTGCGCCGCACCACGGAGAATCTCGAGGTCGTGAAGGTCGATCTCGAGCGAAACCTGCTGCTGGTCCGGGGGGCCGTGCCCGGCGCCGAGGGCGGCCAGGTGATCGTCCGCCCGGCCGTCAAGGCTGGCCGCCAGGCGTTGCGCAAGACCATCGCTCCGACGAAGGTCGGCTCGGCGCCTTCGGCCAACCCGATGAAGCAGTCGAAGAAGTAAGCCGCCATGAAGCTCAAGATGGTCAACGGAGCCGGTGAGCTCCAGGTTTCCGAGGCCGCCTTCGGCCGCGAATTCAACGAGGCCCTGGTCCACCAGGTGCTGAACGCCTATCGAGCCGCCGGGCGCGCGGGCACCAAGGCCCAAAAGACGCGCGCCGAGGTCCGCGGCGGCGGCAGGAAGCCCTGGGCCCAGAAGGGTACAGGGCAGGCGCGGGCCGGTTCGAACCGCTCGCCGATCTGGGTTGGCGGGGGCCGGGCGTTCGCCGCCAAGCCGCGCAGCTTCGAGCAGAAGGTCAACCGCAAGATGTATCGCGGCGCGATCCGCGCGATGCTCTCGGAGCTGGCGCGCACCGAGCGGCTGCTCGTTGCCGAGCAGCTCGCGCTCGAGGCGCCGAAGACCCGTCTGCTGGCCGGCCAGCTCAAGTCCTGGACGCTCCAGAGCGTGCTGATCGTGGTCGAGGCGCTCGACGAGAAGCTGTTCCTGGCCGCGCGGAATCTGCCGCATGTCGAGGTGATCGAGGCCGCCGCGCTGAATCCGTTGTCGCTGATGCGTCATGACAAGGTGCTGATGACCGTCGGGGCGGTCAAGATGCTCGAGGAGCGGCTGCAATGAACAAAGAACAGCTGATGAGCGTGCTGATTGCACCGCATGTCACCGAGAAGTCCTCGCGCATGATGCAGAATCACAATCAGTACACCTTCCGCGTACGCCGCACCGCGACCAAGAGCGACATCAAGAAGGCTGTCGAGCTGATGTTCGAAGTCAAGGTGGACGGCGTGCAGGTGATCAACGAGCCGGGCAAGCGGCGTCGCTTCGGCAAGACGCTGGGGCGCACGCAGGACTGGAAAAAGGCGTATGTCAGCCTGGCCGAAGGCCAGGCGATCGACTACGAGGCCCGGGCAAGAGGCTGATCGGAAATAGCTGACATGGCGCTCATCAAGTACAAACCCACATCGCCCGGTACTCGGGCGTTCGTCAAGGTCGACCGCTCCCACCTGCACAAGGGCGGTCCGTATCTGCCGCTCACCGTTGCGCAGGCCAAGACCGGCGCACGCAACCACTCCGGGCGCATCACGACGCGGCACGTCGGGGGCGGTTCGCGCCAGAAGTACCGCATCATCGACTTCCGGCGCGACAAGGACGGCATCACCGGTGTGATCGAGCGCGTGGAGTACGATCCGAACCGCACCAGCCACATCGCGCTGGTGAAGTACGCCGACGGCGAGCGCCGCTACATCCTGGCGCCCAAGGGCGTGCAGCCGGGCGAGGAGATCCGCTCCGGCGCCGACTCGCCCATCAAGCCCGGCAATGCGATGCAACTGCGTCACATCCCGGTCGGTACCACGCTGCACAACATCGAGTTGAAGCCGGGCAAGGGCGGGCAGCTTGCGCGCAGCGCCGGAAGCTCCGCCGCCTTCACCGCGCGCGAGGGCAGTTACGCCTATGTGCGGCTGAAGTCGGGCGAGACCCGCAAGGTCCACATCGACTGTCGCGCCACGATCGGCGAAGTCGGACATGACGAGCACAACCTGCGCAGCTACGGCAAGGCCGGCGCCAAGCGCTGGCGCGGCATCCGCCCGACGGTGCGCGGGGTTGCGATGAATCCCGTCGATCATCCGCACGGCGGCGGCGAGGGCAAGTCCGGCCAGGGCAATCCCCATCCGGTCTCGCCGTGGGGCTGGAATACCAAGGGATTCAAGACGCGCAACAACAAGCGTACGGACAACATGATCGTTCAGCGTCGCAAGAACCGGAAGCGCTAGCGGGAGCACGAACCACGATGCCACGTTCACTGAAGAAGGGTCCCTTCGTCGATCTGCACCTGGCCAACAAGGTGCACGTCGCAAGCGCGAAGAACGACCGCAAGCCGATCAAGACCTGGTCGCGCCGCTCGATGGTCGTGCCGGAGATGGTGGGGCTCACCATCGCCGTGCACAACGGCCGGCAGCACGTGCCGGTGCTGGTCAGCGAGAACATGGTCGGACACAAACTCGGGGAGTTCGCCCCGACGCGAACGTTCAAGTCGCATTCCGGCGACCGCAAAGTCGAGGCCGGCAGTTAAGCGGGACCGGAGACACACGATGCAAGTCACCTCCAAGCTGCGTTATGCGCGCATTTCCCCGCAGAAGTGCCGCCTGGTTGCCGACCTGGTGCGGGGTCGGCCGGCGGGGAACGCGCTCGCCACGCTCCAGTACAGCCCGAAGAAGGGCGCTGCGCTGATGCACAAGGTGCTGGCCGCGGCCGTCGCCAACGCGGAGCACAATCACGGCGCGGACATCGACGAGTTGAAAGTTTCCCTCGTCCACGTCGATACCGCTCCGGTGCTGAAGCGTTTCGCCGCCCGTGCCAAGGGTCGCGGCGCGCGCATCGTCAAGCGCAACAGCCACATCACCGTCGCGGTCAGCGACGGCAGGAAGGATTAACGCATGGGTCAGAAGGTCAATCCGATTGGCATGCGGCTCGGCATCACGCGCGAGTGGGGCTCGCGCTGGTTCGCCGACGGCGAGGCATATGCCCAGCAGATCCACACCGACTTCCGGGTGCGCGCGTTCCTGAAGAAGAAGCTCGCCGAGGCTTCGGTGAGCCGCGTGTACATCGAGCGCGCGGCGAAGAAGGTCAACATCACGATCCAGACCGCGCGTCCCGGCATCGTGATCGGCAAGAAGGGCGAGGACATCGAGAAGCTGCGCACCGAAACGGCGGCCCTGCTCGGCATGAGTGTCGGGGACGTGCGGTTGAACATCGCCGAGATCCGCAAGCCGGAGCTCGACGCGCAGCTCGTGGCCGACAGCATCGCGCAGCAGATCGAGAAGCGCGTCATGTTCCGCCGCGCCATGAAGCGGGCCGTGATGAGCACCATGCGCAGCGGCGCCCTCGGGGTGAAGGTGCGCGTGTCGGGCCGGCTCAACGGCGCGGAGATCGCCCGCACCGAGTGGTACCGCGAAGGGCGCATCCCGCTGCACACGTTCCGGGCGGACATCGACTACGGCCTGGCGGAGGCCAAGACGACCTATGGAGTGATCGGCGTGAAAGTCTGGATCTTCAAGGGCGAAGTGTTCGAGAAGACCGAAGCCGCCGAAGTTCAGGAAGCCGATGCCGCCGCTGCGGCTCCGAGCGCCGCAGCCGCGGCACCGGCAGAAGCCGCGGCACAGGCCCCGGCACAGGCGTAGGAGCGGTCGGACATGCTGCAACCCAAACGCACCAAGTACCGCAAGCAGTTCAAGGGCCGCAACGGTGGATTGGCGCACCGCGGCAGCGTGGTGTCCTTCGGCGATTACGGCTTGAAGGCGACCAGCCGCGCGCGGATGACCGCGCGGGAGATCGAGGCGGCGCGCCGTGCCGTGGCCCGCTACGTCAAGCGCGGCGGCCAGATCTGGATCCGGGTCTTTCCCGATGTGCCGATCAGCAAGAAGCCGCTCGAGGTCCGCATGGGCAGCGGTAAAGGCAACGTCGAGTATTACGTCGCGCGCGTTCAGCCCGGCAAGGTGCTCTTCGAGATGGAGGGTGTCGACGAGGCGACGGCTCGGGAAGCGTTCCGGCTCGCCGGCTCGAAGCTCTCCGTGTCCACCATGTTCGTAAAACGGCAGGTTCGGTAATGAAGCTCGGAGAGATCAAGCAGTACCGCGAGAAGATCGCCAAGTCCTCGCCGGCCGAGCTCGTCGAGGAGTTGATGAAACTGCGCAAGGAGCAGTTCGCGCTGCGATTGCAGCGGGCGAGCGGCCAGGCGCCGAAGCCCAATCAATTCGGGGTGGCGCGCCGCAACATCGCGCGTGTGAAGACCGCCCTGCGCCACGCGCGCACGGCGGGCGGAGAGAAGGCATGAGCGAACAGCAGAACAAACCGGCCGCGGCCGACGCCGAGCCGGGCAAATCCCCCCGGACCCTCACCGGGCGCGTGGTCAGCGACAAGATGGTCAAGACCGTCGCCGTCGAGATCGAGCGGCTGATCCGCCACCCGCGCTACGGCAAATACGTCCGCCGTACGACCAAGCTCCTGGCGCATGACGAGAATGGCGAGTCGCACGTTGGCGATCTGGTCACCATCGTCCCCTGCCGGCCGCTCTCGAAGCGCAAGTCGTGGCGGCTGCTCGAGGTGGTCAAGAAGGCCGCGGAGCTGAAGGGGATCTCGGCATGATCCAGCTGCGCACCATGCTTTCGGCGGCCGACAACAGCGGCGCGCGCACGCTGATGTGCATCAAGGTTCTCGGCGGCACCCGCCGCCGCTATGCCACCGTGGGCGACGTCATCAAGGTCAGCGTCAAGGATGCGATTCCCCGTGGCAAGGTCAAGAAGGGCGAGGTCTACGACGCGGTGGTGGTGCGCACGCGCCGCGGTGTGCGCCGCGCCGACGGTTCATTGATCCGCTTCGACGGCAATGCGGCGGTGCTGCTCACCAACAAGCTCGAGCCGATCGGTACGCGCATCTTCGGGCCCGTGACCCGGGAGCTGCGCACCCAGCAGTTCATGAAGATCATTTCCCTCGCCCCCGAGGTGTTGTAAGTGAGTAGCAAGATTCGCAAGGGCGACAACGTCGTCGTGTTGAGCGGCCGCGACAAGGGGCGCCGCGGCACGGTGCTCAAGGTGCTCGTGGCCGAACGGCAGGTGATCGTCGAGGGCGTCAACAAGGTCAAGAAGCACACCCGGCCCAATCCGCAGACCAATACCCCGGGCGGCATCATCGACAAGGAAATGCCGATGCCGATGGGCAAGGTGGAGCTGTGGA
>JAKBWB010000042.1 GCA_021843755.1 Pseudomonadota bacterium
ACAGCTGTGAGGCGGTGGATCTGGGCGATGCGGCCGCCGCGTGGATCAGCACCGCAGTGGGCGAGCCTGCCCGCCTGGTCCGCTCGCTCCCCAGCCCGTCCCGCCGCGCCGATGCCCGCTTTGCCGGTCCTCGGCCCGTCCCGCTGGCGTTTCCCGATGGCTACCCGGTGCTGGTCTGCAATCAGGCCTCGCTCGATGCGCTCAACAGACGCCTTCCCGAGGCGCTGCCCATCGAGCGGTTTCGCCCCAACGTCGTGCTGCGCGGACTCGAGCCGTTTGCCGAGGATCACATCGATTGCATACAGATCGGCTCGGTTCGATTGAGGCTCGTCAAACCCTGCACCCGTTGCATCATCCCCTCGATCGACCCGCGGACCGGTCTGCGCGGTGTCGATCCACTGCCGGTATTACGGACGTTCCGCTTCGATCCGGCCCTTCGAGGGAGCACTTTCGGCGAAAATGCCGTCATCGAGGCCGGCTTCGGGGCGCGGATCGAGCGTGGCGCACGCTGCGAGGTGAGGGAGGAAAATACGAAGGGTTGATCGCCGTACGGCACGGTGAAATCCAGACGAGAGACTCGGGGGCCCTGTCCGGCCCGAGGATAGGCTGTGGCGGGTCCAATGACAGAGATCCGGAAGCATCGTTGCGGCGCATCGCCGCACGTGATCGCTTGGATCAGCGCCGCCGCCTCGCTTGTGCTGTCACACCAGGGGCTCGCCGCCTCGGCCGCGCCTGCGCCGCCGCCACCGCCGGCTCATACGGCGTGCTGTGCGGCACGCAAGGCGTCCGCACACGCCCTGCCCTCGGACGCCGAGCTCGAGCGCCTGCACGCGGTGTTCGGGCGCATCGAGATCCGCAACGAGAACATCTTCAACCTCAATAATCCCAAGGACGACAACGTCCTGTTCCGGCTGGCCGACCGCCTGCACCACCCCACGCGGCGCAGCCTGATTCGCGCGCAGCTGCTCTTTCACTCCGGCGAGCCTTTTTCGCGGCATCTGATGGACGAGTCGGCCCGCCTCCTGCGGACCGATCCCTATTTCTACGACGCCACGATCCGCCCCGTGCGCTATCACGACGGCAGAGTCGATGTGCTCGTCCGTACGCGCGATGTGTGGACACTGAACCCCGGATTCGATTTTGGACGCAGCGGCGGCACAAACACGACCGGGGTGACGCTCGAGGACATCAACGTACTCGGCACCGGCACGGCGATCGCGCTGAAGGATCTGCACAGCGTCGATCGCTCGGAGAAGGCGGTGGAAGTGTCGAACCAGCACCTCTGGGGCACCTGGACCAACGTCGATGTGGCGTACGGCGAGCTCAGCGATGGCCTGTTGCGCTCCCTCACGATCGATCGCCCGTTCTATTCCTTCGAGACGCACTACGCCGGCGGCGTCTCGCTCAACGATACGACGCTCGATGACTCGCTCTACGACCTCGGTCGAGTCGTCGACAAGTTCGCGGCGCAGACCAAGTATTTTCAGGGCTACGTCGGCTGGTCGCCCGGCCTGGTGCGGGGGTGGACCCAGCGCTTCATGCTCGGGTGGACGTACGACCGGCACCGCTTCGCGCCGACGCCCCGGTGGAGCGGACCGACGCTGCTGCCGGCGAACCGGAAATTCGTCTATCCCTGGGTGCAGTTCAACTGGCTGCAGAACCAGTACGTCGCGCTGCGCAATCACAATCAGATCCACCGGATCGAGGATTTCAACCTGGGCGTGTCGGTCACGGCGCGGGTCGGCTGGGCCTCCGGCGCGTTCGGCTCGAGCCAGAACGTCGTGCCCTTCATGCTCAGCGCCTCGGACGGCTATATGCTGCCCCACGGCGACATGCTGCTGGTCTCGAGCAGCTTCTCGGGGCGGATGCGCCACGGCACCCTCGAGAACGGGTTGCTGCAGGCGAGCGTCGTGAATTTCCTCGATCAGGCGCCCGGGTGGCTGCTCTACAGCGCGCTCAGCGCCACGGCGGGCCACCGGCTGACGCTCGACAATCAGATCCTGCTCGGCGGGGACAGCGGCCTGGAGGGATATCCGCTGCGCTACCAGGACGGCACGGCGAGCGCGCTGTTCACCGTCCAGGAGCGCTGGTTCAGCCACTGGTATCCCTTGCGGCTGTTTCGCGTCGGGGCCGCGGTGTTCTTCGACATGGGCCGGACCTGGGGCCGCCCGCCGCTCGCGCAGCCCAGCCTCGGACTACTGGAGGATGCCGGCTTCGGCCTGCGTCTCGGCAACGCCCGCACGGCCTTCGGCAACGTCATTCACGTCGATCTCGCGTTCCCGATCAACGGCGGCGCCGGCATCCAGCACGTGCAGTTCCTCGTCCAGACGCAGAAGCAGTTCTGAGCGCCCGGCGGTGCGCTCAGCGGCGCGGACCCAATCCGGGCGGCTGCAGAATCGTCCCGTCCGGCAAACGCCGTCCGGTCGCGGCCACGGGCTCGGGACGCGCCGCCACCACCGCCAGGGGCGGGGACTCCTCGTGCGCCCGCTCCGCCGGCGGCAATACCTCGACCTCGAGTGCCACGGAGCAGCGCTCCCCGCCCTGCAGCGACCCGACCGCCACCAGCTTGCGGGCGATCTGCTGCCCTTTGCTGTCGCAGACGGTGACCACGATGCTGTACTCGCAAGGCTCCTCGCCCAGCGGGTGGGCCACCTGCCCCTCGATCGCGAGCGCGCGGATCGCCTCTTCCTGACGTCGTGCGGCCTCGGCACCGAAGCGCAGGTGGTGCCGGCAGCTCGGACAGACGCTCAGACTCTCGAGAACGACCGACTTGCAGTGCGGACAGACTCGCGTCCTGCCCGCCGCGCCGCCCGCTCGAGGCAGCGCGCTCATACCGTGCCGGTGATTACCGACTCGGTCATGCTATCGGCATCGGCGTCGGCCCCGCTGTCCCAACCGAACTCCACCTTGCCGCGCATGCGGGCACCGGAAGCCACCGTAAACGAGCCGGCCTTGATGTCGCCCTCGATGCGCCCGCCCTCGCGCAGATCGACCTGCTGCGCCTCGACGATGTTGCCCATCAGCTCGCCGCCGACGACCACCGCGGCGGCCTTGACGTGCCCCTCGATGCGCGCGCCGTTATCGAGCGTGAGCGTGCCGTCGATGTGCACGTCACCCTTGAACCGGCCGGCGATGCGCACATGGCCGGTGCCGTTGATCTTCCCCTCGAGGGTCAGACCGGCGGCCAGCACCGACTCCTTGAGCTCGGCGCGATCCTTGCCGGAGCGGCGCTGAATGTCGGCGAGCGGGGCCACGCTGGACCCTCCGTCGCGGGAGGTCGATGAAATCGGTGAAGCGGCCCCGGCAAAGCCAGAGCCGGGAGAAGTCGGATCTTTCCACAGCGCCATGAGAAAACCCCCAGGAGTTTCAGCTACTCAGAACAGAACACTCAAAAGGTACGCTCATCCGCGCCGCAGGACCAGTGTCTGCGGGCACCGACAGCGCTCATTGTGTGACGCCGGCCCGCCGCCCCGTCACACCTCGAGCAACTTCAGGACCTCGTCGGTCTTCTCGCGCATCAGCGCCTCGCTCCCGCGGCTCTCGACATTCAGCCGCACCAGCGGCTCGGTGTTCGAGCCGCGCAGGTTGAACCGCCACTCGGGAAACTCCATCGACAGTCCGTCGATGTGCTCGATCGCAACGGCCGAGTCCGCGTAGTGACGCTCGATGCGCTCGAGAATCGAGTGCGCATCGGTGGCGAGGCGCCGGTTGATCTCGCCGCTGACCGGAAAGCGGCGCATGCGCGCCCCGAGCAGCCCCGAGAGCGGGCCGCGCTCGGCAATGACCTGCAGCACCAGCAGCCACGGGATCATGCCGCTGTCGCAGTAGGAGAACGAACGGAAGTAGTGATGCGCGCTCATCTCCCCGCCGTAGGCGGCATCCGCCTCGCGCATCTTCTGCTTGATGAACGCGTGACCGGAACGACACAACACGGGCGTGCCGCCGCGCTCGCGTACGATCTCGATCGTGTTCCAGGTCAGGCGCGGGTCGTGCACGATGCGCGCACCGGGCTCGCGCGCGAGAAACACCTCGGCGAGCAGGCCCACCAGGTAGTAGCCCTCGACGAAACGCCCCTGCTCGTCGAAGAAGAAACAGCGGTCGTAGTCCCCGTCCCAGGCGATCCCGACATCGGCGCCGCTGCGGCGCACCGCATCGGCGGTCGCGGCGCGGCTCTCCGGCAGCATCGGGTTCGGGATGCCGTTGGGGAAGGTGCCGTCGGGGCGGTGGTTGACCTTGACGAACTCGAACGGCAGATGCGGCTCGAGCGCATCGATCACCGGCCCGGCCCCGCCGTTGCCGGGATTGACCACGACCTTCAACTTGCGCAGCCGGGCGCGGTCGATGTAGCCGAGCAGGTGCTCGATGTAGCGCGCGCGGATCTCGAGCGGGCTTTCCCGGCCGGACTCGGCGGCCTTGTCCGGCAGGCTCCCCGCCTCGAGCCGCGCGCGCATCTCGGTGAGTCCCGTATCCGCGCTGACGGGGCGCGCCTCGCTGCGCACCAGCTTCATGCCGTTGTAGTCCGAGGGATTGTGGCTGGCGGTGACCATGATGCCGCCATCCAACTGGTAAGCGAAGGTGGCGAAATACACCGCCTCGGTCCCCCAGAGCCCGATGTCGAGCGCGTCGCTGCCGCAGTCGGTCAGTCCGCGCCGGATCGCCGCGGCGAGCTCGGGACTGGTCGGGCGGACGTCGTAGCCGACCGCGACGCGGCGCGGGTTGACCAGCGCGCAGAACGCGCGGGCGATGTCATAGGCGAGCGACTCGTTGATCTCGTCGGGAATGCGGCCGCGGATGTCGTAGGCCTTGAAGGCACTGAGATTGGTCATGAAACCTCCTCACCGATCATGCAAGGATCGCAGCTGCCGCCGGCTTCGGCAATCACGGATTCCGCGCGGCGCGCGCGTGCGCGTCAATAGCGCCCATTGCGGGCGGAGGTCGCCGCCGGGAGCGTCCGGCGGCCCAGCGCGCAGAACGAGGAGACTCCTGGGAGGCCCGATGCGTACCGTCACGGCCGATGAGCCGACCATCCGGGGTGAACAGCCGCCGCACCGGCACCGGATCACCGTCGAGGACTACCACCGCATGACGGAGGTCGGTGTGCTCACACCCCATGCGCGGGTGGAGCTGATCGAGGGCGAAATCGTCGATCTGGCGCCGAGGAACGACGCGCACCGGCGGGTGGTGATGCGCCTGGATGCCCTGCTGCTGCAGGCCGTCGGCGGCCAAGCAATCGTTCTGTGCCAAATGCCGCTGCGCCTGGGCGTGGATTGCGAGCCTGAGCCGGACTTGGCCGTCGTGCGAGCCCGTCCGGATGCGCAGCCGAGCGAGCGGCCGACCGGGCCCGACGCGCTGGTGCTGATCGAGGTCAGCGATACGACCTGGCACTACGATCACGACCTCAAGGTGCCGTTCTACGCGCGGCACGGTGTCCCGGAGGTGTGGCTGTTCGACCTGTCCCGCGCCACGGCCCATTTCTTCCGCGGCCTCGCCGAGGATCATTACACGGATGAGACCGCCACGGACCGCCCCGGGCTGACCTTCCTGCCGGGCCTGACCGACGTGGCCGTCGACCTCTCGGGCCTGCTGCCCACCGCGTGAAACGCCATCGGAGCGGGCCGCGCGACAGCCAGTCCCGCGCCCGCCTGAGACCGACCCTCAGGGAGACCACCGTCGGCGCTGCCGAGGCAGCGTGAGATGGCCCGCTGCATACGCGACCCGTCGGCTGGAACCGATCAGTCGTAGATGATGAATCGACGACGCAATCCAGGCCTTGCATCAGTTCACAATGCTGTATAAAATAACAGATCGATGAAAGCTCCTACCGCCGAGAAGACGGAACGTAAAATGCGTAGAGCGGATCCGCGACGCCGCTCGGCTCAGTCGAGCGAGGCAAGTCCAACCGCCAAGAAGCGCGAACCGGATGGAAAGTCCTTCGGGAGCGAGGTCATGCGCGTGCTATCAGGAACCGCTCAACGCCGGGCCGAGCCTGGGCTTTAAGATTCCGAAGATCACACGCCGTATTAAGTCCGTTCATGACCGAAGAGTTCGAGGTATTGAAGACCGTCGGCGAACGACTGGACTCGGCCCAGGTTCCCTTTATGCTGACCGGGTCCTTCGCGCTCGGATATTACGCGAAGCCGCGCATGACCCGCGATCTCGATTTCGTCGTTGCGCTGATCGAGCCCCACGTAAGTCAATTGATCTCGGTGTTGTCGCCCGATTTCTACGTTGACGAGGATGAGGCTCGAAGCGCGATCAGAACCCAGCGGATGTTCAACCTCATGCACCTCAAGAGCGGCATCAAGATAGACCTGATCGTGCGCAAAGACTCGGCGTATCGGCAAGTGGAGTTTGCGCGGCGTAAATCGGTGGATCTTGGCGGAGTGCGCACCTGGATGGTGAGCCGGGAAGACCTGATTCTCTCGAAGCTCCTGTGGGCGCGAGATGCGAAATCGGAGCTGCAAATGCGCGACGTGCAGGCGCTACTCGAAGATTCGGTCGATCAGGCGTACCTTAATGAATGGGCTTCAAAGCTTGGCGTTGACCAAATGCTCGCAGCAGTCCAGAAATGAACGATACCACCGCATCGATGCAACGGAGGGTCGCCGAGCACTATCGGCGCATGAGCCCTCAGGAGCGGATGAGAATCGCCTCGTCGATGTTCGAGACCGCCCGCCGGATCGTCGAATCGTCACTGCCGGCGAACCTTGACCGCACCGAGCGTCGTCTTGCCTTCGCGCGTCGCCTCTACGCAGGCGAACTCCCTGAGGCGGCGCTGCGCGCTTATGCCGAGTTCCGGGGCGATTGAGCGCCCGCGCTCAGCGCGTCGTGCCCTGGCGCCCCTACCAAGACAAGCCGCTTGCCCGTGACATGTCACTTGGGTATGGTGCAGTCATGAGACCGTCAGAGGCCCTGGCCATGCATCGCGAGCGCATTCGGGCCATCGTGGCGCATTACGGC
>JAKBWB010000023.1 GCA_021843755.1 Pseudomonadota bacterium
CCCCGCCAAAGCGCGGTGAGACTGCACTGCGTGGAAGACCACGGTAAAGTGGATCCGAAACGAAGAGGAGACAAATCACAGCCAAGCTTACAAACTCAAGACCGTCCACGAGATCGGGTCAACCCCAGCCCGGAACAGTACGCGAAGTTGCGAGCTGCGATCCATACGCTGGCGTTGTTGCACGATGAGCTGCAATCGAAGAAGACCTCGATCCAGCGGCTGAAGCAGATGCTCTTCGGTGCCCGCACGGAGAGGACACAGGAAGTGCTCGGTGAGCAGTCGATCACGGCGGATGGCGACGGCAGTAACCCCACAAACGCGGCCACTCGGGAGAAGAAGGAACCCTCCGAGCCCGCCACCGGCAGCAAGCCTCGCAAAGGGCACGGTCGCAACGGCGCGGCCGATTACCCTGGTGCGGCGAAGATCGAGGTCGGGCACCCGGCGTTGAAGCACGGAGATCGGTGTCCGGGGTGCTGCCATGGCAAGGTCTACCCGCTGGAGCCCGCGGTGCAGGTGCGCTTTTGCGGGGTGGCGCCGTTGCAAGCGACGGTGTACGAGCGCTCGCGGCTGCGCTGCGCGCTGTGTGGCGAGGTGTTCACCGCGCCGAGCCTCCCAGGGGTAGGTGAGGAGAAGTACGACGAGAGCGTCCCTGCGGTGGTGGGACTGATGCACTATGGTGCGGGTCTGCCGTTCAATCAAATAGAGAAGCTGCAGGGGAATTTTGGAATACCCCTCCCCGCAAGCTCGCAATGGGAACTGGTGCAGGGGGCGTGCGGTACTTGCACCCCGGTATACGAAGAACATATCCAGCAGGGTGCGAACGGGACTGAGGTGTACAACGACGATACCACCATGAAGGTGTTGCAGATCACCCCGGAGCAGCGGGCCGCCATCCTGGGCGAGGAGGCGGCGAAGAAGCGCACGGGCGTGTTCACTTCAGGGATCGTCTCAGTAGGCGATGGGCACCAGATTGCGCTGTTTTTCACCGGCGTGCGCCATGCGGGAGAGAACCTCGCCGATGTGTTGAAGCGTCGCTCGGAGAATCTGCCGCCGCCGATCCACATGTGCGACGGCCTGGACAGCAATCTGCCGCCTGAGTTCGAGACGCTGTTGTGTAGGTGTAATGTCCACGCCAGGCGCAAGTTCGTGGAGGTTGCGGCGGACTTCCCCGAGGAAGTGCGCATGGTGTTGCTGACGTTCAAGGAGGTGTACAAGGTCGATGCCGAGGTCCGCAAGGAGGGCCTGAGTCCCGCGCAGCGCTTGCAGCGGCATCAGACCGAGAGCGGCCCACGGATGCTCGAGATGAGGGAAAAACTGCTTGCGCTCATCGATGGGCGGCAGGTCGAGCCGAACTCCGGCCTGGGGAAGGCGATACGGTACATGAAGGAGCACTGGGAGGGCATGACCAGATTCCTACACGTAGAAAATGCTCCTCTTGATAACAACATAACGGAGAGATGCCTGAAGCGGGCGATACGGCACCGCCGTAACAGCCTGTTTTACAGGACCTTGAACGGTGCGCATGTCGGCGATACTTTCATGACGCTCATCCACACCGCGGAACTGAACGGTGTGAATGCGTTCGATTATCTGGTGGCGCTCCTGCGGCATCCGAAAGAGATCGCTGAGCGCCCGGGCGAGTGGATGCCCTGGACTTACCGAGCGACCCTGGCGCGCCTCGGTGGGGGCCCGGACCCGCCGGCGTAGGTCCGGGCCTGTCGCTCAGCTCGGTCGGGCTCCGGGCGGCTCAATGGCGATCCGCCGCCACATCGGCGCCGCCTGGGCAAGCTGCGGGTTACCGCCCCAAATGAGGGCCGTAAACTCGTGCGCCAGCAACTGGCGGCTCGCCGCATCGGTTGCGCTCGGCCAGTGCCGGAAACGACCTGCCGACATCCGCTTCGTCGCAAGCCAGAAGCCCTGCCCGTCGTAAACCAACAGTTTTATCGACTTCGCCGAGCGACAGCGGAACACGAACATTGTGCCATCCATTGGCTGCTCTGATAGCACCGCACGACAAATCTGACTTAACCCGTCAATGCCTTTGCGAAAATCAACCGGATCGATCGCCACCAACACTCGAATCTGCGGGGTAATCTGGATCATGACCGACCCCGCAGCGCCGCAATCACCCCGGGCAGCGCCGGGCTCGAGTCCTTCAGCCGCACCGTGATCCGCGTCCCGTCGGCTCCGAGGACCTCTACCACCGCCTCGCCCTCGAGCAGCCCACCGCTGCCCACCGGGGCTTTCAGCTCAATGAACTGCGCGCCAAGCTCTACCGCGGGCACGTTCAGCTTGCCGTGCGCCGGCAAGCGTGCTTCGGCGCCCTTCAGCCGCCTCACCGGCCAGCGACCGAGGCTCACCTGCTTGAGCTTGTGACTGTCCAGGCCCAGCGCCAGGGCAATCCTGCCAGCCCCGTGCCGCCGCGCCAACGCTGCGGCCCCCTGCCACAGCGTCTGCGGAATCACCTCGCCTGATCCCTTACGCGCTCGCCACGCCTCGAACTGTCTCCGCAACCCCGCCAGTCCGGCTGGCTCCACCTGCCTCGCCTCCACTCTCGACATCGATCCGCCCTCCACACCAGGAAAATACGGATCGACTCTACGGTCGCTACGCTTGCTCAGTCACGCATGCTTGCCGGAAACACACGAGGTTTTAGGCACCCGATGGGGTCTGTGGGAGGCCCTACGGGGGTGGGAGCGCCACATTGTCCGACTGAGAGGCGAGCGTGGAGAGCGCGAAGCGCTATCACCGCGAGGTTGGAGGTAGTGGCTCGGGGGTGGGGCGAGGGTTACACGCCGAGCACCTTCAGCACCAGGGAGGCATCGGCGGCGAGTTCACGCAGCGCGGCGGCGATATTGCGCACGTTCAAGAGGCGCAGCACACTGATGGCGAAGTTACGCAGGCAGGCCAATGCGCGCGGGGCGTGGCCTTTTCTGGCGCGGCACCGGTCTTCGTCAAAAGCGCGGTCGCGCACGTGATGCAGCGCTTCGATCCCCCAGTGACCGCGATTCAGTTCCAGCAGTTGCTCGGGGGAGGCCTGGGCGCGCGTGAGGCTGCTGATGAGATAGACCGTCTCCAGGGTGGTTTTGTTTTGGCTGATGTGCAGCACCTCGCGCTGCACGCACGCCACCTGTGCGGCATGGGGGAAGCGCAGATAGCCGTTCAACACCGTACTGCTCCAGATGCGGCGGGTCTCGAGGCGGCCATGGGCTTTCTCCTGCGTGACGAAGTGCGCTGCGGTGGCCTGAAGATTGAGCAGGTCGATGTCGGCTTTGAGGGTCGGCTGGTTCCCTTTGACAGTGAGCAGGTAGTGCGCGTGTTTCTCCTCGACGATATAGCGCGCGGTGTCCACCTGGGTATGCAAGGCATCGAGAGTGACCACCTGTCCCTCGATATCCAGGGACTTCAGGGCCGGTTCGACGGCGGCGATTTCGCACCCTTTGGCGGGGATTTCCACCTGATTTAAGACGACTCCACTCGCTTGATCGAAGACCGCGAGCAGCTCCCGGGCCGCGCTTTCTCCGTCATGGGAGCCGCGCAGCGTCTTGCCGTCGAGGGCGATCGCGGAGTGTTTTTTTTACTCCCCGCAGTGCCTGGCGCGACCTGCCTTTGCAGCCACCCGCCGAGCTCCTGCTCCAGCGACTCGACCGGGATCTTCTGCAGCAGGCGCCGTACGGTGGACTCCGAGGGCCGCTGATACTCTCCGGCAGCAGTACGCCGGCAGCGCAGCTGGCGCAGCATCGCCGGGCTCATCCGCTCGATCCATTCCCCGATCTCGGTACTGCCCTTGGCACCACTGATCACCGCGCACAAAATGCACCCCAGGAGCGAGCGCTGGCTGTGGCGCCGTCCGCGCCGGGCGCGCACGTCTTCAATGCGCCCAATGCGGCTCAGCAGCTCTTGGGCTTGCGTATCCGTCAGACTCATCATCGGCTTCAGCTCCGGGTGGGGAAGATCCGGGTGCGGCCACGCTCCAGATAAGATCTGGGCGGCCTTCGGATGCAGCGGGAAGAGCCAGATCCGCTTCGCCGCTCCATGCTGCACATAGGTGCGATTGGACTTGGCAAAGCCGCGCGTGGCGCCCAGCTCCAGCCAATTGGCCGCGCGGTAGCAAGTGCCGGCAAAGCGACTCGGATCGATGAAGGTCTCGGCCAGCACGAGACCGTGCCCATGCACACGCTCCCAGTCCTCGCTCAAGCGCGCCAGGTTCAGCCCTAAGATGCGCGACGCGAGGTTCTTCACCCGCGCTCCCGGCAGCAGCAAAAATCGGCTGTTGTTGGCAATCAGCCGCAGACGCTGCCACTGCAGCGCCCCCGACCAGCCAATCCACGCATCGCGCGGGGCGCATTTGAGCGCCGCGGACGCCCACCCCAGCAGCGCCAGCCACCGCCCCTCGTACTGCGCCACGTACCGCAAACTGCGCCCCACCAGAGCCTTCAACCCCAGATAGTGATGCTCGCGCATCAACTCATCCCAGGTCGCGCGCTCCCCAGGGACGATCAGGCGCACCTGCACCCGCGAGAGCTCAATGGCCGTCTCGGCATCCTTCATCCCAGACCTTATACCGCCCCCTCGGGCAAAAAGCCAGCCCCACCGCTCCCCGGTATTACCTCAAGAACTTAGGATTCACTTTGCCGGGGCCCTGCCCGGGCTCCTCGGCGGTGGCGTTGCAGTCCGCAAAGCGTTAGTATGATAGGCGCATGATGGGTCGACGACTTCATTCGCATTACCTTACGCTCCTGCTGCTGGCAGTGGTGACCCTCGGGTACGGCCAGCAGGTCTGGGCGTGTCCCATGATGCTGTCCCCGACGCCGGTACCGATGCACTGCCCCATGACGGGTCATCGTGCGCCGATGCCCTGTGGTGGCGCGTCGTTGTCCTGCGCAGTCTCGTGCGGGATGACCGGTGCCTGTGGGTGGGTGCCCGCCGGGCCGGCGGCTCGAGTCGCCGGGATTGAAATCCGGGATGCGCATGTCATCGCTCCGTCCGCGACGGCATGGATTGCGGCCTCGCGTGTGGCGGCGCATCGAAGACCGCCCCCGCAGGGGCCGCCGAGCATCGCCATCGGGCCCTCGACGGGGCGCGACACCTATCTTTCGACCCTCCGTCTGAGACTCTAACACTCCACGTTGCGGATTGGTGCTTGCACGCCAGGCGTGTGCGGGCACGTCGTCGTTTGGGATCTGCAAACGGAGTGTCTTGTGCATCAATATTCCAAAAGCCTCGCCGGCGTGATCGGCTTGGCGTTGCTCCTCGGCGTGAGCGCTACTCATGCCGCCGATCTCGCGCACCGGGACCGTTATGGGTCTCTGCCGGCCCCGCTGACGGCTGAATCGTTCACTGCCGCGGTGCTTGCGCGCAACGCAAGTCTCCGCGCCATGCGTCAGGCGCTGGTCGCGGCGGTCTCCAGCATCCGCCCGGCCGGCGCGTTGCCCGATCCGATGCTCAGCGTATCGGCGGCGCCGCGTACTTTCGGCAGCACGACGGGAACGGGGGAGGACATTGAGGTAAGTCAGGCCCTGCCTTGGTGGGGCACGCTCGAGGCGCGCAAGGAGATCGCGCGAGCCGATGCGGAAGTGGCGCGTCACGACGTCCAGGCGCTGCGGCTGCGCCTCGCGGCCACCGGGCGAGGGGTCTTTGCCGACTGGGTGTTCGTTCACCGCGCGCTTGCCATCAACGCCGCCAACCAGGCTGTCCTCGCCGAGCTACGGCGCATCGCTTCGGTGCGCTATGCAGCGGGCAAGGCGCCGCAAGCCGATGTGTTGCAAGCCGAGGTTGAGCAGACCGTGCTCGCGCAGCAGCAGCTTAAGTGGCAGCGCAAAATCGCGGTCGTCGCCGCGCGCATGAACGCATTGCTCGATCGACCACCGACGTCCCGGATTCCACTGCCCGCGGCCTTGCCTGCGCCGGCGCATCTGCCGTCCGAAGCGGCGCTCCTGCAGCGTGCGCTCAGCCACCCCCAGCTCAAGGCGCTCGAAGCGCAAGAACGCGCCGCTCGGGCAAAAGCGGTGCTCGCAGGCAAGCAACGCTACCCGAAATTTCAAGTCAGCGCCGGCTACAACAGCATGTGGCCGGATCCGGCCATGCGCCCGATGGTGGGGCTGTCCTTCACGGTCCCGCTCGATCAGGGGAAGTACCGCGCGGAGATCGACGCCGCCGATGCGCGGGCTCGGCAGGCCGAATACGATCTGGAGGGCGAGCGCGCAACGCTTCTCGCCGATCTCTCAGCCGCCTACGCCTCGACGCGTGAGGCGGCGCAGTCACTTGCCCTCTATCGGGACGACCTCGTGCCGCTCTCGCGCGATGCGCTCGATGTGGCCCTGAGCGAATACGGCAGCGGCCGGGGCGGCTTTCTCGAGGTGCTGACCGCCGAGCAGCACCAGCTCGACACTGAACTCGGACTCGCCAGGGCGCAATCGGAGTACTTCGATCGGTGGGCGGAACTGGAACGACTGAGCGGGAGTGAGCCTACTACCCAGATTGAGAGCAGGATTTCACCATGAAGCTGAATTACCGTATCGCTTTTTTCACGGTTCTTGCTCTCAGTCTGGTGCTCCTGGGCACCGTTGGTGCGATGTGGTGGCGCTCGCATCCCTCTACAACGCCAAGAATCATCTCGCACGCGATCGCGGTTTCAACGCCCCGATCGAGCGCGAAAGTGGGAACTGGCGAGCCTTCACACGAGTCGGCACTCGCACCGGTGCCAATCTCTTCCCGAGAATTGCAGCGCATCGGAGTCAAGATCGGGGAAGTCCGGCGCAAGTTCGTCAACGACGTCATCCGCACGATGGGCACTGTGGCGGTCGACGAACGAGGACTCGCATACGTGCAGGTGCGCTTTTCGGGCTACATCCAGAAGGTGTTCGTCGATTCCACCTACCAGTACGTGCGCAAGGGACAGCCGCTGTTCACGATCTATAGCCCGGAGCTCTTGTCCACCGAGCGCGAGTACCTGCTGGCACGGGAGAGTCAGCGGCGGCTCGCGCGTAGCCGCGATCCGGCGGTCGCCCGCGATGCGGCCTCGCTGGTGCATGCCTCGGCCGAGCGGCTTGCCCTCTGGGGTGTCCCGCGCCGGGAAATTGAGCGACTGCGAGCGACGGGGCGGATCCGGCGTGACTTGGTCATCGACTCACCGGTGACTGGATACGTCACCCAGCGCGAAGCGCTGCCCAACGCGTACGCCGAGCCCGGAACACGCCTCTACACGGTGGCGAATCTCTCGACGATCTGGGTGTTTGCCCACGTATTCCAGAACGCTCTCGGGCGGCTCAAGGTTGGCGATCGGGCATACCTCACCGTCAACACGTACCCGGGACGGCAGTTCACGGGCCGGGTAGATTTCATCTACCCGGAGATCGATCCCGCGACGCGCACGGCTCGGGTACGCCTGCGATTTGCGAACCCGAGCCTGAAGCTCGTGCCGGGCATGTTCGTCACCGTCTCGATCGAGGCCCCGATGGGCGAGCAGGTGGTGATCCCGGCCTCCGGGGTGCTACAGACTGGCACCCGGGCGATCGTGTTCGTGGACCAGGGCGACGGGTACCTCGAGCCACGAAATGTGCGTCTCGGTGCCGAGGTCGGCGGTGAGTACATCGTTCTGAAGGGTTTGAAGCCCGGCGAACGCATCGTCACCTCGGCGAACTTCCTCATTGATTCGCAGAGCCAGCTGCAGGCCGCCCTGGCCGGCTTCGCGCCACCGCCGGCGGCACCCCAGGCTGCGGGCGCTGCGCAAGCGAGACTCGCCGTATCCCTGCAACCGAATCCCCCCCGTGTCGGGCGCGATCGGATTCACGTAACGCTCACCGACCGCACGGGCGCGCCGGTCAACGGCGCGCAGGTGAGGGCGACCTTCGTGCTGCCGGGGATGCCGGCCATGGGGATGGCGGGCAAGCAGGTCTCCGTGCAATTGAGCCGAATCGGGAACGGTGCATATGGGGGCTCGGTGACACTCACGAAAGGCGGCACCTGGCAAGTCGAGATCGTTGCTCGAAAGGGAGAGCACGTCTTGGCGACTCACGAGCTTTCGGTCGATACGGCCGGGGGGCTGTAGATGATCGCGCGAATTCTGCGCTGGTGCGCGGCGAACCGCTTCCTCGTCTTCACTGGAACTCTCCTGGTGATTGCCGCGGGCATTTGGTCGATGATGCATATCCAGATCAATGCGCTGCCGGATATCTCTGACGTCGAAGTCGTTATCCACACCCGCTGGGCCGGCGAGCCACCCACCATCATCGAAGATCAGGTAACGTATCCGATTGTCACCACACTGCTTGCTGCGCCGCGGGTGAAGGCGGTACGCGCCCAGACGATGTTCGGCGACTCATACGTGTTCGTCGTGTTCAAGGATGGGACAAACCTCTACTGGGCCCGCTCGACCGTGCTGGAGTACCTGCAGCAGATCGAAGGTCGCCTCCCGCCCGGCGTTCACCCGGAGATGGGACCGGACGGGACGGACGCCGGATGGGTCTACGAATATGCCCTCGTCGATCATACTCACCGCTATAGCCTCGCCGACTTGCGCACCCTTCAGGATTGGTATCTGCGCTATCAACTCGAGACTGTGCCGGGGGTGGCGGAGGTCGATTCGATCGGCGGATTCGTCCGCGAGTACCAGGTGAATATCGATCCCGATAAGCTGCGCGCTTATGACATCCCACTCTCGCGAGTGATCAAGCGCATCCGCGCGAGCACCAACGAGGTGGGCGGCAATGTGCTCGATCTCTCAGGCGCCGAGTACATGGTGCGCGGCCTCGGGTACATTCGATCACTGAAGGATCTCGCCGACATTCCCGTGGCCGTCAAGAACGGTACACCGGTGCTGGTGAAAGATCTCGGCACGGTGAATTTCGGCCCCGCGCCCCGTCGCGGCGTCGCCAATTGGCAGGGAGAGGGCCAGACCGTCGGCGGCATCGTCGTGATGCGCTCCGGGGCGAATGCCCTCAAGGTCATCCAGGCGGTGAAGGCGAAACTCACTGTCATCGCTCCCTCACTGCCGCCTGGCATCACGATCCGCTCGGCCTACGACCGCTCCGGTCTCATCGAGGCGTCGATCCACACCCTCGAGCGCGATCTCATCGAAGAAGCGCTTGTGGTGAGTTTGGTGATAATCCTGTTTCTCTGGCATTTCCGCTCGGCGCTGATCCCAATTATCTCTATCCCGATCGCGGTCATCGCCGCGTTCATCCCGATGTACTTCCTGCACGTCTCGAGCAACATCATGTCGCTCGGGGGCCTCGCGCTCGCGATCGGGGTGCTGGTTGATGCCGCCATGGTGATGGTTGAAAACGGCTACCGGCGCCTCGCCGAAGCGGAGGCGGGCGGCGAGGGGCCGCCCGCCCACGAGCCCTCGGGCAAGGCCGGGGAAGCGGCAGTGGGAGAGGGCAGTGCTGCGCCTATAGCCCCAGCGCCGCAGGCTCGTCGCACGCTGCTCCTAGGCGCCGCCGAGCAGGTGGCCCCGGCGCTCTTTTTCTCCCTGATCATCATCATCGTCTCGTTCCTGCCGGTATTTCTCTTGAAGGGTCCGGAGGGACGACTTTTCACGCCGCTCGCGTGGACCAAGACGCTCGCGATCGCCTGCTCGTCGATTCTCGCAATCACGCTGGTGCCGCTGCTGATGCCGCTTTTCATCCGCGGTCGACTGCGGCCAGAGTCGCGCAATCCGATCTCCCGCATAGCCCGTGCGCTGTACCTGCCGGTGCTCACGCTCTGCTTGCGTTATCGCCGGACGGCTCTCGTTGTGGCCGTGATCCTCTTTGCGCTGACGGTGCCGCTCGCTGAGCGCATTGGCAGTGAGTTCATGCCGACGCTCTACGAGGGTTCGCTGCTTTATATGCCGACCGCCCTGCCCGGCATCTCGATCACGCAAGTCACTCAGCTCCTGCAGGAACAGGACCAGATCATCCGCTCGTTCCCGGAGGTCAAGTCCGTCTTCGGCACCGCAGGGCGCTCGGACAGCGCACTCGATAACGCTCCGCTCGACATGTTCGATACCACCATCATGCTCAAGCCCCGCCACCAATGGCCCACCGGCATGACCTACGAGAAGTTGATTGCGCAGATGAATGCGAAACTGCAATTCCCAGGTCTCACCAACACCTGGACCATGCCCGTCGCCGGCCGTCTCGATATGGAACTCACGGGCCTCAAGACGCCCGTGGGTCTGAAGATCCAGGGACCGAGTCTCGCGGGGATCGCGCGAGTGGGTCGGCGCGTCAGCGACTTGCTCACCGGACTGCCAGGTGTCGAGTCGGTATACGTCGAACGTGTCTTACGAGGTCTTTACATCAACATCGCGGTCCACCGGCTCGAGGCGGCCCGCTACGGCCTCACCGTGGGCGACGTCCAACGCGCCATTGAGTCGGGAATTGGGGGGGAGAAGATCGCCGAGACGGTGCAGGGTCACGAGCGCTTTCCTATCGACGTGCGCTACGCCTACGACTTCCGCAACGACCTCCCGAAGCTCGAACGGGTCGTGATCGTCACCCCGACAGGTGCCCAGATTCCGCTCGGCGAGGTAGCGTCGATCACCTTCTCCCGGGGCCCTTCCATGATCCGGGACGAAGGCGGGCAGCTCACCGGCTATGTGTATCTGAACCTCAGCACCTCGAACTATGGTGGTTTCGTGGCGAATGCCGACCGGATCCTCCACGAGAAACTCACGCTGCCTCCTGGGTACACTTACAAGTGGTCCGGCCAATACAAGTTCGAGATGCAGGCGAAACGGCGCCTCGAGCTCATCCTGCCGGTCGTTTTCGTGGTGATCTTCCTGCTCCTGTATCTCCTGTTCCGCTCCGTGGGCGAGGCGGCTCTGCTGTTCTTTCCCGTCCTTTTCGCACTCATCGGCGGACTGCTGCTGCAATGGCTGCTCGGCTATGAATTCAGCGTTGCGGTGGCCGTCGGGTACATCGCGCTCTTTGGTATTGCCGTGGAGACGGCCGTAGTCATGCTCGTGTACTTGCGTGGTGCGCTCGAGGAGCGGCTGAAATCGCACCATGCCCTGACGCCTGAGGACCTTGCGGCGGCCGCGATCGACGGGGCAGTGCTGCGGCTGCGCCCGGTGCTCATGACCGTCTGTGCCGTCATCGGCAGCCTCGCGCCCATTCTCTGGGAGACGGGAATCGGCTCGGACGTGATGAAGCCGATCGCCGCCCCGATCGTCGGCGGCATGGTGACGGCGACGATCGCCGTGATGATCCTGGTACCCATCCTGTTCGTCATGCTCAAGGAGCATGCACTGCGTCGGGGAACGCTCACGAATGAGGGTGCTGGGACTGCCTTCAGGGAGGTGCCGCGGTGATGCACAGATCGTCTCGGGTTGCCCAGTCCAACCGCGCCGAGGCGCAACGCACGCCGCCTGTCCTGCGCAAGCCCATCCGTGAAATGCGACCGCATCCAGTCTCTTTCAGCGGATACATTGCCCATGCTGTCGGGGGCATCTCCTGGTTATCACATTTGAGTCTGCGTCATTCATGAAACACGCGGCATTCCGTCTGTTCAGGTGAGTTATGTGAATATGAGTCGGCAGATACACAGACCATGTGGTGAGAAATGTTCCACAGTGATGGCATTCGTGCATGATCCTGGTTTCACGACAAATTCTCAATGTCGTGAGGAGGCGATTCATCGCCGATAGACGCTGACATTCAAGTGGTAGTTTTCCTGGGATGCATGCAAAACCGACACCGCACCGAGCGAACAGAAGATGTGCACCGGCTCGGACAGGTTTGGAGATGAATATGTTTTATTCAATCGGGTCCGCCACGCGGACAAACGTGACTGGGGCGATGCTTCTGGCCGCATCGTTTGCGCTGCAAGCCGCCCCGAAGCTGCCATCCGGTGTACCAGCAACACCTACCGCGGAAAGCACTCTCGCGAAGATGCAGGTATTCGAGGTGAAGGCGGAGTACTACGCGAAGAAGGCGGCATACTATCGGAATCGCGCTCGTGCCCATCTTGACGGCAAGCACGAAATCACGTGGCTTACACTCGCTAATCGCTGTGACCAAGAAGCCGAGCACTATCGTCGGCTGGCGAAGCGCGCGGTGGGCAACACGCCTCGTCGCTGAGTGAGCGGACTGCGATCCGAGGATCGGCGGGGCGCCAGGGTACAGCGCGAAAAGCCGAGTATGCGCCCGGCTTGCGATGAGACGGTATGGGAAGCGCCGGCGCTCGGTGCCGGCGCGCCACCCGTAGGTGCGATAGCCGGGGCGGGTCCCGGTTCCCCTGCAGACCCCCACGAATTCGCGCCTATTCGACTGCAGGATGCCTCGTGATATACCTCTCGTGCAGTCTCACCAGCAGGTAGTACACCACGGGTGTGGCGATGAGCGAGAGGAGCACCGAGAAGCACAGCGCGCCGATGACGGCGATTCCGAGGGGCTGCAGCATCTGCGCGCCGGCACCTGCGCCGTAGGCAAGGGGCAGCATGCCGAGCGCCGCGGCGAGCGAGGTCATGAGGACCGGCCGTAGTCTGCGATGGCCGGCCTGCACCAGCGCTTCGATGAGCTCCATGCCCTCGGCGCGAAGCTGGCGGCAATAATCGAGCACCAGAACGCCGTTCTTGGCGACGATGCCGACGCCGATGATGGCGCCGAGGTATGAGACGATGTTCAAGGTGATGCCGCTCACCCAGAGCCCCACCATGGCGCCAAAGAGCGCGAGCACCGCGCCGAAGACTATCGCGATCGGCTCATGGAACGAGCGGAATTCCACCACCAGTACCGTGAAGACGAGCAGGATCGCCGCCAGCAGCACGGCAAGGAGGTTCTGGAACGACTGCTGCTGAAGCCGGTAGAGTCCGGCAAACTGCACAGCCCCAGGCGGCAGCCAGCTGTCGCGGGCGAGTGTGGCGCGCACCTCGCGCATTGCGGTACCGAGATCGATGCCCTCAAGCCGGGCCGAGACGATATCGTCCTGGCGCAGATTGTCGCGGTTCAATTCCACCTGGTTGACGTGCTCCTGCACCGTCGCCACCTGCGCCAGCCGCACGAGCGCACCGGTCGGCGTGCGTATGGGCAGATTGGCGAGGGTTGCCAGTCGATCGATGCTGCGGGGGTCGACCAGCACCCGCACGTCCACCACCCGGTCGCCGTGCAATACGTACGAGGAGGTGCTGCCGAGCAGGGCGTTGTGAACGGCATCGGCAATGTTCTGCGTCGTGAGTCCGAAGCGGGCAGCATCAGCGCGCCGAACTTTGAGATCGAGGGTCGGACCGCTCACCACCAGCCCGTCGAAGGTATCGACGAGGCCCGGAATCTGCTTGATCTGTGCCTCGACGCGCGGTGCGGTCTTCTCGAGCCACTTGAGGTTCGGTGAGAACAAACGGATCTCGACTGGGTAAGGCGCGAGCTGCAAATCCCCGACGAGATCGGTGAGGAAGCCCTTGAAATCCCAGCGGATCATGGGGAAACGCTGATCGAACTCGGCACGCAGCTGATCGAGAACCTGCTCAGTCGTGTGCGTGCGGTCGGGCTTGAGCTTGATCAGGAAGCTGCCAACGTTGGGCTCGGAGAGGAACGGTCCGAGCTGCGTGCCAAGCTGCCGGGAATACGCTTGCACATCCGGGTCGGCACGGATGATCCGCTCGGCCTCATCGAGCTCGCGTGAAGCCTCGGCGAGGCTCGTACCCGGGAGTGCCGCAAAATCGATGTTGAAGCCCCCTTCATCGAATTGCGGCAGAAATCCCGTCTGCAGCTGCCGATACACGAAGAACGCGCCGATCGCGATCGCGGCGCAAGCGAGCAGCGTCAACCCGGCATGTCGCAGGGCCCACCGGACAGCGTTCTCGTACACGCGCAGAATGGGCCGCAGCACTCGCCCTGATTCTTCGCGCCCTTGGATGCGGCCGCGAATCAGCCATCCGGCGAGCGAGGGTGTCAAGGTGAGCGCGAGCAGCAGGGAGACGAGGAGCGAGACCACCATGGTCATGCCGAGCGCCCGGAAGAACACCCCGGCAAGACCGCTGAGGAAAGTGAGCGGCAAGAACACCACGACCGGTGTCAAGGTCGAGCCGATAAGTGCCGTCAGGATCTCGCCCATGGCTTCCTGGATGCCCGCGAGGCGCGGGCTGCCGGAGGCGATGCGGTGGCACATCGCCTCGACGACGATGATGGCGTTGTCGATGATGAGCCCGATCGAGGCGGCGATCCCGCCGAGGGTCATCATGTTGAAGCTCATGCCGGCGAGCTTCATGGCGACGAACGTGATGAGGACCGAGATCGGAATCGTGACGAGCGCCGTCCAGACGCTCCCCCAGCTCTTGAGAAAGAGATAGAGGATGACCGCCGAGAGAATCAGCCCGAAGATCACGGCATCCCAGACATTGCTGATGGATGCGCGCACGAACGAGGATTGGTCATAGAAGAAGGCGAGGTGCATGTCCGGCGGCAACTCGCGGTGCAGCAGCGTGAGATCCCTCTGCAGCGCGGCCGCAATGGCCGGCGTGCTGGCATTGGTGTGGCTCTCGATGTCAAAGAGCACCGCCGGCCGTCCCTGGGAAGTGACGTTCGTGTAGGTCGGTGCGGCTCCCGGCACCACGCGGGCCACGTCGCGCACGCGGATCGGATGACCCTCATGCACGGCGATCACGACGTCGCCGATCTGGGTGGGCGAATAAACCCGTCCGTCCACGGTGGTGAGGTACAGCCGGTAGTTCTGCGCGAGGAAACCGGCCGAGGCGACCAGGTTGTTGCGCGCCAGCGCCGCGGTGACGTCCTTGAGCGCAAGATGCGCAGCCTCGAGCCTGAGCGGGTCCACCACGACGTGATACTCGGGCACCCGGCCGCCGACGATCTCCACTCTCGAGACCCCGGGGATCTGCAGAAAGAGCGGCTTGATGGTGTACGTGGCCGTGTTCCACAGGCTCGTGAGGCTCTGGTGGGATCCTGTGAGGCTGATGCCGATGATGGGATAGCTCAGCGAGAACCCGACCCGCTCGGCGCTCGTGACCGCCGTCGCCGGCAGTTCGCTGCGAATCTCCGCAAGCCGACCGAGCACATAGAGTTCCGCCCGGTGCATATCGGTGCCCCAGGCGAATTTCACGTTGACGATGGCCGATCCGCGCGTCGTGGTCGAGAGCACCGAGGTAACCCCCGGAATGCTCTTCAAGGACTGCTCGACCGGACGGGTGACCGTCGCCATCATTTCATCGGCTGGCATGATGCCGTTGCCGATATTCACCACGATGCGCGGGAACGCCGTTGCCGGAAAGACGGAGGAGGGGGTGTGCAGGGCGGCAAATACGCCCGCCACGCACAGGATGGCGGCGATGAAGGCGATGGCAATCGTGTGCCGGATTGCGAACCGGCCGACCGGTGAGCCGGCACTGAGGTCCGTGGGTGCGCTCATCGCGGGCCAGCCGCAGGGGTTGACTCAGCCGCCGGCGGCCCAGCCGATGTGCTTTGGATCTGGATTGCGGTGCGGGTGGGGAGTCCATACGCGCCCACCGTTACGACTCGAGTGCCGGGCGCAAGTCCGGGGCCACTCACCTGCACCCAACCGTCCTCGCGCAAACCCGTCTTGACGGGGACTCGGATTGCCTCGTGACCGCGAACGACCGAGAGGACACCGCTGCCGCCCACGGCGGTACGGATGACGCTCTCACTCGGCGCCACCAGCGCATCGCGCGCCGTTGCCGTCACGATGCGCAGGCCAACGAATTGCCCCGAGCGCAAACCGCCGTGGGGAGGCAGGCTCGCCCACGCCACGACAGTTCCGTCGCTCGAATTGATGGTGGGGCTCACGTAGGCGAGCGTCGTCGACAGCGGTACAGCACCGAGGAGTTGCAGCGGTTCGCCCAGTTTGAGCTCGAGAGCGTCTGTCTCGGGAATGCTGGTGCGAACGATGAGCCGCTCGAGGTCAATTACCTCGGCGAGTACGGTGCTCGCATCCACCGCAGTGCCCGCCTTGACGGTGACGCTGACCACTGTTCCGCTGAGTGGTGCTGTGACGCGCAACAACGCAAGCTGCGCCTCGGCGTTCTGTAACGCCTTCAGCGAGGCGTTGTGCTCGGCGTAGAGCCGCCTGAGCCGGGCAACTTCCTGAGCTGCGTACGCCTCGGTCGTCGATGCAGAATTCAATTCCATCAGCAATTGGCCGCGCCTGACGCGCTGACCCGCGGTGATGAACACGCGGGTGACCACCCCCGTCACGGGTGCAGCAATCGCGGCAGCCGCGGCGGGCTGATGTTGAGTTGCCGGAGCGGGCGCCACGACACCGTATCCCGTGACGTACCGATGGAGGGTCATGCGTCTGAGCTCGCCGACCTGGACGCTGATTACCGGGCCGCTCGAGGTTGCAGCCGCGGGGGAAGCCGAAGGCGCGACCCCGTGGGATCGGAGTGCGAATGCGCCGAGTGCAGCGCCCAGGGCGAGGAGGCCGCCGGCAATCAGGATGCGGGATTTCATGGGAGGTTGGATGCGCTCTCGGATTCCGCGGATCGCACCGCGGAGGTGGACAGGGTGAGGGGACTTTGCACGGCGCCTTCCAGTGCGCCGAGGGCCCGCTGGGCCGCCAGGTTGGCGGCGAGCCGGCTTTGAACCGCGGCGTAGAAGGCGATCTTGGCGGTGGCGAGATCGAGCGGCTGCCGCTCTCCGGCCTGCACTTGCTGGCGAATCGCATTGAGCTGGCGGCGCAGGTTGCCGAGCAACGCGTTGGCGGTGTCCACCCGGGCAAGGGCCGAGCGATAGGCCCCGAGCGCGCCGTCAATCTGCGCGACCGCCGCGGCCTGCACGGCGATGAACCGGGCGGCGGCTGCCCGCCGCCGGGCACGCGCCTCGGCGATGGGCCCTTGGTTGTGGTTGAGCACCGGTAGCGTGACGCTCAGTCCGAGCTGCCACTCGCTGTCGCCGGCGAGCTGCGCATTCCAGGCGTAACCCGGGCCGAGGTTGATGTTCGGCCATTGGCGAGCGATCTGGAGCTTCAGTGCCGATTGACTGGCGGCATATCGCTCGAGTGCGGCCCGCACATCGGACCGGCCCAGCAGGGCGGCGCGGCGCACCTCGGGGCGGGTGAGATCCTGAGGTAACTCCCTGAAATCGGCGAATGAGAGCCGCACGGAACGTAACGCCCGAAGCGGTACCCCGAGCACGCTCGCAAGCGCATTGCGCGCTTCCCGTATGCTCCCTTGCTGTGCTTGTCGGGCAAGCGTCGTGCGGTCAAGCGCGATGCGCGCCTGGGTGATCTCATAACTGGATACGACACCGGCTTTGAACTGCTCCTCGAGCAGCCTCATAACCGTCCGTTGTGCGGATTCCTCTCGGGCCAGCAACAGATCGCTCCGCTGCGCCGCGTAGAGCGCAAGCAGCGCCGCGCGCAGGCGGTTGCGCACTGCCCAGACCGTGCCGACGAGATTCCAGCGGGCTGCGGCCGCCAAGTGGCGCGCAATGGCCATGCGGTCACCGCGCCGGCCGGCGGTCTCGAGCGGCCAGTCCAAGCTGAACGGCACGATCCATGGACTCGGGGCTCCGGGGATCCCAGAATCGTGTGCGGGACTGACCGATAGCGAGGGGTTCGGTCGCTCGGCCGCAGTGATGCGCGCGGCCCGGGCCGCCAGAAGCTGCGCCCGCGCGTAGGCAAGGGACGGCTGATAGTAAAACGCGGCCAGGGTCAGCGCTTTGAGGTCCCATCGCCGTCCGGGAGCCGGGGGCGCCACGTGATTGGCTGCGAGGAACGCCTTGAGACCCGGACGGGAGAGGGAACGGTCTTCATACGCGGCGAGACTTCGGGCGGGCGAGATGGGTCGTGGCTGAAAATGGGCGCAGCCGGAGAGCGCCAGGGCGAGGATCCACGCGTGCGGCCCGACGAACCGTAGTGCCCGTGACTTGAAGTTCACTCTCAGCATGATCAAGCTAATACGCACGAGTGCCGCCTTCCCCTCGCTCCCGAAGGACTTCCCCGCAGGTCACCGAGGGGGGCGGGAGCGGCGTGCGTAATGTCCATGAGGCAACGAAGGTGAGGCGTCCCATGATCGAGCAAGACATCCGCGATCTCGAGGGGCGGGGTCCAGACCGCCGGCTCGAAGGGCTTGAGGCCGATATTTGGGCCCGACTGGCCGTGCATGAGCAGGCGCGGCGGCGGTCGGTCCGGCTCTTGGCGCTGCAAGTCGCGCTGCTCGGAGTGGCGCTCGGTGCGAGCACATTCGCCGGTTACCGGGCGCGCCCGAGCGATTCAACCGAATTGAGCGTCTTTTCGACCCGGATGCCGCTGAACGCCTCGACGTTGCTCGCCGAGGACAGACCGTGATCGCGAACGCGCGCACGGTGGTTGCCGTGCTGGTGCTCACGGCGCTCGCGGGGGCGGCGGGCGGCTGGTTTGGCGTGCATTACGGTGTGGCGAGGCAGCATTCGAGCACGAGCCTCAACCGGTTGTTGCATCGCCAGCTCCATCTGAGCGCCGATCAACGGCAGCGGCTCGCCGCCTTGGAGGCTCGCTACGACACGCGCCGCCGTCTTCTCGAATCTCAGGCCCGGGCGGCCAACCGTGAGCTCGCGGCGGCATTGCTGGCCGACCACCAGTACGGCCCGAAGGACGAGCAGGCGATCAACGACTTTTACGCGGCCATGAAGGCGTTGCAGGTCGCGACGGCGAAGCACGTGCTCGCCATGCGTGCTGTCTTGACGCCGCAGCAGGCCCAGAAATTTGATCGGACCGTGTCCCGCGCGCTCGACTCCGACCGGCCGTGACGGAGAATCGGGACGAATCCGATCAGCTGCTTGCGGTGGCGGCCCGAGCGGGCGATCGCGGGGCATTCGAGAGGCTCGTCCAGCTGCACAAACACTCCCTCTACCGATTCGCGCGCCGCTACACGGGCGATTCCCAAGACGCATACGACATCGTCCAGGACTCATTCGTGGCCGCCTGGTTGGCTTTGCACCGGTATGACGAGCGCAAGTCCTTTACCTTCTGGTTGCGTGCCATTGCGCTCAATAAGTGTCGTGACTACGGCAGACGGCGCGCGGTGCGCAGCCGCTTCCTGATCTTGTTCGCGTCTGAGCAGGACACGAGATGCGCTGCAGAGGACGACCCGGCCGGGTATTCCGAGCCGGTTGCGGCAACGCATCTTCGCCAGCTCGACCGGGCAATTGCTTCATTGCCACAGCGTTACAAGGAGCCGCTGCTGTTGACGCTCATCAGCGGCCTGACGCATCAGGCGGCCGCAGAGCAGCTCGGCACCACAGCCAAAGCGATCGAGATGCGCGTCCGGCGCGCGAAGGAGCGTCTGCGCATCGCACTGCGGCAATCGGACGACGGCGAACAGCAGAGCGAGCCATAGAAGTGCGTCGAATCCGATATACGACAAGATGAACGTCTGCGTCGTGGTGCACGGATGGCCAAGGCCACACACACGCAGGCGCTCGTCTCGCGGGCGCGAGCCATTGCCACGACTCCGAATCGGCTTGCGGCGTCTGCTGGTTACCGGATCAGCCGGATCGCCGCGCCTTCCCGCCAGGCCGATCCCTGTCGGTGGTAGGTCTTTCCACCCCGCAGTGGCCGCACCCGAACATCGCGGCCAACGCGCCACGGACTCGCACCGTGTTCCGTTTCATCAAGCCGAGAGGTGACGGCGTTGTCCATCGCTGTCCGCCGGTCCATTGAGCGCAACAGGCCGGCGTGTTGGACGCAGTTTGAATTGGGATGGTTTCCATGCAGCGTTGTCAGTCTGTCATGGGTCATGGGGAACCTCGGTTACCGACATATTGTCAACTTGGCGTGGTTCGAATCACTCACCGTAGTACTCTGTCGTTGAGAAGGGCTGAGATATGAGCACCCGCAAACCGCGTAAACCCTCCGGGCGCATCGCATTCGACGAACGGGGAAATGCCACGTGGGAATGGCAAGGCGAGACCGGCCAATTCGACCGTGACATCGATACGCAGCGTTTGAAGACGCTCGGCTCGGATTTGAGCTGCGATGGCGACGAACTGCACGACCCTGCGCCGCCGCACGATCCGTACAACAGTTCCGCATTACCGGCGGACGCTCAGCCCCGCCCCAGGAAACGTTCGCTGGATGACTTGCGACGGCTGAGCGAGGAGATCAAGGCGGCCCGAGAGAAGCAAGGCCGCAAGTAGTCGGCCGCGATCACGCTAGCCTGGATTTCCACGCGCTGCTGTTTCGCTAAGAGTGAGGCGGTTCATCAGGCTGTCAAACGCAGGCGTACCCCGTTCCACCAGGGTACTTCGATGGCGGTGTCGAGGAGTCCTGAGGCTAGCACGATCGGCAGATGCGCGCGACGATCGAAGCGTACCTGGACCTCGTTTTCGGTGACATCCACGGTGGCGGGCATGTCGATGAGGTCGCGGAAGATGACCCGTGCCTGTGCATCGGCGTAGCCGCGCATTTTGCGGGCGAGCAGTCGGTAGAGGCCACTGGCGATGACCAGGAGGGCCATGTCGAAGTCGACCTTCAGGCCGACGGCGGAAGAGAGCGCATCGACGTGAAAGAAGCGCACGGCATCGGAGAGCGCGTTCTCGATCAGCATGCGTTGGGCGTAGCGGGTGATGAGCTTCGGGGCGGAGCTGTGCCGATCGTTGGTGAGCAGGATGGTGGGCTCGTCGTGCCCGAGGTCGAGGATGAAGAGTTGGCGGAACTTCTTGCCTTCCAGGGGAACGGTCTGCTCGTATACCCGCGGAGTGCGGTACTTGCGCGTCGGCACGTCCAGCTCCACGGTGCGCCAGGCCGAACGCGGCAGTAAAGCGATCTCCTTCAGCAGGGCTGCCGAGCGGCGGCGCAGCGTGATGAAGGTGATCCCCATATCCTCGAACCGTGCAAGGTTGGCGTAGGTGGTCAGACGCGAGTCGAACACCAGGTGCCGCGGGAGCGCGCCGCGCAGCTTCTTCCAAAACTCGATGAAGCGAAAGATCTCCTCGGCCTCCTCGCCCTTGCGCAGGTCTGCGTTGGCATAACAGAAGGCCCGCCCATCGGCATCCTGCGCAAGGAAAGCGAGGATGCTCGGCTGGCGGCGCGAGCGCATCGAGACGTAATGCCGCTCAATCACAGGGTGCTCGCCGTAGTAGGGGACCGAGTGGAAATCGAGGTTGAAGGAGTGACCGGCAAGGAAATCTGCCCCGCCGAGTTGCTGGTGGTAGGCGGCAAGAAGGGTGAGCGTCTGCGCATGGGTGACGCGCGAGGAATACTCCGAGAGGAAGCTTTTCTTCGGGAAAGCGTTCAACCCCGCAAACAGCGCCAGTCCCTCGTCGGCGATGAGTGCCATGACGTGGCTCTTGCGCTCGATGGACCATAGCTTCAGCGCCAGCGATGCTCGCAGCGCGTGGGCCGCCGGAATCATCTTCGAGCCCGGTAGGTGAGCGCTTGAGGACAGGGTATCGAGGGAGAGCTCAAGCAGCTGCGGCACGAACAGGAACAGGCCGCCGCAGCGGGTGTGGAACTGCCCGGGAGTGAGCACGAAGCGCCGCGCATCGGCCACCGGCTCGATCGTGGCGCGCGGGCGCTGCGGACGCTCCTCATCGCGTCGTCGCGGCAGGGGAGCGAAGCCCTCGGCCTTGAGCACCTCGCGCACCGCGGTGGCACTCAACGGTTGGCCACGCTCCTTCAGGCTCTCGCTGATCTCGTAGACGGAATGGTTGCGCTTGCGCAGCTCGACGATCAGATCGCGCGCGGCGGACTTCTTCGGCTGCTCGCGTGGGCCGCGCTTGGGGGTGACGAAGAAGAGCGGGTCGGGCTCGCGGCGGAAGTGGTGGCAGAGCACCTGAAAGGCCCCGGGACTGTAGCCGAAAGCACGGGCGGCCTCCCGCGAGGGGCGCTGCTCGACGAAGTAGGCCCGCAGGGCCTCGTACTGGCGGTGCCTGGCCGAGGCGGGCTCGAGGAAGAAGCGCCGGCAGTCACTTAGGTCTTTCGGTGCTTTCTCACGCACCAATACACTTTACTACTACCACATCTTGCGGTCAACGACGCCGTCAAGCCCCAACCCCCTGTGGGCAGCAGAGTCCACGGAATATCAGCTTCTCTAAGCAGTCATGCTGCTGCACCGCCCTGTGTGGGGTCTCGTGCGCAAGCAAGAACGGAAGTGCGGAGCATCAATACGGCGAACTACATATGATAAGGCTCGGCCGGTGGAATCCCGGTGCCGGCGCTCGAGCCGAAAGCCTGGACATGGGAAATCAGGCATGCCGCGGAATCGCGGGGCACCGGGACGACCCGCCCAGCGCCAGGAAACGATTAGTCAATCAGTGCGCCGTGGAAATCCAGGCTAGCCGGTGTCGCGCCGGGATGCGGCTTGAGGAAACCCGGATTCATCGACTTCGTCGACCCATCGGAATCCGGCGGCCAGGTCATTGCATGAGCCGCCGCCTCGCTGATCTCGAGGGTCTGTACCGGCATTCATTCCCGAGATGCATCCGAATGCGGCGCAGCGAGCGCTCTTCTGCTTGGCCGCCGCGGCGCGGTCCATTGACCGTTCGGTGTGCTCCAGGGCTGGAGGGAGGCGGGCGGTGTGCTGCGCCCTCACTCCCGGGTACGTTATGGCAACTGGGATCCCGCACGCCTGCATGTCTCCAAAATGAGACGGCGGTCTCAGAGATCGCGGAATTGGCGCGCAAAACTCTCAAGAATAATCGCCGGAGAATCGTTGCGTGATCCGATCGAGCACAGCGGCGGAGGACTCAGCCATCCCGAAGCTCACGGCCGCCGTGCGCTATCTTGAGAAACAGCTGACCGCGAGCGGCGTCGAAATCCTTGCGTCAAAAGAATGCCTGAAGGATTTTGCGCGCGATGCGATCGATGCAACCGATCGGACTCGACGCCAGGGCGAGTCCTACATCACGTGCGCCGCTCGGCATCTGGACGCACGAGTGCGATTTATCATCCTATGGACGAGTACTGACGAAGCGTTTGATCAGACGGTCTGGCGCGATTTGGTCGGGATTGCCCGCAAGCATGCTCTGTCGCGCTCGCGGGGCTCGCAGCGCAAATTTCCGGCGGGACGATGAGCCCGTTTCTGCTGAATTGGAAGTAGGAGAGTTCATGGCGCGCAGCGACCGTGTGATGGCCGGCTATGAATTCCTCGACCAGCACGCCGCAGTCATCGAGCGGGTCCACGCGGCAAGCCGAGCTCAAACCAGTGCCGGACCGCGTCGGGGATCACTTGCCGCGGTACGCCGGATCGAGCATGCGAGGACTTTTTTTTCAGATGAGAGAGGAGTGACGTCGAGTGGCAGGGGAGGTCACATTGCCCGTTGTGCATCGAAGCGCATCTCACCTTCGGTCGCGGTGAGCGACTGGCAAAGTTGATGGCCGCCTCGGCGGCCGCGCTGGGGTGCGAGGTCACCGGCGAGTGAAGCCAGTGCACCGTTTCGCGCTGCGTTAGGACTGCGCGCCGCTATTGATCGCGTGACCGCTGCCAGAGAAGATCTTGAGACCATCAAAATCGGCGTCCCGCTCGTCGAATCTGTCAGCGCTCTGGCGGCAACTGAACATAGCTTTTATCCATTTGTTTATCATCCGCATGCAGCGCCGCGATCAACGGGCAGGCCACTTGCTCCTCGCCTCGGCTGCATCGCTTGAGCAGTTTTGACAGCGTCGCCTCGATTCGGCGTAGATCCCGCAGCCGCCTCCGCACATCGTCCAAGTGTCGGGCACCCAGTTTGGCTGCCGCGGCGCATTGCATACCCTCGTCAAGTCGCAACAAGTGGCGGACTTCGTCCAAGCTGAAACCGCGCCGTTGTGCTGACTTGATGAACCTGACCCGCGCGGTGTCCTTTGCGGCATAACGCCGGATGCCGCCCGGCGGCCTCGGCGGTTCACGCAGCAAGCCCTTCCGTTGATAGAAGCGGATGGTCTCGACGTTGACGCCGACCGCTGCGGCCAACCGGCCAATCGACAAACCGTCTTGGGGCTCATTCATAGGAACTTGACTCCGTACTTAGGTACGGCAGTAAGTTTAGCCCAGCTCAGGCGCAGCGGACCCCCTATAGAGCGTCGCGAATAAGGAACCGACTATGTCCGGCATCACCCGTATCATCGATAAAACCGGCGTCATGGGCGCCATCGTCGGCAGCTTCAGTTGCGCCGTGTGCTTCCCGGCGGCCGCGGGTCTTGGTGCCGCGATCGGACTGGGTTTCCTCAGTCATTGGGAAGGACTGTTCGTGCATTGGTTGATCCCGATCTTCGCGGCCGTGGCGCTCCTGGCAACTTTCGCGGGCTGGTTCTCGCACCATCGATGGCATCGCACTGTGCTCGGGAGCATCGGTCCGGTGATGGCGCTGATCGGGGTGTTCGGGCTGACTCATCATTTTCTGGGCAAGGGGGAGGCGCGCGGCATTTTCTATACCGGACTGGTGATCATGTTCCTCGCGGCCCTCTGGGATCTGGTGAATCCGGCGAACCGCCGTTGCAGCACAGACGACCGCGAATCGGTCGTCGGGCGTGGCTGACCGCATAGACAACTGTGAGGACCTGATGACTGACGGAGCGATCACTGAGCTGAGAATCAGCGGCATGACCTGCGAGAGCTGCGAAGCACAGGTGCGCCAGGCACTCGAAGGCGTACCTGGCGTGCGCGCGGCGCAAGTGTCCTACCCGGATGCCTCGGCGCGGGTCGAGCTCGAACGCGGGGTACCGGTGCGGCGGCTGATCGACGCGGTGACCGCACGCGGCTATGGCGCGCACGCTCGGGGCGACGATGCCGCAGCGTCTGGTGGTGGGCGAGGGCTGCACATTGCCGTGATCGGCAGCGGCGGTGCGGCCATGGCCGGCGCGCTGAAGGTCGTCGAGCGCGGCGCGCGGGTGACGCTGATCGAGCGCGGCACCATCGGCGGCACCTGCGTCAATGTCGGTTGCGTGCCGTCCAAGATCATGATCCGTGCGGCGCACATCGCGCACCTGCGCCGACAAAGCTCGTTCGATGCCGGTCTGCCACCCACCCCGTCAACCGTGCTGCGTGGACCTCTACTGGTTCAGCAGCAAAGTCGCGTCGAGGAACTGCGCCATGCCAAGTATGAACGCATTCTGGAGCGCAACCCGGCGATCACCGTTCTGCGCGGCGAGGCACGCTTCAAGGACGGTGACAGTCTCAGGGTGAGGCTCAACGAAGGCGGTGAACGCACGGTAACCTTCGATCGCTGCCTGATCGCTACCGGCGCGCGCCCGGTCGTGCCGCCGATTCCTGGTCTGAACGGGGTGCCATACTGGACTTCGACCGAGGCGCTGGAAAGCGACCGCATCCCCGAACGGCTCGCCGTTATCGGTTCGTCGGTGGTGGCGCTCGAGCTGGCTCAGGCGTTCGCCCGGCTGGGCAGCAAAGTCGCCATCCTTGCACGACATTCGCTACTGTACCGGGAAGATCCGCTCATTGGGAAAACGCTTGCGGCGGCCTTTCGCGATGAACGAATCGAGGTAAACGAATACACCGAGGCACGCCGAGTGGCGTACGCCGGCGGCGAGTTCGTGCTGACACTGTCCGAGCGTGAGGTGCGCGCAGACCGACTGCTTGTGGCGACCGGACGGAACCCGAACACGCAGGATCTGAAATTGGAAGCGGCGGGAGTCAAAGTCGATGGGCGCGGCGCCATCGTTGTGCAAGACAGTCTGCGCACGAGTGCGACTCACATCTATGCCGCCGGCGATTGCACCGACCAGCCGCAATTCGTGTATGTGGCGGCAGCCGGTGGCACACGTGCGGCGATCAACATGACCGGCGGCGACGCAAGGCTTGATCTCTCCACTATGCCCGCCGTGGTGTTCACCGACCCGCAAGTGGCCACGGTGGGTCTGAGTGAGCAGCGGGCCGAGCAGGCGGGCCTCAAAACCGCCAGTCGCACTCTGATGCTCGAGAACGTTCCGCGGGCGCTCGCGAATTTCGACACGCGCGGCTTCATCAAATTGGTGGCGGATGCCGACACGGGGCGGCTGATCGGTGTGCAAGCGGTTGCCGCCGAGGCCGGCGAGCTGATCCAGGCCGCGGCGCTTGCGATCCGCAATCGCATGACCGTGCAAGACCTCGGTGACCAACTGTTCCCCTACCTGACCATGGTCGAGGGACTCAAGCTCGCCGCCCAGACCTTTACGCAGGATGTGACGCAGCTGTCGTGTTGTGCCGGATGAGGGTCGATTCGATCCGGACGGACCTCAGCGGGATCGTCCCCGCCACATTAGATGGTGTGCCCAGAGCGGTTCTTCCGCCCGGGCCCAGCGCGCGACGATGACGCCGAGAATCAATCCAAAAACCGTGTGGGCCAGGTACACTGTCACCGGGAAACGCGGCCCCATCGCGAGCCCAAACTCACCGATACCACCCAACATCTGCATGACCGGGCTGATCATGAAGATCGTCGCGACCGTCCAGGCGTACGGTAGCGCTTTCCACCAGCGTGGCCGGCCGAACACGAGCACATAAACCAGCGCGAAACTCATTCCGTTGACCAGGATATGATCCGTCCAGCCGACGATGTCGCTCCACACGTTCGGCCCGAGCAGAAAGCGATTCGTGATGAGAACACCCATCAGCATCGGCATGGAGCCGGGCATCGCGTGGAACACGCGAAATCCGATCACGCGCACCACTTCAAGCCCCGCGGTAGCCAGCGGTCCGGCGATCGCCGCGATGACAATGCCGTGGTACAGGCGTGACCAGCCACGCAAGCGCGCGACAAGTGTGATCACCGCTACCGCCAAAATAGCCGGCACCACCGCAAACTTGGCGAAAAAATTCATCGAACCATAGCCTGCCGCCGCGGCCACAAACATCAGTGGTGATACACCCGCGGCGGCGAGCACCATCCCGGTCGCCACGAGTTCCCCGATGCGCTCGATCTGCAGCCGACCGCACGCCAGATGAGCGCCGCTGCGCGCCGATTCCACTGTCGTCTCAGGATCCATCATTTCTCTCCATCCGCGCCGAGCGGGGCGGCGAAAGGCCGCTCCGCTCGGATCACAGACATCAATGGGCGGCCTGCTCCACGATCGTGTGGAATTTCATGTCCAGCATGTGGCCGGGCTTGGCCAGCTTCGTCGAGATGGCGCCCATGAGAGCGGAGGGCGCGAAGTAGCCGATATACGTCGCACCGTGGCTCACCCAGGCAGAGATCCGTGCGGGGACCACGGCCGCAACGGCCGGATTCATGCTGAAGAGCTTCTTGCCGACGCGCGGATTGCCGACCAGGAGCGACTCGGCACCGGCCAGATGGAGACCCGTCATCGACAGAATCGCCTTTTGATTCACTTTCCCCATGACCATCAGCCCATTGCCCTTGATGGCGTGCTCGAGGGTGCTTAATGTCTCGGCATAGCCGTGGCTAGAGCGCACGGTCACGAACCCTGGGTCGCCCGTGTGATGCCCCCAGGCGGGGGCCGCCAGAGCGACCCCGCCGGCAGCCAAGGCAAGTGCCATTCCTGCGGCTATCCCCAGTGCTGTGATCCGTGATGATTTGGTAGTCATACATCGTCTCCTCGGTACTCGATTTTTGCGATGGCGGCAGCGATCCCCCGCAGAGACGAACCGCTGCTCCGGCTCTTCAGTCGCAGCAGCGGGCTCAATCCTTACAGCGGACCGCAATCCGGCTGCCTCAGGGACCAGGACACGTCTACGGCGGTACTGTGCGGGCCGAAAGCCGGATTGCCTGTCTACCCTCGCTGAGCGCTTCGGGTTGCTACACTCCCAGTTATCCCTTGCCGCGTTGGGGCATGAGATTGATAACGACCACCCCACAGGCGTTCCCGACAGGAGCGAATCAGTGGCTCGCCGAACACGGTGATACGCTTTACCGCTACGCTTTGGCGCGATTGCGCGATCCGATGCTCGCTGAAGATGCCGTTCAGGAATGCCTGATCGCGGCGCTCACGGCCCACAAGCGCTTTCGAGGCAATTCGACCGAGAGAACGTGGCTGATCGGCATCCTCAAGTATAAGATTCTGGACCAGTTCCGTCGCTCATCCCGCGAAGTGCCAATCGACGACGAGCGGGACATTGATGCCTTGCTTGAAAAGAACTTCGACAGCGCGGACCGTTGGCGGGCACGGCCGCGCGCCTGGCAGGATCCCGGAAACGCCCTAGAGCGAGAGGCATTCTGGGTCATGCTCGAGCACTGCATTGATGAACTGCCCGGCACGCTGGCAGCCACAGTACGGATGATTGAGATCGACGAGATCGGCACCGATGAAGCCTGTAAGGCTCTCGGGATATCCTCGACCAATCTCTGGGTGCGAATGCACCGGGCCCGTCTCCGGTTGCGCGAATGCATCGAGCGTTGCTGGTTCGATTCCACTTCAATGAGGCGCCACACCAAATGATGACCTGTGCAGAGGCGACCCGCCTGGTATCGGACCGAATGCACCGGCCCGTCGGCCCGTGGGCACGTCTCGCGCTCCACGTTCACCTCCTACTGTGCTCCGGCTGCCGGCACTACGAACAGCAGGTCGTTCTGATACGCTACTGGTTGCGCTCTAAACCCATGCAGCAACCCGATACCTCCGCTTTTACTCCTGCGCACTTGGGCGCCGAGGCGCGTACGCGTATCCAAATGAGCCTCTCAGCGCGCACTCACCATCAGCGCAATCAGCCGTGACAATCAGAGCGATGCCCGTGCCGTGCAACAGCGCATCCTTTCGGAACAGTCGGGCGCTGGACCGGACTTCCGCCTGCGCTCTACCCGCCGCACTTCGGTTTGGCTGGGATCCTGCTGGCCGCTCGCTCAAATGCAAACGGAAGTCGGCTTCACGGCTCCCGCACTGGCTTTTGGGCCTGCTACCCCGGATCTTCAGCTGCGATCTGCATGCAGGCGCTGTGACACATGCCGGGGAGGGTGATCGATGAGGACCATTGACACCACAACGCTCGAGCATTGGGTGAAGAAAGGTCTGAAATTCGTCCTCGTCGATACGCTGCCTCGTCAGAGTTTCGATGAAGGGCACCTGCCGGGGGCTATCAACATTGTCTCGGACGAGATCCTGACGCGTGCGCCGGTGGAAATTCCCGACCGGCATGTCACCGTGGTCGTTTACTGCGCCAGTGCGGCCTGCCAGCGTGCCGGTTTATCCGCCGAACGGCTCAAATCGCTCGGTTACACAGATATTTACCATTACCTCGCGGGAAAGCGAGGCTGGGTGACGAGCGGCCATGCTCTGGAAAGGGCGTGATCGGTGCTTGGCGCTGGAACGTCGGATGGGTCGGCAGTTGGCTCCGCGCTGAGACTGCTGCGCCTCTTACTGCTGTTTGCCGTAACCGCCCTTGCCGAGATTGTCGGCTGCTACCTGCCCTGGCTCGTGATCAAGCACGGCAAGCCCCTCTGGCTGCTGTTGCCCGCGGCCGTCTCGCTGGGCGCATTCGCCTGGCTGTTGACCCTTCACCCTACGGCGGCCGGGCGCACCTATGCCGCGTACGGTGGGGTTTACATTGCAGTGGCCATCGGATGGCTCTGGGCGGCGGAGGGCATTCGTCCCAGTCGTTGGGATGTCATCGGGAGTCTCATCGCCCTGACCGGCATGGCGATCATCATGCTGTCTGCGCGGGGATAGTCAGCGACGCACAGCCGAACGGCGTTTTGCACCATGGCCTGCCTGGGCGTTCGTCCGGGGAAGGTCGTCAATCGCGGCGAGCGCCTTACGTCAGATGAAGCCAATTCGCTGCCGAGTTGCGCCGCGTCGCGGTGGGGCGAGGACCACGCGGTCCGAGTCGGCCGCGAGCGCGGAGGCGAAGCCGGCGCGGGTCAGGCGCAGCAGCGCGCGCACGTCGAGGTCCGGGGTTGCCAGGGCCGCCTCGGCGCTGGGCTCGTCAAGCGCCAGGCCCGCAGGGCACTTGTGTGTCGCGGCGAGGCGACCGAGGTAGCTATTCAGAATCGCGCGCCGTTGGTCCACGGTGGGTGGCTTGACCTGACAGACCTCGAGCCGGGACAGGAGCGGTGCGGGCAGCGCGGCTTGTTCGTTCGCCGTGCAGACCACGAGGATCTTGCTGGCGTCGAACATCATTTGGAGGCACCAGTCCTTGTAGTGCCGCGCGGTGTCCGGCTCGGTGAGATCGAGCAGCGCGTTCAACGGATTCTCGCGTGCCCACGTGCCGATCTTGTCGACCTCATCGATTACCAACACGGGCGCCGCGCTGTCGCCCTGCGCTAGCAGCTCGAACACGATGCCCGGTTTGGCGTTGCTCCAGCCCGCATCGGAGCCGCACAATTGAAACGCTGCTTGCGCGCTGCCGGCGGAATAGACCGCCATCCGGGTTCCCATCCGTCGCGCGAGTTCCTGCGCGAATCGCGTTTTCCCAATGCCGGGCGGGCCGACGAGTAGGATCGGATCCACGCGGGACTCGCCGGCATCGAGCGTATAGCTGGCGCAGGTCCACTGCATCGACAGGTGATCGATCACGGCGCGGAAATTTTCGTATTCCAAGCCGAAGTCGGCGAATGGGTCCGCGACCGGGGCGGGATCGGCCCATGGCACTGATCGCCAGCCGTCGTCGCGGGCCGCGCGATCGATCGCACGCCTGAGCCGCCTGACGTCTTGGTCCCGCATGCCAGCCAATGCGGCGATGGCCTCCGCAAGCGCCCCCGGAGGGAACACGCGCACGCAGTGCCGCGCGCGCTCGGCCTTGGTCACCTCGGGAGTCATCGCCGGTGCTTCGGGGGCCGGCTGTTCGGTGGCCGGCGCCGCAGCGAGCGGCCCGGGAGCGGACGGTGGGGACTCAGGAGTGCCCGTAACGGTGATGCTGACGCTGCCGATCAGCAGGTGTTGGTGCTGCAGGTAGTACCGTTCCATCGGATTCAGGCGTGCCCGCCAAGCGCGTTCTTGGTCGAGGCGCGTACTCATGCGCGGGCCTCCCACAAAGAGACAGTGATGGAGCCACGCAGCCAGGCACCGGCAGTCTGCCAGCGACGGGCGGCGAGGGTGAAGGTCCATTCTCGGAGCGCGGCGTAGCGGCGCAGGCTGATGTAGTGGCGGTGGGGAATGCGGCCGACGGGCTCCACGGTCACGACAGCGCAGCCGGTCTGGCGGTAGGCGGGGATGGTGGCGAGGGGGATGACGCCCAGGACCGCAGGCTGCGTGCTTGCCAACGGCGCGATAGGATCAGCGGTAGCCATACTCGAACCTCAGTCGTTCGGGTTGTGGTCAGCCGCTCGGCCGTGGTTGCACCCACGACGGGCGGCGCCTTGGCAGCGCCGTGCACTGAAGTCGAGAGAGCGTTTGCAGTTGCCCTTACTGGGCACTTACAAGAGTCTGGCGAGTTAGGAGGAGTCTGCTAAGTTCTTGATTTAATGGTGCCGGGAATAGGATTCGAACCTACGACCCGCGCATTACGAATGCGCTGCTCTACCAACTGAGCTATCCCGGCGCCGGG
>JAKBWB010000060.1 GCA_021843755.1 Pseudomonadota bacterium
GTGTACGGCGCTCGCGCCCGAGGTGCCGCCCGAAGCACTGCTCGAGGTCCTGCGCGCCGAGCGGGGCCGGCGGATCGCGATCGTCGGCCACGAGCCGCAGCTCGGCCGCCTCGTGGCCCACTGTCTGAGCGCCGCGCCGCCCGATGCGTTCGCGCTGAAGAAGCCCGGGGTGGCCCTGCTGGAATTCACCGGCGCCGTGCAAGCCGGCGGCGCGACGTTGCGTCTCATTCAACGGTGTCGCGGCAGGCGCTGATCCAGCGGGCCGTCAGTTTCTCCTGCAGGGAATTCTGGCCGAGGCGCTGGCGCAGCACGGCGAAATCGACCCGGTCCATCTCCTGGTCCTGGTTCAGGCAGGTGAAGACGATCGTCTCGATACCGGTGGTCGGATCGCGATGCGACTGCAGACACTGTGCGCAGATCGCCTTCATCATGCACTGCATCGGCGAGTTGATGCTGGCGAGTGCGACATGCCCGCGCTTGAGGCGCGCGGCGAGGCTGCCGCGGCGCGCGGCGGCCACGGCGGCCATCATCGACTCGGAGCCGATGGCGATGATGCGATCGACGTCCTCGAGGGCAATGGCGGGCTCACCCAGCCGCCCGGCGGCGTACGCCTCCAGGGCCTGCACGACATTGCCGACGAACTGCCGGTCCTGCGGCCGGCCGGGCCGCGGCGCCGGCGCCGAATCGGCGCACCACACGAGCGCATCGGAGGCGTCCTCGAGATCCTGGCGCTTGAACACGTCCGCGGCGCAGCGATAGCCGGCGAAATACAGGACCCGGCAGCCGGCGGCACGCATGGCGCGGCCGATCGAAAACAACACGGCGTTGCCCAGGCCGCCGCCGATCAGCACGACCGTTTCATCGCGCGGTATGTGTGTGGGCTCGCCGGTCGGTCCCATCAGCGCGACCGGTTCCCCCGGCTTAAGCAGCGTGCACAGGCTCGATGAGCCGCCCATCTCGAGCGCCACGAGCCCGATGTGTCCGAGTTGCGGGCTCACCCAGGCGCCGGTCAGGGCGATTCCCTCCATCGCGAGGCGCGTCCCGCAGACCCGCGGCGCGCCGGTCTCGTAGTTCTGCAGTCTGAAGAACTGGCCGGGGCGGAACGCCCGCGCCGCGAGCGGTGCCTCGACGACCACCTCGACGATGGTGGCGGTCAGCCGCTCAACCCGCACCACGCGCGCCGAGCCTTGCGAGCGCAGCCGCTCGAGCACCGTCGAGGGCTCGGCGCTGCCCGCTACGCGCTCGAGCAGACGCGAGACGATGGGATAGCCGTTCTTGGCGCTTGCCATGGCCTTCACGACGGTGCCGGCGAAGGAGGGGTGAAGATCGCCGAAGAAGCTGATGGCCCTCCCGTCCGCGGCAAGATGCGCAACCACGTGGGTGGCGGCCGGCTTGCCGCAGCGCTCCGGCGAGACCGGCGTGCCGTGTTCGTCGTACGCCTGGAAATGAGTGCCGTCGAGCCGCAGGGCGGGCGCCTCGCCGGCGAGCACCGTATTGGGAACCGTGCCGGCGGCGATCAGCACGGTGCGCGCGGGCACCGTGGATTCGGCGCCCGTCACGGTATCGCGCACACTCAGGCCGCAGGCATGACCGAACCGGTCGATCTGCACCGCAAGGGGCTGCAGATTCTCCGCGTAGGCGATCCCCTCCTCCAGCGCCTTGATGATCTCCTCGTGATTCTTGTAGGCCGGCGATGCCGTCATCACGCGCCGGTACAGGATACGGGCCCCGCCCCAACTGCGCAGCAGGCCGACGATGTCGGGCTCGCGGCCCTCGCGCTCGGCGGCGGCCCGTTCGGCGCGCAGCGCGTGCGCGTGCTGCAGAAACTCCTCGGCGATGCTACGGTCCTCGTCCGTCCAGCCGCTGCGGACCTGCTCGGCGCCGAAGCGGGCGCAGAGGCTTTCGTACCGGGTCAGGAACCGCTCGACCTGCACCGGATAGTAGGCCAACGCCTCGGTGCAGGTGTCGATGGCGGTCAGGCCGCCGCCGATCACCACGACCGGCAGCCGCATCTGCAGGTTGGCCAGCGTGTCGGTTCGCGCCGCGCCCGTCAGCTGCAGGGCCATGAGAAAGTCGGAAGCTTGCCGCACGCCGCGCGCGAGGCCGTTCGGAATCTCCAGCAGCGTCGGCCTGCCGGCGCCCATGCACAGCGCGATGTGATCGAAGCCGAGCGCAAAGGCGTCCTCGACGCCGAGGGCGCCGCCGAAGCGCAGGGCTCCGAGCAGCGCGAACTGCGTGCGCCGCTCGAGCAGCAGCCGCAGGATCTTCAGGAAGTTCTTGTCCCAACGGACGGTGATGCCGTATTCCGCCACGCCGCCGAATCCGGCGCTGACCCGCTCGGCGAGCGATTCGCGCAGCGCGTCGATCCGGCGGATCAGACCGAAGCGGATGCCGCCAGCGCTGTCGCGGCCGGACAGCTCGGGCGGCAACGGCTCTATCTTCAGCCCGTCGATGAGCGCGACCGCGTGGCCGTCGTTGAGCAGGTGATGGGCCAGCGTGTAGCCGGCGGGGCCGGCGCCGACGATGAGCACGGAGCGGCCGCTCGGCGGGCGCGGCAGCGGCCGGCGGAAGTTCAGCGGGTTCCAGCGGGTGAGCAGGCTGTAGATCTCGAAGCCCCAGGGCAGCTCGAGCACGTCCTTCAGGATGCGGGTCTCCGCCTGGGGAATGTTCACCGGATCGCGATGTTGCTTCTGGTAGATGCAGCTCACCATGCAGTCGTTGCAGATCCGATGACCGGTGCCGGCGAGCATCGGATTGTCGACGCAGGCGATCGCCAGGGCCGATAAGACATGGCCACGCCGCTTCGCCTCGTGCATCTCCGAGATGCGCTCCCCGAGCGGGCAGCCGGTCTGAAGCGCGCCGACCACGCTGTGCTCGAATGACCCGGAGGCGGCGCGCAGGCCGCTCGAGCAGGAATCCTTGTCCTGGTGGTGACAGTAGATGCAGTAGTGGATCTCGCCCATCGCCCCCGCCAGGTCGCATCCGGCGTCCGTCAGCCCGAAGCCGCGCCGCTGCCGCAACGCGTGCTCGGCCGGTGCCTCGAGCCAGGCGATGTTGCCTTCCCGCCGGGTGCTGGTTGCCACCAGCTTCAGCGGGTCGTGCTTGTGGGGCACGTGGAAGAGGACATGATGCCCGAAGCGCCGGCGCCCCTCGGGGGAGAGCGCGGCCCAGGTCACGAATCGCTCGGCCGCGGCGAGTTCCGAGCGGCACTGCGGCTCGCGCTCCAGCCACGAGCGCACTGCCCGGGCGAAGCGTACCGGCTCGAAGGCGCCGTGCAAGTGCGCTTCGAGCGCCTCGAGCGCCTCGTCCCCGTCGATGCGCGCGGCCGCCTCGCCGGTGGCCTTCTTGGCGATGTGCCGCTGGACGAACTTGCGGCGCACTTCGAAGAGGACCTCCAGATCGTCCTGGCGCTTGACCAACTCCGCCACCTGCGCGCCGATCGAGAATAGCGCGCAGAGAAACTCGTCCACGAACGGGGCAAGAGCGAGCCACAGCTCGCTCTCGTCCCGGCGCGCCGGCGCGTTGCCCTCGCTGCGCGCAGCCCTCAGACGTTCCGCCAGCCCCGGGTCGCGCTCGCGCAGGAACTGGCGGAAGCGGGCATCGAGCCGCTCGAGCCCAGGGCGGGAATAGAGGTCTTCGGGCGTCGGCAGCCCGCATGTCGCGGTGGGGGCATTCATCGCGTCAGGTCCCTCGGCTGGGGGCTCTCATGCGCCGGTGGTCGGTGTTCGAGACAGGATCGAGCGTCTCAGCCGCGGCTCGAACCCCGCGCGAGGCCTGGTCGGGGAAGTCTACTTGACGGCAACTGCGTCGGTCCAATAGGCGCGCGTGCGCCCGGCCGGCCGGACCTGAATCAATCCAGTCCACCGCTCGCGGCGCAGCGGATAGACACGTTCGCCCGCGCGCAGCTCGATGCAGCCGTGTCCGCGTCCCTTGGCCTCGGCTCTTGCCCACCCGGATTTGTCGATCAGCGCCACGCTCAGGAGCGATTGGAAGTCCACCTTGCGCGGACACGCCGGGAAGTCCGTTGTGACCGGCACGAGGGGCTTGCCGGCAGGGGGCGGCGAGGACCGCATGCCGCCGGGCGCCATTGGTCGCGCGGTGCTCGCCGGTCCGCTCGATGCGCGCGATACCGGCGCAGTGCCGCCCAAGCCGTGCCGGTACCGTCCGTTCCAATCGACCGTCAGGGCCGCAATCGAGCCGACACTGCGCGTCTTCAGCACATCGGGCGACAAGCCGAGCTTGGAATATCGCGGCAAGTTGTCGCCGTAGAATTTCGCGAGACACGCGGCGCGCATCGAGCGGTCGATCCGCCGCAGCAGCGCCGGCGGCGCCGGCCGATGATCCTCAGCGTGCGTTGCAGCGAGCATGCCCAGCCGAAACTCGTCCCTGCCGAACTGCGCGAGGCTCTCGCCAAACGGTGCCTTGGCGCAATCCACGCTGGCGTTTGCGACATTCCAGGCAAGCGCGAGACACCCGAGAACTGCGATCTGCGTCTTCATTCATGTCCCTCGTTGGGAAGCACAGAGCATACGCCCGCCGTGTCCGAGCGGAAAGCTCGGCACGAACACGGCGACCGACAACCGCCGGGTGCGGCGCGGCCGCGGCCGACTCTGGCTCGATGGCCGCCGGTTTCAGCGGGCGGCGCCGCGATCGAGGCGCCCTGCCGCCATATCCGGCGTGTCCCGTGCGTCGCCCGTGCGTCTGTTACAGGCCACTCTGCGTGTTGGTCGTGGGCGGATCGAGCGATGCGCCCGGGGAGCCCATCAGCGCGTCCTTCAAGGGTCCAAGCCAAGGCTCGAAGTGGCGCCAATGGTCGAGTCCGGCGCGGTTGATCGGTCGGCGGACCTGCTCGGCGCTGGCGGTGTGGACGGCGCGCTCGGTCTTGTGAAACTCGAAACACGCGAGTTCGGGCTTCAGGCCGCAGAATTCGAGGAGGCGATGCACGGTCGCCGGGAAATCCGTGACCAACTCCTCATGCTGGATGCGCAGTATCTTTCCGGGCAGCACGGCGTCCCAATGGCGCATCAGGTCCAGATACATGCGGTAGTAGCGGGCAATGTCCTCGAAGCTGTAGACGAACTCAGGTCCCGCTCCAGGCGGGAAAAGCTGTTTGAAATTGCTGAAACAGCAAGCCATCGGCTCCCGGCGCGCGTCGATGATCCGGGCGTTGGGCAGGATGAGGTGGATGAATCCCAGGTCCCGGAAGTTGTTTGGCCATTTGTCGATGAAGAACCGCCTGCCATGACGGTGCACGCAGGTTTCGCGGAGGTATTTTTCCCCGAGCCGCGCGCACTCTTGCCTGTCGAGTTCGGCGAGCACGCCGGGGTAGCGCGGGCTGTCGGGCGGGCGGGTGCGATCGTGCAGATCGAATACCAGATGCGCGATGTCGGGCAGCTCCATGGTTCCATCCACCTCGGAATGCGAGGCGAGAATCTGCTCGATCAGCGTCGATCCGGCGCGGGGTAGTCCCACGATGAAGATCGGCGCCGCATCCGGATGTCCCCAGCCTCGGCGCGCGGCGAAGAACTCAGCCGTGCAGGTGGCGCGCTGCAGGCGCGCGAGGTTTTCGAGGAAGTCGGGCCGGTAGCGGCATTCCTCCTTCTTCAGCGCGTTGCCGCGTTCGTAATAATGGAACGATTGGGCGTATTCGCCCCGGTCCTCGAGCGCCTTGCCGAGCGCGAAGCACAGGTGGTAGCGATCCTCGCGGCTCGTGGTGGCATCGGCCTCGTAACGGATCATCTGCTCGAGCTCGGCAGCATCGAAGCGGTACGTCTTGAGATTGGCCAGGTTCCAGTACGCGCCGCCATAGCCGGGACGGACAGCCGCGGCTGCATGATAGGATTCGATCGCCTCGGCGGTTCGGCCCAGAGTCTTCAGCGAGTGACCGAGGGCCATGTGCAGCTCCGCATCCTCGGGAGTTTCGCTGAGCAGCTTCTGGTACTCGGGCAGCGCCTGCTCGAAGTCGCCGAGGCGCGTGCAGACCGTCGCATGGGTGAAGCGGTAGGCGCGGTTTTCGGGAGCGATTGCCAGCAGCTTCTCCAGCTCCTCCCGGGCGCGCTGGTGCTTCAGGCGCGTCAAGAGTGCGACGGCGTACTCGTAACGGGCGGCGTGATAGCCCGGCGCAAGCCCGAGCACTTTCTCGAGCAGCGCTTCCGCGCCATCGGGCGCCTCGTGCGCCATGGCGATGCGCGCCAACAGGCGCAGGCCTTCGATATCATCGCTATGGGTCAGGAGATAGTGCCGCACCCGTTGCTCGGCGGCGCGGATGTCGCCGTCCCCGAACAGGCTGTAGGCGATCCTGATCTCGCTCGGGAGCTTTTCCAGAATTGCGCAGGACCGGGCGGCCGCGTCGGCCTCTTGGGTACGGCCGCACTTGCGATAGAGAACGGTCAAAGCGCTCCAGCTCACAGGCAGCCAGGAGTTCAGCCGTACGGCGCTTGAGAATGCGGCGATCGCCGATTCCGTCGCCCGCCGCGCAAGCTGACACAGGCCGCGCTCCTCGAACACTCTGCCGTACGTCGGGTGGTGGTGTTCCAGCTCCTGGAGCACCTCGAGTGCCTCCGGAAAGCGATAGAGGTGGCGCAAACTGACGGCGAGAAGAAACAGAACGTCTCGATTGCCCGGGTAGCGCGCGCGCAGGGCGCGAGCCTCGGCGTATGCGGCGGCGTATTCTCCCCGCCGCAGTTGCGCCCACACGCGGTCCGTCCTGGTCGCGAGGTCGGCGTCTTCCGATCCGGCCGGGGTGGCAGGCGATGGCTCGTTCAATGGGGTCGATTCCTCGGGAAATGCACGGCGATGGGCTTGGCCGCGCTCA